>CAIXUZ010000001.1 GCA_903922735.1 uncultured Verrucomicrobia subdivision 3 bacterium
GAGTCACTTTTGGTTATTTTCATGGTGAAAAAAGGTAAAAAGCCGGTTTTTTGCCGTAATTGTAGGATTTTCCGCCGTTTGAGGCGCGCCCCCAGCGGTTTTTGCGCACCGAAAAATGCCTCGGGGCGCACCCCAATGGCCTGGGGCGACGGGAAAACCGTCCGGGGCAGAGGGAAAATGGCTGGGGGCAGACCCCGAATCCCGCGGGCACGACCCCAGCGGCATGGGGCGCACCCCGAATGTTGCGGGGCGCGCCCCCAGGCAAAAGGGCTGCGCCCCGCGGCGCGTTTGGGTGCGGAAAAGCCGCGCGGGGCGCGCCCCATGTCATTTTTCCGCGCCGGAAAACCATCCGGGGCGGACGAAAACTCTGATGCCGGACACCCCAAAGGTAAAGTCGCACGCCCCGGACGGCGGCCGGAGTTGCTGGCGACACGTCCTCCCTCGCCTTGATTTCAATGACGTATGCCGATCCGTTTGCCTGCCAATTTTGAGCGGTCGCGCGAAGAACGCGAAGGCGGCGAAGGAAACGCTTTTCCTCTTCGTTTTTTCTTCGCGAACTTCGCGCGACCGCCGGCTTTTCAAATGAGACTGCCAATAAAAAAACGAGGCCATCTTGCGATGGCCTCGTTTGCGGATAAAAACGGATTAGTAAATGAAGTTAAAATACGGCTTGGCCACGGTGGTGTTGGTGCCGAGGGCCATCGCATCCTTCAACCCCTGAATGGAGAGCTGCTGGACGCTGCCATCAGTCACCAGAATGTTGCCGGCCTTCTGGTGCATATCGCTCGAAGTCCAAGCCATGTTATATCCGGTATTGGCGTTAATATCCCATTGCCGCATGTGGGGCGGACCCACATTGGGGTCAGCATAGCGGTAGGTGGCCGGGCCATTACCCGCAGTGCCGTTCCCAATACTGGCGTCACCGGTCACAATCATCGCCGGCTCGGATTCCATGGCATCGCCCGCCACAAAATAGCTGATTTTGTTTTGTGTAGTAAATGAATTGGCCGTAGCGTTGCCGCCGCCACCCAGAAAATCAGCGTCGGCGAAGTTGGTGGCATAACCTCTGCCAGAGATGTGCATATTGTCACTGGGGCAAAACACAACCTTGGGCGTGCTCAATTCGTTGGACATCACCTGAAAGGCTTTGCCGGGCATGTATCCAGCAGTGGGTTGTGTTGCCACATTGGCTACGTTATAGGCCAGGAAATTTTGCACGCCATTGTAGTTGGTGGCGAGTTGCATGGGGAATTTGTCCCCGTTGTCGCCTTCCCAGATGCGGAAGGCGAGGCCGACCTGCTTGAGATTGTTGACGCAGCTGATGCGCTGGGCGCGTTTCTTGGCCGCCGCGAGCGCGGGGAGGAGCATGGCGGCGAGAATCGCGATGATCGCGATCACGACGAGCAGCTCAATGAGTGTGAATGCTTTTTTATTTTGTGGTTTCATAATATTGGTCATTGGATGTGATGAGAGCCTATCATTCGCTCCCTCCGGCAACAACTGCCCTTAGGGGCAGCTTTGAGGTTGGGCGCAGGTGAGTCGGAAAAGTCACGGTGATTTGTCCCGTTTAAACAAACCGGCTTCCTCCGCCAACCGGGTCAATTCAGGCGCCGATTGCACCTGCAGCTTTCGCGTCAGATTGGTCCGGTGCAGTTTCACGGTGCGCATGGCGATTCCCAGGTTGGCGCTGATTTGTTTGTTCATTCCGCCGCGCACCACCTGTTCCAGCACCTCCAGCTCCCGCTCCGACAACCGCTCGAACCGCTCGCGTATTTTTTTCAACCGCTCGCGATCTTTCCGCTCCTGGGCGCCGCGTTCCAATGCCCGCCGGATGGCGTCCAGCAATTCCTCTTTGGAGCTGTGCTTGGTGATAAAATCCTCGGCGCCGCTGCGCATGGCCCGCACCGTCTTCGGAAGGTCCAGTTGGGCTGAAATAAAGACGACCGGCAAAGGGTTGGCCGATTTGGCCAGGGCCGCCTGCAATTCCAAACCGTTCAATCCAGGCATTTGCATATCCGACAGCACACAGCCCGACATTTCCGGGGCCAGCTGCTGGATAAAATTTTCCGCCGATTCAAAAGTCTGCACCGGGTAACCCGAGGCCCGAAGAAATCGCGAGATTGACTTCAGGAAGGAGGCGTCGTCATCGACAATATAAATTGTCCCTGGCTCAGGTGGGGGAATCATAAATGGTCCGGCACGGGTGGCAGGGTGAATTTAAAAACCGCCCCGCGCCGGGCATGGTTTTCGCCACCGATGGTTCCCCCATGCGCATCAATGATTGTTTTTGAAATGGCCAGTCCCATGCCCATGCCTTCCGGCTTGGTCGTGAAGAACGGTTCGAACAATTGTTTCAATTTGTCCGGCGGAATTCCCGTTCCGCAATCGCTGACCATGACTTCGATATGCCCGTCTTTTTTGATTTCGGCGCCGATCGTCAATTGTCGCTCGCGCTTCTCAACCATCGCCATCGCCTCGATCCCGTTCAAAATCAGGTTCAGCAATACTTGCTGCAGATGAATGCGATCGCCGTATACGGGTGGCAGCTTGGGCGGCAGGTTTAAAATCAAATTGACTTCGCGCGCCCGCACATCGGATTCGGTCAGCGCAACGACCTCATGCAACAGTTCGCCGAGATCCAAAGCTTTAAGTTCGAGGCTGCGACGTTTTAACAACGATCGTAACTGGTCGATCACCCGGCTGGCGCGCTGGTCGTCCTTGCGGATGTCTTCCAGAATGCTGCGGATTTCCTCCCAATCCGGCGGTTTATTTTTAAGAAATATTTCCGCCGCCTCCGTATTTCTCAAAATGGCTCCCAACGGATGGCCCAGCTCATGGGCCAGCATGGAGGTTAACTGCCCCAAAGTCGAAACGCGGGTTATATGCGCGAGCACCATCCGCTGCTCAAGAATTTCCTGCTCCGCCTCGTGGCGCCGCCTTCGCTGCGCGAGCAATCCGACGATGGTCGCGGTCTGGGTTAGAATCACCGCCAGGGAAAATAAAATCAAATTTCTATGCAGGCCCCATAAAGTATCGGGACGGTATCGAATAATGCAATCTCCCGGGACACGATTGTCACTGATGTGCCAATGCTGCAGTGCGCGCCAGTCCACCATGGGTGTGCCTTTGGTTTCGACTTCCATGGGCACCGATTCAGGTTTGATGCCCCCCATCACCTTGAAAGCCAGTTGTCCGCTACGCCTGCCGAGGGTTTCTGAATCGGCCACGACTCCGCCGACCACCCCGCTCCCCACCGCCATTCCGCCCATGACATAAATCGGCACGCTGGCCAGCGGTGCCAGCATTTGAGCAACTTGCGGCGTAGAATAAGGCTCGCCACTCGCATCGCGGTGGAATGAACTCAATAATATGGTGGTGCCGGGCATCAACAGCTTTACGGTGAGCTGCAATCCGGGCAGCGGTAGATTCGTCCAGAATTTAAACTGGACTCCCTCCAACCCCTGCGCGGTCTTGATAATCCGGCCCAGCGATTTGCGATCCTCCTCCGAATTGCCGCCAATCACCACCACTTCATGCGTGTCCGGTTGTAAACGCATGATCAAGCCCAGTGTGCCGCGAACATCATAGCGCTGAATAATTCCGGTGACGCCGAGCTTGCTGATATCATAGGGCACGACCGAATCATTGACGGAGGCGAATACAACCGGCACCTCCGGAAACAATTTATCTGGCAATGCTCCGGCCAGCGTATAATCCCCGCTCGGAAAAACCATGATCAGGTCGAGATCTTTTTTGGTGTATTTCCGGCCGAGGTAATCTTGAAATATTTTAAAATCTTCCTTGTCAGAAACATGGCGCGTATAAAGATGCTCTTCAATAAAAATAACATGGTTCGTGCTGAGTTTCTCCAGTTCCATCTGAAACGCCTGTTGCATGGCGATGTCACCGGGGGTGTCTCTCCCTTCGCTGAAAAGAATTAAAACCCGCTTGGGATTTAAATCTTTCCGGCCCCGCTTGCTTTGAGCCAGAGCGTCCAGCATCCCGAAAGCGGTCAAAGCAAAAATTAAAAACAATACAATGCCCCGCCGGGTGGTTATTAAAAAATTATATTGTGGGCTTCGCAAGCGTAAGAAAAATACCCGCCAGGTTCGAACTTTCAAGCTTAACCAATGGCGCCGGCCTTCCAAAACCTCAATGGGCAGTGTCCTGATTTCGGAGCGCGGCTCGGTGAGCCGCAGCCCGTCGCCCGGCAAATCCAGCCGCTGCGGGTCACCGACCCGCGCTCCGTATTCAAATTAGGACACTACCCCTCAATGCCCGGCATTGACACGGCTGCGCGCTTGACGAAAACTGTCTTTTCCTATGGCCGAACCCAAAGAAAATTTGCAGATGGAAAAAATCGTGTCGCTGTGCAAGCGGCGGGGCTTCATTTTTCAGTCGTCGGAAATCTACGGCGGCATCAACGGTTTTTGGGATTACGGCCCGCTCGGCGCCGAGCTCAAGCGCAACGTCAAGGAACTCTGGTGGCACGCCATGACCCGCCAGCGCGACGACGTCGCCGGCCTCGAAGCCACCATCATCATGTCGCCGAAAATCTGGGAGGCATCCGGCCATGTGGATACGTTTGCGGATATGATGCGGGAATGTCCACTGACCAAGAAACGAGTTCGCGCCGATCAAGTTGAACCGCAAAGTGGAACTGTGATTCGCTATTCTGGTGCTTATAGTCGCAAACAAGATGAAGGAAGCACCGAAGATGAAAAAAAATATTCTCGATTGTTTGACGAATTCGCACCGTCACTTACGAACAAAGAATCAATTACAAAATTGTTCGAAGACAATATCAAAGATGACGAGGTGGAAAAGGAGATGGGAAAAATACTTGGTGTGATTCCAGATGGTAATAAGCTCGCATTTTATAGAAAAGTGCTTGCATTGGGGTTTTCCGAAAAAGTGTTCCAGCCTTTTTCCATATTGCTTCAGCAAGGAAAGCCAATGGAAAGTGCTCGAAAAATCGCAATTCAATATTACACTGAAAATGGCTGTTCCAATCCCATTTTATTGGGAGAACGTGTTGATAAAGTTGAAAATTCCGTTGATTTTCATCCTGAAAGTGGCGTGGAGCTTTCAACAGCGCGTCCTTTCAATTTGATGCTCAAAACCATTACTGGCCCGCTTGATGTTCCACCGCTTGATTTTGATCCAATTACAGATTCGCGGAAGTGGAACGATTGGAAACATTCATTTGAGCAGAGTCAAAAAAACGTCGCCTATCTCCGCCCGGAAACCGCGCAGGCAATTTTCGCGCAGTTCAAGAACGTGCTGGAAACGTCGCGTCAGAAAGTCCCGTTCGGTATCGCTCAGGTTGGCAAGGCGTTCCGCAACGAAGTCACGCCACGCAATTTTACTTTTCGCTCGCGCGAGTTCGAGCAGATGGAGCTGGAATTTTTCATCAAGCCGGATGAAGTCATTGAAGCGATTCATGGTTCGGTGTTCAGGGTTCAGGGTTCAGGGCTGGCAAATGCCGAACCGGGAACTCTGAACCGGGAACCCCAACCCAATTGGGGTTGGGAAGCGTGGCATCAATACTGGGTCGAGGAGCGCGTGCGCTTCTACGAAGGCATCGGCCTGTCCCGCGAGACGCTGGGTTTTCACATCCAGACCAAGGAAGAGCTGGCGCACTACGCCCGCGCCTGCACGGATATTTTGTTCAAGTTCCCCTTCAGCAAGCAGGACGAGAGCGGCAACGTGAAGGGCGACGAACTGGAAGGCATCGCCGCGCGCAGCGATTTCGATTTGAGCCAGCACCAGCGTTTCTCCGGCAAGCCGATGGGCGTGTTTGACGACGAATTGCGCCAGGCGTGGGCGAAGTTGCCGAAAGAAAAGCAGGACGACCTGTGGCGTCGTTACTACGAGCACCGGAAGAATTATCTGACCAAGTCCGCCCGGCCGGACGAAACGGCGGAGCAGATCCAAAAGCAGGCGACCGACGACGCGAACGGACTGGCCAAGGGCCAATACATCCCGCACGTCATCGAACCGAGCGCGGGCGTGGATCGTTTGATTCTCGCACTCATCGCCAATGCCTATTCCGAAACCACCGAAACGGACGCGAAAGGCAAACCCGAGACGACTTACACGATGAAGTTCCATCCGCGGGTCGCGCCGATCAAGGTCGGTGTGCTGCCGTTGCTCAAGAACAAGCCGGAGCTGGTGAAGCAAGCCATCGCGGTCCGCGACCTGCTGCGTCCGTGGATGAATGTCTATTATGACGACGGCGGCAGCATCGGCAAACGCTATGCCCGTCAGGACGAGGCCGGCACGCCGTTTTGCGTGACGATTGATTTCGACACGCTCGGCGAAAAGCCGGAACTGCTCGGCACCGTGACCCTGCGCTACCGCGATGACGGCAAGCAGGAGCGTTTGAAAATTTCCGAATTACGCGACTGGCTGTTGGCGCGGGTGCGCTGAAACCTAGATATTCAACGCCCATCGGGCCAGCCGCGTCCGCCGCGGCATTGTTCGGATGTTGTAGCGGCGTCCCGGCAGAGCGCCGCCATTAGATTGGAGGTTGAGTGTTGGTCTTTAAATGTTTTAATCTCCCCGCATGAACCAGCCCGCCCGCATCTCCTACGCCATCATGGCGGCGTTGCTGGTGCTCATCGCCGTGCTGCATCTCGGCACGCTGCTGCTGACGGCGCTGTTTGGATTCTTTGCGTTGCAAGTGTTCAGCTTTGGCCGGAGCAAGATCCTGGGGGTGTCCATCTATATCCTGATGGTGGCGCTCATCAGCTGGGGGATGATTTATTTTTCGCACCAGGCGTATCTCACCCTGCCCAGAATCGCGGAAACCACCATCCCCGCCGTCGCGACCTACGCCGAGCAGGAAGGCATCGAACTGCCTTTTTCGGATTATGCGAGCCTGAAAAAACTGGCCATCAGCGAGGCGAAGGAGGACGTGGCCGGCTTCGGGCGGCACGCGCGGGCAACGGCGTTCAAGTTCGTGCAACTGCTCATCGGCCTCGTCGTGGCGACGAGCCTGTTTCTGAGCGCCCGCTGGGGTTCGGAGCACGAGCCGGGCTCGTCCCAGGACAGCCTTTACGCGACGGTGGTGCGGGAATTAAGCCAGCGGTTTCAGACGTTCTTCCGCAGTTTCGCCAAGGTCATCGGCGCGCAGATCATCGTCTCTGCCATCAACACGGTGTTGACGTCCGCGTTTTTGCTTTGGAACGGTTACCCGTATGTCGCGGTCATCACGACGCTGACTTTTTTGTGCGGGCTGCTGCCCATCGTCGGCAATCTCATCAGCAACACCCTGATTGTGTTCGTCGCCTTCACCCTTTCGCCGCGCATGGCGCTGATGGCGCTGATTTTCCTGATGATCATCCACAAGCTGGAATATTTTCTGAACAGCAAGATCATCGGGGACCGCATCAAAAATCCGATGTGGCTCACCCTCATCGGGCTGGTGCTGGGGGAAAAATTGATGGGCGTGCCGGGGATGATTCTGGCGCCGGTGGTGCTGCATTACATCAAAATCGAGGCGTCGCAGAACAAAGTCTCGCCGCCGGCGTAAAACCTTATGACCGCCGACGCCCCGCCCGCGCCCAAACCGAATCGCGCCCCCACGCTCCAACTCATCGCCGGTTTCAAAATCGGCAAAGGATTCCTGTTGCTGCTGGCGGCGCTGGGCATTTTTGCGCTGGCGGGCAAGGATTTGTCCGATGCGTTCGACGATTTCCTGCGGCTGATCCAGCTCGATCCGGGGCGGAAAATTTTCATCAACGTCGGCCAGTGGCTGGACACCTTCACCCCGGCGAATGTCAAAGTCATCGCCTCGGGCACCCTGCTGTTCGGGCTGTTTTTGCTGACCAGCGGCGTCGGCCTGGCCTTGCGCGCCGCCTGGGCCATCTGGCTCGCCATCGGCGAATCGGCCTGCTTCATCCCCGTTGAAATATTTGAGCTCCTCCGCCGGCGGCTGCCGGCGACGGACGCGCACCGGATGTTCACCCATCCCCGCATCGCCCTCGGCGGGCTGCTGGCGGCAAATGTGTTCATCGTCTGGTATCTGTTCAAAAACCGGAAACGCCTGTTCCATCATCATCACCCTGTTGCCAAGACCGCCCCGACTGCGCTATCGCCATGATTTTGTAACGATTATTTCCTTGCCGCCGCCGCCGCAATGCCTTAATTAACGCCATCTTAAGAAATCGCCAGACGACAGTATTGATGCAATCTATCACCGTTCAGTCTCAACCAGAGAGGGTCGCTTGAGCCGGCCTTTTGCCCCGCGCAATTCCAATCCTGCCTCGTTCATCCGGGTCAACGGAAAAATCCGTGCCCGCGAAGTCCGCGTCATCGGGGTGGACAACAAGCAGGTCGGCATCGTTCTGCTGAACGACGCAATCAACATGGCCCGCCAGCACGGCGTGGATCTCGTGGAGATTTCGCCGAACGCCGAGCCGCCCGTCTGCCGGCTGGTGGACTTCGGCAAGTTCCGCTACGAGCTCGCCAAGAAGGAAAAGGATTCCCGCAAGCACCAGCACGCCTCGACCGTCAAGGAAGTGCAATTGAGTCCCCGCATCGACCCGCATGACCTCGGCATCAAGGTCCAGCATGCCGTGAATTTCCTCTGCGAAGACATGAAGGTGAAAGTCGCCCTGAAATTCCGCGGCCGCGAAATGCAGCACACGGAATACGGCTTCGAGGTCGTCAAAAAATTCATCGCCGAGATTGCGCCGTTCGGCCACCCCGATTTTCCGCCCAAGCTCATCGGCCGCGCCATCAACCTGATGATCAGCCCGCTGCCGCGCGCCAAACGCGCGAAAAATCCGCGCGCTGAAGACAAGGGTGAAATGCCGCCCGAAGCCCCGGCGAAGCAGAAAAACTCCGCCTCCCCGGCAGCGGCGCCCGCACCCAAGACCAGGGTTCCCGTCGCCGAAGAACCGCCGTCCGGCGGCCTGGGCACCCCGTTTGCCGGTCTGGAAATCAAATGACGGGCTTGGCGGCGTGAGGCGGTTCGGATTTTTTAACCCACGCTGCCTTCGCGTTCTGCGTGCGCCGCCTGTTCCGTTGCCGCCCAGCCGCGCACCAGGTCGGGGAACCGGCAGTCCGCGCACATCGCGTTCGAGTGCTCGCAAAAATCGCGGACAATTTGCATCAGCCCCTGTTGCTGCGCCGCGCTTTTCAAAATCCGGGCGCTGGCGGTGCCCAGCAAACGCTGCCGCGCCAGTTTCAAAACGGAGTTGTCCGCCGCCGCCGGCCACCGGAAATATCGCCGGCTGATTTCCGCCTGCAGTTCTTCGTTGCCGCCTTCCTGCGCGCGAATCCACAGCCACGGCAGCACGACGTTCACCGCCAGATCCGTCACCCGCGCCTCGCCCAGCAAGGGCTGCGGCTGGGCCAGCCGCGCGGACTTGAACGTCCAGTGCCACGACCAGAAATCATCGCGCTCCACCTGGAGAATTTCGCGCAGCGAAGCGAGCAATTTCAGATCCGGCAGTTCCGCCGCGCACCAGGCTTCAATACTGGCCATCAGGTTTCCTGACGCCAGCCAGTGCGCCGCCAGCGCCAGCCGCCGCTGCGGGTGATTGGCCGGGCGCAGGCCGTGAAATTTCCAGGCTGCGCGCGGCAGGGTGCAGTCGGAAAATTCCTCGCGGTCGCGCCACCAGCCATCCCATGCACGGCGGAGAAAGGTGTCGGAGCTTTTTTGCGCCCGGGTCAAATCCGCCGGCAGCAGCCCGCTGACCCCCAGCAGCCGCGCCTGGATTTCAAAGACGGAATCCACGCCCCGCCGCCAGCGCGGTTTCGTCTCCGCGAGATTTTGCATCGGCCAGACGTTGTGCTTCTACTACGTAGTGATATAACAAAATCAATGAAACGCTTGTGAAGATTGGCTTTTATTGCATTTCATGCCCCGATACCGCCCGACAAATGGCCCTTGCTCTGGCAAACCTTCTGGCCTTCAATGATAGGCCAACGTGATGAGCCGCAGCCCATACATTTCAAAGTCCAAATTCCTTCACGGCCTGCAATGTCACAAATTGTTGTGGTGCGACTACAACGCCAAGCATCTGTTCCCCGCAGTTGATGATTCCCTGCAAGCGGTGTTTGACCAAGGGCATGAGGTGGGAGCATTTGCCAAGAAAATGTTTCCCAATGGCGTTGAGATTGATACCGATCCCAAAGATTTCGAGGGCGCAATCCAGTTGACCCAAAAGCATCTTGCGTCACGGCGCCCAATCTTTGAGGCCACACTATCGGCCAACGGCGGATATGCTCGTGCCGATATTCTGAATCCCGTTGGCAAAAACGAATGGGACATCATTGAGGTCAAATCAACCACGTCGTTGAAGGATGCACACATCCCCGATGTCGCATTTCAGGTCTGGGTGTTTACGGAGGCTGGAATAAAAATTCGTCGCTGCTTCCTCTGCCACATCAATAATCAATTCGTCCGGCACGGGGAGATTGACCCGAAGGAATTTTTTACGCTCCGTGACGTGACGGCGGAAGTGGCTGAATACTCCCACGGCATTGAAGACCAGATCGGCGACATGGGAAAAGTCATTCGTGCCGCCAAATGTCCTGAAATCCAAATCGGGAAACAGTGTGATTCTCCATACACCTGTGCCCTGCATGACCATTGCTGGAAATTCCTCCCACCGCAGAATGTTCTGGATCTTTACGACGATAAAAAGGGGCGTGGATGGGATTTGCTGAAACGTGGTGTGCTGCGTCTCGCTGACATCCCTGATGATTATTCGTTGTCGGCAAAGCAAGAGATTCAAAGGGAAGTGGCAATTAGCGGGAAACCATACGCCAAGAAAACCCAGATCCAGACCTTTTTGAAGGGACTGCAATACCCCCTGCATTTCTTGGATTTTGAAACATTTCAAATGGCGATCCCGATGTTTGATGGCACACGGCCATACCAACAAGTCCCATTTCAATTTTCACTTCACATCGTTCACAAGGCGGGAATGAAGCCCGAGCATCGTAAATTTCTGGCTGAGGGCAGGAACGATCCACGAGGGGATTTCATGCGTCAGTTGAAATCTTCAATTGAACCTACCGGCTCCATCGTGGCTTTTAATGCGCCGTTTGAGAAAAGTCGGATGAAAGAATGTGCCGTGGTTTTGCCGGAATACGCATCATGGGTGACGGCGGTAAATGGCCGGGTCGTGGATTTGCTGAATCCATTCAAATCATTCACGTTTTATCATCCAGATCAGTGCGGCAGCGCATCAATGAAACTGGTTCTCCCAGCGTTGACGGGCAAGGATTACACGAGTTTGGAAATTCAAGAGGGTGGAGCGGCCAGCCGGGAATATCTGCGGGTAACTTTTGGCGATGTCAGCGAATCAGAACGGAAGCGGGTGCGTCGTGCCCTTGAGAAATATTGCGGTCAGGATACCGAGGGTATGGTTTGGATTTTGGATGCGTTGAGACTGGTTTGATCAATCGCTTCCCCTCAGACGATTCTTATGGCTCTCATTCTTATAGCTAGTTAATTTTGGCTAACGCCACTGATTGAAAAATCCGAATCATCATAAAGCTAGAAGGAAAATATATGGCCTCAAAATTTGGACATGAGCGTCTAAACAGGCAGGAGAAAGTATGGAAAGAGCCGAGTGGGTGCAGTGGTTCATTAGAGCAGTCTTTACCGTTTGAGTGGACTCCAGAAGAAGGTGTTCGTTATACACGTGTTGCCTTTGAAGATCAAAAGGAGAGGGAGTTCCGTGCGTTCTTGATGGAAAAACTAAAAGCTCGTTTCCCGGATAACATCTTTACGGTGAAGTTCCCGCCGAATTTCGGTCGTTCTTACAAGTTTGCTTTTGGCATGAACGCAAGGTCATTTTCAATGATCAACCGCTCAGGTTCGTTTGATAAAATTAGAGCAAGAGTGGCAACAATGTTGCCTATTCACAAAGCATATAAGCATGATGAGATTGGTAATTATGTGTTGGAATGCTCATGTAATCTTGACGCATTGGCTAAAAAATTTGGATTTTCAAAAATTAATTCACCTTGAGAAGCATTGTGAACAGGACACCGAGGGTATGGTTTGGATTTTGGATGCGTTGAGTTTTCATTGATATGAAAATGACTTACACCATCTTTGGTCAACGGTCTGCTGGAGGATATTTTGGGCGAGTCAAAACTCGTCATGTGGATGCAGACGGCAAGGTGATTATCTTTCAAACCTACGAGGAAGCTGCGAAGCGTTGTGAGGAAATGAATGCCAGCTTGGTGGATCGAAACCTCCATTATAGTGTAGAGCGGCGACTTATCAGCTAAGTGTGTGAGGCGTATGTTAGAACGATTTAAGAAATCCATTATCCACGACAAGCACGGGAGACCATACTTCGTGATTGCAAGCGATTTGGATTCGGAAATCTTCAAGCGATTCAACATTGAGCATCGTGGCCATCGTGTCGGTTACGTCAACTACCACATTGAAGGCGATGACGTTTTATACGTTGATGACTTTCACATATACGACAAAGCCCTGCGTCCTCCGTGGTTTTTTATAGATTTATTCATCTGGAATCTTGGCTCGTTTCCGCCGGAACGCTGGCGAATCACCAATTATCAAAAGCGTGGTCTTGGCACGGCGATGATTGAATTCTTAAAAGGTTTCGCAAAGTCGGAATCGTTGAAATGGATTGAGGGCGAAGTAAAGCAATACGACTTCAAGGACAATCCCGATTTGCCGGATTGGTATCGACGGAGAGGTTTTACCGTCTGCACGGACCCCAAATCCGCCGGGATCGCAAAGATTTCTTTGACGCTTTAATCACCGAGGGCATGATTTGGGTGCGTTGAGACGTGACTTGATTTAGCGTTTCTTTTTTATGCCGGATTTTTCCCGCCGCAAATCTTCTGCCTCTTGAATCAATTGGGATAACGGGACATCAAGTGCGTTGGCGAGAGAATCGGCCAAGTTCAAACTGGGATTCCGAATAAAAGTTTCGATCCGCCCAATCATTTTCACATCAACATCCGCTCTCTCGCTTAATTTTTCTTGGGTCATTTTTACCGCTTTTCTGCGGTTGCGGAGCACGACGCCAAATGATTTCGCCAGATCTCTTTTTAGCACCCTACAACTTTGCCATTAACAAAATCGGTAATGACAGGGACTATAGTCCCCCTTTTATCTTGACGCATCTTCAGTCGTTTGGTGAGTTGGTTCAAAGCCATAATCATTCAGCCATGAGCGCAATCATCAAAACAACTTTGCTCATCATTGCGCTTATGGCATTGGGCGCTGGTTGCGGGAAAAATCTTGGCTACACGCAGGAGGAAATGTCCGGCGTCTTTAAGAGTGACGGTTCCCCGACTTTAACATTGCATCTCAATGCTGACGGCACTTCGCTAACAGACTATGGCGAGGGCGGTAGATTTTCAGGCAAATGGGAGCGTGTGAGCGGTGATGGCATTTGCACGGTTTATGACGATCCCTCCTTCAATGTAAATCCAACGTTTTACACCATTCTCTCGAAAGACAAATTGAAACCTTTGAACAGGGAGGCGATTAAAATGGGCATTTCAAGTCCTATCTTTAATCGAGTCAAACAGCAAAATCACTGACCGTAAAACCAACATAAAACATCAAGCACTATGCAAACCGAAAATATTCCTAACAACAAAAAACGCAATTGGGGATGGGGACTTCTCTGTATTGGGTTACTTATTATTTTGGCAAAGGGACACGATTATTTCGATCAAGAAGCCGCTTTGAAGGCAAAATTAAATTCGGCAAGTATGCAAACGGTCATGGAACTAAATTTGGGCGATAGGCAAAATCAAGATGCATTGCGTGCTAACATCAAAGAAGAAGCAGGCACCGCTTTGGGGGGAAGCTCAATCCTCATTGTTGTGGGAGCGTCCCTTCTGCTGATCCATTACAAAAGCAAACGGGTTGCATAGCCTCAAAATAAGGCACCTCATATCCGTTTGACCTCTGGCGCATCCTGTTCCGTCTGGGTATTTTGCCATGTCCCAACGACCCTGACCGCTCCTGACCCCATCCGGCGAGCTTGGAAAGGGTTTGTGAACAGTATGCCACACCCCAACTTTGGGGACATTCGTGACGAATCTGCCAGTTTTGACCCGAAACACGTTGCGGTTTGTTGGAACCCTTTCGCTATCGAGAAATGCTAAGCCGATAAAACGCTTTCTGTTCCTCGGATGTATTGTGGATAATAACAGGATACCAATTTAAAAGGTCTATGGATTTATCAACGCCAATTTGAAACGCACCGGTTGGACCTTGAATTAATTTTAATTCAGGCATAACCACTGAGTCTTCCTTGAAGAAATAAGGGTAAATCGCCACGTAATTTGTATTAAATTGCGGCATAGGGTATTTAATATTGATGGAAAGTGGTCCGGTAAACTCTTCACCTCCATAAATCGAACTAGTAATTTCTCTTCCGCCGTTTTGAAAGGTAACATTTACAGAAATCTCTACGCTAGGCAGTGGCTGAGGATTTAAAAACTTTATTGTTTTTCCATTTGGAACAGATATGACATTCGTAGAATCGCTTGTCACAATTTCAGACCGTATCTGGCTACCAGTCAATATCTGATAGCTAATGATACGATTCCCTAAATTTGTCTTCAGTAATTGAATCGGACCAACTAAAACAGCCAGCGGTTGTGACTGGTTACCAAAAACCAATGGAAATACATTCGTTTTCCCATTGGCAATCAGCAACGGATAATCCGGCCCCGCATCCGTGGAATGATAAGAAACAAACGCAACTTGCCCTGTAGAAATATTCAAGCTGAACACTTCTCCAACGCCTGTAATTGACACTTCGGAATGGGCCATTGATTGGAACAAAGCTGCAAAGATCAACAACAAGTATGATTTCATGGCGTTTAATTCTTGCACGGATTTAACGAGTCCCAGTAGGCTTTTATCAATCTAATGGAACCATTTCTGGTATTTGAAGTCCAGCGGCATAATCGTCAGCGGGACGAATTCGGGCACTCGTGACTTTTTACCAAGGGGTTGCACTTGCCGCTACCGGCGATGATTGTTACGCTCGCTTCCCTATGGGTTGCACAGACAAAAAGGCATCTGGCAAAGCGAACATGCTCGCAGACATCGTGGCGGAATTCCTTGAGCAGGATGGATGTTGTCCCCGTGAGGAAATGGATATCTTTCGTGGATTAAAAATTGAGGATGCAATCAAAAGGGCAGCACAAGCTAGAGACCAAAACGGCAAATTATTCGTTCATCAATGGAATTTAGAGTATCAACCCCAAGTTCCACAAAAAGCTGAGAAAATCCTGCTGGCATCCATTCCTGAGATTTTGGAATGCAAAGATTTTGATACGCTCCATGCACTCGTGAAATCAAAACTACAAATCCCCTTCGCTGGAGAATTGTATTGGTATGACACGGCATTCAGGATTGGCATCAGCATGGGGATTTTTCCACAAAAGGTTTATCTGCACGCAGGAACACGAATGGGAGCAATCACTCTCGGAATTTATGAGAAGGGCAAAGAGATTTTAGAAATGTCTGATTTGGTAAAAAAGTATCCCGAATTTACAAAAATGAAGGCGCATCAAATTGAAGATTTCCTGTGCATTAAAGAAAAGCAGGGCGTATTACGAAAGGTCAAGCGGCTTTAAAATATCCACACTGTGACCCCAAATGAAACCTCCAGAAATGACAGACGAGCAGAGAAAAAATCGTGCAGATATCATTGATCGGCGGTGGAAGCAGCTTTACGAGCTTGATAAAGAGACTGGGCAAACCGCCCTCCAACAACTTTTTCTCATAAACTCTGGCGGGGCAGCGACAACGCTTGCCTTCATTGGAGCCATTGGAGCGACAAAAATCGCTTCTGGAGTCAAAATCTCGTTAGCGTTCTTTATCATTGGCGTCATTCTGGTAGGAGTGAGCAGAGCAAAACAGTTCCACCACATGAGCAATTTGTTTAGAAATTGGAAAAAACTGGTTGAGGATTATTATTCAGGCGCAAATACTTGGGAGGAAATAATTAATTTGGACAATAGATTGGCCAAAGAAGATTTTTGGGATTATGCGATTCCCTATGCTTCTTTCGCTTGCTTCATCATCGGTTCGATCATGGGTTTCATTGCGCTATGGTGACGGGTTGACGCCCTGCCGAGAGGATAAAAATGGATTACAACAATCCTGCAAAATATGTTTTGGATGGGGTGCGATTTTCTTACCGAGGAGAAAGTTTTAAGGGGCAAGGATTTTTGACATGGGACCCCAAGACCGGGTTTCACATTGATGCACTTTTGGACAAAAACTTCGGCATCAAAGATTCACTCAAGCCTGTTAATCCCATCATCATTAACACCAAGGAAGACACGTTCCCCATTTTCTTAGCTGTCAGGAATGTAGGTAGAGCTATCATTCCTAGAGCGTTTCCCGTTAGCCAGAAACATTCGTTCCGACCGGATAATCACCTGTCAATGAACTTGGAGCGGGTGATATTTGTATCCAAAAGACCGAGAATCAATCAGACGCCATCAAAATACTGGTCAGGATCTGCTGAATTTCTGACCGCAGAGAAATTGGAATTCCCAGACCACCTTAATACGCATACCACTCTTGGAGGACAGCAACTAATCGATCATTACTCAAGCGGTCTATTTCATGATGACAAAGAGAATTGGAGTATTTCAGGGTATTCACCTGCAGATGGTAAATTTGAATTAAGCTGGGCATTGAACAAAAACCGTTGGGGCAGAAAAGATGCTTTGCGGCTTGGTGAAGCTGCTAGAAAAGCATTATCAATCATCTCATCGCAGACGGTATGGATAACGAAGCAAAATAATTTACGAGATGGTTCCGAGATTGAGGATTTGCACTGCCCGGAGGAGGCAAAAAGTCTCAACTATTTTTTTCAGCCTTTGCTTAACCAAGATATGGGCGTGATGGAATGTTGGCATTTCAATAAAATCGCATTTTTGAAACTGACTGGATTTTTTCTTAAAGGCGGGATTTACGCTGAAACATCATGGAGAATTTTTCACCAGATGGTAGATGCGTCACTCCAAAAGACCGCACAAGCCCAGGAATTGCTATTGGCCACGATTCTTGAGGCAGTATTTCGCACCATCAATAATCGTCCATTTAAAGTTGGTGACTACTACCCCGAAAAAATGCGGAAGGCAGACATGGATAAATTCAGGGCAGAATATTTTTCTGAAAAATGGATTAAGGCATGTGACAAAGCATTGGATTTGCATCGGGATCTACGACATCGTAACGCACATCCAGACTGGCTTACATCCGATGATGGCGGGATGTCAAAAGGGGAATTAATAAAATCTTACTCCAGCATCATTTTCTTAAGCCGGTTTTACGGCTACATGATATTGGGGATGGCTGGATTCAAAGATTTGGAGCCACGGTTTCCGGTTGTGCAGTTCGGCGACGACAAGTGAGCAGGCGAAATAAATGAGCGGCAACAAACGAACAATCTGTGCCCTATGTCAGCAATCCCGGCCACTGAGGGAATCGCACATCATTCCAGAATTCCTCCACGCCCCACTTTACGAAGAAAATCCTCGCCGATTTAACACCTACGGACTTGATGGAAGGCCCCAATTAGGATTGCTACAAAAGGGGCAAAGAGAACGGCTTCTCTGTGATGAATGCGAACAACGTTTCTGCGTTTACGAACGATGGGTTTCGGATTTTTACAGAGGATCTATCGCTGCCTTTTCCGACACGACCCGCTCAGAAATTCCTTACGGAAAGAAACTCAGGTTCTCCCGTATTGATTCCAATGGAAATCCAACAACGTCAGCAGTGCCAAGAAAACTCATAATAGAAGGCTTTGATTATGCAAAAATGAAGCTCTTCCTGCTTTCTCTTTTGTGGCGCATGGGGGTGTCACAATTGCATTTCTTCAGTGGGATCACGCTTGGTCATCAGGAAAAGAGATTGAGGAGAATGCTTTTGGATAACGACCCCGGAAGCGCAGAGCGATATGCTTGCCAACTTCGTTTGATTGAACTGGAAGGAAAACTGGTCGCTGATTATCAATCTCAACCCCGCCAATATGACTACTGCGGCAGAAAGTGTTGCCGTCTTTTCAGCACAGGTTTTAGATTTGATTTTATGGCCAGCAACCACCCAGCGGACGATTATGACGTTGACCGTTATTGTGTCAAACCCCAGCCACGATACGAGTGCTGGGTTGATTCAATTCTCACCCACCCCGACCTTGCTGGCGAGTTGATGAAATTTGGAAAAGATATGAAGCGGACTGAGGCCGGAAATCTACAGGCATGACGGCGTGATTTTAGATCCGACACAATTGAGATTAAACCAAACCCGCAACATGTTGCGGGTTCAAATGCACCCGATCTTATTTTGGATGAATCGGGAAATTGTGCCGTTGTTTGTCAATTAAGCAGCCCTCTGTCTTTCGCATCTTTTAGGGCCAAAATGATGTCATCACATAGTTCTTCCTGTGAAAATGGATAGCTCAAGTGGTAGCAGTCCAAAATTATACGTTTTCCGACTGCATAATAATTACGATAGCTCTTCGGGTATGCGGTGGAGTTTTCGAGAAAACCATAATGCCTGAAAAAATCAATTGTTCCAGATGCGACAATGATTGTTGGATTCGCAATTTCAATTTGCCGCTTCACCACTGAACTAAATATTTCGACGTTCTGCCAAAATATTCCCCAATCTCTGACTCTGGCTCCACCCACAATTTTGCTGATGTTTGTAAAAGCTGTGTTGAGCAACATGTTTGATATATTTACATCCTCGTCAGAATTAGGAATGTCTTCGTAAAAAGTCAGATTATTATCCAGCGAATACTCCAGATACCTCATGGGATCAAAATATTTGCTGCGCCCAATCTTGTTTTTGCTCAACTTGTCAATTATGTCTTCTTTGTAGTCATAATCACCGCCTGAATCATGTGGTTCACGTAAAATCCACGAAACTTTAATTGGTCTCAAAACGTAGTGCTCTGGCGAGATTACACCGTCATAAACAGCCTCAAATCCCAATCGGTCTGCAATGCGTTTTACTTCCTCATCAATCGCAGATTGTTCGTAAATAATTTGTTGTGCGTTCATAATCAATACATCGCCAATATCTGCTTCACGAACTCGCCAATCTCCGGCTCTTTAGAACCACGTGAGCCGGCCACATTTAGAATCCGAATGCCATTTGAACGAATAAAATCCACAAGTAGTTCAGCGGGCTGTTCTGTTGCGCTGGAAATGTGAACCACGGGTTTTTTGTGCTTCTCAGCAAAATGGACGGTTCGTTTTGATCCACCCGAAAGAGTTGCTGCAATGGTGAACACAACCGTCCCGTCGCTGTCTCTGGCGTTCCATTCCGTCCGCTGAAGATAATCTTTGCTGGAAGATTCCGTCAGGTTGTAGCGTGAAGAAATTGGACCATCCTCTGCAAGTCGCCCCTTGGGGCACCAGCCGCCATGCGGAATGCCGTTTTCAATCGCCCAATCAAGGGCGGCACGGTCTGCGCCGGTTTGTCCACCGCTGACGATCTTTTCAATCAATGGCATAATCCTTCAATCAGATCGCAGGAACCAGTGTCCAAATCTTCTCCAAATCAGGGTCGTCAAGGGCTTGAAGTCGGATGTCTTCGTCTTTTCCAGCAAGGGCAATCGCTTGCTTGAGCCGTTCCATTGCAATCTTTAGTTTTC
This sequence comes from uncultured Verrucomicrobia subdivision 3 bacterium, assembly GCA_903922735.1. GTDB lineage: Bacteria > Verrucomicrobiota > Verrucomicrobiia > Limisphaerales > UBA11358 > UBA11358. The sequence continues at coordinate 19,659 of CAIXUZ010000001.1, forward strand.
CCATCACGCATGCGTAACACGCAAGGTTGTATCGGATGACCCACAATTTCGGAAACAACTTTGCGGCTGGCAGCAACAAATCATATGCCTCTTACCTCCACGCGATTGAATGGGTTTTGACCGGGGACCCGCAGCATGCGGATAAAGCCATTGAGATAATCAATGCCTGGTCTTATACCCTGCAAACCATCCAAGGTTCGGACCAGCAACTCCTGGCCGGGATTGTCGGGTTTAAGTTTTGCAATGCGGCGGAATTAATCAAACACACTTCCAACCGGTGGCCGCCCGCCGCCCAATATCAGTTTAAAAAGATGATGCGGGAGGTTTTTTATCCGCTGATCAAAAGCTACAAGCCGGGGAGTAATGGCAACTGGGATGCCTCCATGATTCTGACCACCCTGTGCATCGGCATATTCACTGACGACCGTGGTATGTATGAAGATGCGTTGAAGTATGCACAAACCGGAAAATCCAACGGGGCCATACCCAATTACATTGCCGCCTCAGGGCAATGTCAGGAAAGCGGGCGCGATCAGGCTCATACCCAGTTGGGCTTGGGATTCCTTGGCAACCTTTGCGAAGTGGCCTGGAAACAGGGGGATGACCTTTATGGCGCCTTCGACCATCGGGTGGCCGCCGGCTATGAATATGCGGCCAGATACAATCTCAACTATGAGGTGCCGTATAATCCCGTTCCGGATGTTTTTGGCAACCACTTGAACAAAAAAATATCCAATGATAAGCGGGGTGAATTCCGGCCGGTTTATGAAATGGTTTACCACCACTACCACGACCGGATGGGCTTGGAGATGAAATACACCAGAATGGTTCTCGATAAAATCCGCCCCGAGGGATACCACTGGGATCATCCCTCTTTCAGTTCTCTGCTCTACGAAAATCTCCCGGTATTTCCCAAGGGATATGGCCGGCAAGAAAAGATTCCATGAACTTGGGAAACGCTTTTTCGTCAGCCCAACCCTGATGGGCCAGAGCCACTGGGCACCGGAAACGGGTTTTATTTTGAACGCAACTCCGCCGGCAGCTGCCTGTTTAAGGAATGATGGTTGAACTTTTTGTTCGCCGCCGCCGGCATTTTCCGGCTATGCTGAGTTTGATTTTTCAACGGTTCGCAGCGTGATGATTCAAGTTTCCAATCTGACCAAGCGCTACGCCGGTCGCACGGCGGTGGACGATATTTCGTTCACCGTGGCGCGCGGCGAGATCGTCGGCCTGCTCGGGCCGAACGGCGCGGGCAAGAGCACGACGATGCGCGTGCTGGCGGGCTTCATGCCGGCCTCCAGCGGCACGGTGCGCGTGGCCGGCTTTGATGTGTTTCACGATTCCCAGGAGGCGCGACGGCGCATCGGCTACATGCCGGAAAACAATCCGCTGTATGCGGAAATGCGGGTCCGGGAATATCTGAAATTCCGCGCGCGGCTGAAGGGCCTCGGCTGGAAAAAATCGCGCGAGCGCGTGACGACGGTGATGGCGCAATGCGGTTTGAAAGATGTGGAACGCCGGGTGATCGGCCAGCTTTCCAAGGGCTACAAGCAGCGCGTCGGCCTCGCGGACGCCCTCGTGCACGAGCCGGATTTGATCATTCTCGATGAGCCGACAATCGGCCTGGATCCGCAGCAGATCCGCTCGGTGCGGCAATTGATCAAAAGCCTGGCCGGGAAGCACACGGTTTTGATTTCGACCCACATCCTGCCGGAGGCGGAAATGATGTGCCACCGCCTGCTGATCATGTTCGACGGCCGCGTGCTGGCCTCGGACACGCCGGAAAATCTCCAGCGCCGGATGGCGGGCGGCAGCCAGGTCATCGCGGAAATCGCGGCCCCGGCGGCGGCCTTGAACGCCGCGTGGGAGGAAATGCCGGAAGTGGAACAATTTGATGTCGCGCCGGGCGAAGGCGAGTTTTTCCGCTGCGCCCTGACGCCGCGCGACGGGCGGGATTTGCGGCCGGCCATTTTTGCGCTGGCCCTGCGGAACCACTGGCCCCTGCGCGAACTGACGCGCAGCCGGCATTCGCTGGAGGATATTTATTTGCAGGTGACCAGGCCGGATCAGGAGGAGCTGGAATGAAGATTTTCTGGACCCTGCTGCGGCGGGAATTGACGGCGGTTTTTCTTTCGCTGACGGGCTACGTCATCATCGCCGCCGTGACGCTGCTGACCGGTTTGAGCTTTGTGGTGCTGGTGCAAAACCTCGGCACCGACCCGTCGCCGATGCCGGTGACCGAGATGTTTTACCGCACTTATTTTTTCTGGCTGATCGTGCTGCTGGCCACGCCGGTGATCACCATGCGCCTCTTTGCGCTGGAAAAGGCGAGCGGCACGTTTGAAACGCTGATGACGACGCAGGTGGGCGATGCGCAGGTGGTGGCGGCCAAGTTTTTGGGCGCCCTGATTTTTTATCTGGTTGCGTGGCTGCCGCTGCTGGCCTGCCTGTTCATCATCCGGCATTTTACACAGCAAAATTCCGCGCTGGATGCCGGCACGGTGGGCGGGATGTTCCTCGGCATTTTGCTGACGGGCGGCCTGTTCCTGTCGCTGGGCTGTTTCGCGTCGTCGCTGACGCGGAGTCAGGTGGCGGCGGCAGTCATCAGTTTTGCGCTCGGCGTGAGCCTGTTCGCGCTGGGTTTTCTGGCGGCGGCCATGCCGTCCGCCGCGCAATGGCAGGCGCAGGTGATATCCTATTTCAACCTGTTTGAGCAGCTGCACGATTTTGCCCGCGGGGTGGTGGACACCCGTGCGGTGGTTTTTTATGTGAGCGCGACCTTTCTGTTTTTATTCCTGACGCTGCGCGTGGTGGAAAGCCGCCGGTGGAAATGACATGAGCGACGACCAAACATCCCGGGCCAGTTTTTCGGCGGCGAGCCGGATGAAGATCGCCCTTGATGTCGCACTGCGCACGGTCCTGGTGCTGGCGGTGGTGGTGATGGTGAATTTCCTGGCCGCGAAGCTATTCCACCGGTTTTACCTGAGTTCCCAGACGCGCCTGGCGCTGTCGTCGCGCACGCTCAGCGTGCTGCATTCGCTCACCAATCGTGTGAACGTGACCCTCTATTACGACCGCAAGGATGATTTTTATCCGGACATCGCGGCGCTCCTGAACGAATACCGCGCGGTGAATCATAAGATTTCCATCCGCACGGTGGACTACGTCCGCGACGCCGGCGAAGCGGAGAAAGCCAAGGCGCAATACCGGCTGAACGCCGCGGCGGACAAGAACCTCGTCATTTTCGAGTGCGACCAGCGGATCAAGACCATTCCCGGTGACGCGCTCACCCAATTCACGCTGGAGCGCATCGCACCGGAAAAACCGGACCAGAAAGAACTGGAATTCCGCCGCAAGCCGGTGGCGTTTAATGGCGAACAGGCCTTCACGGCCATGCTGCTGGCGCTGCAAAATCCGCAGCCGCTCAAGGCGTATTTTTTGCAAGGCCACGGGGAGGGATCGCTCACCGACAACGGAAATTTCGGTTTCCTGAAATTGGGCGCCCTGCTCGCCCAGAATTACATCAAGGTCACCAGCCTGGAACTGGCCGGCGATGACGGCGTGCCGCTGGATTGTAATCTGCTGATCATTGCTGCGCCCGCCGCGCCGCTGCCCGCCGCGGAGTTGCAGAAAATTGAAAAGTATCTGGCGGAAGGCGGCCGGCTGCTGGCGCTGTTTAACTTCGCATCCGTCGAGCGGCCCACCGGCCTGGAACCCATCCTGCAGCATTGGGGCATCAACGTCGTGGCCGACTTCGTCAAGGACCGCACCCGCACCATCACCGGCGATGATCTGGCCGTCCGCAAATTCAGCTCGCATCCCGTCGTCAATCCGCTCACGCAGCTTTCCCTGCAGCTGATCCGCCCGCGCCCCGTCGCCAAAATCAATTTGTCCAGTGCGCCCGCCAATCTCCCGCAGGTGGAGGAACTGGCTTTCTCCAGCGAAAGCTCGACGCTCGCGGGCCATCCCGCCGAACGGCCGCAAAGCTATCCGCTCCTCGTCGCCGCCGAACAGAAGGCCGTCGCCGGCGTCATCCGCCCGCGCGGCAATGCGCGCCTCCTCGTGGCGGGCGACTCCGTGTTTCTTGGAAATTATTACATCGAAGGCGGCGGCAACCGCGATTTCGTCAGCTACGCGGCCAACTGGCTGCTCGACCGGCCGCAGTTGCTGGAAGGCATTGGACCCCGGCCCGTCACCGAATTCCGCCTGCTCCTGTCCCGCCAGCAACAGCAGCAGTTGCGCTGGCTGCTGCTTGGCGCGCTGCCCGGCGGCGTGCTGTTTTTTGGCTGGCTGGTCTGGCTCGTCCGCCGAAAATGAAATCCAAAACCACTGTCATCTGGTTCGTGCTCGCCGGCTCGCTGGCGGCGTTCATCTGGATTTTTGAACACCACTTCCAGGCCGGGGCGCCGGCGGTTCCCGGTTTGCTGTCCGGCTTTCGCGCCGCCACGGTCGCCAGCCTGCAAATCATCCCCGCCGGCACCCGGGAAATCAGCGTCGTCCGCACCAACGGCGCCTGGCAATTGGAACGGCCGGTAGCTTATCCCGCGTCGGCCGCCGCCATCGAATCGGTGCTCGCCACCCTGGAAAAACTTTCACCCGCGCTCCGCCTCACCGCCGGCGAACTGCGCGGCCGCAAAAATTCCGATGCCGAATTCGGTTTCGAAACCCCGCGCTTTTCCATCGTCGCCGAAGCCGGTGAACAGCGCTGGCAATTGCTCGTCGGCAATCCCACCGCGCCCGGCGACCAGGTTTATGTGCGCGTCGTGGGCGTGGAGGGCGTGTTCATCACCGATACCGCCTGGCTGCCGCAACTGCCCCGGTCCGCCAGCGAATGGCGCGACCCCGCCCTGCTGGCGGCGGGGACGGACTGCGACTGGATTGTCATCACCAACGGCACCAAGGCCATCGAACTCCGGCAGGACGCGACCAATCATCTCTGGCGCATGACGCGGCCGCTGCTGGCTCGCGCCGATGGCGCGCGCATCACGGCCGCGCTGCAGCAATTGCGCACCGCCCGCGTGGCGCAGTTTGTCTCCGATGATGCCAAAGCCGACTTGGCCACTTTCGGATTGCAGCCCGCCGAGCTGGATGTCTGGCTCGGGCACGGCACCAATCTCCTGGCCGCCGTTCACGCCGGCAAAATCGCCCCGGAAAATCCGGAGCTGGTTTTTGCGCGCCGCGAGGGCTGGAGCGCCGTGGTGGCGCTCGCCAAAAGCGCCTTCACGCCGTGGCGCGGCACGGTGAACGATTTTCGGGACGCGCACCTGCTGGAATTCTCCCGGCCCGTGTCGGAAATCGAAGTGCGCGGCGAAAGCAGCTTCATCCTCCGGGAGCGCGGTTCCAATGACTGGGCGCTGGTCGGTGAAAAATATCCCGCCGACGCCGGCAGCGTGCAGGCGATGCTCCAGTCGCTGGCCGGTTTTCGCACGGTGGAATTCGTGAAGGATTTGAACACCGGCGCGGATTTGAAGAGCTTCGGCCTTACCACGCCGGTCCGTCAAATCATCCTGCGCGCCGCGCCGGGCGCCACGAACGGCGTCATCGCGCAGTTGCTGTTTGGCGCCAGTGAGACCAACCGGATTTTTGTGAAGCGCGCGGACGAGGATTATGTCTATGCGCTGGCGCTGGCAGATTTCGACCGGTTGCCCGATAATGGCTGGGAATTCCGTGACCGGCGCGTGTGGAATTTCAGCACCAACGACGTGGCGCAAATGACCATCCGTCAGAACGGCAGGACCCGGCAGCTGATCCGCGACGCCGCCGGAAAATGGTCGCTGGCGGGCGGCTCGCCGGGTGTGTTCGATGCGCGCTGGATGGAAATGATCGTCCGGCAGTTCGGGGAAATGACCGCTGCCCGCTGGGTGGCGCGCAATGTCACCGCGCCCGAAAAATTCGGCCTCGCGCCGGAGGGATTCCAAGTGGCGATTGAATTGAAGGATGGGAAAAAACAGGCCGTGGACTTCGGCACGGAACTGCCCTCGCAGGCCGGTCTGGCCGCCGTGACCATGGAGGGCGAACGCTGGGTGTTTGTCTGTCCTTCCGCGCTTTACCAATTCGCCAAGTTGTATCTGGTGATTCCGCCCAACGCCCCGTGATATGCCCGGCTTCTGGCGCCAATGCCGTCTCACCTTCCGCTGGTTCCGCCGGGCGGTCTGGCTGGCGGTGCTCGCCGTGCTGGCCGCGCTGCTCTGGCTCAACCGCGTCGGCTTGCCGGATTTCGTAAAAACGAGCCTTGTCGCCGACCTCCACGCCCGCGGCGTGGCTTTGGAATTTTCCCGGATGCGCCTGCACTTCGTCCATGGCGTCGTTACCGAAAATGTCCGCCTCGGCCAGCCCCAAACCCCCGACAGCCCCGTCTTCTCGGCGCGCGAGGTGCGCTTGCGGCTGAATTATTCCGAGCTGCTCCACCGCCGCCTGCAAGTGGACGGCCTCGTGCTGCGTGATGGAAAATTCACGCTGCCGCCCTCGCCGACGAACCGGCTGGCGCTGACCAATCTCCAGGCGGAATTGCGGTTTGGCACGAATGACACCTGGACCCTCGACCATTTCAGCGCCCATTTTCACGGTGTACGGATTCTGTTTTCCGGCGAAGTGACGCATGCGCCGGAAGTCCGCCATTGGCAGCTGTTCTCCGCCCCCGCCGCCAGCGGTTCTGGTGCGACCGGCCCCGCCGGCGGGACCGGCGGGACCGGCGACGTGCTGCGGAATTTTTCCGACACGCTGGCCACCATCAAATTTGGCGGGCAGTCCCAGTTGACCCTGCGGCTGACCGCCGACGGAAACGATGTGCGTTCGCTGGCCTTGCGCGGCGAGCTGGTGCTGGCCGGCACGGTGGCGCGCGGCCTGGCCATTGACCGGTTGCGGACGCATTTCTTGTATTCCAATCAGGTCTGGCGCGTGCCGGATTTGAATCTGACGCAGGCGCGAACACGGCTGCGGCTGAACGGCGAGGTGGATACCACCACCCGGAATTTCCGCGGCCGGCTTGACGGTTCCTTGGATGCGGCGAGTGTGCGGCCGTTTTTGACCACGAGCAATGCGGTGCGGGGGTTTCAGCATTTAAGCTTTCACGATCCGCTGGCCTTGACGCTGGCGGCCTCGGGCAATCTGACGGATTTCCGCCAGCTCGCGGCGGGCGGGCGGCTGGGGCTGAAAGATTTTGCGATTCGCGGCCAGACGGTGGACACGCTGGCGGCGGATTTCACTTATTCCAATCTGACGGCGGAATTTTTTCATCCGCAAATTTCGCGGGCGCAAGGGGCGCAGACTTTTGCGGCGGAAAAACTGACGCTGGACCTCGCGGGCCAGAAGTTAATTTTTGCCGGCGGCGCGGGAAATGTGGACCCCATCGTGGTGGGGCGGGCCATCGGGCCAAAGACCGCCGTGGCGATGGAGCCGTATCAGTTTTTAGCCATCCCCACGGCACAGGTGAACGGCCTCGTGCCGCTGCGGCATGATGCGGAGGGTGAACTGGTCATTGATGACGCGGACCTGCGTTTTGATATTGTCGGCGACACGCCGTTCCGCTGGCGGAAGTTTGAGACGCCGCGCATCCGGGGCACGATTCACTGGCTGGGGAACTACCTGGTTATCACCAACGCGGTGGCGGAGACCTACGGCGGCCAGACCCGCGGCTGGGGAAAATTTGATTTGAAAACGCCGGGCGCGGGCACGGAGTTCAGTTTTTTCATGAGCGGCACGAACACTGATTTGCACCGGATGGGACTGGCGCTGTGGTCCTCGACGAACCTGCTGGAGGGGGCGTTGTCCGGCGAAATCCTGGTGACCCGCGCGAATTCGGATGACTGGCGGACGTGGAATGGCTTGGGCGCGCTAAAGATGCGGGATGGCTTGCTGTGGAACGTGCCGATTTTCGGGCTGCTTTCGCCGTTGCTGAACAAGCTGACCCCGGGCTGGGGCAACAACCGGGCGACGGAGGCGGCGGGCCAGTTCACGATGACCAACGGCGTGATTTACACCGACTCGCTGAAAATCCACACCGCTCTGGCCCAGTTGGCGTACTATGGCACGGTGGATCTGGCGGAAAATGTGAACGCACGGGTGACGGCGCAGTTGATGCGCGCCACGCCGCTGTTCGGCTCGCTGTTCAGCACCGTCTTATGGCCGGTAAGCAAGGCATTTGAATGCAAGGTGACCGGCACGCTGGGGCAGCCCAGGCCGACGCCGGTTTATATTCCCAAACTGCTGCTGGTGCCCCTGCATCCGATTCAAAGTTTGGAGGAACTGCTGCCTTCGTCCGATAAGCCCAAGGGGTAAAACGGCCGCGCGCCGCCCTCTGCCCAATGAATAATCCCGCCCGCCTCGGCGGCTCGCGATGGAAATCAAGGAGGGGTGAGAGAGAAACATTATCTTCCTCCAAACGGCCACCGGTTCACCTGCCCCGCTCTAAACCAGCCCGCTCATTTTCCGCCGGAAATTATTTTGTCGCGGGCGGCAATATATTCCTTCTCAGTCATGTTGCCGGCGGTGTAACGGTTGAGCAGCGCGTCGAGCTTTTCCTGCTGGGCGGGGCTGGCGGCCTTCGTGCCGGCGGTCACTGCGGGGGGAACATTGGTTGGCATTGCCGGTTTTCCTGCTTGTGGCGCGGAACCGAAATTCGACGGTTGATTGGTTTCATCTTCCATCTTGATATTGAAAAAGCCATCGGCCGGACCGCCGGCTTTGGCCTTCTTCAGCTCTTTTTTCCGCTGGGCGTCAATGAGCTTGCGTTCATAAGCGGCATCCTCGGCGGCCGCGCCGGAAATGCCGGGCAGGCGCTGGGATTCTTTGATGGTGTTTTTGGCGGCGATTTCCGGCGTCGCCAGAACCGTGGGGCGGATGAGCACAATCAACTCCTGCCGGTCCTTGGAGTCGCTGCGCTTTTTGAACAGGTTGCCCAGCACGGGAATGTCCGAGAGGAACGGCACGCCGGACTGGGTGTGGGATTTGTCCGATTTGATGAACCCGCCGAGCATGACGGTGTCGCGATCGCGAACGGAAATTTCGGCGTTTAGCGTGCGTTTGATGGTGTTGGGCACCTTGCCCACGCTGGCGATGTCGGTGTAGCCGTTGAGGTCGTCAATTTGCTGCTGGATTTGCATGACCACCAGCCCGTCCGGGTTGATGAAGGGCGTCACATCCAGTTCCACGCCGACGGACAACTGCGAATAGGAAACCCCGTTGCCGCCGTAGCCGCCATAGGAATTGCCGGTGACATAGGGCACGGTGTCGCCGACGAAGAACTGTGCCGCCTTGGCCTGCGAGGTCTGGATGCGCGGCCGCTGGATGATGCTGGCGTTGTTGTCGCTTTGTGCCGCCGTCACCGCCACATCCCAGTTCGGCCCGATGTTGGCAAAATAACTGGCGCCGCCGGGCAGCGAGTTGTTAAAGGCCGAGGAGCTGTTTGATCCCAGGCCGGAGGAGAACGTGGACAAGCCGTTGGTGCTGATCGTTTGTACAAAATTGGCGAACGTGTTTCCATTATTCATGCCGCCGCCGCCGATGACCTTGCCGTTTTGCGCGGCGTTCTGCGCGGCCGAAATTCCGAAATCAAACGTGCTGCCGATTTTCACGTTCATGATGACCGCTTCGATCAGCACCTGCGCCAGCGGCACGTCCAGCTTGGCGATGATTTCCTTGATCGCCTCCATGTCTTTGCGGGTGGCATAGATGAGCAGCGTGCTGCTGCTCAAATTCGGAATGATTTTGGTCTGGCCAAACAAGACGATCTGATCCTGGCCATTGCCGCCGGCACCGCCGGTGCCACCGGCGCGATTGATGATATTATTCAACCGCGATGTAAACGAGCTGCCGGTGGTCGGCGTGCCGTTGGGATTGGCCGCGCCGGTGGTGCCCATGGTGCGGGTCTGGCCGCCATAGGCGCTGCTGCCCACTCCCATGCCGCCGGCGCCCCCCACGCTCCCCACGCCGCCCATGCTGCTGATGCCGCCGCCCATGCCGCCACCCACGGAACTGGTGCGATTGGCCAGGCCGCTGATCGGGGTGCTGCTGGCCGAACTGCCGATGCTGACCGTCGCCCCGCCGCCGCTGCCGCCAAGGCTGTTCAGGGCCGAGGCGATTTCATCCACTTTCGCATAGCGGATCGGGATGACTTCCGAGATGAATTCCGCCGGGATGCTCACGTCCACCTGTTCGATCATCTCCAGCATCCGCTTCACGTTTTCCGCGTAGTCGCGCAGGACGAGAATGCCGTTGCCGTCAATGGACAGAATGGAATTCGGCAGCTTCGCGAAGGGCGTGATGACCGGCATCATTTCGGTGGGCTTGACGTATTTCAACTGCACGATGTGGGTGATGTAGGAGCCGAGGCTCGGCAGATTGGTCGAGCCGCTGCGGTCCACTTCGCCGCCGGCGGCGCCCGCCTCGCCGGAGGGGACGACCTTCACAAATTTGTCGCCGATGTTGACCAGGGAAATGCCGTTCAACGCCAGCACCGCCTGCAACGCCTGGATGGTCTCCGTCTTGGTCAACGGCGTCTGCGTCTCCAGCACGATTTTCGCATCCGGCAGATTCGCCCGCAGCAGGGTCCGCCCCACCAATTGCGCGTAGATTTTCAAAACCTGGTTCAAATCCACGCCCTGAAAATTAATCTGGCCGGCGGGAAGCACATCTTCCGGTTCCGCCGCCACGAGCGCCTTCGCCCCGGCCGCAGCGGTGGCGGCCGCTGCGGCAGCCCCCGGCGGCTGCCCCTGCGGCGCAGCCGTGCCCAAGCGCGGCGTTCGGCGGACGGCGGGCGGCGCGGGAAAGGCGGGCGGCGATTGCGCCCAAAGTTCGAGGCCGGTCAGGACCAGCAGCAATGCGGTGAGGATGGTTTTCATTTTGCCTTTACAGTTGAAGGTTTGGTTTTCGCGGCCGGGGCCGACACCGGATTTTTCTGGTAGCTCGCCACGAGCCGGATGTTGGCGGAAAGCCGCTGGCGCGCCGGGTCGGGCTGCAATTCCAGGTCGCGCACGCGGATCATCGAGGCACCGGAGCCCAGCTTGTAGAGAAAGTCCACCAGTTGCTCCTCGGTGGCGGTGACGTTGATGTTTTGCACCTGCTCGATGAAAAAGACGTCGTTCGTCCGCGTCAGCTGGCGCGACGTGTTCGCGATGGCCACGCCGCTCGCCGAGGATTGCGACTGGATGGTGCGCATGAAATTGACGGACTGGTCCTCCAGCGCGACGAATTCGCCCTCGCTTTCAAATTTCTTCACCTCCGCCCGCAGCGCGGGGATTTTCGCCACGGCGGCCTGATTGCGGGCGAGTTCGCTCCGGGCCTTGGTCAGGCGCGTCTGCAAATTGCCCCAGTCCTTGAAGTGCGGCCAGATGAATACCGCGTTCAGCACGATCACCAACACCACCGCCACGCCGACCACGAGTCGGCGCTCCAGCGGACGCAATTGGGCAAAATATTTTTTCATCGCGTCTCCCCCTCCGGATGCAGCAGTTCCAGGCTGAAATTCCAGGACACCTGATTGCCTGTCTGCCGGTAGGTGAGCTGCTCGCCGCTGTTGGGGTCAAAGACCGGCAGGCCGTTCAATTTCACCTTCCGCAGCTTGTCGTAAAAATTGATGATGTTCGGGATGGCATCGGCAGCCACTTGTCCGTTGAGCGACACCTTCCGGCCGTCCACAAAACTGGAGCGCTGCAGCGAAATGCCTGGCGGCAGCTCCTGCGCCACCAGTTGCCAGCAGTCCAGCGCCGCGTATTTCAAAAGCTGCCGTTCCTTCAGCACCTCGTAGCGCGCCTTGAGCTGCATGGCCGTCGTGTAGTCGCCATTCCCCGCGACCACCTGTTTTTCCATCCGGCCCGTCTGAAAACCGAGCACCGCCACCGCGCCGAAATAAACGGCCACCGCCACTGCATAGGCGATGCCGGTGTAGGCGAGGGCGCGCAGCCATAGCCGGTCCACGAACTGCTGGTGATAACGCGTCGTGAATTCCGCCGGCAGCAAATTCGATTTTCCCGCCGCCGCCGCGCGTTTCGCCGTGCGCGCCGCGAGTTCCGCCGCCGCCGGCGGGGCCACGACCCGCACCGGCTCGCCCAGCGCGGCGCGCAGAACATTTTCCCACTCCGTCGCATTCACCGGGTCGGCGGCCAGGTGCCATTTCGTCGTCGTCGTCAGCCAGCCTTCAAGTTCGCCCGACCACGCGATGTGCGCGAGCTGCTCCTTCAATTCCTTCGCGCGGTCGCCGGCGGCTGGCAGCGTGACCAGGCTCAGATTGCGCAACGCGCCGCCGCCCCACCACGCCACCAGCGCGGCGTTCTGGCCGCCCAGCGAAAAGGGAAACAGCCACGCCCCATCATCCTTCGCGGCGACCGTTTCCAACTGGTCCAGCATCGGCGTTTCCAGCCGGTCGGCGAGATAGCCGTCGCTCTCCAGCCGGCCGAGAAATTCTTCCACCACGCTGCGCTCCACGATGACCACCACCACCGTCTGCAAACTTTCCACCGCGCCGTCAGCCTTGGCGGGGCTTTGATGCGTTCCCAGAACGTGCAGCGTCCAGACGATTTGTGTGACCGGCAGCGGCGAAAGCTTTTCCAGCTGCAATTCCACCATGGACTGCGTTTCTTCGAAGTTGCTGGCCGGCAATTCGACCACGCGCAGAAAAACGTTTTCCAGCGGCAGCCAGGCGACGTTCAGTTTGGGCTGCCAGAGTGAAACCCAGTTTTTGGCGACGCCTTTGGCCGGCAGCGCCTCCGTGTGCGGCACGCGCTGCTCATGGTCCAGCACAAAGCCGCCGCCCTTGGCGTCGAATTGCCAGAGGCGCTTCGCGTCGGGGGCGACGTGCAGGATGTTGCAGGAATTCCAGCGCATGAATTTTTGGATTTACGATTGACGATGGACAGGCGATTCCGGCCGGCGACGTGTAAATCGTAAATCGTAAATCGTAAATGTGACGGTGAAATTCATGGTCAGCGCGTGATAAACTGGGTCTTGTCTTCGCCGCCGGCCAGCGATTCCATATGCTCTTCCATTTGCGTGACGCGCAAAATCTCCTCAATCGTCGTGGTGCCCGCCTTCACCTTGTTCCAGCCGTCCGTGCGCAGCGTGCGCATGCCCGCCTCCATGGCGCGCTGGGCGATCGTCGTGGCCGAGGCGCGGTTCATGATGAGCGGCCGCAGCGCCTCGGTGACGATGAGCAGTTCGTAGATGCCTTTCCGGCCTTGATAGCCTTGCTGGCGGCAGTTTTCGCAGCCCGCGCCGTGCCAGAACTTCGCTGTCTCGATGTCCGCTTCGGGAAAACCGATCTTGCGCAGGTAATCGTGATCCACCTTCTGCTCGGTCTTGCAGTGCGGACAAATCGTGCGGATGAGCCGCTGCGCCTGCACCGCTTCGACCGAGGACGCGATGAGAAACGGCTCGATCCCCATGTCCGTCAGCCGCGTGAACGCGCTCGGCGCGTCATTTGTGTGCAGCGTGGAGAAAACCAGATGGCCCGTGAGCGACGCGCGGATGGCAATGTCCGCCGTTTCGGAATCGCGGATTTCGCCGACCATCACCACGTTCGGGTCCTGGCGCAAAATGTGGCGCAGCCCCATCGCGAACGTCAGGCCGATCTCCGGGCGCACCGCGATCTGGTTGATGCCCTTGAGCTCGTATTCGACCGGCTCCTCGACCGTGATGATGCGCTTGTGGACCGAGTTGATGGCCGAGAGAAAGGCGTAGAGCGAGGTGGATTTGCCGGAGCCGGTCGGGCCGGTGACGAGAAAAATCCCGTGCGGCTTGATGATGATTTCGCGGATCGCCGCTTCTTCGAGCGGTGAAAATCCGAGTTTGTCGAGCGACAGAAAAATTTTCCCGCGCGTCAGCAGGCGCAGCGAGACGCTTTCGCCATAGACCGTCGGCACGGTGGAAACGCGGATGTCAATTTCCTCGCCCTTGATGCGGACGTTGATGCGGCCGTCCTGCGGCAGCCGCTTTTCGGAGATATTCATCCCGCTCATCACCTTGATGCGCGAGATGATGGCGGATTGAAACCGCTTCAGTGTCGGCGGCAGCGGAATCTGGTGTAAAATGCCGTCAATGCGGTTGCGGATGCGTAGCTCGTCTTCCTGCGGCTCGAAATGGATGTCTGTGGCGCGATCCTTGAACGCCTCCCAGATGATCTGGTTCACGAACTTGATGACGCTCGCCTCCTGGTCGCCCTCGGTGATTTCCTTGTCGTAGGCCAGCTCCAGTTCCATCGGCTCGCCTTCGCCCATTTCATCGAGCGTCTCGGCGCCGACGCCGTAATATTTTTTCAGCGCCTTCTCGATTTCGCTCCGCGTCGCCAGCGCGAAACTCACCGGCATCTTCGCATCGAAGCGGATCGCGTTCATCATCGCGGCATCAAACGGGTCGCTGATGGCGATCTGCAAAACGCCGTTCTTTAATTCAATCGGCAGGACCAGATATTGGAACGCGATTTTGGTGGAAATCTTGTTGCGCGTATCGTTTTCGATGGTGAGCTTCGGCAGATCGAGATACGGCCAGCCGAGCGCCGCCGCGAGTTTCTGGACGAAGACGTCTTCCGCCACGCCGCGTTCGCGCGCCACGAACGTGAGCAGCGGCTCGGTCGAGCCGCCGTCCACCGCCGCGCGCCACGACTTGCGCCAATCGTCGAACTGCGCCGGTGACGCTTCCGCGACCGTCGCCACGAGATTTCTGACCGGGCTGAATGCCATTTAGGTTAAAATTGAACAATCCGAGCCGCGAAAAGTTGCAGAAAATCTGAAGTTTATCAATGTAAACCGCCGCTCGCCCCCGCCTCCGCCTCCGCCTAATGCCCAATACTCTCGCCTCCTCCGTCGATTGTCTTCCCGTCGCGACAAAAAACCGTTGCCAAACCCGCCGCCGCCGCGTCTTATTTGCCAACGCATGAACCGGTTTCATTCCCTTCTCGCCGCCGTTTGGCTGCTGGCCGCCCTGCGGTGCGGTGCGGATGCGGCTTATGTGCCGGGCACCGCCGCGGCGCCGCCGCCTGCGCGGGAATTTCGCGGCGCGTGGATTGCCACCGTCGCCAACATTGACTGGCCGTCCAAGTCCGGCCTGCCGGTCGCGCAGCAAAAGGCGGAGCTCATTTCCCTGCTCGACCGCGCGGCGCAGTTGCATCTGAATGCCGTGTTATTCCAGGTGCGGCCGGTGGCCGATGCGCTCTATGCTTCGCCGCTCGAACCCTGGTCGGAATATCTCACCGGCACCCAGGGCAAAATGCCGTCGCCTTTTTACGATCCGCTCGCCCTCGCGGTCGCCGAGGCGCACCAGCGTGGATTGGAACTCCACGCGTGGTTCAATCCATTCCGTGCCGGCCATCCCGACGCCAAATCGCCGCCCGCGCTGAATCACGTCACTCGAACCCATCCTGAGCTCATCCGGCGTTACGGCAAACAGATCTGGCTCGACCCCGGTGAACCCGAAGCCCGGGCCCGCGCGCTGGCCGCCGTGCTCGACGTGGTGAAGCGCTACAACGTGGATGGCATCGTGTTCGACGAT
Source organism: uncultured Verrucomicrobia subdivision 3 bacterium (assembly GCA_903922735.1). Classification (GTDB taxonomy): domain Bacteria; phylum Verrucomicrobiota; class Verrucomicrobiia; order Limisphaerales; family UBA11358; genus UBA11358. The sequence goes on from CAIXUZ010000001.1 coordinate 35,136, forward strand.
TATTTCTATCCGTATCCGGAAAAAAACTGGTCCGGCGGCACCCTCGAATTTCCCGATGACGCGAGCTGGAAAAAACGTCGCCTTCCTTCGACGATTGAAATTCCCCGTGATGATTGGCGGCGCGACAACATCAATCAGTTCGTCCAGAAAGTGTCGCAGTCCATCCACGCCGCGAAACCGTGGGTGAAATTCGGCGTCAGCCCGTTCGGCATCTGGCGTCCGGGCGTTCCTTCGGGCATCAGCCCCAAGGCGCTCGACGCTTACGGCAAACTTTACGCCGACGCCCGGCTCTGGCTCGCCAGCGGCTGGGTGGATTATCTGGCACCCCAGCTTTATTGGCCCATTGCCCAGCGCGAGTTGAGTTTTACCGCGTTGTTGCCATGGTGGCGCCAGCAAAATCCCAAAGGCCGCCACGTCTGGGCCGGATTATACGATGCCAAATTTCCGGCGGATGAAATCACCCGCCAGATCCAGGCGGTTCGCACCCAGACCGGCAACGGCGGGGCCATCCATTATCACCTCCGCAGCGTGCTGGAAAATGCCGCGCTTACCGCGTCCACCCGCGCGCAATACGCCCAGCCCGCGCTGATCCCCGCCACCCCCTGGCTGGATTCCACGCCGCCGGAAAAACCCCGGCTGACCGCGACAGCGGAAAAGTATTCCGCCCGCGCCCGCTGGGAAAACGAAGGCGCAGAACCGGCGCAATGGTGGCTGCTGCAAGTGTTGACCGGGGGCAATTGGCGCACGGAAATTCTGCCCGCCGGCCAGACGGCCCGCCGCTTTGATAATTTTTTGCCCGAGGCGATTTCGCTGCGCGCGGTGGACCGGCTGGGAAACTTGAGCCCACCGGCGGTTTTGGTCCCGCGAAAATCTTCAACCCCGGACACCAGCAAGGGCGCGGCAAAATTGAAGTAGGAGACGACGTGAGGAGTCGCTCACTAACGCATATCTTGCCAATTCGCCGCTGGTGGGACGATTACGTTCAAGCAAGGCAGCACCCCGCGAATGACGACGATCAAACCATTCGATTCTGGGGCCGGTCTCATGGAGTTATGAAAGCACCTCGTGAATTTCCATCAAGAATTATCACCGGTCATTGACCTCAATATCACAGTTCATTTATCAACCAGTTTCAGACTCAAGTTGCGCACCTGCATGTCCACATCGAACGTGCCGGGCAGTTCCCATCCCATGTTCATGCCGCCAATGTAATAGTCGGCAGGATTTCTCAAGCCGGGCAAAAATCCCCTCGCCCAAGCGAGCGTCAGTGCCTCATGCATCAGCGGCAATAAATCCTTATCGAGAGTGATCCATTGTCCGTCGTGGGCGCTGTCCGGAGTGAAAGTGCTGCCGGCAGGCGTGAAAATGAATTTCTCCGTCCCGCCAGAAACCTTGGGGTTGAAATCCTTGGCCTTGTGTTCTTTCGGAATGCGGTCGCGGTTGTCATAAACGGGAAGGCCAAACCAGAGCATATCCCCAAATCCAGGCGACTGCGGTTTGCGGTTCTGCACGGTGAAAAAAATCTGGAAATGGGCGCAATGGACTGCCGGTGAATAGTCGCCCTGGTGGAGATTGCGCGAGCGCAACCGCCGCGCTTCAAGATGGAATCTGGCGGCGCGCAGTTTTTCGATGGGCGCCGGCGGGTTGAATTCCTGCTCGGCCAGAAGATGAACCCAAGGATCGCCCGCCTTGCGGGCGGTTGCGCCATATTCAACAAAACTATTCGCTGCCAGGGACAGGTCCGCCTGGGGCGTGCCCGGCTTGCCGAGGGTGACCGTTTTGGCGGCATTGCTGCAAATCAGAACGCCGCCGGAGATCTCACGAAGCGCAGCGGTGTCGAGCGGAAACTTGCTGCTCCATTGCGCCAAGCCCCAAACGGGCTTGGTTCCGGCATCAAAGCCTTGCATTTCACCGTTGGCTACATGTTGCCCCGGCTTGGGCTTCCATAGGATAAATCCTTGGTGAAAATGATTGTCCAGAATCAGCTCGCGTTCCGGTTTGAGATCAGCCGCCGCGGCGTTAAACCTGATGAGGCACAGCAGCAAGGCGGCATTGAAAATACAAATTGGTTTCATAACGTGACATTGCCTGAGGTCCAGAACCCGGCGCGGCGGGATGATATGGCGGCAGTTTGATTGAGATTTCGGTCATTTCACCGGAGATTGTTTATGCCCGGTGAAGGTCTCAAGCCCCAAGATGGCCAGGCAGGTGGTTTCCACATTTGCATCGCCAATCTTCTTGCCGGTCCCATCGTAATTCGTCACCCAACCACCCGAGTCGTCTTGCATTGTCAGCAACCTGGCTAACACGCTTGGCGGCGGTTCAGCCGGCGGCGATAAATGCCTCGCGGCCAGCAGAGCAAGACCGAGCTTGTAAGTGGAATAACTTTGGTCGTGCCTGGCCGCTGCATCCATGAATCCCCTGCCGTCCCACATTCGCATGGCTGCTTCCCAATGCTGCCGTGCGGCCGATGGGTCTTTTTCCGTGAGGCAGGCCAGAAACAGCAGGTCGGCATATTTTTCCCAGCCTTCAAATAATCGGCTCGTCGCCACCTCTGTGCGGATGACTTTTTTCCCGACCCGGCGCACATCTTTCAGTTGATGGTGACTAAAGGGCAGGGGTTCGGCTGATTCCCCAAATACCGCTTGAATCCTGCCCGACTTGTAAACTCCCTCCCGGTGGATGGCCGCCATGATCGTCCGGGCGATTTTTGGATGACTGACGGCCAGCACCTTTGCGGCCAGATAGTTGTCATGAAACAGCCAATAGACGTTCGCACCGTGATATTCAGGCAACAGACCCATGTCGGAATCCAGAAGGTTCACCAAAAATGTCCGTCCGCTTTGAGGTGAATCAAGAGTTTCAGAGCCGGTCCATCCGTTTGGGGCAACCATAAATAGAGCCAGAATCACGGCGACTATGGTGCGTTGCCAAATCATGGAGTCATGAAAGCGGGATTGTGAATTTCCATCAAGGGTTATTCTCGCAACAAAATGTCAAAATCTAAAAAACCTCCATGCTGCTGCCAGTCAGAAAAATCACGGCAGCGACTCGAAAAACCGGACAAGCAAATCCTTCCCGCGCTCCAGTTCCGCCAGTGAAATCCATTCATCCGCCGTGTGCGCCTGCGCGATGTCGCCGGGGCCGAACACCACGCTCGGAATCCCGCCCGCCGCCAGCACCGCCGCGTCGCAAAAATAATCCACGCCCACCGGCCGCGTCTGTTTTGCCGCGCCCAGGAATTGCCGCACCAGCGGCAGCTTCGCATCCGTTTCCAGCGGCAGACACGGCGCGTGCTTGGTGCTGGAAAGTTTCGCCGAAAGTTTTTTGGCCCGCAGCAGCGCGGTGATTTCGCGGCGGACGGAAGCTTCTGATTCTCCCGGCAGCGTGCGCCGGTCAATTTCAATCACGCAGCGGTCCGGCACGATGTTCGGCTGGGTGCCGCCGGAAATTTTCCCCGTGTTCACCGTGCCTGCGCCGAGCAGCTTGTGCTTTCGCCGCCGCAACTGCGCCGCGTAATCCGTCTCCAGCGCATCAACAATCCGGGCCATCTCGTGGACCGCATTTTTGCCGAGGTGCGGCGTCGCCCCGTGCGCCGCGCGACCGCGCGTTTCGAGCTGAATCCACAGGCTGCCCTTGTGCGCCGTGACGACTTGCAGCTTCGTCGGTTCGCCCACGATGGCGAGGTCCGCCTTGAAACCGCTGGCCGCCAGTGCGCGGGAACCGGCCTGCGCGTTCTCCTCATCAATCAATCCGGCAAAGACGATTTCCGTTTCCTGCGGTCTTGATTTGGCGGTGGCCAGTTCGCACAACGCGCCCAGCATGGCGGCGACGGAGCCTTTCGTGTCGCACGCGCCGCGCCCGTAAAGCCGGCCGTTTTTGCGCTGCGGAATGAATTTCGTTCCCTCCGCGCCGACGGTGTCTAAGTGCGGCGCCAGCAGGATGGTTTGCCGGATTTTGTTTCGCGGCCGTAACCGGGCAATGACATTGGCGCGGCTTGGTGTTTTATGGTGGCTGTCCGCAAGGACAACTTTTTGGAATTCCACTTCCAGTCCGGCGCGGGCGGCGGTCGCCGCCAGAAAATCCGCCACCTGCCGTTCGCCCGCGAGCGGATGGCGCGGCGGCAGAAATGCGGGATTCACGCTGGGCAGCGCAATGAGTTCGGCCAGAAGTTTTTCTGTGCGCGTCATGCAGCGGCAGCTTAATCGGCATCAGCTCGGGTGTCGAGGCTGGGTCGAATTGTGCAATGGGCCAATTTGGTGGAGCGAGCATCCTCGCGAGCCGCTCCTGGCGGTGGGTTGCCTCCCGCTGCGAGGAAAATCCGGCGCCGCGCGACCGGCTCCACCTCACCCGCAGGGTTCGCCGGCCTTTTTTGCCATGCGCCGGTATTAAGGCAACCGCAAGCCTGGCGTCATTTGACCCCAATCCGCTTCAAGAATGGCGCGATGGAACGTGGGCGGCCCAGAAACTTTTCGATGGATTCGTTCACATCCCGCGAGTCGCCGACTTCGTAGATTTCCTTCCGCAGTTTCATACCGGTGGCGATGTCGAGGTGGCCCTCGCGCGATTTTTCAAACACGGTGTCCATGTCCGCCGCAATCGCATCAGCCCACGCATAGCCGTAATAGCCGCCGCCGTAGCCGATAATGTGCCCGAAATATGCGATGAACGCCGTGTCCGGCATCATCGGCAGGAAAACCTCGCCGAGCTTCTGGTTCGAGAGCGCGAGCGTGTTGGTGGCGTTCGCCGTGTTGATTTGCGTGTGCAGCGTCAAATCCATGAGCGCGAAGGAAAGTTGCCGGCGATAGCGCGTGCCTTCGGTGGCGAGTCGCGCGGCCTTTAGCTGGGCGAGGATGTCCGCCGGAATTTTCTTGGACGGATCGCGGTAGTCGGCGGCGAAGGTGTCAAGAATAGTCTTATCCCATGGCCAGTTTTCCAGCATCTGCGACGGCGCTTCGACAAAATCCTGCGGCACGCTGGTGCCGGCAAAGCGGGAGTATTTGGCGCGGGTCAGGATGGTGTGCATGGCGTGGCCGAATTCGTGGAAGATGGTTTCCACTTCATCATGCGAGAGCAGCGACGGTTTGTCCGGCTGCGGCGGCGGGAAGTTGCAGACCAGCGCGCAGACGGGGCGCTGATAGTTGCCGTCCGGCAGCCGCTTGCCGTCAATGATGCCGAATTGCGCGAAGTGGTTGTATTTGCCTTCGCGCGGGAACATGTCGAGGTAGAACAATCCCAGCGGCTCGCCGGTTTTCGCATCGCTGACGGAGTAAAGCTGGAGGTCGCCGATCCATTTGTAAGGCGGTTCCAGGCGCTCAAACTTCAGCCCGAAGATGTGCTGGTAAATCGTGAACATCCCGTCCAGCACGCGCTGGAACGGGAAATAGACGCGCAACTGCTCGGCGTCCACGTTGTATTTCTGTTTCTTTAGCTCATTGGAAAAATAGCGCCAGTCCCAGATGTTGATTTGGGCATTGGGGTCGCCGGTCTGTGCGATTTTCAATTGCCGGAACTGTTCCAGTTCGGCGGCGAATTTCGGCTGCAAGCCGGTCTTCAAATCCTGGAGGAACTTGATGGCGGTGGCGGCGTTCTTAGTCATCTTCACTTCCGTGGTCAGATCCGCGTAGTTCGGGTAGCCCAGCTTTTTGGCGATGCGGTCGCGCAGGCTGAGAATTTTTTCCAGCAACGGCAGGTTGGCGGCGCGCGCCAGATTGTCGCGCTCGGCGAGAAATTTCTTGCGCGTGGCCTCGATGCTGCAATTGTCCATCACGCTCAGCGTGTGCCAGGTGACGTTGGCTTTGACGGTGTATTCATCTTCGCCCGTCTTGATCTGGCTGAGAAAATCGTCCGGCACGCCGGCCAGTTCAGCCTTGGTGAACTTGATGGATTTTTCCGCCTTGGTGACGTTGTTTTGAAAATCGGTTTCAAGCGCGGTGAGTTCCTTGCGCATTTTTTCCACCTCGTCGCGCTGCGCTGGCGGCAGTTCCAATCCGGCGCGGCGATAATCGCGCAGTGTCTGGTCAAAAAGTTTTTTATCCTCGCCGGTCAACTTTGGGTTCTTGGCCGCAAAACTTTTCAACGCGTGGTAAACATCTTCACGGTAATCCACGCCGACGGCCCAGGCGGAAAGTTTCTTGCTGGCCTCGGTGGCGGCATCGCGCACGGCCGCGTTGGTGCTGGTCTGCTCAATCAACCCCAGCCGTCCGCTGGTCCGCCCGACCTGAAATAAAAAATCGTCCAGCGCAGCAATTGTATTGGCAAACGTCGCCTCGGCTGGCGTCACCTTGCCGATGCGGTCGAGCGCGGCATTGCCGGCGGTGATGGTTTTTTCCGCCGTCGCCGCGACCTGTTCCGGCGTCGTCTCAAATTCCGGCAGCGTGATGATGGAGTGATATTTCGCGGCGCGGGCCTGGAATGCGCGAAGCGGATCGGCGGCATCGTTGCCGCAATTGTTTTTTACGATAGCGCAGCCCGCCAGCGCCATGAGCGCGGCGGGAAGCAGTAGAATGGTCCAACGCATATCGGCGCAAGCTACCGCTGCCCGCGCGACATTCAAGCGGAATTGACGTTTGATATTTCCAAAACCGGCCGTCATGGATAAATTATTCAGATGTCTGAACCCGTCCCTTACCTCGACTTGCGCGCCCAGTTGAAACCGTTGCGCGCGGAACTTGACGCCGCCATCGCCCGCACCCTCGACAACTGCTCCTTCTGCCTCGGCCCCGATGTGGCGCAGTTTGAAAAAGATTTCGCCGTGTTTTGCGGCGCGCAGCACGCGCTCGGCTTCAACAGCGGCACTTCCGCGCTGCACGTCGCCATGCGTCTGCTCAACGTCGGCCCCGGCGACGAGGTCATCACCACGCCCTACACGTTCATCGCCACGAGCTGGGCGATTTCCTATTGCGGCGCCAAACCGGTCTATGTGGACATTGACGAGGCGACCTTCAATCTCGACCCGCAGCGGATCGAACGCGCCATCACGCCGCGCACCAAGGCGGTTTTGCCCGTGCATCTTTACGGCCAGTCGTTTGACGTGGACGCGATTACCGCCATCTGCAAGAAACATAAACTGCCGTTTGTCGAAGACGCCGCGCAAGCGCACGGCGCGAAATACCGGGGCAAAAGCATCGGCACGTTCGGCGCGGTTTCCTGTTTCAGTTTTTATCCGGCAAAAAATCTGGGCGCGTGCGGCGAAGGCGGCGCGCTGGTGACGAACGATGCGGCGCTCGCCGCCCGCGCGAAATCGCTGCGCGAACACGGTTCCACCGTGCGCTATCATCACGACGAAGTCGGCTATAATTACCGGCTCGAAGGCATTCAGGGCGCGGTGCTGGGCGTGAAGCTAAAGCATCTGGGCCAATGGACGCGCGAGCGCCAGCGGGTCGCCGCTCGCTACGCGGAATTACTGGCGGACACGCCGCTGCAACTGCCGGCTGTGACGCCCGGCAGCGAAAGCGCGTGGCATCTTTACACCGTGCGATCATCGCGCCGCGACGAGTTGAAAAAGCATCTCGATGCGAATGGCATCGGCAACGCGGTGCATTATCCCATGCCGCTGCACTTGCAAAAGGCCTACGCGCATCTGGGTCACCAGCCGGGCGATTTCCCGGTGGCGGAAAAGGCGAGCCGCGAGGTTTTGAGCCTGCCGATGTTCCCGGAATTGACCGACGCGCAAATCCAGCGCGTGGCGGACGTGGTCAAAGGCTTTTTCGGACAATAAGTCCGTTCAGTCCGCTGAGACTTCTACGCCGACGATTTCGCCGGCCTTGCATTCCGCACGAATTTCAAGCGGACGGCAGCAGATCTCGCAGTCCGTCGTGAACGATTGATGTCGGACACTGGTGTCCACAACCACGTCGAACGACTGGCCGCAAAACGGACATTGGATGGTGACGAATTCTTCCACTCGGCCAACCTAAGCGCATTCCGCCAAAGCGCAAATTCCAGATTTGCCACTTCCGCCGGATTCAGAGATAGTATGCATCCGTTTTTACGGCCAATTATGAAACCCCAAGTCGAAATCTACGATACGACGCTGCGCGATGGTTCGCAGGGCGAAGGCATCAATTTCTCGGTCGCGGACAAGCTCCGCATCGCTGAGAAGCTTGATGCTTTCGGGGTGCATTACATTGAAGGTGGCTGGCCGGGATCCAATCCCAAGGACATCGAATTTTTCGCTCAGGCGAAGAAAAAGAAATTCAAGAACGCCAGGCTCGCGGCCTTCGGTTCCACGCGCAAGAAAGCGACGCCGGTGGAGCAAGATGATCAAGTGCGCCTGCTCATCGAGGCTGGCACGCCGGTCGTGACGATCTACGGCAAAACCTCCATGCTGCATGTGAAGGAAGTCCTGCGCTGCACGCCGGAGGAAAATCTGGCGATGATCGCCGACACGGTGAAATTTCTGAAAGACCACGGCAAGTTTGTTATCTACGACGCCGAGCACGCCTTCGACGGCTATAAGCTGAACGCCGAATATGCCCTCGACACCTGGCGCGCGGCGGAAAAGGCCGGCGCGGATTTTGTGGTGTTGTGCGATACGAACGGCGGCTGTCTGCCGGGCGAAATCGCGGCCATCACCAGGACCGCCATCAGCAAATTGAATTGCAAGGTCGGCATCCACACGCATGATGACAGCGGGGTCGGCGTGGCGAACGCGCTGGCGGCGCTCGATGCGGGCGCATGCCACGTGCAAGGCACGGTCAACGGCTACGGCGAGCGCACGGGCAACTGCAATCTCATCAGCGTCATTCCGCTGGTGCACTTCAAGCAAAAGAAAACCTGCGTGCCTGCGAAGTCGCTGCTCAAGCTCAAGGAACTTTCCCTGTTCGTGGATGACGTCGCGAACATCCGCCACAACCCGCGCCTGCCGTGGGTTGGTTCGTCAGCGTTCGCGCACAAGGGCGGCACGCACGTCAACGCCGTTCAAAAACTGGCGTCCAGCTACGAGCACATCAATCCCGAACTTGTTGGCAACGCGCGCAACATCCTCATCAGCGACCTTGCTGGCCGCAGCAACATCGTGATGAAGGCCCATTCGCTCGGCTTCAAGCTGACGAACGACACGCCGGAATTGAAACCGATTCTAAATCGCATCAAGGAATTGGAAAATGCCGGCTACGAATATGAAGCCGCCGAAGGCTCGATGGCGCTGCTCATCAGCAAGGCGCTCAAGCACCGCGAACTGCCGTTCACAGTGGACACGTATCACGTTTCGATGCGCCGCGATGCGAAGAAATCCGTCTGTGCCGCCACCGTGGAAGTGCGCGTCGGCAAACGCCGCGCGCAGGCTGACGCCAAAGGTGACGGTCCGGTGAACGCGCTCGACGCCGCGCTGCGTCTCGCACTCGCTAAATTTTTCCCGCAGCTCAAAAAGATCACGCTCACGGATTACAAGGTGCGCATCCTTGACGGCGTGGCCGGCACGGCGGCGAAGACGCGCGTGCTCATCGAATCCACCGACGGTAAACGCGAATGGGGCACCGTTGGCGTGAGTGAAAACATCATCGAAGCCAGCCTTGAAGCGCTGGTGGACTCGATGGAGTTCGCGCTGCTGAAGAAATGAATTTTCAACATCGAACATTCAACATTCAACGCTCAACATCCAAGTACTCCCTCGCGGAAATCATTGGGTGTTCGATGTTGAATGTTGAGCGTTGAATGTTTCCCCTTTGATTTATGTCCGAGATTCCCAAAGCCTACGAGCCGCAGTCCGTCGAGGACAAATGGTATGACTTCTGGCTGAAGCAGGGTTGCTTCACCGCCGATCCGAAGTCCGCCAAGCCCGCGTATTCCATCGTCATCCCGCCGCCGAACGTCACCGGGATGCTCCACATGGGCCACGTCCTCAACAACACCATCCAGGACATCCTCAGCCGCAAGGCGCGCATGGACGGCAAGGAAGTCCTCTGGCTGCCCGGGACCGACCACGCCGGCATCGCCACGCAGGTGATGGTGGAAAAGCAGCTCAAGAAGGAGGAAAAGAAATCCCGGCACGACCTCGGCCGCGAGGAATTCCTCAAGCGCGTCTGGGCGTGGAAGGAAAAACACGGCGACATCATCATCAACCAGCTCAAAAAGCTCGGGTGCTCGTGCGACTGGACGCGCGAACGCTTCACGATGGACCCGGAATATTCCCGCTGCGTACAAAAGGTGTTCGTGGAGCTTTACAAAAAGAATCTGATCTACCGCGGTAAACGCATGGTGAACTGGTGCCCTGTGTCGCAGACTGCGCTCTCCGACGAGGAAGTGGAAATGAAGCCGCAGAATGGTTTCATGTATCACTTCAAGGTGCAAGTCGCGGAAGCGCCGGACATCTGGCTCACCATCGCCACCACGCGGCCCGAGACGATTCCCGGCGACACCGCCGTGGCCGTGAATCCGAAAGACCCGCGTTACGCGCATCTCATCGGCAAACACATCGTGCGCCCGCTGCCCGCGGAATTGCCGCGCGCGCAGAAGCTCATCCCGATCATCGGCGACGAGCATGTGGATTTTGAATTCGGCACCGGCGTGCTCAAGGTCACGCCCGCGCACGACAAGGCGGATTTCGACATCGGCGTGCGCCACCAGCTGCCGCTCATCGAAGTCATCAATGCCGACGGCACCATGAGCCCCTTAGCAGGGGGGCCACTATCCGGACTTGATAGATTTAAAGCCCGCAAGGTCGCCGTGGAACTGCTTACGGAACAGGGCGTGATGATTGAAGCCAAGCCTTACGAAAATAATGTCGGATTCAGCCAGCGCGCGGATGTGCCGATTGAACCGCGTTTGAGCGAGCAATGGTTTTTGAAATATCCCGCCGTGCCGGAATCCAAGGCCTGCGTGGCCGAGGGCCGGATGAAATTTCATCCCGACCGCTGGGCGAAGGTTTATGACCACTGGCTGACGAACATTCAGGACTGGTGCATCAGCCGCCAGCTTTGGTGGGGGCATCGGATTCCGGTGTGGTATCGCGGCACGGAAGTTTACTGTGGCCTTGAAGCGCCTACGGGTGAAGGCTGGACGCAAGACAACGACGTGCTCGACACCTGGTTCAGCTCCTGGCTGTGGCCGTTCGCCACGATGGGCTGGCCGGAGAACACCGGGACGTTGAAGAAATTTTATCCGACCACCGACCTCGTCACCGGGCCGGACATCATTTTCTTCTGGGTCGCCCGCATGATCATGGCCGGCTACGAATACATGGGGGATTTGCCGTTCCAGAATGTCTATTTCACCGGCATCATCCGTGACAAACAAGGCCGCAAGATGTCCAAGACGCTCGGCAATTCGCCCGACCCGCTCGTGCTCATCGCCCAATACGGCGCGGATGCCCTTCGCTTCGGCACCATGCGCAGTGCGCCGCTCGGCCAGGACGTGCTCTTCGACGAGAAGGACGTGGAGCTCGGCCGCAACTTCTGCAACAAGCTCTGGAACGCCTGCCGTTTCCGCCAGATGCAGGGCGGCGAAGTGCAGGGCGAGATCGAACGCACGTTGCTCACGCCGGATGACAAATGGATTCTGCTCAAGCTCGATGCTGCCATCCGCGAAGTCACGGTGGCGCTGAACGAATACAAATTCAGCGAAGCCACTGCCGCGCTCTACAAATTTTTCTGGAACGAGTATTGCGACTGGTATGTGGAGGCGAGCAAAGCATCGCTGCCGCGCCCGCCCGCTGAGGCTGCGCCCGGTGAAGCGCCGATTGCCGCCGCCCTAAGCCCGGAAGTTGAAGCGCGCAAAGCCAACACCATCGCGGTGATTGATTTTGTGCTCTCGCACACGATCCGTTTGTTCCATCCGTTCGTGCCCTTCATCACGGAAGAACTCTGGAACGGCATGGGTTTTGCCACCGACATGCCGGACAATCAAGGCGGCAAGACCATCATGAACGCACCGTGGCCGCTGCCGTTCGACGACGATTTCAAAGGCCACTACGGTCTCGACGATTGCTATGTCGAGATGACGGACACGAAATACGAACTCGTCCGCCATGGCCGCGACCTGCGCCGCGCCGGCAACATCCAGGCGGCGAAGAAAGTGAAATACGTCTTCAAGCCCGCACAGCAGCTCACGCCGCACGACGCGGAAGTCATCAAGCTGCTGCTCAACGCGGAATCGCTCGAAGTGAACGCTGATTATCTGCCGCCGAAGGGCACGCCGGTCGTCGCCTCGCCGCTGGGAGAATTGTTCCTGCCGCTCGAAGGTTTGATTGACGTCGCCGCTGAGAAAATCCGCCTCACGAAGGAGGTTGAAAAGATTCAATCTGAAATTGTCAAGGTGGAGCAGAAGCTCGCGAACCCGAACTTTACCACAAAAGTTCCGCCCGCCGTGCTCGTCGAATATGAGCAGCGGCTCATTGAGTGGAAAACCAAACTGGCGCACACACAGGCTTCGCTGGATGCGCTGAGGTGAGCTTGGAATCTCAACAACCCGCAGTTGGTATTTGCCGGCTGCGGGTTGTCTTTTTGGAAGCTTGCTACTGGCGGGTCTTGCGGTTTCAATGACGCCCATCTTCCATGAACCGCAAACGGATTATTTTGGTTCTGTCGGCTGGGTTGCTGCTGATTGCCGGAATGGCAGCGGCTTTATTTTTCCAATTTGCCCGGCCCGAGGGTAACGGCCCCGCCGGACCAAAAATTGCCCGCGAAACTTTTTCCCAACCTTGGAGCGATCGTCCTGTGCTGCTGGTCGGATTGGGCGACAGCGTCACGGCTGGGTTTGGTGCGCGCAAAGGATATGGCTATTTTGACCGGCTGATAAAAAATCCAACCGATGAATTTCCTGACTTAAAGAACGTCAGCTTGTCGGCAGTATTTCCTAATTTGTCCGCCACCAACCTGTCGGTTTCCGGCAGCACCTCGGGCGAGGTCGTTGGGCGACAACTGGCGCTGCTGTCTACCAATGATGTCGGCATGCGTGGCGTGGTGGTCATGACCACCGGCGGCAACGACCTCATCCACAACTATGGCCGCACGGCACCGCGCGAGGAGGCCATGTATGGCGCGACGTGGGAGCAAGCCCAACCGTGGGTGAAAAACTTCGCGCGCTGCCTGGAAGAAATCATCGCGCAAATCAAAAACCGTTTTCCCGGCGGCTGCGATATCTTTATGGCCAACATCTTTGACCCGACTGATGGTTTGGGCGATGCGGAGCGCGCCGGCCTGCCACATTGGCCAGATGCGATGAAGATTCTGGCGGCCTATAACGAGGTCATCCATAAAAACGCTGAAAAACATCCCGAGGTGCATCTGGTGGACATGCATCAGGCATTTCTGGGCCACGGCATCCATTGCCTGCAATTCTGGCGGGAATATTTTGACCGGCGCGACCCGCATTACTGGTTCTTCGCCAATCTCGAAGACCCAAACGAGCGCGGCTATGATGTCATCCGGCGAATTTTTTTAACTGAAATCGCCAAGGTAAGAAATTCATTTCGCTGACCAGACCTGGTTGCTTCAACCACGACACCAGCAATGCCGTGGTGAAGCATTCAGTGGTAAAATAATGACAGACCGCAGTTGCGTTATCCCTTAATATATTCTGATGAAAACTGTTTCGCTTCCGAAAGCCCTCGCCCTCGCCATCAAGGCCGCGCTTGCCGCCGGCAAAGTAATGCACGCCAACTGGCACAAGCCCAAGCGCGTAAATTCCGCCGAGGCCCACGACATCAAGCTCGAACTCGACGTGCGTTGTCAGGCGTTGATCGAGAAAATTCTGGCGGCGGAGTTTCCGCAGATTCCCGTCCTCGGCGAGGAAGGTGTCACCGGCGACGTGACGGCCGAATACCGCTGGGTCATTGACCCGATTGACGGCACGGTGAACTACGCTTTCGGCATTCCGCACGCCGCCACTTCGATCGCGCTCCAGCATCGCGAACAGTCGGTTGTGGGTGTTATTTATGATCCGTTTGCGGACGAATTGTGGACCACCGTTAAGGGCGGGCCGACGCGATTGAACGGGAAAGTTGTCCACGTCAGCAGCCGGACCAAGGTGGAAGATGCCATCCTCGCCTTCGGCTTCTCCAAGAGTCAGGACAATCTGGAAAAATGCCTGCCGCACTTCAACCGGCTCACCCGCCGCGCCAAAAAGGTGCGCGTCATGGGGTCCGCCGCCATCGAGTTGGCTTACGTGGCCTGTGGCCGGTTCGACGCTTATATCGAGCGCCGCATCAATCTTTGGGATGTGGCCGCCGGCAGCCTGCTGGTGGAAAATGCGGGCGGCGAATTTTTTACCGAGCCCGCGCCCGGCAAATACCGCTACGCCATGTGTGCCGACAATGGCAAGCTAAGAAAAAAACTTCAGGTCGGTAGTTTGTTGAAATAAGCCTTCAGCTTCGCCAGCGCCTTGGCGCGGTGGCTCAATTTGTTTTTTACGTCTTCGCCCAGTTCGGCGAACGACTGGGTGAAACCGTCCGGTACAAACAGCGGATCGTAGCCAAACCCGCCCTGTCCGCGCGGTGAAGATCGAATCTGCCCTTCGCAAGCGCCGTCGAATAACTGCGCTTCAAGTTTATCTGCAAAACAAACGGGTGAGGCGTACTTTGTATTTCTCTCCGGGATGGGTGCCAGCGCAATCACGCAGCGGAAGCGCGCGGAACGCTTTTCCAGCGGCACCTCTTTCAGCAAACGGAGGAGCTTGGTGTTGTTGTCGGTGTCGTGGGCGTTTTCACTTTTGTCCAGCGCGGCGAAGCGCGCGGAATGCACGCCGGGCGCGCCGTTCAGCGCATCCACTTCCAGGCCGGAATCGTCGGCGAGCACGAAGTTGGGAGTTGGCTGTTGGCTGTTGGCTGTTGATTTTTCCCCCGCCCGCCACTTCGCCAGTTCCACGGCCTTCTTCGTCGCATTGCCGGCAAACGTGTCGGCATCTTCGATCACGGCGGGCGCGTCGGGAAATTCCTTGAGCGTGAGGCAGCGGAATTGCGCGCCGAGGATGGCTTGAATTTCACCGACCTTGTGGGCGTTGCGCGTGGCGATGAGCAGCGTCGTCATGCGCCAAGATTAGCGAAGTTTTTTTTGCTGGCGAGCTTGACGCGAAAAAATTCGCCGGCAAAATCACGCAATGAAATCACGCCTTCTGCTTGCGCTTGCTTTGGGTCTTGCTTGGAACACCTTGCTCGCCGCTGACACCAATGCGCCCGCCACGCCTTACATCCTGACACCCGCCGCGCCCGCGACACCGCGCATCAACGGCGCCAATGTCTTCGGCGTGCGCCCCGGCTCGCCGTTCCTGTACACGATTGCGGCGACGGGCGACCGGCCCATGAAATTCTCGGCCAGGAACTTGCCGCGCGGTTTGAAGCTGGATGCCAAAACCGGCCAGATCACCGGCATGTTGAAGTCCCAAGGCGAATTCATCGTCACCCTCGGCGCGAAGAATTCCCTGGGCGCGGCGGGAAAAATATTTCGCATTGTCTGCGGCGACCAGATCGCGCTGACGCCGCCGATGGGCTGGAACAGTTGGAACTGCTTTGCCCACGCCGTTTCCGCCGACCGGGTGAAGCGCGCGGCCGACGCCATGGTCAAGAGCGGCCTGATCAACCACGGCTGGACCTACATCAATGTTGACGACTATTGGGAAAATCACCGCTCCTCCAAAGACCCGACGCTGACCGGGCCGTTCCGCGATGCGAAGGGCTTCATTGTGCCGAACGTGCGGTTTCCCGACATGAAAGGGCTTGCGGATTATGTTCACGGTCTCGGTTTGAAAATCGGTTTGTATTCTTCGCCCGGCCCGTGGACTTGCGGCGGTTGTGCGGGCAGCTGGCAGCACGAACAGCAGGACGCGCAGACCTATGCAAAATGGGGTTTTGATTATCTCAAATACGACTGGTGCAGCTACGGCGACGTGGTGTCTGGCCTGGTGACGAATGTGATGAAGGTCAAATCAAGCGGCACGCCCCACAAGACTGGGGACGAGGCGATTCACCCCTACCAGTTGATGGGCAAATTCCTGCGGGAACAAAAGCGCGATATTGTTTTCAGCCTTTGCCAATACGGCATGGACGATGTTTGGAAATGGGGCGGTTCGGTAAACGGCAATTGCTGGCGCACCACGGGCGACATCATTGATTTATGGGCGACGACGGATCACAAATGGCAGGGCAGCGTCACCAGTATCGGTTTTAGTCAGGACGCGGCCGCGCCATTTGCGAAGCCCGGCAATTGGAATGATCCGGACATGCTGGTCGTGGGCGAAGTCGGCTGGGGCAAGACGCATCCCTCGCGCCTGACGCCGGACGAGCAATACACCCACATCAGCCTCTGGTGCCTGCTCGCCGCGCCGCTGCTCATCGGCTGCGACATGGAAAAGTTCGACGACTTCACGCTGAACCTCTTAAGTAACGACGAGGTGCTGGCCATCGATCAGGACGCGCTGGGCAAGGGGGCCACCTGCGTCATCAATCACGGCGATGTGCGGATCTATGAAAAAGAACTGGAAGATGGCGGGCGTGCCGTCGGCTTTTTCAATCTTGGCGCCATGCCGGTGGAATTGAAATTCAACGAGTTCTCCCGCCTCGGCTTGGCCGGCAAACAAAATGCCCGCGACCTTTGGCGGCAGAAAGACGTCGTCGCCGTGGATACCGCGAAAGATTCATTGCCGCTCACCATTCCCGCGCACGGCGTGCTGCTTTATAAATTCACGGCGGCGAAGTGATTCACGCCAGCAGTTGGGCCAGCCGCGCGTGGGTCCGCTTGTATTCGGCGATCAAGCGGTCGTAGTGCCACATCTTGCGCAGCGCGCGGGTGGTCAAATACACCGCCAGCGCGATGAGGCCGAGATTGATCAGCACCAGCGGCACCAGCCAGTGCATGACCTCGCGCAGCTCGTAGGCTTTGGAGGTGGCGATGAGCACGCTCAAGACTGAGAGCGGGAAGGCGAAAATGGCAATGCCCGTGCGCAACGTCGCCAGCGCCGTGCGCTTCTCCGCCAGCAGCAACTGCATTTCGTTTAGCACCAGCGCATCCATCGGCGGCTCCGGTTGGTCATTCATGGCTGAAGCAAACTTACCACAAGTCGCCTGAAGTGAAACGACTTTGCGCCGGCAAAATCAAAAAGGCGAACGGATGACTCCGTTCGCCTTTTGTGTTTCAGATTTGAGTTCGCTTAGTAGCGATAGTGTTCCGGCTTGTAAGGACCTTCCACCGGCACGCCGAGGTATTCGGCCTGCGCCTTGGAAAGCTTGGTCAGCTTCACGCCGATCTTTTCCAGATGCAGGCGGGCGACTTCCTCGTCGAGTTTCTTGGGCAGACGATAGACGCCGATCTTCGCGGTGTCCTTGTTCTTCCACAGGTCGAGCTGGGCCAGCACCTGATTGGTGAAGCTGTTGCTCATCACGAAGCTCGGATGGCCGGTGGCGCAGCCGAGATTCACGAGCCGGCCTTCCGCCAGCATGTATATGCTGTTGCCCTTGGCGAAGGTGTATTTGTCCACCTGCGGCTTGATGGTGAGTTTCTTCACGCCTTTGGCGTTGTTCAAGCGGTCCACCTGGATTTCGTTGTCGAAGTGGCCGATGTTGCAGACAATGGCCTGGTCTTTCATCTTCGCCATGTGTTCCAGCGTGATGATGTCCTTGTTGCCGGTCGTCGTGACGTAGAGATCGGCGGTCCCGAGCGTGTCTTCCACGGTCGTGACTTCAAAACCTTCCATCGCTGCCTGCAAGGCGTTGATCGGATCGATTTCCGTGACGATGACGCGGGCGCCGAAGCCGCGCAGCGAATGCGCTGAGCCTTTGCCCACATCGCCGTAACCGCAGACGCAGGCGACCTTGCCGGCGACCATCACGTCGGTCGCGCGCTTGATGCCGTCGGCCAGCGATTCGCGGCAGCCGTAAAGGTTGTCAAATTTGGACTTGGTGACGGAGTCGTTCACGTTGATGGCGGGAACCAGGAGCTTGCCCTGTTCCAGCATCTGGTAAAGGCGATGCACGCCGGTGGTTGTCTCTTCGGAAACCCCTTTCCAATCTTTGACGACCGTGTGCCAGAAACCGGGGCGTTCCTTCGCCACTTTTTTCAATAGCGCCTTGATGACGGCCACTTCGTGGTTGTCGCTCGGCGTGTTGACCCACTTGTCGCCGTTTTCGAGTTCGTAGCCTTTGTGGATCAGCAGCGTTGCGTCGCCGCCGTCATCGACGATGAGCTGCGGGCCTTTGTTGCCGGGATGCGTGAGCGCGCGGAGGGTCAAGTCCCAGTATTCTTCGAGTGTTTCGCCTTTATGCGCGAAGACCGGAATGCCGGCGGCGGCAATCGCGGCGGCGGCGTGGTCCTGCGTCGAGAAGATGTTGCAGCTCGCCCAGCGCACCGAGGCGCCGAGTTCCACCAGCGTCTCGATGAGAATGGCCGTCTCGATGGTCATGTGCAGCGAGCCGGTGATGCGCACGCCCTTGAGCGGCTTCTGCTTGCCATACTTGGCGCGGATGGACATCAGGCCGGGCATTTCGTGCTCGGATACCTGAATCGTTTTGCGGCCCCACTCGGCGAGCGAGAGGTCGCGGACGGCAAAATCCTGCTTCGCGCTGGCGCTGGCGGATTTGACGATGGTTTTGCGGTGGGAGGATAATTTGATTGTAGCCATATGTTTCAAGTTTTCAGTTTTCAGTTTTCAGTTTTGGGGATAGGGAGCGGATAAGGCCTTGCAGCATGGCGGAGATTTCCTTGGTCTCGTTCACAAAGCTGTCGGCTTCATCTTTGGTCAGCAATTCAAGTTTCAAGGCGATGTAATTTTGAGTCCGCAGCTCGGCGGCAGAACCTTTGGCAATCCGCAGGAAACGGATGAAATCCTGCTTGCTGTCACGCTCCGAGCCTTCCGCGATGTTCGATGGAATCGAAATTGCGGCGCGCTGCATCTGGTCTTTGAGCACATACTGTTTTGACTTTGCGAGCGTCCGGCAGACATCCACCGCCAGCCGGCAGGCCCGCTTCCAAACTTCCAGTTTCTCAAACGACTGATAAGCCATAACTCTAGTTTTCAGTTCCTAGTTTCAAATTTTCAGAACTGAAAACCGAACACTTGAAACTGAAAACTCATCATAACGCTTTCAACAGGGCTTCGACCTTGTTCGTCGCTTCCCACGTCAGATCCTTGTCGCTCTTGCCGAAGTGACCGTAGTTGGTCGTCTTGCCGTAAATCGGCCGGCGCAAGTTGAGCTGGTCGATGATGTCCGACGGCTGAAAGCTGAACACCTTGTTCACGGCGCGGATGATCTTGATGTTGGAAACCGTGTTTGTGCCGAAGGTCTCCACGTGCACGCTGACCGGGTTCGGATGGCCGATGGCGTAGGCGAATTGGAGTTCGCAGCGCGCGGCGAGGCCGGCGGCCACGATGTTCTTCGCCACCCAGCGGCCCATGTAGGCGGCGCTGCGGTCCACCTTCGTCGGATCTTTGCCGGAGAACGCGCCGCCGCCGTGACGGCCCATGCCGCCGTAGGTGTCCACGATGATCTTGCGGCCGGTCAAACCGGTGTCGCCTTGCGGCCCGCCGACGACGAAACGGCCCGTCGGGTTGATGAGGAATTCGGTCTGCTTGGTGAGCAGCTTCGCGGGGAGAACTTTCTTGATGATCTTCTCGATGCAGAACTTTTCGATCTCGGCGTGTTCCACATCCGCGCTGTGCTGCGTGGAGATGACGACGTTGGAAATGGCCACCGGTTTGTCGTTTTCGTAAACAACGGAGACCTGTGACTTCGCATCGGGGCGGAGCCACGCGGCGCCGCCGGCTTTGCGGATGCGGGTGAGTTCGCGGCCGAGGCGGTGCGCGAACATGATCGGCGCCGGCATGAGTTCGCGCGTTTCGTTGCACGCGTAGCCAAACATCAAACCCTGGTCGCCCGCTCCCTGCTTCGCGGTCTTCTTGCCTTTGGCTTTGCGGGCATCCACGCCCTGCGCGATGTCCGGCGACTGCTGGGTCACGATGACATTCACGAACACCTTGTCCGCATGAAACACATCATCATCATTGACGTAGCCGATTTCGCGGATGGCCTTGCGGGCGATCGCCACGAAGTCGAGCTTGGCCTTCGTGGTGATCTCACCGCCGATGATGGCGATGTTGGACTTCACGTAGGTTTCGCAGGCGACGCGGCTGAATTTGTCCTGCGCCAGACACGCGTCCAGCACGGCATCAGAAATGGTGTCGGCCACTTTGTCCGGATGGCCTTCGCCGACGGACTCGGAAGAGAAGATGTAACGGTTGCTCATGGATTTATTTTTGGTTTTACGCCAACAACATATTGACGTATCAAGATAGGATGATATAACCATTTTGAAGCGCGTCAAATGGAATTTCAGAATAATTGAACGCGACCGGTAAACATGACCTCAACCTTGAAATCTTTGCGGGCCTTATCCGACCAGACGCGGCTGCGGATTGTCGCGTTGCTGGAGAAGGACGAACTCTCGGTCAACGAACTTCAGGAAGTCACGCGCCTCGGCCAGTCGCGCATCTCGACCCACCTCGGTCTGCTTGCCGACTGTGCGCTGGTCAAATCGCGGCGCGAAGGCAAGCGCACGTTTTATCGGCTCAATCCCCACGCCGATGCTGTCGCGGGCGAATTCATCCAGCTCGCCATTCGCGGCGCAAAAGAGCTCGCCGAACACGCCAGCGACCAGATTAATTTGAAACGCGTCCTCGCCCGCCGCAAAGAACAGGCTCAGGTTTTCTTCAACCAGGTCGCTGGCCGCTTTGATCGCGTGTATGGTCCGGGCCGCTCCTGGCAGGCGTTCGGACATTTGCTGCTACGGATGCTGCCGGCCATCACCGTTGCGGATTTGGGTGCCGGCGAAGGTTTGCTGAGCGAACTCCTGGCGCGCCGGTGCAAAAAAGTAATCGCCGTGGATAATTCCGAAAAAATCGTGGCGTTCGGCGCGGCCAAGGCGAAGCAAAACGGCTTGAAGAATCTGGAATTCCGCCAGGGCGATTTGCAGAACCCGCCGATTGAAGCGAACAGCGTGGACCTGGTGATTTTGAGCCAGGCCTTGCACCACGCGGAAAATCCGGCCGCCGCCCTGGCAAGCGCGGTGAAATTACTCAAAACCGGCGGACAGATTTTGATTTTGGATTTGCTCGCCCATAAGTTTGAAAAGGCGCACGAACTTTATGGCGACCGCTGGCTTGGCTTTGCGGAAAGCGACCTGCATCGCTGGCTGGAAGCGGCCGGGTTCAGGAAGATCGAAATCAGCATCGTTGCCGCCGAGGAACAGCCGCCGCATTTTCAAACGATTCTCGCCAGCGCCGAGAAAGCCTGACCATTTTTGGTGGGGCGGGCGTCCTCGCGAGCCGTATCAACCAACGATCAAATTCACCATCTTCTTCGGGACGATGATGACTTTCTTGATGGTTTTTCCGGCGAGGAACGGTTGCGCTTTTTCTGCCGCCTTCGCCGCCGCCTCGATGGTGGCGTTGTCGGCTGCCACGGCGACCTTGATGACATCGCGGAACTTGCCGTTCACCTGCACCGGAATCTCAATCTCGCTCTCGACGAGCAAAGCGGCGTCAAACTTCGGCCACGGCGCGTAGGCGAGCGAGGTCGCTGCCTGGCCGAACGTGCTGTGCAACCGCGCCCAGAGCTCTTCCGCGAGGTGCGGCGCGAACGGCGCGAGCAGTTGCAGAAACGGCTTCATCACGGTCAGCGGCTTGTTTTGCCACGTCATCGCTTCATTCACGAAAACCATCATCGCCGAAATGGCGGTGTTGAAACGCATGCCGTCCAGATCTTCCGTGACTTTCTTGATGCACGCGTGCAGCGTCTTCAGTTGCGCTGGCGTCGCGGAAATGTCCGTGATGCCGCCATCCAACAGAATTAAGTCCAGCAGTTCTCCGTGCCTCTGTGCCTCTGTGGCCAATGTTTCCGCCTGTTCGAAAGCCGTTTCCGCCTTTTCATCCACAAACAAGCGCCAGACGCGGCCGAGGAAACGATACACACCTTCGACGCCCTTGGTGTTCCACGGTTTCGTGTCCTGCAACGGCCCCATGAACATTTCGTAAAGTCGGAACGCATCCGCGCCGTATTCCACCAGCACGTCATCGGGATTCACCACGTTGCCGCGGCTCTTCGACATCTTCTGCCCATCCTCGCCGAGAATCAGGCCTTGATTGACGAGTTTGTAAAACGGCTCCGGCGTCGCCACGTAGCCGAGGTCGAACAGAACCTTGTGCCAGAACCGCGCGTAAAGCAGATGCAACACGGCGTGCTCCGTGCCGCCGACATACAAATCAACTCCGGGCGTCGTTTCCGGTTTTCCGCTTTCCGCTTTCCGCTTTCCGCTTTCTCCGCTGCCCATCCAATAATTATCCGCATCCTTGCCCACGAACGACTGCGCGTTCTTCGCGTCGGTGTAGCGGAGATAATACCAGCACGAGCCAGCCCATTGCGGCATCGTGTTTGTCTCGCGCGTTGCACCGGGAATTTCGTTCAGCCAGTCTTTGGCGCGGGCGAGCGGTGGTTCACCACCGGCGGTGGGCTTGTAATCTTCCAACGTCGGCGGCAGCACTGGCAGCGCACTTTCCGGCAATGCCTCGTGATAAGGTGGCTGACCGCTAGGTCCTTTTTTCCAGACAATCGGAAACGGCTCGCCCCAGTAACGCTGCCGGCTGAACAGCCAGTCGCGCAATTTGTAATTGATGGTCTTCTTGCCCAGCCCCTTTTCTTCGAGCCAGGCGGAAATTTTCTTTTTGGCCTCGACGGTGGGCAGACCGTTGAGGAAACCAGAGTTGACCGCCGTGCCGTCGTCGGTGAAACCTTGCCATGCCGCTTTCGCCTCATTCGGCTGCACCACTTGAATGACCGGCAAATTAAACTTTTGTGCAAATTCAAAATCGCGGGTGTCATGCGCCGGCACGGCCATGATCGCGCCCGTGCCATAGCTGGCGAGCACGTAGTCGGCAATCCAGATCGGAATCTTCTCGCCGTTGACCGGATTGATGGCGTAAGCGCCGGTGAACACGCCGGATTTTTCCTTCGCCAGTTCCGTGCGTTCAAGATCGGATTTGCCGGCGGCAAATCTTTTGTAGTCTTCAACGGCCTGGTTCTGTTCCGCCGTCGTGATTTCGGCAACGAGCTTGTGTTCCGGCGACAGCACCATATAAGTCGCGCCGAATAACGTGTCGGGGCGTGTGGTGAAAACGGTGATTTGAGATTCGGAATTTGAAATTTGAAATTTCACCTCCGCGCCTTCGCTGCGGCCGATCCAGTTGCGCTGCATTTCCTTGAGCGAATCGCTCCAGTCAATCGTGTCAAGGTCGGCCAGCAATTTCTCGGCGTAAGCGGTGATGCGTAGCATCCATTGGCGCATCGGCTTGCGGATCACCGGAAACCCGCCGACTTCGCTCTTGCCGTCGATGACTTCCTCGTTGGCCAGCACCGTGCCGAGTTCCGGACACCAGTTCACCGGCGCTTCGCTGACGTAGGCGAGACATTTTGAATCGCGGAAATTCCGTTTCTGCTCATCGGTTTTGCAGTCAGCGGGAAACTTGATCGTATCAACCGATTCAGCTTTGTTTGTTTCCGGATTGAACCACGAATTGTAGAGCTTCAGGAAAATCCACTGCGTCCACTTGAAATACTCCACGTCCGTCGTCGCGAGTTCGCGCGACCAGTCGTAGCTGAAGCCGAGCGATTTAATCTGGCGCGTGAAGTTGGCGATGTTCGCCTCGGTGGTCACGCGCGGATGCTGGCCGGTCTTGACGGCGTATTGCTCGGCGGGCAGGCCGAACGAATCCCAGCCCATCGGATGCAGCACGTTGAATCCAACGGCGCGGCGATAGCGCGCCAGAATATCCGTGGCCGTGTAGCCTTCCGGATGCCCGACGTGCAGGCCAGCTCCGCTCGGATACGGAAACATGTCGAGGATGTAATATTTCGGGGGCAACTGCGTTGCGGCCACCTTGCCAGAGAGTCCGTGACGGACACCGAACGGGTGGCCCGCCGGCACTTCCTCACCGGGATTGAACGCGCGGAAGGCCTGTTGTTGCTCCCAGGCTTGCTGCCACTTGGGTTCAATCAGGTGAAACGGATATTGTCTGCGGCTGCTCGACATAGAGCGTGGATTTTACTCGAAAAAGCGCGGGACTCAACCGTGGAATGATTGTTTGCTCGCAACTTTTCGCCGGTTTCCGGTTTAATACTGTTGTGCCAAGCGAGAATGAGCATCACCCCCACTGGCTGCGCGTGCTAGTAATTGGCCGGCGCCCTAAAGCCACGCTGATCCGCATTGCAGTGCTGGTGGTGACGTGCTTCGTCACGTTCAAGTTCATCCTGCTGCCTATCCGCATCGAAGGCATCTCGATGCTGCCGACCTGTCACGAACACCAGTTCAACGCCGTCAATCGCCTTGCCTATCTGCGCCATGAACCGCGCCGGGGCGACATCGTCTCGGTGCGGCTGGCTGGCACGAGCATCATGTTCATGAAACGCATCATCGGGTTGCCCGGAGAAACGGTTTCTTTTCACGCTGGGCGCGCCCTCATCAACGGCCAGCCGCTCGCCGAGCCCTATCTCAAATTACCCTGCAATTGGGAGCATGAACCAATTCAGTGCGGGCCAGCCCAGTATTACGTTGTCGGCGATAATCGTTCCATGCCGTTCGGTTTGCACACCCAGGGCCGGGCCGAACGCAATCATATCGTTGGAAAATTATTTCTATGAAAACCGCAATCCGTTTCGCGCTTCTGGTCGCCGCAGTTCTGCTCGGTTTGTGGCTTTGGAGTGTTTTCTTTCCCGCGCCGGAAAAACTGGTGTTCCGGAAAATGTCCCGCCTCGCGGCCAGCGCCACTTTCAAAGCCGACGACAGCAACCTCACCCGCGTCGGCAAAGCCAATGCGCTCGTCAGTCTGTTTGCGCCGGAGGCCCAGATTATCATTGCCGTGAGCGGGAGCGGGCAGAGCGGTCGCACCTTTTCCGGGCGCGATGAAATCCGGGAGGCTGCTCTGGCCGGCTTTACCAGCCTGCCCGCGTTAAACGTCGAGTTTCTCGATGTCTCGGTCCGGCTCGGCGCGGACCGGCAGACGGCTGATGTCAGTTGCACGGCCAAGGTCAACGCTGGCGACCGCAAGGATTACGGCGTGCAGGAAATGCACTTTCAGTGGAAAAAAGTGGATGGCGACTGGCTTATCGTTCGCGCCGAAACTGTGAAGACATTGTCGTAGGACGAAGCGCGGCCGTCCCCGGCCGCAGCAAGGTGGTCAGACCATTCGTTTTGGCCCATGCCGGGCTGGCTGAAGCTGCGGATGTTGCTGCGCCCGGGGCCGGGCGCGCTCCGGCAATTTCACTTCGGCGTAAAATCAATCGTCACCGCCGCGCGTTCAAAATCATTCGCCTCCATCAGCGGCTGTGGCTTCATCGCGCCGAGCTGCGCCACGTATCGCTCCGGCACGATTTCCAGCCGCGTGTTGTAGTGCGTGGCGATTTCGTTGAAGTAACTTCGCGCCAAGGCAATTCGCTGCTCGGTGTCGGCCAGGGTTTTTTGCAGCGCGAGAAATGATTCGTTCGCCTTCAGCTCCGGATAGCGCTCGGCGATGCCGATGATGACCTTGCTCACCGCGCCGTGATCCGGCCCGGCCACCCCCGGTGGCGTGGCCGCCAGCTGGTTTCGCAGTGCCGTGAGTTCCGTCTGCAACTGCGCCTCGTGGTCGCGGTATCCTGTCACGCAGTTTACCAGGTTGGGAATCAGGTCGAACCGGCGTTTCAACTGGATGTCCACGAGCGCCCACGCCGCCCGCACCCGCTGGCGCAGGTCCACAAGGCTGTTGAACACCATCCAGATCCACGCGAGCCCGCCGATGAAAAAATAGCCGGCACCGATGGCGGCATAGATGGCAATGCGGTTTTTCGGGTCAAGATTCAGCGCACTGTCGCGCCAGACCGTGCATCCAACTGCCGCCAGTAGGCCGAAAATCGTCCAGCCGCGTGCGCCCCATTTCATGCCGCTGCTCACTTGTTCCTCGCTGCGCGTGGAGATCAGAAACATCGGCGCGTGTTCATCCGCCGCGATCTCGGGCGCGACGATGTCCTGCCGTTCCCGCGACTGGCCGACGATGTAGAGCTCCGCTTTCAGCGGGATGCTCATTTCGACAAACCGGCGGCGATGGTCGGAATCCATGACGGCAGTTGCCGGCCCTTTTCCGTAGTAAAGCGGATCGCCGGGGCTGCAAGTCTCGTCAAATATTTTTACCGGCTCGATCTTCGCGCCGTCAGGCTGGATCAAAATCACGCCGTTATCATCCTGTAAATAAAACGGGATGGTCTCACCGCTCTTGGCCACTTGCGTCCAGCCGCTCTCGTGGCGGGTGACGATGCGCGTGTTGCCCTTGCTGTCCGTTTCGGTCGTGGTGACCGTGCGCGACCAGTGTTCCTCCACCGTCCAGGCATAATGGACGCAGGACTGCTCCGCGAGATAGCTGGTCAGCGGTCCGGCCGATTCCGCCGTGCCTTTGAGTTCCACGAAGCCGATGAAGACGCCGGAAGTTTTGGAAGTGGGCAGATTGTCAATCAGCCGCCGCCGCCGCCCGTTGCGAAAGGCGCCCGCCAGACTCGCCAGCGCCAGCGCGGCGCCAATCAACGGTAGGAATGGGGCGAAATCATGCATGCATCATTTTGCCAGCCTTGCCAGCCGCAGGCCCTCCAGGGTCAAGTCCGGCTCGACGGCGGAAATTTCCGGCAGTTTCGCCGCGATGAGTTTTGCGTAACCGCCCGTTGCGACGACCGGCAGTTTTTTCACGCGCAGCTCGCGTTTTAATTCCGCGATCAACTCGCGCACCAGTCCGCGATAGCCATGCACCGCGCCGACCAGCATGGCCTCTTCGGTGCTTTTGCCGATGGCGGATTTGATTTCGCGGATTTCAATTTTCGGCAGCAGCGCGGTTTTTTCGTGCAGATAATTCGTCATCGCCGCCAGCCCGGGTGCGATGATGCCGCCGACATAACTGCCCTTCGCATCCACCACGTCAAACGTCACCGCCGTGCCGAAATCCACGACCACTACCGGCGCCCCAAAACGGGTTTTTGCCGCCAGGGCGTTTGCCAGCCGGTCCGGGCCGATGGAATCCGGCTTGGGATAATCAATGCCCACGCCGCGAATGGTCCGGGCGTTTACCTCGAGCGCCTCCAGCTTCCAAATGGCCCGCAGCGCCTTGTGCGCCAGCGGGGTCGCCCGCGGCACGACACTGCACAAGGTGGCTCCTTCGATTGGTTTTGCGCCGACAAATTTTTTAACCAGTGCCGCCGCGCCGCCGCCAAACCACGCGAGCGTGGGGATGTCGGTTTGTTTGATGACCCGCTGGCCATCGGCCAGGCCGACGTGCGTGTGCGTGTTGCCGATGTCGAAGAGTAGAATCATATTCCCGCCGATGGCGCAGATGAGCGCAGATGATTTTGGGTTTGGTGTTCTGGATGATTCAAGACCATCCGTTGATATTCAAGACTGGGCGCGCCAAAATTAATCAGCAAGGCGCGGGTTAATTTTGTGGCGTGGAGATAATTAATGACTTGGGCTTTTTCCGGATTGTCCAACTGCTCAATTGCTTTCAACTCCACCAGAATTTCCCCGTCGCAGATAAAGTCCGCTTTGTAGGCGCACGCCAATGGCTGCTTTTTATACTCCACCTTGAGTGGAGCTTCCCTCTGAAACGAAATCTGGCGCGCGGCCAATTCCACTGCCAGAGCTTCCTGATAAACGGCCTCAAGAAACCCATGGCCCAATTCGCGATGCACTTCCATCGCCGCCCCAATGATGGCATAAGTCTGGGAATCGGAATTCATGTTGCTGCCTGCAGATTACGCAAATTTCCAGATGCGAACACAAGCCGTTTCAGAAATAAATCTGCGTCAATCGGCGAAATCTGCGGGTTACTTTTCCAAAATCACGTCGCCGCCGGTGATGCGTTCCAGATGGCCATGTTCGGTGCGCACCAGCAGGGCGCCGTCGTCATCCAATGATTCCGCGCGGCCGCGAAATTTTCGGTTGCCGATATGGACGGTCACATTTCGTCCGATGGTTACACAGGCGGCTTCCCATTCATCCGCTACTTCCGGAAATTTCCCCGTCCCGATCCGCGCGTAGTCCGTATCCAGTTCCCGGAGCACTTCCGTGGCGAGTTCAGCGCGGGAAATTTCATCCCCTGATTCCATTTTCAGCGAGGTGGCGATTGGGCGCAGTTCGCCGGGTAAATCACTGGCATCTTGGTTCACGTCCACGCCGATGCCGATGATGACATGGCGCACGCGGTCCGTTTCCGCGCTCATCTCCGTGAGAATGCCCGCGACTTTTTTCCCGCCCAGGAGCAGGTCGTTCGGCCATTTGATGTCGGCGGACAAGCCGGTAACGGTCTTGATGGCGCGGCGCAAGGCGGTGGCGGAAATCACGGTCAACTGCGTGGTTTCCTGCGGCCGCAGATCCGGGCGCAGCAGCACGGAGAGCCAAAGCCCCTTGTGTGTCGGTGACGACCACTTGCGCCCCAGCCGCCCGCGCCCTTTGGTTTGCGATTCGGCGAAAACCACCGCGCCTTCTTTGACCCCGTCGCGCGCGAGTCTTTCCACCACGTCGTTGGTGGAGGTGGTTTGCTCGAACACTTGGATATCGCGACCCACCACCTTGGTATTGCCCAGCCGCGCCAGTAGATCATCCGCATGCAGCGCGTCCGGCGAACTCACGAGTTTGTAGCCGAAGTGCGGGCTGGCCTCGATGTCGTAGCCGACCTTGCGTAATTCATCCATGCGCGCCCAAACCGCCGCCCGGCTGATGGCCAGTTGTTCCGCCAGTTGCGCGCCGGAAACGCCGTCAGGGTTGGCGCGCAGCGCGGAAAGAATTTTGGCGTCCGTGGTCATGATTATTCGACCGGTGGAAACGGCGCGGGCAAAAGCTTCCATTCCAGCCCGGCGAAAAGTCCGCCGTCGGGAATTTGCTCGCGGATGAAACGCGCTTTGTCGGCAGGTGAATTCACTGAAAAATCAATTTTTTACCTTTGTGACTTCTAGAGCTTCAAGGGTTCGATGAGTCGGCTTCAGTTCCAATCCTAATTGCTCGCGCACAGCCTTGATAACTTTATCAGGATCTGGATTGGAACCAAAGGCCAACTCGGATTTTGACATTTGCCATTTAACGTCCACCAACCAAAGGCCGTCCAAGCCCGTTTCGTTGATGACTGGTCGGTCGAGAAAGTTTTCCATAAAAGAAGCGATGCCAGCCATTTCATCTCCATTCAGATAAAATCCGCCGGGTCGTTGGCCGCCACCGCCATTGTGGTGAACTTGTTTTAAGCCCGGCGCATTGGTCGAAACCATGGTCATGACATAAACTTTGACGTTTTGTTTTTTTGTTTGAATCGCGATTCCAAAAGTCGTCTTGAGCTTTTCAGCGAACTGCTGTTTCAACTCCGGCAATTGATCATGGGGGGATATTGCCGAAATGTCATAAAGTCCGTCGGAAAATTTGGTTTTTACAAAAACTAATTTCGGGCTGATGTCAAAAAATGCAGAAATGACATCTGTTAAATATGCTTTCTTCGCCTCGAAAGCAGGAAAAGATTCAAGCGTCTCCCAGCCGCGAGAATCAAATGCGCCTCGGTCGGGCTTTGGAAACGGGCCTTTGATTGAAATTTCAATTTTGGTTGGAATGGGTTTTGTGGCGACAACGAGATTCGTGGCAGCTGGCGAATGTAATTGTGATGTTGGTAAGCTGCATGGTTTTCCTGCCAAAATTTCTTCCAGATTCGAGCTTTTAAGCAAAGCCGGGTGCGTGATAGCGGCGACTTTTCCCGATGCGTCCACGATTACGGTGTATGGCCATCCTTGAAAACCAAACGCTGTTTGAGTGAGATCGAGCGGACCATCCAAGACCACCCAACCTTTGATGGGCTTGCGTTTTAGAAATGATTTCAAGTAATCGCCGTTGTCATCCGAAATCGAAATGAACACTACAGGTTTGTTTTTGAATGATTCAACCAGTTCATTCCAATGTGGAATGGCTTTAACACACGGCCCACAGCAAGTATTCCAAAATTCCAGCACCGTCACTTTGCCTTTGAGCTTGTCCCAACTGATTTCATTCAGCGACGGCCCTTGAATTGTTTCACTTAAAGTCAACGGCGGCGGAACATCGCCGATTTCGGGCCCGTTTTTTCCAGCTGCCGCAAAAGAATTATTTTGGAAAAGCCCAAGAAAGCACAACGTAAAAATAATTTCTTGGAAAAATTTCATACTTCAGGTCCGCACCTGTCCATTCCCAATGCCCAGCCACTTGTAGCTGGTCAGTTCCTCCAGGCCCATCGGACCGCGCGCGCCGATCTTGTCGGTGCTGATGCCGATCTCCGCGCCCATGCCGAACTCGCCGCCGTCAGTAAAGCGCGTGCTGGCGTTCCAATACACCGTCGCTGAATCCACTTCGGCGAGAAACTGCCGCGCGTGCGCTTCGTTCTTCGTGACGATGCTGTCCGAGTGCGCCGAGCCGTAATGATTGATGTGGTCAATGGCGGTGCGCACGTCATCCACAATGCGGACATTGAGGATGTAGTCGTTGTATTCCGTGAACCAGTCTTGCTCGCTGGCCGCTCGCAGTTTTGAGTTTTGAGTTTTGAGTTTTGAGTTCAAAACATCGCGGGTTGCACCATCAGCACGGAGTTCGACGTTCTTGGAAAACAGTTTTTCCGCCATCGCGGGCAGAAACTTTTCAGCCACCGCTTTATCCACCAGCAAGGTTTCCGCCGAGTTGCAGACGCCGGGGCGCTGCACCTTGGCGTTCATCACGATGGCTTCCGCCATCTTCAGATCGGCCTCGGCATCCACGAAGATGTGGCAGACGCCCTTGTAATGTTTGATGACCGGCACCTTTGAGCAGTCCGTCACGGCGCGGATGAGGCTTTCGCCGCCGCGGGGCATGCAGAGGTCGATGTATTGTGTGAGCGAGAGCAGCGCGGGAATCGCCTCGCGGTCGGTTGTCGGCACGACCTGGATGGCGTGCTCGGGAAAACCGCGATGCGCAATCTTCGCCGCGTCGATCATGGTCTTGGCGATGATCTGGTTGGAGTTCAACGCCTCCTTGCCCCCGCGCAGGATGGTGGCATTGCCGGACTTGAAACACAGGCTCGCCGCGTCGGCGGTGACGTTGGGGCGCGATTCGTAAATGATGACCACCACGCCGATGGGCGTGGAAATCTTTTGCAGCTTCAGTCCGTTGGGCCGCGTGCGTTCGTCGAGGATTTTTCCGACCGGATCGGGCAGCACCGCGACCTCGCGCAAGCCTTTCGCCATGCCGGCGATGCGCTTGTCATCCAGCTTTAGGCGGTCGAGCATCGCCGATGACAGCCCGTGGCTTGCGCCGAATTCCATGTCGAGCGCGTTGGCCGTCTTGATGGCTTCGGCATTTTGTTCCAGCGCCGTGGCCATCGCGAGCAGGCAGGCGTTTTTCTCCGCCGTGGTCAGCTTGGCGAGTTCGCGCGACGCCGCCTTGGCCTGTTTCGCCAGTTGCGTCATCTGTTCCGTCAAGGTCATGGTCGCCAAATTAACCGAATTGGCGGGGAAGTCAAAACCGCCAATTTATTGTCTCGGCACCTTGGCCGCCTCGCGGATTGCCTCCGCCAGCTGCTGCGGGGTCCAGTCGTTGCCGTCAAACTGGCGGAAGATTATTCCGTTCGGGTCGAGTACTACCGTGCGCAGGTTGTGCGAGATGGATCCGTTTTCCCGCCAGAATCGCAAATCCACCTTCGGCCCGAGGCTGGCGAGCGTGTTGGTGGACGCAACGGCGAACAGCCAGCGATCGGCATTATCACCCCGGTAAAACTTTCCGTAATTCGACAGGATTTCCGGCGTGTCAACGCCCGGATCGAACGAGACGGAAAGCAGCTGCCAGTTGGTTGGCGCGCTGGGATCCGCCAGCAGCAGCTTGCGGGCTTCAAAAAAGTTTTTGTTCATGCGCGGGCAGAATTCCGGCAGCGGGCAGCTCGTGAAGAAAAATGTGAACGCCACCGCGCGGCCGCGAAAGTCGGCGAGGCTCACCGGCCGTTTGCTTTCGCTGGTGAAGGTGTGGTTCGGCAGCGTCGCGCCCACTTCAAGTTCGGCTTCCACGATCCGCCAGACCGGGGCGCTCGTCGCCATGGATTTACCGGTGCGACGGAGGTTTTGGATCCAGTCGTCGTCCTCCGTGACCACCATGTCGAAAGTGATTTCGTCGCCGGCGGAAATGCCGCTGAGTTCATTGGGATTTTTAAGGGTCAAATCCATCGTCATCGCCGCCATGTAGCCGGGAATGGCCTCGTGCTTGATTGTCGCGTGTCGTTGATCGGGCGGAATTTTCTGCACGACGCCTCGCACAAAATAGATCTTTGCGGGCGGGGTGGTGGCTTGCGGTTTGCAGCCGGCCAGGGCTGGAATTAATGCGAGCAGGACCAGGAAAGGCAGTTTCATGAATTTAATTTTCTTTTTGCAGCCGCCCGATTTCGGCCGCGACTGCGGCGGGGGTTTCAGGTCTTAATCCGTCGAAGAAAACCCGGAGGGTTCCCCGCTTGTCCACCACGGCGATGCGGTCCGTGCCGGCGAAATTGCCGGGCATGGAGTTGAACGGGTCGCCGGCGTCCTGCGCCAGAAAACTGTTGCCGATGAGTCCGTGCAGCGTGGCTTTGTCGCCGGTGAGCAGCAGCCAGCGGTTCGTGTCCACGCCGAATCGCGCGCCCCATTTGGCCAGCACGGACGGCGTGTCCGAGCGCGGATCCACGGTGAGCGAGACGAGGCGGACGTCAGTATTGGTTGCGGCCAGTCGCTGGATTTCCGCCATGTGGCGGGTGACTTCGGGGCACGTCAGCGAACAGCTCGTAAAAAGGAAGCTGACCACGAGCACCTTCCCGTTGAGTTCGTTGCGCGTCACGGTCCGGCCCGCCGTATCCATCAAAGAAAAATCACCGAGCCTCCGTTCTTTGTCGGGTGGAATGCCGTGGGGCTTTTCCCGGTGCGCCAAGGCTGCGGCCGCGAACCAGCTGCCGACCCCCGCGACCAGCGCCAGGGCGATGACGATGACGAGAAACAGCTTTTCGTCCTTCGACTGGGCGGGCGCGGCAGGTGGGTCTGGGTCCATCGGGATTTCAAAAGGTATAGCTGGCGCTCACTTTGAACAAGATTGGGGCGATGAGCTGGTTGCCGCTGACATTTTGATAAACGGGAATTTCCACATCCGCATAAATTTTCACCGGGCGCAGGTTAAATTCGATTCCCGGCGCGAGCAGCACGCGCTGGTAGCCGGAGTCATCCGGCGCGGCGGCGGCGCCGTTATTGCGCCCGCGCCAGACACCGATCACCTGCGCCACGGGCGAAATCTCCACGCGTCCCAGCGACCGGCTGTCAAAGTAAATTCCCGCCGCGACATCCGCTTCCAGGCCGGGCCGGTAGTCGCCTTGTTTTAGCGCGGGCAAATCAAGCTGCGCCTGCGCGAACCAGTTCCAGCGTGTGCTGCCGGCAAGGCTGCCGCGATGGAAGCCGCCGAGCAAAAGGTCCGTGCTGCCGCTGCCGATTTGCGTGTCACGGTCAATGCCTCCGCTCGCCTCGGTGTGCGTGTGGCTGCCCGTCGGCAATTTTACGCCGAAGGTCAGGCCGCTGGACAAATCATCGGAAAACCCCGTGTAGATGCCGCGCAGCCGCAGGTCGCCCAGGCCGCTCCAATTGAGCGGGCCGGCATTTGCCGCCGAATCAAACGTGCGGTTGACGAAGGGCAGCTCCAGCCTCGCGCCCCAACTGCGGTTGAACATATATTGCAGTCCGAGCGTGACCGTGTGGGTTTCGATTTTTTTATCCTCGTTGTTTTCGCCGGGTGCGGACGAGGTGCCGCTCCAGTTCTGGTTTTGATTTTGGTAGTCGTAGTTCAGAAACACGGTGCCGCCCGCCCGTTCCGGCATCAGCGAGCTGGTGCCCACGTCAAAGACGCCGCAGCCGCAGGCGCAGGCCCAAGCCGCGCCCGGTGCCACAAATCCCGCTAAAAGACCGGCACCAATTTTCTTCATCGCCAAAGTCATTTTTACAATTTTCATGTTAATAGGTAAAGATTGCGAGAACATGCCACGGTGTTCTCAAGTTATGGAAATTCGTTTTGCCCACGTCTCGCGACATTGGCCGGAAAAGCTGCGAAGGATTAAACGATAGAGTTGCGTGGCGGCGGCACCGGCGGTCGAGAGCAAGATGAATTGGCGGAAAGTTCTTCCCGCGTAAAGTTGAAAAATGACTTTGGTGAAATCAGGATGAATTTGTCCGCCACTGGCGGGAATTCCATTTTCATCGTCGGCGAGACCGTTTCGGATTTCTTTTCGGATTTCTTGCCGGTCGCAATGGCGTTGCATAGCGGACAGGGGTGTTCACCGTCAAAGGTTTGGGAAACCGCTTCGGACACGGATTGCGTGCGGAGGTTGTTCGCCAGCATCGTCGTCCACGCGACGGTTTGGAGCGCGGCCCAATGCATGCCGGTTGTCAATACCAGCGCGGCCACCACGAGATATTTTCTGCTGCGCGCGAACACAACCGACATCATTCTTTTTTGCCGTGCGCCAGTCAAGCCGGAGGGCGCGGCGCATGCATTGCATGCCTTTCATCAGCCATGCCCCGGGGCGCGGTTAATTTTTCAAATTTCCGAACCAGCGGCGCAGCAGAAAATATTCATTGAAAGGCCGGTCGTCGGTGACCTGGACATCGAGGTTGGAATTAAGGCTTATTGGGACTGAATATTCATTGGTGATCACCCGCGCCAGATAGCCCGGCGCATCTTGGGAGCCGCTCCATTCCAAAAGGTCTGTTTGCGCGGCGGCGGGCATGCGGGCGGCCAGCTGCGCCGGGGTCAGTTTTTCGATTGGCTCCCTGGAGGCGAGTAGATGAATTCCCCAGCCATTAACTGACGGAAAACAGCGCACGTAAGGAAAGGATTCACTGATGGAGCGGATGACGGCTTGTGCGGTAAGAACTTCGCCGCCGGGAAACCACATTTGCACGATGCCGTTGGTGTTCATGTGTTGTCTGACCAGTGTGTAAAAATCTCTGGAAAAAAGCAGGCTGGAACCGGCCGCTTCTATGGGCGGCGGCGGGTCTACTGTGATCACATCAAAGAATTTTCCGCAGCGGCTGAGATAGCGGCGGCCATCGTCAATGACAATGTGGCCGTTGGGATGGTTGATAAATTTTTCCGCGTCGGCGTGATAAAATCCAAAGGCTTTGGTTACGCTCGGCACCAGTTCCACCGCCGTCGTGTCAATGTCCCAATTCAAGGCCGAACGATACGTCGTGCCCATGCCGAAACAAATGACGAGCATTGACTTGGGTTGTCCGTGATGAAAGGCGAGCGGCAAGTGCGCAATGAATTTGGTGATCGGGTTCAATTTGGTCATCCCGATGCCGTTCACCAGCAGCCATTTGTCATTCATTTCACTTCCGAACGATATGACGGAAGCCATGTAATCACGGCGAACGGCGGTGTTCTTTTCCGTTTTAAACATCGCGCCTTCGAAATCCTCCGAGCCGCATGCCGTCCAGATCAAGAGGGTTGTGATCACCAACCCGAAGCCCAGACGACGAAACCATGATTGAGCAGCGCCCAGCGCGAGCCAGAAGCCGATGAACGGCAACCCCAGTAAAATCAACGCATGCCGCTCACTGAGCCAGGGCAGCAATAAATAACAGCTAATGAGCGGGCCCAGGATGCAACCCAAAACATTGATGGCATAAGCCTGCCCGGCCCGCTGCGGCTGGCCGCTCGCATATTCGTCAACCAATCCCGGCGTCAAATAGCCCAGCAGCGCGCAAAACGGACAGATGCTGCCCAGCAAGGCAAAGGCGCCGATGGGATTGATGCTGCCGATCCAGAATTGCCCCGGCACGATCCGCGGATCGTTCACCAGCACCGGCAGGAAGGCCGCGACTGCCAGCGCGAAAAACAGTTTGCCTTTGGCAGCGACCCGGTTCCGGCGCAAGGCGCGCCGATAGGCCAACGAACCGAAAAATGTCGCCCCCAAATAAGTGAAAACAATCAGCGCAAAGGAATAAACCTGCGTTTTCAAAACCGGGGTGAACGCGCGCGACCAGACCACCTCCATGGCCATGGCGATGCCGCCGGTTGAAAATAAAATCAGCTGGTTCAGCCGGGCCGGGGAATTTTCCATCGGGGCGCGCGCGGCCATTTTGACTTCAGCTTCAACCCTGGAAATTTTTTTATGTCGCTGTTCCCACGCCAGGCAGCAGCTGATGAAAGCGACCGTAAAATTACCCGCCGCCGCCACCCAAAGCGTGTGCCGGAACCCCAGATTTTCCACCAACATGACGGCGGTGAAGAAAGTTCCGCTCATCGCGCCCAGCACATTTGCCAGATAGAGGAAGCTGAAACTCTCGGTGTTCCGCGCCTCCAGCTCCCGGACATAACTCATCATGAACGGAAACGTCGTGCCCATGCATACGCACCACGGAAAAATCGAAATCGCCAGCGCCAGCGCCGAAAATAAAAAATAGCTGAACGAATTCATCTGGCCGGCCGGCAGCAAAAGGTGTTCGCTCACCACGAATAATTTCGGCACCGCGAAAGCGCCCAGCCCGATCAGCAGTTCCGCCCCGGCATAAAAAACGGCGGCGGAAAACCCGCTTTTTTTTACGAATGAGGCGATGAACCGCCCGCCCAGCCACGACCCGACCGCCAGCCCCGCCATGAAAACCGACAGCACCACCGACAGCACCGGCGTGATGATTCCAAACGACGCGAACGCCATGCGCGTCCATACCACCTGATAAACGAGGCTGGCAAAGCCCGAAAAAAAGAACAGGAAAAATAAAACCCGGCGCGTGAAGGAATTCATGCTCGGCGGTTATTTAACCGGTGAATCCGGATTGCACAAGGTTCAAAAATGCCGGCCGATGCGGTTATTCCTCAAACAGCGCCTGTGCAAATTGCTTCGCATCGAAGGGCTGCAAGTCGTCCGGCTGTTCGCCCAGGCCGATGAATTTGATGGGCAGGCCGAGTTCCTTCTGGATCGCCACCACCATGCCGCCTTTGCTCGTGCCGTCGAGCTTGGTCACAATGAGGCCGGTGAGCGGGACGGCTTTGTTGAATTCGCGCGCCTGGTTCAGCGCGTTCATGCCGGTGCTGCCGTCGAGCACCAGTAGCACTTCGTGCGGCGCCCCTTTAATTTGTTTGCCGATGACGCGATGCAGCTTGTGCAGCTCCTGCATGAGATTGTGCTTCGTGTGCAGGCGGCCCGCCGTATCAATGAAAAGATAATCGGTTTTGCGCGCCAGTGCGGCGGTCACCGCATCGTGCGCCACCGAGGCGGCGTCCGCGCCGTAAGCGCTGGCGATGACTTCAACCTTGAGTCGTGCACCCCACAGCTTGAGTTGCTCGATGGCGGCGGCGCGGAAGGTGTCGCACGCGGCCAGCAAGACGGTTTTGTTCTGCGTCTGCAAATAATGCGCGAGCTTGGCGCTGGTGGTCGTTTTGCCCGTGCCGTTCACGCCGACAATGGAGACGACCGTCGGGCCGCTGGGCGCTTTGAGCAAATCCGCTTTGTTGCCGGCCAGGCTTTTCTCGATTTCCGCGCGGGCGATGGCGAGATAATCCAAGCCGGCGGTGCCTTGGGATTCATAGGCGTGTTTGACCGCCGCCACAATCTGCGTGGTCATGGCCAGGCCGAGATCGGCGGCGATGAGGGCATGCTCGATCTCCTCCAGCGACGCGGCGGTCAGCTTGGGCGAACGCGTGACGATGCGCTTGATTTCGTGCGTGAGCTTGGCCTGTGTCTTGGCCAGTCCGGCTTTGAATTTGGCGAAGAGTCCCATGAACTATTTCCGTTTTTTGTGCGCCGCCTTAAGTTTCTCGACATGCCCGTAGGGCAGCTTGACCGTGCCGATGAGCGGGGCTTTTTTGCTGAAGCCGTGGCAGTCGCTGCCCCCGGTGACGAGCAGGTGGTGTTTCTCCGCAATTTCCAGATAGCGTTCGCTCATCACCGTGGAATGTTTCGTGTGAAAACATTCGATGCCATCCAGGCCGGCCTCCACCAGGTCGGGGATGATGTCATCCGTGCGGTTTAATCCCGGATGCGCCATCACGGCGAGGCCGCCGGCCTGATGAATCAACTCGATGCTTTCCAGCGCGGACATCTTGGTCTTGGGCACCCACGCGGGCCGGCCTTTTTTCAGATAGCGTTCAAACGCCTCGTCCAGATTGGTGATCAATTTTTCCTTTACCAGCGCGCGGGCGACATGCGGGCGCCCCGGCGATTTGCAGTTGGCGAGCGCGAACACGGCATCGGCTTTGAGGGGAATCCCGAGCTTGTTCAGCGCGGCGCACATTTCGCGGATGCGGCTCTGCCGGACGGCTTGAAATTTGTTGATCCGCTCAAGCAGCGTTTGATTTTCGGTGTCGAGAAAATAACCCAGGACGTGAACCTCGGTGTCTTTGTGCTCGGCCGTAAGTTCGGCGCCGGCAATAAACTCCATTTTCACCGCCGCGCACGCCGCCGCCGTGCGGGCGCAGCCCTCGATCGAATCGTGGTCGGTCAGCGCGATGCATGCGAGGCCGGCTTTCTGCGCGCGCAGCACCAATTCCTCCGGCGTGAACGTCCCGTCGGAAAACTGGGTGTGCAGATGCAGGTCGGCGAATTTCATTTCGGCTGGCGGGCCGGCCGGAGAATTTCGCCGCGCACCTTGTCGAGAATGCCGTTCACGAATTTGCCGCTGTCCTCCGTGGAAAATTTCTTCGCGATATCCACCGCCTCGTTGATGCTGACGACCGGCGGAATATCCTCGCGGTGGAGCATTTCGTAAATCGCGAGCCGCATGATATTGCGATCCACGACGGCGATGCGGTGAAAGTCCCAGTTCTTTGCGTGCTTTTTGATGTGCTCGTCAATCGCGTCGCGATATTGCAGCACGCCCTTGATGAGCGGTTCGGCGAACAGCCGCGTTTCCGCTTCCTCCACGGTCGGCGGCGGGAGTTCGATA
This sequence comes from uncultured Verrucomicrobia subdivision 3 bacterium, assembly GCA_903922735.1. Classification (GTDB taxonomy): domain Bacteria; phylum Verrucomicrobiota; class Verrucomicrobiia; order Limisphaerales; family UBA11358; genus UBA11358. The sequence continues at coordinate 74,047 of CAIXUZ010000001.1, forward strand.
TTCTCGCCCCATTTGGCCATGCCGGACTTTTCGTCCTCGATGGCGGCTGCGCGCTGGGAATTCCAGAACGTCGCCAGCTCAAGTTCGAGGTCGGCGGGCGGATTCAGGTCGTGCTGAAACAAAAATTGAACTGCGCGCTCGCGCGCTTCGCGTCTTTTTCCCATATATGTCTGTAAGATGCCGCAGAATAATGCGGCGGGAAATGAAAAACGGAGCGGATTGCACGACCCCTGGCAAAAGCGGTTGTGCCGATGGCGATGGCGACGAGGTGTTCATGGGAGCGGTATTCGCTTGCGGCTTTGGTCCCCAGTCGTGAACCGGACAATCATCACCCCTTTAAACCCGCCCGCAAAATCCCATCAGCAACCATCCAATGGCCCCTGACTGATCAAACCGCCTTCTTCAAGGTGGCTAGGAATTCTTTCAAGGCCGGCGTTAACACCCTCTTCTTCTTGTAAATCGCGGCGATGGGACGGAAGAACTGGCCATCTTCAATCTCCACGGCGACCAGTGTTTTTTGGGCGACCTCCTGGCGGACCGTGGCGAGGGGGACAATGGAAATGCCGGCGTCGATTTCCACCGCCCGTTTCAAGGTTTCAATATTGTCGAATTCCATGACGTATTTCACCCCCACTTTGTGGTCGCGCAGAATTTTATCGATGGCTTTGCGCGTAGGGATGTCCGATTCAAAACCGACGACTTTCTGGCCGGATAGTTCCTTGAGCTTGATGCTCTTTTGCCTGGCGAAGGGATGCTGGGGATGGCAGATGATTGCCAGCGGTTCTTTGCCAAACGGGACAATTTCCAGCTTGGGATCATTGACGGGATAGGCGATGAGCCCCAGATCTACGATGTTGCTGAGCACGTCCTCATGCACTTGCTTGGAACCGCGATACTCGACGTGAACATTCACCGTCGGGTAAATTTTCATGAACTTTTTGATGTAGGGCGGCAATGCATGCAGCCCAATGGAGTAAATGGTTGCGACTTGGATGGTGCCGGAAATGAGGTTTTTCAATTCCTCCAATTTGCTGTGCAGTAATTCATGGGTCTGCATGATTTGCTTGCTGTAATCGTAGAGCACCTGGCCTTCGCGGGTGAGCCGGAATTGCTTTCGGCTGCGCTCAATGAGCAGCGACTTGAAAGTGTTCTCCAGCGAGCTGATCTGCTGGCTGACCGCCGACTGGGTGACGCCGTTGATTTGGGAGGCTTTGGTGAAACTTTCCGTATCGGCCAAATCACAAAATACTTTCAGGCTTTCAATTTGCATAAGTCTTTTTAACGAATCTTATGGTTCATGTCAACAGACTTTATGTCGGACATCCGAAAACCAATGGCCTCGCTCCGTGGCGTTCGTGAACCGGAGCCGGGAAATGAGCCCGGTCATTTGTGCGGTGCCATCTGGCAATCCGCATCCAGCGGCACCGGGGTGCCGGTTTTTTCCACCGGCTGGTTGAACAGATAGCGCCACACGTCTTCGTGGATGTATTTGCCCGCCGCGTCTTTGCCGGCGGCCCCGCCGGGAACCACGGAGCTGTGCGCTCGCCGGGCGTCTTTCTTCACGTCGAAGGCGGTGATGAGTCGGCGCGTGTTGTTGTAAGGCGCCTTTGACTCATCAACATTCACCACCGGGCCGTAGTCGTGCATTTTCAACATCTGCCAGGAGCGGCAGTAGTGGTGGCCGACCCAGCCGCCATCGAGCACATGGGAAAAGCCAAAGTAGCGGTTCGCCGGCGTGGCGGAAGGCAGGCTCTGCCAGTTCTCGGTGTTGTCGCGCGGGCCGCAGAACAGGACCACGCGGTCCACTTTCTGATAAATCGCAAAGCGCGCCGCGGTGGTGCTGCCGTGCGAGGCGCCGCTCATGATCACCTTGTCCCAGCGCAGTCCGGTGCCATCGGCGGCGATGAACTGCTGCCAGCCGCCCTGGGGATTTTCCCTGGCCAGCCATTTCACGAACTGAAACGCGCGCTCCATCATGCCGTCGGGCTTGGGGATGTTGACCAGCGGGCTGTGATCCTCGCCCGTGGCGGCTTCCAGCCGGATGTCGCCGAGGCTGTGATCGTCGTCCGGCAGATTCTTGATTTTGCCGAACCAGCGGTTGGCATAGCTGACTTGGATGCCATGCAAACCGTAGCTGGCGAGGTGGTCAAACAGGGCGGCATTGTAACCCATGAGCCAGATGACCAGCTTGCCCTGCGAAGCGACCCGCGTGTCCACCACGCCGTGTTCAAGATCCAATACATTGCCCTTTTCATCTTTGAAAAAGAATTGCGCCTCGGGATGCTCGCGCGTGCGCGGGTCAATCTCGCTGGCGCGCTTGGCGAGATCGTAGCGTTGCGGATTGGGGTCGGCCGCCGAAATGCGCCCGCCGCAGAGCAGGGTGACCAGGGTGACGAGGAGCAGGGTTCGGTTCATAATGACAATTCAGAGGGATTGCAGGCTCGTCTCTTGAGACGGCGGCGGGTGAATTCAGGTTTCAATTGATTCACTTCACCGCCTCGGCGAGAAAGTGGAATTGTCCAGCAGCCGGATGCCCGGCTTTTCAAATCCGATGCGGCGCGATTTATAGAGCGCGCCCAGGGCCTGCTTGAAGGCGTTTTTGCTGCACCCAAATTTCACCCGGATGGCCAGCGGCGTGCTCGCGTCATCAAATTTCAGATACCCGCCATTCTCCTCCAGCGCCGTGACAATCTGCTGCTTCAGCGGAATGACGCGCTGGTAACCGGCCTGGTCGAGGCTCAGGTCGAGCTTGCCATCCTCGCGCACGGTGCGGACAAAGCCTTTTATTTTCTCGCCGATCGTCAGCGGGATGCCCAGCGAATTGTGGTAGAGCAAACCGAAGCGGTCATTCTCCACGATGGCATTGTAGCCCAGCGGCGTCCGGCCGGTGATGAGCAGATTCACCGGCTGCTTTTCCTGGTAAGTGTTCCCGCTTTGATTCAAATGCCGGCGCAGCCGCGCGCTGGCGACAATCCGTTTGCTTGGCGGATCCAGATAGACATAGACCGTCACCATTTTGCCGATGCGGACGGGCCCTTCCTGTTCGCGGAACGGCAGCAGCAAATCCTTGGCGAGTCCCCAGTCGAGAAAGGCGCCGACGCGCGGGTTGATGCTGACCACTTTCAGGCAGGCAAATTCCCCGACCATCGCCTTGGGCGTTTCCGTCGTCGCCACCAGCCGGTCTTCCGAATCGAGATAAACAAAGACGTCCAGCTTGGCTCCGGGCTGGAGATCCGGCGGGATGTAGCGGCCGGGCAAAAGAATCTCGCCCAGTTCCCCACCGTTCAGGTAGAGGCCGGGGCCGGAAGACCGTTCGATGGAGAGCGTGTTGCGCCTGCCGATAATCGCCATGGCGGTCAATGGTAGTTGAACGCCGCCCAATCAGGAGCAAAATCGGAAGTGTCCTGATTTCGGAGCGCGGCTCTGTGAGCCGCAGCAGCGATAAAAATACCAGCGCGTCCGGACAATTCGGATCGTCCGTAACGAACGAGAGTGCTGCGGGTCCCAGACCCGCGCTCCGTTTTCAAATGGGGACACTACTGCAAAACCGGCGCGGCAACTCCAGGTTTTCGCCCGCTGCTCCTACCACAGCCCGGTGAAGTGGCAGCCCCACTTGATCCAGAGCGGGATGGTCACCAAACCCGCCAGCGAGGTGCTCAGCACGACCTGCAAAGCCGTCCGCGGATCGCCGCCGTAATGCTTCGATAATGCGATCGGCAGCACCGCCGACGCCATGGCCCCCTCCACCACGATGACGCGCTTCAATTCGAGGGAGCACGGCAGATATTTCGCGAGCAGCATGAACAGGATCGGCAGGGCGAGCAGGCGCACCGCCAGCGCCATGACCACCACCCGCGCCAACCGGCCGCCGTGGATTTCCGAAATGTGATCCGCGATGATCGCGCCGATCATCAGCAGCGCCAGCGGAATGGCGCATTGCCCCAGCCAGTGAATCCCGGTCATGGCCATCAGCCCCATTTCGTGGAGCAGCGGCGGCGGAGAAATATGCTGGCCGATGACATTCAAGGCCAGCGCCAGCAGCAGCGCCACCAGCGGCGCGTTGATGATCTGTTTCCAGCTGCCGCGCCAGCCGCCGCCCGACAAAATCGCGATCCCGACCGTCCACAACATGATCTCGACCCCCACATTGTGCACCAGCAGCACGCCCACCGTTCCCGGATCGAACAGCAGGATGCACAGCGGCAGCGGGATGTAGCCGTAGTTTTGCAAACCCGTGGTGAGGGCGAAGGTGCGGCGCTCGCCGGGGGTTTCCAGCTTCGTGAATCCCGTCACCAGCCAGGCCAGCCCGATGCTGGCCAGCACCGTGACCACCCCCACCAGCGCCGGCAGCCACAGATTTTCCGGGCGGCGCAGCGCCTCATTCCCCAGCACCGACTCAAAAATCAGCGCCGGCAGCAGCACCTTCACACAGATCTGCAACAGGCTTTGGTCCGCCTCCGCCGTCAGCCAGCGGACCCGGCGCATGCCGAAACCGGCGCCCATCAAACCGAAGACCGGCACCACCGCGCCAAATAGCGTCATCAACGTATTCACGACGGTCATTGAACCTCATTTTCAAAGTGAAGGAAACTAGAACCCGTCGCCCCATGGAGTGCGGGTCTGTGACCCGCAGCGGCTTGATTTGCCGGGCGAAGATGCTGCGGCTCTTCGGCCGGTGGAGCCCCTTCTCCGCCTGGGTGATGTCAGAGACCTAGCGGACGGCCACCACGGCGGAAAGTTTTCCGCCGCCGATGAGAGACAGAGGCACACAGAGGAAACAACGAAAGCCAGGCCCGTAGGGCCGGAATCTTTGTAGAACATGAAAATGAAAAACAATTCAAGCTCCGTAGGAGCGGCATATGCCGCCCCGACGGGGCTGGAATTATTTTGTTTCGGGATTCTACAAAGATGTCGCGCCTA
>CAIXUZ010000002.1 GCA_903922735.1 uncultured Verrucomicrobia subdivision 3 bacterium
AAACCCGTCCCCCAACGTGTCGGCGATTCCGGCCGACTTATCGCTTTTTGGTAAAGGACAACGGCTAGGTGTCATTTACCCGGCTAGCCCGCAGGGAGAAAGCGATAAGTCGGGCGGTAGCGCGACGACACGTTGGGGAGCCAGTGTGCGGCGGTTAAGCCGTAAAAGTGAATCGTGATGGGCGATTTGCCCCTACATACCATGTATGTAGCCCGTCGAGTGCAACTAAAACACGATTGTGGTGGTTTTTTCCGCAGGCTTCGAAAGGGAAGCGACCATTTCCAGCGTGTGGTGCTGGTCGCAGTAAATCTGGTCGCCGGGGCCGATCCAGAGCTTGGCTCCGTCCAAATCACATGTGTTCTGGCTCCGGTTTGGCACCGGCTTCGACCATCCCTTGGGAATGCGTAGATATATCTCCATGGCCTATCCATTTAAGCACGTCATAGCGCCTTTGAATAGGGGTCGCCAACTTGACAAATAGTTGATATAATGGTATGATTATCATGTAGTTAAATAGAGTTTGTTCTTCCAACTACACCACACTTGCCGGATTTGGCAAGTTCACACGTCTCAGAGTTTTTTCACTGGTCAGCTAGGGTTCAACTCTGAACCGCCATCGGGTTCACATCATTCCCATGAAATCATTACCCAATTATCTACAGACCCAGCGCAAACGCCTTTCACTCTCCCAAGAAGAGGTCGGTTTTCTGCTGGGCCTTGCGGGTATGAACAAAGGGAACAAGGTGTGCCGGGACGAAAACTTTGCCCGCGAACCGTCACTGCAAGACGCCCTCGCTTACGAGGCGATCTATGGCCAGCCGGTGCGCGAACTGTTTGCCGGCCTGTATCAGCAGGCCCAACAGAACGTGGCCGCCCGCGCGAAGATTTTGAACTTCCGCAAGGTGCGAAAGCCGGATGCGCGGAAACAGCAAGCCATTATTCATCTGGCTGAACCAGCCAGCGTTAATTCATCAAACCAATGATTAAACACAAAACCGTTCGTATTTTAGCCATCGCGCCGTTAAGCCGTGGTCTCGGCTACGCCGTCATGGAGGGGCCAGACAAACTCATTGCCTGCGGCAACAAGGCAATTTTGCGCCATAAAAATACCGGCGCATTAACTTGGGTCAAAAAGTTCGTCCAATTTTATCAACCGGAGGTATTGGTGCTGCCGGATGTGAATGCCGCAGACACCCGCCGGGCGGCCCGCATCAAGACGCTGCACCGGAACATCGTCACTTGGGCGAAGCAACAGCCGCTCAAGGTGCGTTTGATTACAAACACGCAGGTTCGGTTGCAATTGATGGACAACAAGCAGGGAACCAAGCAGGCCGTGGCGGAAACGCTGGCGGCAAAGTTCCCGGTGGAACTGGGGACACGTCTGCCGCCCAAGCGTCGTCCGTGGATGAGCGAGGATCCGCGCATGGACATCTTTGATGCCGTGGGATTGGCGGCGGGTTATTGGCCAAAGGCAAAATAGCTTTCAATATATCGCGGAAGAGGCCGGACCATTTTGGGTGCGGCTTTTTTTAACCAGAACTGCCCGGATATTATTCATTGGTTTATTCATTGTATTACTATCACGCAGTTTTCTTCGTAGGGGGAACGAACCAAACTTCATACCCCCTATGAAGTTTTCTTCATACCTCCAATACGGAACCGGCGGACCAATCCGGCCTGGTCCTGGCGTAATTGTTTTAGTTGTTCGCCATGCACGCGGGCGTATTTGCCCACGGCGCGCATGACGCGTTCGTAACGGTTTTTGATGATGACCGTGATAAATCCCTTGGCCTTCAAGCCGGCGATCCGGGTCTGAATCTGGCGCTCACTGACGTCAAAGAATTCTGCAAAGTAACGGTTGGAAGCGTAACAGCCGCGCTCGTTGTCGAGCGAATGAATTTCCACGAACAAAACTTTTTCCATAATCGAGAGCTGGTTGGATTCCCAGATTTCCTTGGGGATCCAGATGCCCTTGAAGTCGCGTGACGGTTTCTCCATGTCTAGCATCATAACAAATCTTTTCCAACCGTGCTATCCACAGGTCCGGTTCACCAGATGATTTTGGCATGGTAAGATGGAAGCAATCACGCCAATGGAAAATGAATCACCAAAATTATTGGAAATGACCGGTGCCGCACCGAAGCAAGCGGAACCACCAACCGATATTCCGCAGCCTTCGGCAGGATTCCGCATGTAAACGGCGGTTGAAAAGTGCGGCGGGTGGCGCTCGAAAAGTGCCTCACCTTCCGAGCAAAGGGAACTGGATTTTCAGGTCTCCGTCAAGCTGTTGATTCCGCTTCGAGGTAGAAGCAGCAGGAGGGGG
>CAIXUZ010000003.1 GCA_903922735.1 uncultured Verrucomicrobia subdivision 3 bacterium
AAGAATCTCCTGACGCCCGAACAACAGGCCAAGCTGCGCGAAATCGCGAAGGATGGCGGCAAACAACTGGCGGAAGACACTCGCCAACGGCTTTCTAACAAGGTTGCGCAGGTCAAAGCGGGCGCGCAAAAATGGGCGGCCGGCGGACGCGATCCCTCGGCCGTCGCCAAGACAATGGAGGAGAAAGTCAAACCCCTGCTCGATACGGGCAAGATCGTTGAAGCAGAGGCGGAGCTGGATCGGCTGCTCGAACAACTCAAGCAGGACACGAAGTAAAAGCGTCCCTTGCTCGGTGGCTGCCTGGCTTCATTTTCTTTTCTCAATGAACACCAAAATTAAAATCCTTCTCGCCTGCCTTCTTGGCTGTGCCTTTCTCGATAGCGCGCCCGCCGATCAAACCCCGGCAGCCGAAACCGAATATCTGACCTTTCAAGTCCAGACTGGCCTCCCCGGGTATGCGAGCCAGTTCCACCCGCCGCCCGGCCATTTTGCGCTCACCAAGGCGCAGATGGAGGAGTTCGTCCGCGACGTGGTCAAGGCTATCGGCCTGACGGGAGACGCCCGGCACAAGCTGGCCTTTGCTATCGGGCCGCTTTGTTTCGATATGTCCGACGAGGAAACGCGCCAGTTCATCCACGATGCGTTTGCGGTCGCGCGGGAAAACGACGCGGCTGTCGCCTTTCATATTGATGATTCGATGTCTTGGGGACAGCGCCGGGATCTCTTGTCCAATCCCGACAACCTCGAGACGGCGGACTGGAAGCAAATCCCCAACACCGGCCGGCGCGCCGATTGGGGGCGCAAACCCACCAAGTTTCCGCCCCAGATGTGTTTCAACAGCCCCGCCATTGTGGCCGCCGTGAAAGACCGCGCGGGACTGATCGGCTCCGCCATCCAGCCGGAGCTGGCCGCTTTGAAAGCGCAGGGGAAGGAACACCTCTTCGCAGGCGTCATCGCCGGCTGGGAAACCCAGCTGGGCCGCGATTTGGATACGGACCGGCAGTTGGGTTATCGCGCGCTCAGCCACCGGGGATTCAATGAAAGCCATCCGCCCCAGGATGCCGACCGCGAACGGGTCCAGGTCGTCAAGGAATTCGTGGAACTCTGGGCCAACTCGCTGCACGCGGCGGGAACTCCCCGCGAGAAAATATTCTGTCACATCGCTTTCACCTCCCAGGGACTGCGCGCGGCGGATGCCCGGGACTCCTACGCGGGAAAAGTTCATTTTGCGCCGCCCGATGTGGCCTTCAGCTCCGCCTATCGTCCGGGATTTTCCACCTATCCGGAGGGGGCGACCTTCCGGGATATCCATGCCGCGCTGGCCGAACACGGTTCGCCCGGCTGGATTTCCGCCGAAGGCGTCAACGTGTCACCCACGGGCATGCCCGGCGAGCCGACCATGGCATCTTATCTGGCACGGATGTTCAACCACGGCGCGGTGATGGTGAATGTCTTTTCCTGGGGCATCGGCGGTGAAGCCATGCGCAACAACTTCTTTCGCCGGGCCACGGAAAACTCCGAGGCCCTGGCCGCCTACGGCAAATTTCTGCGCGGCGAGGCGCTGGTGGAAACGGTCGCTACGGGTTTCTCCAGCGAGGCATTCCAAGCCAAGATGCTTCGGATCCAAACGGAGCTCCCCGGCTGGGTTCAAACCTCCGGACAACAGGCGCAGGCGATGGCGCTGACCCAGAAAATCAAGGCGTTCCTCAAGGACAAACAATGGCCGGCCGCGGACCAGGCGGCCGATGAGCTGCTGGCCTTGATGCAGGGCGATGTGCCGAAGAAGGCCATGTCCGGGACCGCATCCGTCGCAGAAGATCTGCCCGCCAAGATCCAGAAAATCCAGAGCGAACTGCCCGGCTGGGTCCAAGGCGACGCCGACAAAAAGAACCAAGCCACCGCACTCATGAAACAACTGCAAGCCCGGCTACAAGCCAAAGACTAAGAGGCCGCCGGGAAGATCGCCGATGCCATGCTGAAGCTGATGGGCGCGGGCGATCGGACGGATTGATTTTTGGCGAGGACGATCTGTTCGGCGGCATCGCGGTCCTTGGTCTTCAAACTGAAGCGCCGGCCGGTTTCGGAATCGACGCAGTAGAACCTTCCACCGTGGATGACCCGGCAACCAAGGCTTGAAAGAGTTTATATGAGCGTCGACGTGATTCATTCCGCTTTACCGGTCAGGGCTTCGTCGAAAACCGACCTCCGCCACGATGTTTGTATTTGTCAGTTATGGAGCAGCGGTGCCGGTAGGTTTTCCCACGAATAAATCATTTCATTATGAGCCGGTAAGTCTGTATTTGCTGGCGGCTGAAAGTTGCAGGCATCACGCCCGTTTCGATCAACGGAACGGCTTCGATGTCCGTCTCAATATGCGTAGTCCGATGCGCGGCGGCCAGGCCGGACGGGCAAATGATTCGGGCGGTCGCATTGGTCTCCGCCATGTTCCATAAACGCGCCACCAGACCCTTTTCAATGCCATCATCATGAGCTTTCACCGCCCAGAGCAGCACGCTGGGATTGTTGACGGTGAGCAGCGAGTAATGGGTTTCCGGATAGACACCACCGCCCTTCTCGCTGATGACGGCTCCGGTCACGAACGGATTCTGATGTTCCAGCGCGAACTTCATCGCCGCGGCCTGGTCGTAGTCGCCATGCGGGCGCAGGGCGAAGCGTTGCAAAAAATGCGTGTTGCCGTTTTGTCCTTGGATGCCGAGCCACGAACCATCCACCTGGCCACCGGCGAGCATGTTGAGTTGCGGAGTCGTCGGGTCGAGCTTCGTAATCGAGCTGTTGCCGAGCCGGGCGAACGCAAGGTCGGGATTGGAAATCGTCACCCCCTTCTTGCCCGAACCATCCGTGAAGTCGGCAAAATGATTCACGGTGATGTGATCGTAGCGCGCGTGGGTGTCGGCGTAATCACCACCGTTGGATTTAAGCTTGTTGAGGTTAATCGCGCCAACTTCCTCAGTGCGCAGCGACGGTTCGCTCAACGCAAAACTAAACGCCCAGTAGCGCACGTCGCTGAAGTTTGCATTCAGTTCGTTGCGGATGTCCACGCGGTCAGAGCCGCGATACAGCGTGATCGCTGTGGTGTGCGGCAGTCCGGCCTCGCTGCGGGCGCGCACCGTCACGGAAACGGGGCCGGCATTTTCCACGCGCAACGGCTCGCCGTCATCGGACTTCGCGGCAAAGTCATTCAATTTCAAATCGCCAATGGTGGCGGCGAGTTCGGGGTTGCCGCGTTTCTTGTCAACGAAGCTGCGAATCGCGCCGTCGCGCTCGATGACAAGTTTCACCGCGTCATTTTCAAAGATGGAACTGCCCTCGCCGCTGACAGATGCGGCAGCATCAGTGGGCGCAGGGCCAGGGCCAGACTGGATTTCAAAGACTTTGTAGCCGGCGGATGGAACATCGCTCGCCAGAATGCGCAGATACCGCGCGCCGTCCAGTTTCACAATCTGGTGTGACACATCTTTTCCACTCGTGAGATCGCACACATGGATGTTGGTCGAGCCGGTATAGGCAAAATCCGCTGCACCCGTGCGCGCCCAGCCGAGCGGGTTCAGCACGAAAAAGCGATTCGCCTTTTCCGGGCGGGGAATCATGCCGCCGAGACGGATCGCCGCCTCGCCCTGAATGGAGTTCACATAGTATTCAATTTCGCTGACGACCATTTCCTCCCAGGCGGCGCGCTGCGGACGCGAAACCGGGCCGTCCGCCGTCCAATTGTGCTCCCAGAAAATTCCAAGGTCGTTGAAAGCCCGATCGCGTGCGGCAAAATGGTTCGTCAGGAAGCGCGGATATTTCAAACTCACCAGCGCGGCAAGCAATTCGGCGGAGCGCAGTTTTTCCACCGCGCGCTTTGCGCGGGCGGAAGTCTCCGACATGGAGGCGGAGTAAAGGTCCCATTCATTGCCATACGTGACGGACTGGCTGCCGAGCGACGAGCCGTAAAGTTTTTCAAAGTCCTCAAAAAAATCTTTTTCGTTCGAGACGATGATTTTTCGCCGGTCGTTGCTTTCCTGCTGCGCGATGTTGAAGAAATGATCGCAGTAGGGTGAAGAGACGACCTGCTGCAACCACGGCACGCCGGGAATCACCGGCGGCGGCGCGATGCCGGTCTTGCGCGCGAGGTCGTCACCACCGAAACCAAAAAGGCCGATGACGTTGTAAGGCTCTTGAGTTTTGGGGTCGCGGTATCGTTTGAGAAAATCCGCATTGCTGTCCACATACCGGATGGCCGCCGCCGGCGAACCCGCCTCCCAATAACCGCCGACGCCCGGCCCGCCGAGCGAATACCATTTCAACAACAACCGCCGGCCGTCGTGTCCGGTCCACCAATAGATTTCGCGCGGACGTTCGCCGAGCACTTTGTTATTAATTTTACTGGCACAGCCGCAGACGCCGCGCCAGGAATACTCCGCCCCGGCTCCGGCAAAAAGTGATGCGAGGCCGAGCGGCAGGGTTTGATTTTCCATCGCCGCCACCAAGGGGAAACGCAGATTACAGCGCCGCTCCAACCGCCCCGGGTAATACATCCCGCGCAGCACCGCTTCCGCCGGCTGGCCGCCGTAGCACGAAACGAGCGTATTTAACGGCGCACTGATGGTGCCGTCCTTGACGCGTTCGATGAGCCGCGCAAACTCTGCCGGTGATTTCTTCTGCTCATAGGTCCACAGCCAGTAACTGCCGTCGCAGTTGAACCGATTGCGAAAAGCCGGCGGGTTGGTCGCGGTCACATCCGCCAGCTTGAGGTGAAAATCGATCATCCCGATGAAGGCGTTCGCGTAAGTGTCCGCGTCGGCAGACCACATGAAGTCCGTGTGGTCGTCGTTCGCGATATAAATACGTTTCGGCTCCGCACTGATGGCGGCAAAACCGGCAAGCATCAGCGCGCAGCAAAAGACTTTTATGAAAGATGGAGGCACGGGTTCCGGTATTGATTTAAGCAAAAACCAGCAGCCATGACCACAGCGCTCAAGTAACCTTGTATTCTGGTCATGATTTCATTTGCAGTGGATAATCCGGCAGCTGGCCGTGGTGAATCATATCGGTCAGACGCCGGTGCCAGGCGATGTCACGCCACATGCCCTTGAACTGCGGACCGCAGAAATTGCTTGTGGCCATCGCCGCCCAGCAACCCGTTGCCGAGGCCTTGCGGACGCCGTGTGCGGTCAGATCTTTCACCCAGTCCCAATTCAGCAGCGGCCAGTCTTTGTAAACCACCACGGCCCAGCATTCGGTGGTAATGAGAGGCTTGCCGCTGGCGCGTGACCAATCGGCCATAATATTGATGCCGTGCTCCAGCCGCGATTGCCAATAAGCAGGCTTGGAACGATAGAGCGTCTCGCCTTGGGCAACAATCTTCTCGTAGCCGACGGGATCAAACCGCTCCCATTTATAATCGATCTGCCGATAATAGTCGCAGAAGCTTGTCATCCAAACGTGCGGCTCCAGAAAATCGAGGCAGGTGATATTCTGCTCGCGCCAAGTGTCATACTCCGAGGTAAACGAAAAAGTGTAGCTGAATTGCGGATAGGCGCGGCGAGCCACGGCAATCGAATCGCGCATCCAACGCTCTCCCTCGGGCGAGTGACGCTTGAATCCTTCCGGCAGAAAAGGCGTCGAGATGTGCAGCGGGAATTCGTTGCAGAAATCCACGTAGAGGATGTGGCGTCGCAGCTCCGGCGCGATCGAGTCGAGCGTCGCCTTCCAGATTCGCCCCAACTCCTCCGGCGAGGCGATCTTTGTGCATAAATTTTCCGAAGCATCTTCGCGGAACCAAGTCGAGAGGCCGACAAGCAAGCCCCGCTTTCCACACTTGGCGATGAATTCATTCAACGCCGGTTGCACCCGAACGCGACAACGCGCCGGGCTGCCCCAGTCGTGCTGGTTCCAGCACGGCAGCAACTCCCATTCGCGCTCGGCACCGGCGGCGATCAGGTGTGGATAAGCGTCAATGCGCACGGCGTCGTAGCCGCGCGCTTTCAGTTCATCCAGCGCCTGATCCCAGTCCTCGTAGCCCGCACCCGGCCAGCGGCGTTCCAGCCAGGAAAAATCCCACATCGTAATCGCCAGCGGCCGCTTCAGCCGATGACCGGAGAGCGTCACGCCACCCGACGCTGGCGCAGCACCCAGCGACGTGAGTCCGCCACCGAGCATCGAGCCGGCGGCGACGACGGAGGAGGTTTTAATAAAATCGCGGCGGTTCATAGGTCGCGTATTCATTTGTTCGTTCAGTTATGCAAGATTAAACCCAATCGGTGCTTAGGATGAATGGAATGGCATGAATCGTTGGGTGGAATTTGGCAACGCCCCGATCTTATTTGCTGCGCTGATAAGCACCAAGGTCAATCGGGCCGGCAACGGGACGCGCCGCTCCAGTGAGATCGATGAGCGGCGCGACATTCTTCAGACCGCAACCCAGCGCCGGACTGCCAGGCTGGAGGCGGAAACCTTCGGGCGGCGCTTTGAGCCCGGGGGCCACGAATTTCGGGTCAGCCTCGATGATGCCGTCGTGCATCAGCACATCGGCGTGGCTGTAAAAAAGATTATGGCTCCAGATAATGCGCGTGCTGCCGTCCTGTGTGTTGCCGCGCTTGTCCTTCCGACCGCAGGCAATGTTGTTGAGGAAATTCACCCGCGCCGCCTGAATGGCGGTGAATTCACCTGCATTGATGTCGGCAGACTTCTGATTCATGTAGCAGGTGTTGTTGATGACATCCACCTTCTCGGAACGGAAAACATGAATGCCGCGGCCGCCGTTGTCGTAGATCAGATTATTTTCGATAAGCGTGCGGCCCCGGTAAGGTTCGAGCGGACCACCGCGATCCTGCGTGTGCGGTTTGCGCGGATTGGCACGGCTGCGCATGAACACGTCAATGATGATGCCGTTGCCGTCGGTCAACGTGCGGCCATTGCCGCCGGACGTTTCGAGCACGGAAACGAGCAGTTCATTGTCGTAACAGATGTTTCCGCGCACGACATTGTGGTAGCCGGCAAATTCGTCGCAATTGAAAGCGCGGCAAAGCGAGATGGCGCTGCCACCGTAGGGAGAAGTCTTGCAGTTGTCATACAAGATATTGCCCTCAAGATGGAGGTAATCGCAGTCGAGCGCGCAAATGCCGCCAGTGCCGAAGCCGTGAACGATGTTGTTGAGAAAGCGAAGGTGGTGACTCGCGTAGGCCGGCGCGATGCCGACGCCGTCAACTTGTTTGGCGGTCTTGGGATTGGGCACCCACGCAATCTCGAAACCTTCAATCTCGAGGTAAGAAATACCGCCGGTCAGACCAAAGCCATTCCAGCCTGAACTGATGATTTTCGGCCGTGCACCGGGGGCGGCCTTGATTTTGATCCACGCATCCGGCCGTCCGGAGACCTTGATGGTAACACCGTTCAACTCCCGGTAATCACCGGCGGCGACGAGAATGGTGTCGCCGGGTTGAACGACCGCGAGCGCCTGCGGAATGGAGGCAAACGGAGCGTCAGCCGAACCTTTGCCACCGGCATTGCTTTTCGGCGAAACGTATAAGGTGCGTCCCGGCGCAGGCGCGGGGTTGGCGACGGCAATTTCATTTCTCATCGCGGCGATGCGGGTAATTTCGGCGGCGAGGATTTGGGGCGAAACCGGATCGGCGTGGTGTTTGGTTTTCGGCAGCGCGGCGGGCAAAACTTCCGGGCCATAGCGGAACACCTGCACGTCGGCGATTTCCGCCACTTGCGCCGGATAGCCGAACATGAAATTGAGCCGGGCTTCGTTGGCCGCGAAATCATTGGCGCAGGTGAATGGAATGTCGTAGCGCTCCCACGCCGAGCCAAGCCCGATCTCGCCGTTGTAGGAGCTGTCGTAATGGGGAGCAGCCTTGGAAAAACTGACGCGGATTTTGGTGACGCCCGTGGCGAGGTCAGGCTTCAGCGAGCGCGCGGCGAAACGGGCGAACAGCGTATCGCCTTTTTTTAACGGTATTTGATTCGGTAAACCGATCTGAAGATTGTAAACGTTTGGCGGCTGTTGGCTGGTGATGAGCTTTAAGCCCGGGGCTGGAGCACTGGATTGAAACCCGCCAAGGTTGGTTGCCGGAGCGCGAGCAGCCAGCATCGCATCGCGCCAGTCTGGCGGGGTAACGGACGCGCCGGAGAACGTCACGGGCGTTGCGGGCGGAATGTCGTTGACCCCGGCGGCACGAAGGCCCGACGCGAGAAGCAGAAATAATGCGAACCGCAGGGAGTCATGGAGAATTTTTTTCACTTACAAATACGATAGGAATGCTGGCTGGCTTCGTCTAATAAAATCAGTCATCACCTCAATTATAAATAAAGCAAATTGCCAAAATCCCATCCAAAAAACCTTCAACGATTTCTTGAATAACCGGGTAGAGACCGGGGGCGCGGCGGGTAAAGCCGGATTGGGGTTTCAGGCCGACGCTTACGGCATCAACGGCCGCACGGCTTGGACGCGATAGAAACGCAGGGCGGCATTCGTGGCGTTGTAACTGCGGCTGGTGGTGCTGCCCGCGGCGGGAATCAATCCCAAACCGCTGTCGGTCCAGCTGCCGGCGTCCAGATTCAACGCGGATTGCAGATAATAATAACGTGTGCTCTGGCTGGTCCAGGTGAGCGCGGCATTGGTGCCGCCGGGAGCGAAGGCGTAGCCGGTGATCTTGAAATAACTGCGCGGGGTGGTCGGGTCGGTGCCGGCCAGATATTCCTGCAAGTTGCTCATGCCGTCGCCATCAGGGTCGGCATTCACATCGATGGCAATGGTGCCGAAATATTGCAACTCCCACGCGTCGGGGATGCCGTCGTTGTTGCTGTCCACGCCCTTCTGGATGGCATCGGTCTGGACGAAGGCGGCGGCGTTGCTCAGGGAGATCCAGCCGCAATTGGCGCTGTAAGCGTAGCCGCTCATTTTTCCCGTGAGCAAATCTACCTTGGGCGAACCGTTGCCTTCAAAATTGATCCAGCCGATGTTCGCGCCGTAGGCATAGCCGTAAAGATTGCCGTAGGCGTCCAGGTTCACGCCATAGTCGCCGGCGGAAAGGTTGAGGTAGTGAATGCCGTTGGTGGGCGACCCGTTGCCGAGATTGATCCAGCCGCAGTTGGCGGAATACAGATAGCCGGAGCAGACGTATTCGCCGATGACCGCGCCGTTATTGGTGTCGGCAAGGCAATTAATCCAGCCGAGGTTCGCGGCGCAGGCATAGTGATTGGTGGCGTCAATAGTCGTGCCGGCATATGCGCGAGAGCCAGCAAACAATGCCAGCGCAGATGCAAGATGCAGAAATGTCCTCATGCGCTCCAGCGAATCAGGTCAAAGATTGCCCCAAGCGTTGGTCGCGTTAATGGGAGTTTGCACAGGCGCAAAATAATTTCCATTGGTTGGAGAATAATTGGCAATACCGTTGCCGCCGGAAGCATTACGAATAATGATGTCAGCCCCAGCCCCACCGTCTGATTTGATGCCATAACCGGAGTTATCGCGAGTTTGGTTGCCTTCGATGCGACTACCCGCACCGGCAATGTGAATTCCCGCAGCCGAACTTAAACCGAGACCATTATGACTCGCGTGGTTGTTGAGAATGACACTATCGCCTGCGGCGTTAATACCATCATTCCGATTGTCATTCACCGTGCAGCCTTCGATCGTGGAACGAATCCCGGCAATAATGCCGACGCCGTTGGTGCCAACACTGCCGCTGCCGCTGGCCGTGCAACCACGCACCACGCAGTTCTGACCAGCGACGACGCCATTAGATGAATTGCCAATGATGACGCAATTAAAGATGCTAGCAAAATCGCCCATGACTATGCCGGTGCCGTTTAACTTGGCGGCACAATTGTTCAAACAACCGTAGTTGCCCATGGATATGCCAATACCATAAGGACTGTGGCCTGAACAATTATTTGCGGAATCAGTAATGACCAAACCGGTGCCATAGCTGCTTGAGCCGTAACTGTTGTTTGCAATCGCAGCTGAAATGCCGGTGCCGCCGCCGTAAGAATCACCTTCTGAATTAATCACAGTCGTTCCTGAAATTCCATAGGACGAATTTGCGATGTTAAATGATGAAGCTAATCCCAAACAATGTTGAACCGTCTTGGCGGAAATGGCGGCTGAGCTGCCATAACCAGTATATTCAGCTTCGCTATCAGAGACCACCTCCGCATAAATGGCAGCATTGAATGAGCCGCCGCAGTCCTTTACCACGCACTGACGGACAACTGAAGCAACAATTCCCGAAGACCCAACGGTTTTGACTTTGCAAGCTTCCACCACCGACCCGCCCAAGCCAAGATCGATCCCAAAACTATAACAACCGGAAACATTGCAACCGCTGACACTCACAGTGGAAGGATACGCTGAACTGATATATTCGATACCCCGATCAAAGCCGCCGCCAGAATAAGTCCCCGAACCATTGTTTGTAAAACCACTTTGAATACTGCCGTTCAAAATCGTGATATTTTTCAACGCCGCAGAACCACCGTTTAATAATATCGCCGTGCCACTTGCGGTGGCTGAAGTTGAGGAAATCGTAAAGCCGTTCAAATCCAGCTTTACGCCATTCGTGATGATGTCAATCCCGTCCCCAGAGGCCACGGTCAGATTATGCGTCAAGTAATACGAGCCGGGTTGTGAAATCGTCACCAAGCTGCTGGTGTTGGTAATAGCCGTGCGCGGCTCGATCTGGTCCAATGTCTTCATCGTGGGTGCGGGCGCGCCCGCCGGGGTGAGGCTGCCCTGCGCGAACACGCCTGCGGTCTGGGACTGGAGCATCAGGGCCGCAATCAGGGCGGCCAGGTGATAGGTGGGGCGGGTTTTCATGGCTGAAAAAATTCCTTGGTTTAAGCTGCTGCTTGCACTGTAAGTTTGGAACCATTTTAATGCAAAGGAAAAGTAATGTTAATGTGGCGGCATTTTCGCCTGTTAAACCGGTCAAAAAACTTCAACGGTTTTTTCAATGACCGGGTAGAAACCGGGGGGCGGCGGATTAAGCCGGAGGGGGAGCGGGTGGTTTCTGGCGCATCGGCATGAGAAGATGCGGGGGACGGTGGAGGCGAAAACCGGCCGGTCCGGCCAGTTAAACTGATAGGAAATTGCTTTTCAGGCGGGCTCATTTACTGGCCGCGGCGGGATAAATCTCAACGCCGCTTCCGTCTTGAAGGGATGGCGCACATTCGAAGATTTATAGCCAAGCGACATTTGGCCTTAGCCTGTGGCTTTCAGGGCATACTCAATAACATCGGAGTTCCTGGTGGAATGTATGCCGGAAGCAGATAATGAATATCAAAACTATAACGTCGGGTAGGTGGATTATAGTAAGGATTCACCGGATTAGGGCTGAAGCCGGCGGGATTACGGAACTGGTTCGTCGCCAACTGGCTGTTCCACAACCGAATGATGGAAGTATTAAGCCAAAGATTTTTACCAATCCAGTCTTCCAACAACCGCGGCAGATTGTGAACGCCACCGCTGAAGGTGGTGCCGCTGGTGCCGGTGGAAGGCATGGTGCCGGTGATGATCGCGGCGTTGATGGTGGTGCCTTCAGTGGCGCTGTAGTTGGCATTACCCGGGGCATAGACGGAGGTAAAACTGACGGCATCTGACCAGTGTGAAGAAAGCACGGTTAGAGCATCTGAGATCAGTGCGGCAGGCACAGTGTTGGTAGTGTTTGTGGTGGCCGCCGATTGGTTGCCACTATTATCAATCTGAATATTATAATTTCCCCAGACATAAAGCGGGTTCAAAGTGGCAACCGTAAATCCGAACGGACCGAAAATACCAGTGCCACCATATGGGTTATAAGGCAGTTGCGCCGCATTCTTTAACCGCACGACAGGCATTTGCGGTGCCGTTACATTCCGCTGGTCGGCAACATAAAGTATATTAGGGTAAGATCCCGAGGTCGGAGGCAGCTTTGACTTCACCGCTTGATTTGTCCAAATCCAGAGGGCGAGAATTCCCATATCAACCTGGGTTACGAGGTTCGTTTTGTATTCGCGCTGGTCGTAGAAGCGATTGGTCAGGCTTAGGAATGGCAGGTTGGAACTTATTAGTCCAGGCGAAGCATTAGTGAAATAGAAACTCAACGGGGTAAAATCAGCGCCAGGAACCTGACCCGCAATGCTGGCTTGCACGGTTAACCGCACCGCCGGGTTGGTTCCGCTGGGCGAGTTGGTAACAAGCAACACCAACTGAGCCTGATTGTAAAGGCGCGTCCGTCCAGTGACTGACATCGGATCTTCGCCGGCAGGAGGAATTTCAATGATGTAATGGTAGTCGGCCGGATTAAATCCCTTAGTGTTCGTTAAATAACCAGGGCTGCCTTTGAAAAATACATTCCACGTATTGGAATTTGACGGCGTCCAACCGCTCGATAAGCCATCCACAAAGGGAGCTGAAAAATTAGAGGTTGTAGTGACCGAATCGTTAAATGTGAGTGAAACAGTGGGAGTGGTGCCCAGGTAAATAGGACCATTCGCGTGGACACGACCATTGATTGTCATGGTGGGACACTGGCTGAATTCCAACAACCCGTTGTAAAAAATCGCAAAACAACAGGCTGGTATTAAGCTGGGCTGGCTTAACCGGAAAAACTGTTGCTGGTTGGTCGGTGTCCAACTCATCGCTGCATATTGTCCAAGTCGGTTTGTGATAAACTGGGCATAGCCACCAGTAGCTGGAAAAGAATTCACCGAATCAAACTGGTCGTCCGTTGCCAAGTTAAACCAAGTTGACGTGGAAGATAAACTTTGTGCCGCCTGCAAAATGACACTTCCATAATAGGGACTGTCCGACCAGTAAACAGTTTTAACGTTGTTGGAAGAAGCTAAATACACTGTCCCAACATCACCTGGCGATTGTGCAAAAAGAGCGATGTTCCTAAAAGCACAAGCGAACACCAGGATCAGCAATGCCCGGTTGGTAAATCTGATTCCCATAAAAACCACAGGCCAACTTACGACACTGGGCCATAGCATAAGCAAGAAAATCTGGCGGCGTCCTAATTTTGGAGCGCGGCTCTGTGAGCCGCAGCACGTTGCCCGGCAAATCAAGCCGCTGCGGGTCACAGACCCGCGCTCCGTTATTGAATCAGGACACTGCCGTAAATCTGGCGGCTTTGCCGTTTTTGAATGAGTAGCATAGACAGCCTGTTTAACGGACCGGAAATGGCTTTTCAGGCGGGCGCATTTGCTGGACGCTGCGGGGGTGTGGGGAAAACAGAAACGCGGAAAGGCAGCAAGCGGGGAGCGGGGAGCGGGGAGCGGGGAGCGGGAGGGGGCAAGTCAGCCGGCCCGGATGTTTCCACCAGCAGAATTGCGACAAACCAAATGCCAACGATGAAAAATCAACGCGCGCGCCCGCCGGCCAGCGTCAGTCCGGTCCTCATCGGGCTGGGACTCGGCTTGATTTTCCAGGCCGCAACCCTGGCGGAGGAAATCCGCATCCAGCCGGATGGGAAAATGACTTTGCAGCAGGCGGTGACCCGGGCCCAAGCCGGGGATACGATCATACTGGAGGACGGGGTTTATCCGGCGGGCTGCCGGGCGATGAATTCGGGGACGGAAACCGCCCCCATCCGCTTGCAAGCCGCCCACCCTCTACAAGCCATCATCCGCGGGCCAACGCCACCTCCCGCCGGGGCGAAACCGCAACATGGAATCCAGGTGCTGGGCAGCTACCTCGTCTTTAGCGGACTGCGGTTTGAGCACTGCACGCACGACGGGCTGAAAATCCAGAATGCCCACGTGACGGTGACCAACTGCGTGCTGCGGGAAAACGGGTGGGGCATCCAAGGCGACACCTTTGGGGGTTCGGGGCTGGTGACGGGGGGAACGGCGGATTATCTGCGGGTGGAGCAGTGCGACATCGGCCAGAACCGCGAGCATGGAATTTATATCAGCGAAGGCGCCGATCATTGCGTGGTTAAAAACAACCGGCTGCATGACAACGGAGATTATTCCCGGGCCGTGGGCGGGAACGGCCTGCAGATCAACGCGCTCGGCGGCCGGGAATATCCGAGCGAAGATGCCCTGGTGGAGGGCAATGTGATTTATGGCAATCGCAACCGGGCCCTGAATCTTATGGGCGTGGTCAAATCCCGGTTCCTGAACAATGAGATTTACGAACAGGGCCTGAAACACCCGATCAACGAAGCCACGAATTCGTGCCATGACAACGTATTCGAAAACAACCCAACGCACCCCGGCCGGCCGGCGGCTGGATGAGGCGACGAAAACCACCGGCCATTTCGGGAAGCGCAAGAATGCCCGGCGGAAGGGGGTGAGCGTGTCCCCATCGTCTTAAATGCGATCACCTCCATTGGTAATTGAAACCGGGGGCCGGTTTTTATCCACAAAGAAACAAAGGGCGCGAAGGGGGCGAAGCAAAACCAAAAGTTGAAAGCCGCCAGCTGAAATTCAAGGCAGACCGCCACGGACAACAAACATTCAACCCACAACCGACAACGCCGAAAGTCCAGACGGAGGCGGCAAAACCACAAACAACACACCCGGCATCATTGATTACTTTCTCCCTGAACATCCCGGGTGCTGCCCAGGGTCTTGATGAAGCCGCCGGCCCCCAGAGGGGCGGGGCTATTGTGAATGGCCGCCCCCTGCACATCTTTGAGCACAATGGCCGGGCCGCTGCCGGTTGAATCGGCATGGAACCTATTCAGTTCGACGTTCCGCACGTCATCACAAACCAGCGCCGGACGAAAATCATGGCTTTGCACCCGCAGGGTGACGTTGTCGAACTTGATCCCTTCGGCATGGCGACAGTAAAAACCCCACGCCGGCAATTCGCCAAACATCCAGAACTCCGGGTATTGCGCCGGCAATTCCGGCACAGCATCAAGCTGGCCCAGCAAAACGCTGCGCCGCCGGGGCACCCCGCCGCCGGGATAGATGATCTCGATGTTCTCCAGGCGCACGTTCTGCACCGGATGTCCGGGCAGGCCGACGATGGAGGAGGGACAGACATTCTCATCCGGAGCCTTGGAGGGGTTTGAATCCGGTTCCTGACCCAGCAATATGGCCATGACGCGCGTCTTATTGGGGAGCACTTCCACCCGGACGTTTCGGATGACGATGTTCCGCAAGTGCCCGACCGGCCCGTGTTTGTTGCGATGGCCAAGACGCAGAAAAATGGCGTCGCCGACGTTGGTTCCATGGACATTTTCAACCAGCACATCTTCCAGCACGCCGCCATCCACGCTTTCCAGCGCAATCGCCGATCGGCGGGTGTTATCCATCGTCAGGTTTTTCGCGTGGATCTTGCGGAAGCCGCCCTTGCCCGACGTGCCCAGCTTAAAACCATTTTCCACCAGGGAACAGACGCGGCAATCACTGACCTCCACATCGTCACAACCACTGCCGCCGGTTTCCGATTTGAGACAGATCCCGTCATCTTCCGACCTGATGTCGCAATGCCGCATTTGAACCCGCCGGCAATCAACTATGTCAATGCCGTCATTATTCTCACACACCGCGCTATCCACCTGCATGCCATCAATCACCAAATCTTCGCAATTGGCGTAGATCTGGGTCCAGCAGGCGGCATCGCGCACGGTTATGCCGGTCACCTTTGCATGATGACAGTTGCGGAACTCAATGATCGAGGGGCGTTCATTTTCATTCGGGCTGCCGCTGGGCTTAAGCGGAGAAGTGACTTCACCCGTGGCGACGCGCTGCGCAACGTCCCTTGCCAGGGCGCGCCCCTGACCGTTGATCGTGCCGGCGCCGGAGACAGTCAGGTCTTCCTGGCCATCCGCCAATAAGAGCGCAAACCGGTCCCCCCGCACATAATCGGATCGCATCGCGCTGCCCAACAGGGTGGCATCCTTTTCGATAATAAACTCCACATGACTTTTTAAATGCAGGCTCCCGCTAAGATATGTCCCCGGCGTCAAAACCACCTTGCCGCCGCCGGATTTACCCGCCTGGTCAATCGCGGACTGGATCGCAAGGGTATCAAATGATTTGCCATCGCCTTTTGCCCCAAAGGCCTTGACGGCGTAGATCTTTTGCAAATCCGAGCCACCCGCAGGGGCGGGAAATAGAATGGCAACCCCCGCCAAATAAAGCGCCAGGAGCAGCCCGGGATGGAAACTTACGGCGATGGTTTTCATGAATTTGGCGACAGGGTATTCAATGGGGGTCTGGGTTGAGAAGTTATATTGTAATCTGCGGCCCACGGCCGGCGGGGCGACTTTATCAAAGACTGGTAACACGGGTGGAATTGACAGAATCCGAAATAGAGCACTGACAGGATTGAGGGAAATGCCCCGGCAGGGAGGAATAATTAAACTCCACTGCCGGGCATTACAAACGGTTTGGAGATTTGCTTTTTAAGCGGGCGCATTTACTGGACGCGGCGCGGGTGATGTTCATTCGCCCGGCAATGAGCCGGCGGCGGGCGCGGTGAGGGTGCCGCGCGGGCGCGGGATCGCGGGCAGCGGCTCGCCGTACGGCACGGCCCCGGCATCCGGCTGCTTCCCGGTCTCATAGCCCGGCAGGCTTTTGCCGGTGAGGGCGGCCAGATCGCCGGCCCGACCGCGGGCCGGGCTGTCCGCGCGCAGCCGCACATCGTGGCTGGCCGCGTTCACAAAGCCAAGGTCGCCTTCGAGCCAGAGGCTGCTCCGGTCAATGCCCAGTTCCGCCGCCAGGTTCTTCGTCTTGGTCCAGTCGCTGCGCTCACCGCGCCGCACGATGACGTTGTGTTCCCCGTGCCAGTTGGGCTTGAGTTCGGTGCCCGACCACCAGCGCTCGCACCAGAAAATATTATTGAGGAACCAGTAGTTCGGCGTGCCGATCCCCTGCACCTTGTTATAGGTCACGGCCGAGCTGCTGGAGGAAGTATTGTGATAGACATACACCGGGGACGGATACTTGGGCACAAAGCAGCGGTAGTCCTCGCCATTGTCGAAATAGAGGTTGCGGTAGGCGTAGAGCGGGCCGGCCTTGATGGTCTTGATACGGAAGCCGCAGGCGGTCTCCTCCACCCAGTTGTCATGCCAGCGGCAGTTCTCGCCCGCGCCGTTGGGCTCCAGGCCATCGTCGGCCACGCGGAAGATGCGGTTGTGATGCACGTCGAGATTCCGGTTTTCGCCCACGGCCCCGGTATCCTCGATGCCGTCCCAGCCGTCGTGGATATAGTTGTCGTGAATGGCGTGGCCGCCCGCCGTGGCGTGGATTTCGATGCCCACGCGGTCATAGAAGCCGCCCTCCTTGACCGCCAGCCAGTTGTCCCACCAGCCGGTCATTTTGGGGCTGGCGCCCGCATAAGGGTCCTGCGAAATCTCATTGAAGCGCACCGTGCAGCGGTCGGCGCCGGCGCCGAGAAACACGCCGTGATCGGTGATTTCGATGCGGCAGGCTTCCACGGTGGAGCCGGCGGAATGCTCGATGAGCACCCCCTGCCAGGCGTGGCGGATCGTGACTCCGCGCACCACGCAGCGATCCGCGCCGCGGATGGTGATGGCGGGCAGCCGCGGGGCCACCGTCAGCTTCAACTGGCGCGGGTCGGGATTGCCGCGCAGGCGGAGGATGAGTTCCTTGCGCTGGTCCGAATACATCGCGAGGCCTTTCACGCCTTCCCAGCCCGAGGGGCCGATGCCTTTCTGGAAGATCACCGGCCAGGCCCAGTCCGGCGTGTAAATATTTTCCGGCACCACGCCCAGGGCCGCCTTGTTTTTGCCCCGCGCCAGCACCTTTTGGACGTTCTCCGGGTCCACGCGCCGTTCGTCCAGGATGGTGACAATTTTGCCGTCCACCGTAACGGTGATCACCGGCGTGGCGAGGGCCGCCTTATAAACGCCGGGGCCGAGGTCGGCGGCGGGTTTCCAATCAAGGGTGACCGGGTCCGAGGCGTCAATCACCGCCCCGGGATCGCCCTCGAGCGTGACGGGGAAATTCGCCAGCCCGCCGATGTTGAAGCGCACGCGTTCGCGGTACACGCCCGGCGCGAGATGCACGGTGGTGCCGGGGGTGGCGCGGTCCAGCGCCTCCTGGATGCGGGCCAGCGGGGCGGCCTGGGTGCCGGCCGCGCCGCTCCGGCCGGCCGGCGCGACATACAGTTCGGTCCGCTGCGGCACGACCGCTTTCGGTTCATAGAGCTTCACTTCGGCGAAGGCCACCCGCGCGCCGACCTGGGCCGGGCCCTGCGAATACCGGCACAGCACGGATACGGTGGCGGCCGCCTCGGAATTGAAGGCGAGGCGCAGGGTCTCCCAATCCGTGCCCGCATTAAAACCGCTGCTGATCCGCCGGATTTCCCGGCCGGCGGAATCCAGGAGCTTGATCATCAAGAGCGCAGTCCCCTGGCTGCTGGCCTTGACCCTGGCTTCGGCGAGGTAGCGGGTGTTTTTTGACAGGCCTCTGACCGGCTGCTCCACCGCCCCATAGTTCGCCTGGGCCCGGGCGATCGTGACGACAAGCGCCGGGGTGTTCGCCGACGGATTGCCCGCAGGTTCCAGCTTCCATGGCTGTGAATCCCTGCCCACATTCCATCCGGCGGGAATACCGCCGGGCCCGCGTTCCGAGAAATCGCCATTGTGCAGGAGGCTGGCGGCCGGCTGGGCCGCCAGCCAGCCGGGCAGGGTCGTAAACAGGGTCAGGAGAATCGCAAAGTTCCGGCGCATAAAAGTCATTCCTTGCCAGCCTTGCTTAATGGCTTTGAAAACGCGGGGTGATGGCGGTGCATGAGCACACAGTGCCATATCCAGACGTCCCGCGGCAAAATTAAATTACCGGGCAACAATACGGTTTGGGTGGCCGGGGCCAAAATGTCCGAACCGTCCAAAATCTTGACCCCATAGATTCATAATGATAGCGTAATGATATGAAAGCGCTGACCATTCGGAATATTGACGACGAGGTTTTTGAAAACTTTGCGCGGCGCGCCAAGGAAAACGAGCGCAACCCGGAGGCGCACGCGCGGTTTTTAATCATGGAGGAAAGCAAGGGTGAAAAGCTGGATGCGGCCGGGGCATTGCTATCGGACATCTGGACGCGGCCCGCTCCGGGGGTTGATCCGGCGGCGGTTGAAAAGTTTCTGGCGGGACGCGGAAAGCGTTCTCATCGGCCAGCATGATTGCCGACACAACATTTTTAAGTGACTTGCTGCGCGAGCGGCAGCGGGAAAAACAAGGGCCGGCGGCGGCAATGTTGCGGCGTCTGCGCGACGGCCGGGTGAGGACAACCATTATCAGCGTTGCCGAAATAGCCGTATTGTTCGACCACTCTTTTGAGGCGTGGAAATGGCTGGAACACTGGAAAATTTATCCGCTCCACCAGGGGATCGCCCAAACTGCGGCGGATATTGACCGCCAGCTAAAAAACACCGGTCATCGGCTTGGAGAAAACGACAACTGGATCGCCGGATTTGCCGCCTACTACCACGAGCCAATCATCAGCCACGATGCCGCATTTGACCGGATACCCGGCGTAAGGCGGATTGCTTACGAGCGGGACTAAAACACCCGGCCCGCCAGTGACGCGCCGGAAATCGGGTTGAATCCCACAAAACTGCTGATCGGAAATTGCTTCTCCGGCGGGATCATTTACTGGACGCGGCGCGGGTGAGGGCGCGACGTTTTACGGCGGCCGGAATGGGGTGAAGCGTTCAATGTAAAGCCCTCTTTTTGACC
The DNA here is from genome assembly GCA_903922735.1 of uncultured Verrucomicrobia subdivision 3 bacterium. Classification (GTDB taxonomy): domain Bacteria; phylum Verrucomicrobiota; class Verrucomicrobiia; order Limisphaerales; family UBA11358; genus UBA11358. Next base: position 19,656 of record CAIXUZ010000003.1, read on the forward strand.
CCTTTTTCCCTTTTGGGGAAGATTTATTCCCACCCGTGCATCGAATCGTAGCGGAAAGTCATTTCATCGGCGTCATATCCTTTATACCACATTACGTGGCCGTCGGCGAAAAGGATGTTTTGTCCCTTGCTGTGTGCCTGCCACTGCACCTGCGCGTAGGCCGGCACGTCGGTTTCGCCCCCGACGCAATCCCGCGAGTAATCATCCTTGTCGCAGTCGTTGGGTTTAAAATACTGGCCGTTGTCAATCGTGTCGCCCGACAGCACATAAGCAACCGGAAACAAAATGCGCGCGTTTTTCACCGGGGCAATACTGCCGGCGTCCATATACGCAGCGCGCACGCCGTTGAAGTAATTGAAGGGCGACTGGATGCCGACCGAGAGTTGTGCATTGCCCGGACAGTGATAGACATTGGTGTTCGACGTGTAGGCAATAATCTGTTCCATCCAGCCGCGCTGACCGGAGCCGGCCGGCGGCGCTACGTCGTTGGTGCCCCATAGAATGGTGCCTCCAGATTCAGGATAAAACCCGTTGTTTTCGTCGGCAAACATCCGCAGGCCCAAACCGATTTGGTGCAGGTTGGAATTACAACTGGCTGTCCACGCCTTCTTTTTGGCCGCCGCCAGCGCGGGCAACAGCATCGCCGCCAAGATCGCGATGATGGCAATCACCACCAGTAATTCAATCAGGGTAAAGCCGTTTTGCCGCCGCATACAAGGGACAGACTCGTAAGCCGGAAGCGGCGTTACAAGAAGATATAACGGACTGATAGGAAATTGCTTTTCATGCGGGCTCATTGACTGAACGCTGAGCGGGTCATGGTTATTTGATTGGATACCGCCAGACCCAGTCGCCCTCTTCAAATCTCGGTTGTGTGCCGCCTTTATGGATAATGGTCACGCCGCCGTCATCCTTTTCATTCCAGCCGACGGAATACAAAACAAACTGTCCATCCGCCGTGCGCCGATATCTCAACGGCTGGCCGCTGATGACATCGTGAGGCACCTTGGCGATAAACTGCGGCGCGAGCACGTCCAGCGCTTCGGGAAATTCCCCATGCGCCAGCCGGCAGCGCTCCAGCGCAATGGCCGTGCGCGCCAAATCCACAGATATTTGTTCGCGGCTGGATTTCTTTGCCATAGCTCCGAGCGCCGGCATCAACTCCTTGGACAAAAAGTTCCATGGCCGTGACGCATTTTGAAATAGATGATCTTTGGCTAGTCCAATTTCGTTGTATTTCGAAGGCGACGCCAAATGTTTTTCCGGGAAAATGATACCGTCCATCCAGTCTTGTTGACCTTTGGCGATTACCAGTTTGTTTTGCTCAAACCAACCAGCGGGCATCAACCAAAAGCCGACACCGCGCGCGGTCTTTTGCAGTATTTCCGAGGTCGTAGGATTATTATTGTTGTCACCCATCATTTCCGTCATCTCTTGATACTTTTTGTAACGCGGTTTTTTGCTGACATAGTCAATAATACTGAGGCTGAAAACGCGTTCGCCACGCATGGCCAACTGGTAATCCGCCAGAAAATCCAGCTTCGCCAGTTCGGCGTCGAGCGTCACGAGCTGGTTATCAGTCCATTGGTGGTTCGCCAAACCTTCGTAAATCGGTTGCAGGATAATTTCCGTCATCGCAATCCGGACCAAGTGTGAAATCAAAAACGGTTCGGTGCGCATAGCCTCGGTCAGTCGCAGTGTCAGATGCACATCCGCCAACGCTTTTTCGCTCTGGCCATTTTGCAATTCTGCGAGGGCGCGCAGTTTCAATAATTGGGTCGCCCGCTTCATCGTCGCCAAGTGCGGCAGCAGAATCGTCGCGCAATTTTCCGCATCGTAATTCAGCGGGAACCGGCACTGCGGCCGTTCGCCAGCCGACCGCAGTTCTTCGACCGCTGCATCATATTTGCTCAACGCCAGCAGCACGTCAGCGGCGGGCGATTGCGGCTGCGGTGGCACGGCAAACAGATTTGTCTTCGCCGCCAGCGCGCGATAATTGTCCTGCCACACCTTCAAGTTGCTCGTCGTCCCTTTGATCCAGGAACCATAGCCGTTGGTTTTTATGTCCGCATCGCCGAGGTCAAAGGAGAGACGGTCCACGATATTGGTGTCGCGTTCTTCGTAGGGAATTTTTTTGCCATCGCGTGTCAACGTCTGGGCGTAACTGCTGGCCACCACCGGCGACATTGCAAAATTCTGGTCGTCCGGCACCGGCGGCGGAATGATGCTGGCAAAATCAAACTTCTCGCCCCTGGCTTCCCACTCGCGCTGGAATTTTTTCCAGTCGTGTTTGCCGCGCCAGTCTTCCTCCGCGTAACCCAGCGCAATCAGCGTGGCGAAACACGCGAGCCCGAACAGCGTCCGCCGCCAGTGTTTCCAAAACAGCCAGCGCGACAACGGCCACACAACGTAAATCACCAAACCAACCCCCGTGAAACACAGTCCGGCAAAGATGGCAACGGCCGCCGCCCAATTGGACATCGGGTAAATATAATCCGCTAGTGAGGCAATGAATGTTCCCAAAATCAAGGCAACCATCGCCACCGCCAACCAGATGATCAGTGCCATCCGCCCGGTGATATTTTTTTTCCAGATGCTTTGCGGTTGTTCGTCCATAAGTTTATGTCGTCAATAATTCAACCCGTTCGCTGCGCGGTCTGGGTGCAAAAATCCGGGGCCGGTCGGCGTCCTGCGTTTCGCGCGGGCCGATGAGCTTGGCCAGCATCAATTGCTGTTTTCGCAATTCCACCATCATCGCCGGCGACGGCGGCGCGGATTTCTCCGCCATTCGCGGCGACGGCTCGCGCTGGGAAAGATTTAAAGCGAGAATAAAAATCCAGACCACCGCCAGCCCCGCCCACGCCTTGGGATGAGGCCAAAGCAAAGTTGCGAGCTGACGGTTGAAAGTTGCAAGAAACGAGGCGCGAGGCGTGGGGCGTGAGGCTGACCGTGCGGCAGCAAGGACTTGCGTGCGCCATTCGGGTGGGATTGGTCGCAGCGGCTGGCGGCCCAGACGGCTTTCAAATTGGTCCATTTCTTTATTCATCATTCTGCCTTTTTCATTTCTTCATAGAGTGGACGCAGCCGCCCGCGCAATTTGTCTAGCCCGTAGCGATACCGGCTGGCGGCGGTGTTTGGCGGAATTTCCAGCGTGGCCGCGATTTCCTCGAACGTCAGACCACTCCACAGCTTTAAGTGAACCACGGCGCGCTGTTCGGCCGGCAGTTCTCCCAATGCGGCGGATAGTTCGTCGCGGAAAACTTTTTCATCCGGGTCGCTCGTCGGCGCAAATGGCGAAATCCTTTCGGCAGCGAAGTTTTCCTTCGTCCGCTCGCGCGTGCCGCGCCGGCGCATCAGGTCAATCGCGGCATTGTGAGCGAGCCGGATGAGAAAGGGTCGTTCCTCGCGGACGCCGGCTAACAGTTGGGGATCGCGCGCGAGCTTGACGAACAGTTCCTGAAGCAAATCATGCGTATCCACCTCGTCGCGCGTGAAGTTAAGAAGAAAGGCATAAAGCGGCTGGGCGTGCTGCTCGTAAAGCCTTTCGATTTCTGGGCGGGCGGGCATTTAAATAAAGACGCGCTTGACGGTGGGATTTGTCTAGCAAGAGTTTATAATTTACAGTTCTCCGCTGACCAGTCAATTTCGTATGTTCCAGATTATTGTCGCAATAGATGAAGCGGCCTAATCACCAAAAGGGCCGGTAGACCCGGTCAAAAAACCTTCAACGATTTCTTCAATAAACTGATCGGAAATTTCTTTTCTTGCGGGCTCATTGACTTGCCGCAGCGCGGGCAAGTTGCAGCATCCAGCCTGGGTGAACGCTAGGTTGCAGGGTCGAGGCTGCGCCTCGAATGGTTGAGCCGCAGGCTCAACGCTACAAATATTTACTGGCCGGCGCCGCTCCGAAGAAATTCGACGCCGGCTCGACCGCAGGGTACGAGGTCGGCGCTTTCCGGCTGGCCGGCCGCGACATTTTCCGGCACAGTAAACCCGAGACCCATCATCATGAATAAACTCATCGCCCTTGCCCTGTTCGCCGCCGCGTCACTGCCGGCGGCCCAAATCGAAGTCGCCAACGATCTCGAGGCCGCCCGCGCCCGCGAGACCATCGAGGTGAAACTCAACCGCGCCGGACCGTTCGTGGTGCGCGACGCGGCGGGAGCCGAGATCACATCGCAGCTGCTGGGCGATGGCAGCGTGATTTTCCAGTCCGATTTCGCGCCGAAAGAAGTGAAAAAATTCACCATCACGCCGGGCGCACCGGCGAAGGTGGAGTCGAAGGTGTATGGCCGGTTTGTGCCGGAGCGGGCGGACGATTTCGCTTGGGAGAACGACCGGATTGCGTTCCGCATGTACGGCCCGGCGCTGCAGGCGAAGGATGGCGACAAGACCGGCAGCGGCATCGATGTGTGGTGCAAACACGTCCGCACCCCGATCATCGAATCCATGTATGCGCGGCGCAACTCGAAGCCCGATTACCATCATGACGACGGCCAGGCCGCCGACAATTACCGCGCCGGCCCGAACCGCGGGTGCGGCGGCGCGGCGATCTGGTCGGACGGCAAACTCTGGGCGGCGCGCTGTTTCAAGTCGTGGAAGGTGCTCGCGACGGGGCCGATCCGGTTCACGTTCGAGCTGACCTACGCGCCGTGGAACGCCAACGGCAAAACGGTTTCGGAAGTCAAACGCGTGTCGCTCGACCTCGGCGCGAACCTGAACCGGTTCGAGAGCCGGTTTGAAACCGGCGGCGAGCCGTTCACGGCGGCGGCGGGTTTGATCATCCATTCCGACGAAAGCATCCTGGCGCACGGGAACAACTGGGCGACCCTGTGGGAAAAATTCAGCGAAGGCGACGGGCCCGGCTTCATTCCCGTCGCGCTCGTCTGGGGGGCGAACACCGGCGGCCAATTCAAGCAAGCGGAAGGCCACGCGCTGACGGTGGCCGGGCTGAAGGCCGGCCAGCCGTTCGTGTACTACGCCGGGGCCGGCTGGAGCAAGGGGCCGGATTTCCCCGACGCCGCCACGTGGAACGCGTATGTGAAGTCGTTCGCCGCCCGCGTGAATTCGCCGTTGCGCGTCACCGTGAAGGGAGACTGACCGGAAATGGCTTTTCCGGCGGGCGCATTGACGGGAAGCGGGGCGGCGGACCAACCAACAACTTTAGGGTGTGGAGGTGTAAATCTGGCCGCCAAAAACCACGGCGACCAGTTTGATGCCATCGGATGAGGAGGCGACGGAACGCCAAAACCGACCGCTGTCGCGCGGCGTCCACGTCACGCCCGAATCGGTGGAAGTGTAAATCTGACCGCCATAATTTTCCCCGGCGACAAGTTTGGTGCCATCTGCCAAGCAGGCGACAGCCCAGTAGAAATAGGACTGACAGCTTTACCTTAACGGATATGCTTAATTAATGACCGCGATGGTCAGGACAGTTGCAGTTTGACCGCCGGAGTTAGAGGCGGTCACGACATAGACGGTTCCGCCGTCTAATCTCGTTGGGGTGCCAGAGATGACGCCGGTGGCCGTGTTAAAGGTGAGTCCCGTGGCCGCAAAATTGCCGGAGATAGACCAGGAAGTCACTGGGCCGCCGCTTACGCTGGGAGTGTTGTTGGCAATTGGCGTTCCTTTCGTATAGACCGGCACACTCACCGCATACGACAGCCCGTATGGCGCTACATCATTAACTGTGATGGTCACGGTAGTTGTAGTTTGACCGCCGGAGTTAGATGCGGTCACGGTATAGGCGGTAGCGGAAGACAATGCCGTTGGGGTGCCAGAGATGACGCCGGTAGCCGTGTTAAAGGTGAGTCCCGTGGCCGCAAAACCCGCTGAAATAGACCAGGAAGTCACCGGACCGCCGCCGCTAAGGCTGGGCGTGTCGTCGGCAATTGACACGCCTTTGGTATAAACCGGCGCATTGACCGCATACGATAGCCCTGATGGCGCGTTTCCTGTGGGGGTGTTCGTCCAGTTGGGCACGGCGCGGTAAAACTGCTGGTTGTTGCCCGGCGAATTATAATCAATGTAAACATACGGCTGCGTGGGCAGCGCGAGGTTCGTGAGCGTCGTCCAGTTGGTGCTGGCGAGGTTGCCATTGGCCTGGATGAGATAGTTCGAGCCAATCGGCCCGTTGATGATGACGCCGGCAAACAGCTTGATGTCCGTGGTGGCGATGACGATGGGCAGACTGGTGACGCTGCCGGCCGCATTGCTGATGACCACGGTATAAACGCCGACGTTGGCGGCGGAATAATTGGTGAGGGTCAGCGAAGCGCCGGTCGCGCCGCTGAGGTTGGTGCCGTTGAACTGCCATTGATAGCTCAAGCCGCCGCCGGTCGCGCCGACGTTCAAGGTGACGCTGCCATTGCCGGTCACCGTGCCGTTGGTGGATTGACTGGCAATGGCCGGCGGCGCCACGACGGTTAAAATAGTGTTTCCATTCACGCTGCCGGAAGTGGCGGTGATGGTGGTGGCACCGTTCGTCACACCGGTGGCCAGGCCACCGCTGATGCTGATGGTTGCGACCGCCGGGCTGCTGCTGGACCAGGTCACGGTGCCGTTCAGGGTGCTGGCGGACCCGTCATTGAAATAGCCCGTGGCGGTAAACTGCTGGTTGGAACTGGCGGCGAGGGTCGGATTGGCCGGGTTGACCACGAGATTGGTCAGGACGGGCACCACGGTCAAAGTGGTGCCGTTGGTGACGCCGCCGGAAATGGCCGTGATCGTGGCGCTGCCGGCGGTCAAACCGGTGGCGAGACCGTTGGTGGTGAGGGAGGCCACAGCAGGACTGCTGCTCGACCAGGTCAGGTTGCTGGTCAGCGTTTGATTCGAGCCATCGCTATAATAGCCCGTGGCAGTAAACTGCTGGTTGGAACTGACGGCGAGGGTGGGGCTGGCCGGACTGACCACGATATTGGTTAAATGATTCGTCAGCGGCAGCAGGCTGACATTGAAAAACACCGCGAGATTGTCAGCCCCGGCATTGGCACAAATTAAATCCAGCTTGCCATCGGAATTCACGTCGGCCGCAGTGACTGAAATGGAAATTGAAAGATTGTTGGTGGACCAAGCCGGCGAGAATATTCCGGTGCCGTTATTCGTCAGAACCGACAGCGAGCTTCCGGGGTTGTTGACGCTGATCAAATCAACGTTGCCATCATTATTAAGATCGGCGGCAATGACACAGGCAGGCTGGCCATCAACCCCATTGGTGGAACCTGGCGCAAAGTTGCCATGGCCATCGTTAGTGAGCACGAGCAGCGAACCTCCGCCCCAGTTCGCACAAATCAAATCCACCTTCCCGTCCCCGTTCACATCCGCCGCCGTTACGCACGAGGGATGATTGACGCCCGTGGTAATGACGGATTTGATTGCAAAGTTCCCGGTGCCATCGTTCGTAAAAACCGTGAGACTGTAGGTTACCGTGTTGGCGCAAATCAAATCCATTTTACCGTCTCCATTGACATCGGCGGCCACCACGGAAAGGGGGCCGGTGCCGGTGCCAACCACGGGTGTCGAGCACGGGAAGAAGCGGCCGGCATGGTTGTTGGTCAGAACCGTGAGCGTGCCAGCCCCAACATTGGCCGTAATCAAATCCACCCAGCCATCATTGTTCACGTCGGCGGCAATCACGCAATAGGGATTGGCCCCCACATCATAGGTGAAGTCGGACCCGAAACCGCCAGTGCCGTTGTTGGTAAAAACCGTGATTTTGCCGGGGCTTCCTGAATCCGTGCAGATGATATCCACCTTTCCATCCCCGTTCACATCGGCGGCCGCCACGGAATTGGGGTTGCTGCTCGGCAGGGGCGCGCCATTGGGCGCAAACCCGCCCGCTCCATTGTTGGTCAATATGCTGATCGAGTTGCCTCCGGCATTCGCACTGATCAAATCCAGCTTGCCGTCGCCGTTGACATCCGCCGCGATCACCGCTTCAGGAAACCCACCCACCCCGGGGGTGGAAGTCAGATTAAAACCGACTTGCGCGGCAGCCGGGGCAATGCCCGCCAGCAACGCCAGCGCGAGGCAGAGGTTTGAAATGCATGTTTTCATGATGTTCGCCTGGCTTGTTGGTTGTGAACTTAAGGCCCCAGCGGGACGCGATGGAAGTTTGTGCGCACGCAACAGCAGCCTTCCATATATGTGAAGTTTTCACGGTTTTAGCCCCTGATCGGATATAATGCAATGAAAAAGCGCACTTAATGAGCGGGAAATCTCCTTCAGCCTAAGGAGTTGACGGGAAATGGCTTTGCCGGCGGGCGCCTTGACCGGCCTTGCCGGCGCGATCAGATTATTTGCGGGTGACTTCCGCGATCACGATGTGCATCCATCCCTGATTGCGTTCCTGGATGTAGTTCAAGTCCCACTTTTCCCAGCCGAGCCTCTGGCATTCAGCCTTGGCAATGGTCGTGGCCGCCACTTTCAGGTTGATGACGCGCTCGGCTCCAGTGGAAGGCCTGCCCTGATTGACCGTGATCAAAAACCGGTTCGCGGTCTGGTCATGGAGGGAATACATGGGCTGGACCGGCAGGGTTTCATTGTAATCGCTATTGAAGGAGTGCCGCTCGGGCGAGGCACAACCACTGAATAAAACCATCAGGCCGGCGTTGATTGACAGCAGCAATAACGTCCAGCGAAGTCGGTTCGGGGTTTTCATAGTTTTATGTTTTTCGGGTCGGTTGATGATGGGCAATCGGTTTTTACTTTTGCATGGTTTCCGGGTGGTTCAGGCCGCCCGGATATTCCCCATCCACTCCGGCCGAACGGGCCGGATCCGGTGTTGGATCATGCCGGTCTCGATGGGAAACGCATCCGGTCAGGGCGAACAATGCCATGGCGGACAAAATTGTCAGCATAAATTTCACAGGTTGAATGATCAGCAAAAATAATTTGCGCCCTGTTGAATGAATCCGCCAGGGGGTGTTCACCCCACCAAGCCTCCCGGCCGCTCAATGGGGCCGGTGATTGATAAACCAGAGCAACGGCCCCACCAGGAGCACCGCCACGGTGCCAAATATCAGGGTGAAGAAACGCATCTGCTTTTGATGGTAAGACGCGTTTTGCGGCCCCAATATCAGGCTGTAAAATATCCGTTTCATAAATTTCAAGGCTGGTTTTGGCGGCGCAGCGAAGTTTGATCGTGTCTTTGCAAGTAAGTGGAACCGGCGGCCTCCGGTTCGCGTTGGCCATGCAGCGGCACAATCCCATCGTTCCCCTGGGGAGAATTGACCAAAACACTTTCTACCAGGCCCAAAAACTTCTCAATGGTATAGGGCTTGCGCAGCATCGAGACGGCTTGAAGACAAGGGTGCAGGGCAAATTCCCAAGTCGGCAGGATTTCAGTGACCATGATGATCGCCAGGGTCATCCGGGCGTCGTGAATCTTCTTGAGCAGTTCAACGCCGGATAACTTGGGCAGGAACTGGTCGGTTATCAGCAAATCGTAATTGGCGAGCAAAAGCGCAGCCCAGGCAGCCACTCCATTTTCGGCGACGTCCACCTGGTAGCCCGCCTCCATCAACACTTCCGCGTTCAGCTGGCGCAGATCACCCTCGTCCTCCACCACCAGAATCCGCTGGCGTGAAACGGGCCGGGCCGGCAGCTGCTCAAACCCCCAATCATTACCCGGCAATGGAAACTTAACGGTCATTAACAACACTATGGATGATAATACCGGGCCAGCGCCATGGGGTGTTTACCCCACCGGAACACTCCCGGATGACCGGGAAACGGGATGCAACTATTCTGCGGTCGCGATCTTCTTTTTTACGGTTTACACTGATGTTTGTTAAAACCAGCAACCACTTGAAAATGAAAACGATCAAACAGCAAATCATCATTTTTGCCGCGCTTATGAATGCCTGCTTGATTCAGGCGCAACCCGGGCAACTGGGAATCTTTTCGGGTCACAGCGACATTGGCGACTGCGCCAAGGCCGGTTCGGCTGCTTATGATCCAGCCACCGGCGAATACCGCATCACGGGCGGCGGCGCCAACATGTGGGGCACCAACGACGCCTTTCATTTTCTTTGGCAGAAAACCGCGGGCGATTTCATGCTTACGGCCGATGTGAGCATCGTTGGCAACACCGGCAATGGCCATCGCAAAGCCTGCCTGCTGGTTCGTCAATCCCTCGCTCCTGACTCGGCTTATGCGGACGTGGCTTTGCATGGTGACGGCCTGGCCGCGTTGCAATGGCGCGACGCAGCCGGGGCGCTCACGCACACGATTCACTCGGAGATTTCCGGGCCGGCGCGGCTGCGGCTGGAGAAGCGCGGAGCTTACCTTTCCCTGTGGCTGGCCGCCAAAGATGGCGAATTAAAGCCCGCGGGCGGCTATCAATCCGTCCCGCTCACGGAGCCATTTTATGTCGGCCTGGGGGTTTGCGCGCATGACCGCGCCGCCACGGAAACGGCGCTTTTTTCCAACGTCAAAATGGAGCCATTGGTTGCGTCTGCCAATGCGTCCAAGGTGATTGAATGCTCACTGGAGACCGTCGCCATTAATTCCACGGACCGAAACATCGTTTATCGCACGCGCGAGCACATTGAGGCGCCGAATTGGTCGCGCGACGGAAAGTACCTGCTGTTCAACAGCCGGGGGCGGATTTGCAAACTGCCGATCGTCCCCGGTGCGCATGAAGTCGCCGTTCCCGGCAGCCAGCCGCAATGGCTCGACACCGGCGTGGCCACCAACTGCAACAATGACCACGGGATTTCGTTTGACGGCCAATGGCTTGCGGTCAGCCACCGGGACCCTGTTTTTAGGTCGCGCATCTATGTGGTGCCGATCAACGGTGGCGAAGCCCGGCAAATCACGCCTTTGTCGCCATCGTATTGGCATGGATGGTCCCCCGATGGGAAAATGCTGGCCTATTGTGCCGAACGCAACGGGAATTACGACATCTACACGGTTCCCGTGGCGGGTGGCGAGGAGACGCGTTTAACCACTTCGCCCGGTTTGGACGATGGCCCGGAGTATTCGCCGGACGGCAAATATATTTACTTCAATTCCGAGCGTTCCGGTTCAATGCAAATCTGGCGGATGAAACCCGATGGATCGGAGCCGGAGCCGGTGACGGGCGATGGCTACCAAAACTGGTTTGCGCATCCTTCACCGGATGGCAAATGGATTGTTTTTTTGAGTTTTAACAGGGAAGTCAAAGCCGGCGAACATCCGGCCAACAAGGACGTGCGGCTGCGATTGATGCCCGTGGGCGGCGGCGAAATCCGCGTGCTGGCAAAATTGTTCGGCGGCCAGGGCACCATCAATGTTCCCTCCTGGTCGCCGGACAGCAAGAAGGTGGCGTTCGTGAGCTATCAAATAGTTTATCCGTGAGGAATTCACACCCCCATCAAATCGCAGGTTGGTAAAAGTCATCATCGGCTGCGGCAGGTGGCGGGCCGGAATGGGTGGCGCAACCCCGCCACCATGCTGACGCTCCAGCCGGCCGGCCAACCCGCCCGCCTTTAGCGCATTCATCCAATCGAAAAATCGACGACGGCTGATCCCCGACTGCTCCGCAATTGGGGCTGCGGTCATCTGACCACTGGCGGCTAGCCGCGCGGCCAGCAGTCGCTGCCGGCGGGCACCATGCCGAAATTGAATCCGCAGTTGCCCGGGCCAAACGAAAATCCGAAGGCAGGAATTTTCGGATGAGCGGCTTGGGCCGGGGCGTGTGATAATCGGGCGGCGGCGGGCCCGAAGACGCAGGTTATTCGGTTGCCAAGAAACGGTAGCCAACACCCAATTCGGTAAGGATTAACTCCGGCGATTCCGGGTTGGTCTCAAGCTTCTCGCGCAGGTGAGCGATGTAAACGCGCAGGTAATGCGTGTCGTTCTCATGGCCCGGGCCCCAGACTTCCTGGAGAATCTGCCGGTGCGTCAAAACTTTTCCGGCGTGACGCGCCAGCAGCCGGAGCAAATCATATTCGATCTTGGAAAGTTTCACTTCCTTGCCGCCAACGGTGACGCGTCTGGTGGCCATATCCACCACCAGATTTTTGGCATGAACCACGGCAGCTTCCCCGGTCTTCGTTGAGCGCCGCAGGGCCACACGCAAGCGCGCGAGCAGCTCATCGGTATTGAATGGCTTGGTCACATAATCATCCGCCCCGGCATCGAGGGCAGCAACCTTGCCTTTCTCGTCGTCTTGCACCGACAACACAATCACTGGCGCATTGCTCCATTCACGCAATCGCCGCAACACTTCCTGCCCGGATAAATCCGGCAGGCCGATGTCCAAAACCACCAATGCCGGGCGGTGCTGCGCCGCCAGCACCAAGCCTTCCTGTCCGCACACGGCGGACACCACCCGATAGGCGTTGGCCTCCAGCGTGACGGTCAGCAGCCGGCGAATCTGCGGTTCGTCGTCCACAATCAACACCAGCGGTTGGTCGGGCGGATTCATTCTTTTTCCTCCGGGACGGGTGGCAGCTTGGTCAGCGGCAGCTTAACCGTGAACAGTGCGCCGCCACCCGGACGGTTTTCGGCGCTGACACTGCCGCCCTGGGCTTCGGCAAATCCTTTGACCAGGGACAAGCCGATGCCGGTTCCACCCGCGACCGCGTCCGGACCACGTTGAAAACGGTCAAACCAGCGCGACGTATCGCCGGGCGGCAGTCCAGGGCCATTATCCGCCACGCGCAACACCAACTGACCCTCATGCACACGCGCTATCACCTCGACCTTGGTTCCCGGCGGGGTGTGAACCGCGGCATTGCCGAGAAGATTCACCAGAATTTGTTCCGTCAAAACCGCGTCCAGTTTTACCGGGGGGAAATCGTTGGGAATATCCGTTTTCACTTCGTGTCCGCTCAAGGCGCGACCAAGATTTTGCATGGCTGAACGCAGCAAATCACGCAGATCGTGCCAATCGGCATTCATCCGCAAATGGCCGGCTTCCAGCCGTGACAGGTCGAGGAGGTTTCGGACCAGACGGTTCAACCTGCGCGTGGCCTCGTCCAGTTCCACGGTCAAGGATTGTTGGGCGGCATTGAGTTCACCTGCCGCGCGCAAGCCGCTGGCGACACTGCTGATGGCGGCGAGCGGCGTGCGCAGTTCGTGGGAAACGGAATTGAGCAGCATGGTTCCCATGCGCTCGGATTCGGCGAGGAACTTGGTCTGGGTCTCTGCGTCGCGCAACCGCTCACGATCAAACACCAGCGCGATCTGCCGGATGAAGGAATCGAGCAAGTCACGCTGGGCCGGCGACAGCGGCGCCGCGTCATTAAAACGAAGGGACAATACACCAGTAGCCCGCGCGCCCGCGACGAGCGGCAGATGCAACCCTTCGCTGGCCGGCAGATTATCCGTGCCGCGTCCCGCCGACTGTCGATGTTGAAATGCCCAGGCGGCGACGGTTTGCTCCTTATCGGAAAGCGCCCAGGTGCTCGCAAAATACGCCGTCACCGGGGCGGATTCGTTTTCATCCGGCAGCGACAAAGCCACGTCGCAGCGAAAGGTTTTGCCGACCTGCTGGATGACCACCGCGAGCAATTGCGCAAGGTCGGGGGACTCGGCCAAGTCACGCGTCAGTAAATACAAGGCCGTCGCCCGCTGTTCACGCTGCCGCTCGGCGGTTTGCTGGGTGCGAATGCGCGCCGTCAATTGCCCCAGCACCAGGGCGACGATGAAATACATCGCGAACATCATGCCGTCCTGAAAACTGGTGATGAAAAATGTAAAACGCGGCGGCAGGAAGAAAAAATTCCACAATAGTGCGCTCAACGTCGCCGCAAAGAAAACCGGGCCGCGTCCGACAAATAACGCAAGCACCACCACGGCGAGCAGATACGTCAACGCCAGGGCGTAAAACCCGACGAACCGATCCAGAACCGCGTTCAAGCCAGTGACGGCTGCCACGATGCCGGCCACCCAGGCATAAATATGGAAGTCGATTTTCCAGAAGTTCTCCGGACGCACCGGGCGGCGAGAAACGTTTTCGCCCTCGGCCCGGACCGCGTGAACATCTATCTGGCCACTTTCCCGAATCAAACGGTTCAACACTGACCCCCCGCGAAACAAATCAATCACCCGCCAGCCGGCCGGTTTGCCGACCACAATTTGCGTGGCGTTCTGTTCGCGGGCTATGCGCAGAATGCCGCGCACCACGTCGTCATCGGTGGTGGTGATGATTTCCGCGCCGAGTTCGCGCGCCAGCGCGAGGTTCCTGGCCAGCCGCGCCTGATCTTCGTCTGACAGGGCCCGCGTGGATTCGACATAAACGGCAAGCCAGGCGGCGTGCAATTCCCCCGTCAGCCGGCGCGTCCAGCGCACGAGCGAGGCGGAGGTCGGGCTGGGGCTAACCGCGACGAGCAGGCGCTGGCTGGATTTCCACGGCGTGCCCGTGCCATGCGCGCGGCGTTCTTCCAGCACATCCTGACCGACGTGTTCCGCCGTGAAGCGCAGCGCCAGTTCGCGCAACGCAGACAGATTGCCAACGCGGAAAAACCGGTCTTGCGCGGTGGCGGCGCGTTCGGGCAGATAAACTTTGCCGGCGGCAAGCCGCGCCCGCAATTCGTCCGGCGGTAAATCAACCAACTCGAAATCCGCGTCCGTCAAGGCCGTGTCCGGCACGGTTTCGTGAATCGTCACGCCGGTGATTTGGGCGACTGCCTCGGCGCGGCTTTCGAGGTGCTGGATGTTGAGCGTGGTGAAAACATCAATGCCGGCATCAAGCAATTCCAGCACGTCCTGGTAACGTTTTGGATGGCGCGATTCCGGCGCGTTGGAATGGGCGAACTCGTCAACGAGAATCAGTTTTGGTTTGCGGGCCAGCGCGGCATCCAGGTCCAGTTCACTCAACTGAATTCCGCGATATTCAATTTGCCGGCGGGGGATGGACGGCAAACCTTCGGCAAGCGCGTCGGTTTCCTTGCGGCCATGGGTTTCGAGGTAACCGATGACGACATCGCGTCCGGCGGCGAATTCGCGCCGGGCGGCCTCCAGCATGGCGTAGGTCTTGCCGACGCCGGCACACATGCCGAGGAAAACCTTGAGCTTGCCGCGCTGCTGGCGGGCCTCGTCGCGTTGAATCGCGGCTAGCAGCGCATCAGGATTGGGACGGTCGCGCTCGGTCACATCGTCACTTTAACTGGTCGAGGGCCAGATTTAGAGCCAAAACATTCACGCCGGATTCGCCCAAAATTCCGAGGTCGGCGGCATCGGTGTTGACGCGAACGAGGGACTGTACTTTTTCCAGCGGCAAATTCCTGACCTTGGCCACGCGCGGCGCTTGCAGTTCGGCATTTTGAATGCTGATGTGCGGGTCAAGCCCGCTGCCGGAGGCAGTGACGGCGTCGGCAGGCACGAGCGCGTTCGTAGTTAGATTATTTTGTGTTCGGTAGTCGGCGATGCGCTGCGTGATGGTGGCGACTAGATTCGACGAGGTTGGTCCAAGATTGCTGCCGCCGGAACTGATGGCGTCATAGCCGTTGCCTGCTGCCGAAGGCCGCGACTGAAAATACTTTTCAGCAGTGAACTGCTGGCCGAGCAGGCGCGAGCCTTGAATCGTGCCGTCCTTGTCCACAATCAAACTGCCATTGGCCTGGTGGTGGAAAAGCGTTTGTCCGATGCCGAACACGACGAGCGGATAGATACCGCAGCAGACGACGGCCAGGATCAGCGTGGCCATGACCGCGCCGCGAATTTCAATGAGGAATGCTTTCATAAATCAAACGAGGTTAAGATGGGTGATGATGACATCAATCGCCTTGATGCCGAGGAATGGCAGCAACACGCCGCCGCCGCCATAGATGACCAGATTGCGCTGCAGCATGGCGAGGGCGCCGATGGGCTTGAACGCCACGCCGCGCAAGGCGAGCGGAATCAGCGCGATGATGATGAGAGCGTTAAAAATCACGGCGCTCAAAATCGCGCTGTTGGGATTGTGCAGGTGCATGATGTTCAGCGGCGCGATGGCCGGAAACGTCACCATGAGCATCGCCGGGATGATGGCAAAGTATTTGGCCACGTCGTTGGCGATGCTGAACGTTGTCAGCGAGCCGCGAGTGATCAGCAGCTGTTTGCCAATTTCGATGACTTCGAGCAGCTTCGTTGGATTTGAGTCGAGGTCAATCATGTTGCCGGCCTCCTTGGCGGCCTGCGTGCCGGTGTTCATCGCCACGCCCACGTCAGCCTGGGCGAGCGCGGGGGCGTCGTTCGTGCCGTCGCCGATCATGGCCACCATGCGGCCGCCGGTCTGCTCACGGCGGATGAGCGCGAGCTTGTCCTCCGGTTTGGCCTCGGCCAGAAAATCATCCACGCCCGCCTCGGCCGCAATGGCGGCGGCGGTGAGCTGGTTGTCGCCGGTGATCATGATGGTCTTGATGCCCATTTTGCGAAGCTGCGCAAAGCGTTCCTTGATGCCGCCCTTGACGACGTCCTTGAGGTGAATGACGCCGAGAACCTTCTCCCGCGTGGCGACGACGAGCGGAGTGCCGCCGGAACGGGAGATGTTTTCCACTGCGCGTTCCACCGATGCGGGCATGGGCATGGTAACAAAATTGCGGATGGCGTCGGTTGCGCCCTTGCGATATTGCACGCCGTCTAAATCCACGCCGCTCATCCGGGTCTGTGCGGTGAACTTGATGAAATTCGCACCGGACATTTCGTGAATCTGCCGTTCGCGAAGACCGAACTTTTTGGCCAGCACCACGACACTGCGGCCTTCGGGCGTTTCATCGGCAAGCGACGACAGTTGCGCGGCGTCGGCGATTTCCTGTTCGGTCACGCCGGGCGCGGGAATAAATTCCGTCGCCTGCCGGTTGCCGAGCGTGATGGTTCCCGTTTTGTCGAGCAGCAGCACGTCCACGTCGCCGGCCGCCTCGACGGCGCGGCCGCTCATCGCGAGCACATTTCGTTGCAAGAGCCGATCCATGCCGGCGATGCCGATGGCGCTCAACAAACCGCCGATGGTCGTCGGAATCAGGCACACGAGCAGGGCCACCAGCACGGGGACGGAAAAGTGGGCGGCGGAATATATGCCGAACGGTTTGAGCGTCACGCACACCAGCAGAAAAATCACCGTGAGCGCGGCGAGCAAGATGGTCAGGGCGATCTCGTTGGGCGTCTTCTGGCGTTGCGCGCCTTCGACCAGCGAAATCATGCGGTCCAGAAAACCCTCGCCGGGATTGACGGAAATGCGGATTTTGATCTCGTCGGACAAGACGCGCGTGCCGCCGGTGACGGCGCTGCGGTCGCCGCCGCTTTCGCGGATGACGGGCGCGGATTCGCCGGTGATGGCGGATTCATCCACGGTCGCCGCACCTTCAATCACATCGCCGTCGGCCGGAATCACCTCGCCGGCGCGCACGACCACGATGTCATTCTTGCGCAGTTCGGTGGCGCTGATTTCCTCAATGCCGTTTTTGCCAAGCCGGCGGGTCTTGGTCAGCACGCGGGTTTTGCGCAACGCCTGCGCCTGCGCCTTGCCCCGGCCTTCGGCCATCGCCTCGGCAAAGTTGGCGAACAGCACGGTGAACCAGAGCCAGAGCGCGATTTGGGCAATAAAGCCGCGATCTGCCGTGGCGGTGAAAATATCCACCGTCGTCACCGTCGCGCCGACCATGGTGACGAACATGACCGGATTTTTTATCATCAGGCGCGGGTCGAGTTTCCTGAACGAATCCACGACCGCGGGGCCGGCGATGTTCCGGTCGAAAAGCGATGGAGATTTGTGAGTCATAAAATTTACGATTTACGAATGACGATTCACGATGGTCATTTGGTTAAAACAGTTTCCCCTGGAGCATCAGGAAATGCTCGACCACCGGGCCAAGGGCGAGGCACGGCAGGAAATTCAGCGCGCCGACGAGCAGCACCGTGCCGAGCAGCAAGAGGACAAACGTTCCGCCCGATACCGGGAACGTGCCGCCACTGGCCGGGGAGATCTTCTTTTGCGCGAGCGACCCAGCCAGCGCCATGATCGGCACGATCATCAGGAAACGGCCAAAGAGCATGGCGATGCCCAGCGTCGTGTTATACCACGGCGTGTTGGCACTCAAACCGGCGAAGGCGCTGCCGTTGTTGCCGACACACGATGAATAGGCATAAAGAATTTCGGTTAAGCCGTGCGGGCCGTTGTTATTCAAACCGGCCAAACCCCACGGGCTCACGGATGCCCAGGCCGCGAAGCCGAGAATGGTCAGACAGAGAATCAGCAGCGAAAGCATCGCCATCTTTACCTCGAACGACTGGATTTTTTTGCCAAGATATTCCGGCGTGCGCCCGACCATCAGACCGGCGATGAACACGGCGAGCACGACGAACACCAGCATTCCGTAGAGACCAGCGCCGACGCCGCCGATGATGATTTCGCCAAGCTGAATGTTGAACAGCGGCACGAAGCCACCTAGCGGCGTGAAGGAATCGTGCATGGCGTTGACCGCGCCGCAGGACGCGTCGGTGGTGACGGTGGCGAACAAGGCGGAATTGAAAATGCCGAAGCGGACTTCCTTGCCCTCCATGTTGCCATTGGCGGCGGCGATGCCGAGTTGCTGGTGAATCGGGTTGCCGCTGGATTCCGCCCACCAGCAAAGCAGCGCGCCGCCGAGAAACAGAATCATCATCGCCGTCCAGATGGACCAACCGTGCGCCTGATTTTTCGTCATGCAGCCGAGGTAATACGTCAGTCCGCTGCCGATGGCGAAGATGGCCAACATTTGCAGGAAATTGGAAAGCGGCGTGGGGTTTTCAAACGGATGTGCGCCATTGGCGTTGGCATAACCGCCGCCGTTGGTGCCCAGCATTTTGATGGCGATCTGCGAAGCCATCGGGCCTTGCACGATGGTTTGGTCGGTGACGATTTGTTCCTCCATCACCGGGTTTCCCGCCTGGTCGAGAACCGGTTTACCGTTCGCATCGGTTTTGGCGACGGAGATTTTCACCGGCTCCAGCAGCTTCGCCTTGGCGTAGGGACTGAAATTTTGAATGACGCCCTGCGACACGAGAACCACTGCGAACACGAGGCAGATGGGCAGCAGCAAATAATATGTGGTGCGGATGAGATCCACCCAGAAGTTGCCGAGGGTTGCGACCGAGTGCCGCGCGATGCCGCGCACGAGCGCCGCCGCCAGCGCGATGCCCGTCGCCGCCGAGCCGAAATTGTGGATGACCAGCGCCACCATCTGCGAGAGATACGACATGGTGGCCTCGCCAGTGTAGCTCTGCCAGTTGGTGTTCGTGGTGAAGCTGACAGCGGTGTTGAAGGCCAGATCGGGCGAGAGTGCGCCAAAGCCCTGCGGATTCAGCGGCAGATAATTTTGCAGCCGCAACATGGCGTATGTGAAAATACAAGTCACCGCGCTGAACAGCAGCATGGCGATGGTGTATTGTTTCCAATCCTGCTCACGTTCGGCGTTCACGCCCATGAGGCGATAGGTGATTTTTTCCAGCGGTTTGAGGATGGGGTCAAACCACGTCCGGCCCTTCGCATCCAGAACCTGGCTGAGATACAGGCCCATCGGTTTGGTAATGAGGGCGAGCGCGACCACGAACAGGCCAAGCTGCAACCAGTCAATCGAGCGCATGATGATTCCTTAAAATTTCTCCGGGCGAAGCATCGCCACGATGAGATAGATGAACAGCAGCACCGAAATGCCGCCCACAAGGTAGTTTTCCATAATCAAAGTTTCCCGCAAAAGCGGGCGTAAAACACGCCAGCCACAAAGAAGGCCGCGAGGATTCCGAGGTAAATAAGGTCAGTCATAAATACAGAGTTACTTTGACTCAACCATTGCGGCTGGCCTAATCAAAACAGGGCATAACCGTATTAAAACGGCGTTAAAATGCGGCCCGGTCAGTTTAGGCGATCAGGCAATCAAAACTTCGGGGTGAAGAATTTGAGATGGGTGGGCTGGATCTGAAGGGGCGGCACGGCGAGTCAGGATTTGGCGGCGGGTTTGCCGGGGCAGTTGGCGATGTCGTGGGCGACGCGGTAAGGGGTGAGCATGGTCCAGACGGAGGCTTTGCATTTTGGACACAGCTTCAGCTCCGGTTTCTGGTGCGCGGCTTCAAATTCCTCCACGGCCTGCTGTTCGGTCGGCGTGATGGTTTTGTAAATCTGCTTGCTCAGATATCCGGGGTAGCGGTCGTGGGCGATCATGGCGGTTGGTTTATCATACCAGGGTCTTAATTCGACGATCCAAATCCTTCCGGTTGATGAGGTCGATCACTTCCAAACGGTCTGGATGCAATCGAAACAGGAGCCGGTAGTCCGAACCGATGCGCTGGCGCATCACGTTGGGCGTGGCCTTGAGCCGCAACGCGCCGACAAATGCCGCCGGCTCGCCCGCCGCCAAGCGCCCAATCATAACCATTGCCGCGCGGGCCACTTGCCGCGGAAATTCTGCCAGCATTTGCTGGAACCCTTTTGGAAACTCAATGACACGCACGGGATGGACTTCCGGCGCGTCCTGCGGCAGCAGCAATTCTTCTTCGCGATCCGGCGCTTCGGCTTCGACGGGGGCGGCTGTTTGCCGAAGCGTTTCCAGATCGGTGTGCGCCTGCTGCAATTCGCGCCGCAAGGTGTTGCGCTCATGGTGCCGCTCCTTGAGCGCGGACTTGAGCGTTTCCACCTTGTCCCGCAATTCTTTCAACGCCTGTTCATCCGCCACCACCGTGGCGGCAGCCGGAGCTGCCGGGGCTGCGGTGGCGGCCAATTGTTCACGCCGCGCCACCTCCTTTTGCAGCTGGGCTACCGACTGCTTGTAACGCTGCACCTCCTCCACTTTTGCATTGAGCCGCTCCTGCGCCTCACGCAGCGCGGCGGCGTCCTTGCCCTCATCTGGATGTTCTTTCAGAAAACGCATGTCCAGCACATCGCTGATGGGATCGTCCGGCGGCAGGCCCATCTGATCGCGTGTCCGCAACAATTCCTCCAGCACCTCCGAGGCCGCTGCCTGCGGAAGAACGGAGATGGCGCCCCGCGCCACCAGGATGCCCAACCCGCAAAGCGGCGACTTCATCAACGTAGTGGAAAAGCCCCGAAGGTCGTCCCCATCGTTGCTTAACATGGTGAGCGCCCCTTCTTTCAGCGAGGTCATAAGGGTGGCCGGATCCGTGTCCGCCAGAAAGAATTCCACCGCCCCCAGCCGGTGTTTGTGTCCCTCCGGCAGCAGCTTCAGCATGCGTTCGACGAGATCCTTGTGCCGGGCTTGGGCCACCCGAATGGTGATGGCCTCCCACGCCTCCTTCAACTTGTCCCGGTAACCGAATTTCTCAAACCCGGTCACTGCCGCCTCAAACAGCCTGGCGCGGCAGAGGTTGGCCAGATAACCGTCCTGCAGTTCCGGCGCGATCTTGAGCGGGTCGAACCGGGCCACCTCGTGCGCCGGATAATGGTTCAGGTCCGCCGCCGTCAAATAGCGTTCGGGATTGGCCCGCAATTCCGCCTCCGTCACGCCGGCGATGCTCGTGGAATGGTGAAGCCGCTCCTGATCCTTGCCGATGCAGCAATGCTTGTATTTTTTGCCGCTGCCGCAGGGGCACGGTTCATTGCGGCCAATCCGGGCGACCGCCCGGCGCATGGTGTTGCCGGTCGCCAGCAGCTTCCTCGGCGCTTCCGGCAGCAGTTCAAAGGGAGGACGCCGCCAGATTTTCAGCATCTGTTCCGCCGTCGCCTTTGACGCATCCACCCGCACCTTCATGGTCGGGTCGTCCGGCTTGACGCCGCAGGTTTCGAGGCTGATGGCGATCAAACCGGCATCGGCGCTCATCAACGCGACCAGATGTATCAGCGAGCGGTCGTATTCGCTGTTGCTCTTGTTGCGGGCCGCCTTGCGCGCGGCGCTGACCAGCGGGCCGGGCAGCTTGCCGCCGCCATGCTCCTGGTGCCACGTCGCCGCCAGGAACAGCGCGGTGGAAATAAACTCCGTGGAAGGCAGATTCAGGTTGGTCAACGCGTCAGTCAACGGGCCGGTAATGTCCCCCTGCACGTGGCAGGCAAAGGTCCCGAGGGTGATCTTTTCCGGCATCAGGATAATTCCGCGCGCCAGATGCCGCGCCTGCACCGGTCGCCCGGCATGGAGCGCGGCCATGACGATGAAGGCAAAGGCGTTTTGGTCGCTCGCCGCGACCGTTTCCCCGATCAACCGGTCCAGCGCCTCGTCCTCCGGCGGCAGCATTCCAGCCAGTTCGCGCACACTGCCCCGGTAATAATCTGAACGCTCGATGAAATCGCGGATTTCCTGATTCATAAAAACTTCAGTTCATGGTTTGGCTTTCCGGACGGCTTGCACCCGCGCCAACAAATTCCCCGCCGGCTCCTCGGCAGGCGTGATGGTTTTGTAAATCTGCTTGCTCAGATATTCGGTGTAGCGGTCGTAGGCGATCATGGTGGGGTGTCAATTAAAGGTCAAGGTTTGCGGGTCTTCGATGCCTTCAATGGCGATGGTGGCGGGGGATTAAGCACAATATTATGCATCAACCCGTTTATGGCGGGTATCCGATGTTTTCGAGCGCCTGCGGGCCCAGCCGTTCGCGCAGCTGGGCGAGATAAAGGCTGGGCGGGGTGACCGGCGTTCCGTGCGATTCAAAAATTCCGGACCGCAGTTTGGGACCGTTCTTGTCGCCGGGCTGTTCCTTGGGCTCCGGCTGGCCTTTGCAGCCGATCGCCCAATTCATCGCGCCGGGCGGCTGTTGAATGGTGTAAGTTTTGGCCGCGCAATTCCAGGCGACGGCCCAGCCGATGGCCCAGCCGTGGCCGGAACCCATGATGCCGCGGTTCATCAGGTCAATGCCGCCTTCGAGAACCTGGCAGTTGTCCACGAGGAAGCCCGTCCCCCAGCGCATATGCGGCTGAATATGACCGTTGCCGTAAAAATTACAGTTCAACACGACGACCGGCCCCATCATCCGGGCCCCGGGCGAAACATACCAAAGGTTGTTGCCGGTGGCGGAGCAGCGGTTGAGGAGCGTCTGCGTGCCGCCAGCCCAAAAATCAAAAGGCTTGGCCGAGCCGAGGCTGGCGACCGTGTGCCGGATGTCCACATTATCAATGGTCAGCCGGCGGGTATGGTCGGTGAAGTGAAAGCTGTTGACGGTATCCACCACCTTGAGATGGCGCACCCAGCCATCCGTAACGCCATCTATTTGCAGCGCACGGTTGGCCGGCTGGTCGATGGTCACGACCAATGGCGGCGAGACGATGCGGAGACTTTCGAGCCCGATCTGAGTCGGACGCCGGGACAGGTCGCATTTGACCACCGAGCCGCCGGGCGGCTTGAGATAATGCGCATCAAACGAATCCGCCAGCGGCACATCGAGCGTGACGAGGTTTCCAGCAATGCTTTTGATGGTGTGTTCGGTTTGCATTTCACCGGAGACCCAATGTTCGGGCTTGCCATCGCGGATCAGCCGATCCATGCCCATGAATTTCACCCACACCGGCGAGGCGGGACGGTTGATGAGCACAGGGTCGCCGGCATGAAAGTTTTCCGGTTTATCAACGTGAAACGAACAGGTTCCCGACGGCACATAGGCATCGGTGATGGCGGCGGACGGGCCAACGGGTTTGACCACGCCGAAATCGCCGATGGAGAAGCACAGGTGCGGCGCGCCGGTCATTTTGATCGTGGTGCCGTTCTCCAGCGAACCGCTGCCGCGCAACACCACGCCGCTGGACCGGATGGTCATCGTTTTGCTGCAATTGAAAACCCCCGGCGCCAGCAGGACCGCCCCGCGAAAACCATCCTGCAATTTCAATTGCGAAACCTCATTGATCGCATTTTGAATGGCGTCCGAGTCATCGCCGCCGGCAGGGGCTACGGTTTTTTTGACCGTCACGAACGGGATTTTCACCCCGCCGCCCATGTAGCCGGCGTGGGAGAAATCCATGATGCGGTCGCCGGCGGGAAACGTCTTGTAGGTGAGCTTGCCGTCGGGACCGGGACGCACCCATTCGCTTTGGGCGGCCGATGCCAGCCGGGCTGGCAGGCCAAGCCCGATCACCAGGACCGCCGGCAACAGCGATTTTGCCAGCCGATTTGAACCGAAATTTCCCATACGATTTCCTGCCCGCGACCCGTGGGGGCCTTTTTCGTGATTCTCTGCCTGCCCCACGGTTTTGCAATGACTATATTTCGGTTCGTCTACGGAACCTCCAGGGGCCGGGTCCAGCCCAAGAATTTCCGGCCGGTTCCGCTCCACCTTTGACATATCCGGCGCGATTTGGTTTGTTGACGGCTGACTCACACTATTGCACCCCATGAATAAACTTTACCGGCGCGCCCTGGCCGCCACTGGATTGATCAATTTACTGTGCGGCTTCGCGGCCGCCGGGGCGATGGAAACCGACCCACAAACAGGTCATGTCGTAAAGCACCTGAGCAGGGATCTTTGCAATGAGGGGCGGGTTTTCTACTTCCACCAAGATCCTTTTTCGGACAACCGGACGATGTTTTTCAAGGGGCATACCAACAAGAAGGATGGCGCAGGCTGGCGCCTTTACACGGTGAATCTTGAAACCGGGCAGGGCGGACAATTCTGGAATACCGACACGCATTCCTACGAAACCATCGGGAAGAAACGGCAGGAACTCTTCTACTTCACCCCGGCGAGCGACGGCATCCACGGCGAAATCCGCGCCATCCAGCTCCGCACCAAAACGGAACGCGTGGTTACGGCCGGGCTGCCGTTTGAAAACCTGCGCGGGGTGAACCTCACCCTCAACGCTGACGAAACGCTGCTGGCCACGGCCTACGCCGAGCACCTGGGCGATTATTTTGACAAATACACGCGCAATGAGCGCTGGGCGGCCTTCGCCAAACTCGGACTCACCAACCACATCCTTACGATCCGCGTGGACACGGGCGTCGTGCGCGACATCTATCAAACCAATGCCTGGCTCGGGCATGTCCAATTCTCACCCACCGATCCCAACCTGCTGGAATTCTGCCGCGAGATCTCGTTCATCGACGACCCGGTGAAGGATCGGATGTGGTTATTGCGCGCGGACGGCACGGGTCTGGGCCGCCCATTTCCGCAGCGCCCCGATATTGACATGGTCACCCATGAGTTCTGGTCGCCCTCGGGCAAGCAGCTCCTCTTCGACACCCATCCCCTCCACCTGTCTGGCAAGTATTACTTCGGTTCGGTGGACGTGGCACGGTGGCAAGCGGCGAAGGCCGAACCCGCGCGGTCCGCGGGCGCGGGCATCCCCGTGAAACCCTGGGAACGACTGTGGAGCATTCCCACCTGGTCTTTTCATTTCAACGCCGCGCACTCGGGCGAGCTGTTTTGCGGGGACGGCTCGGCCCGCGATGGCGTCAAGGGGTGCTGGGTCTGGGTCTACCGGCCCCAGGCCGACGGCACATTGATGGCGGAGAAAATCTTCAACATGGAGAAGCATGACTATAAGCGCTGCGAACCCAATGCCCACTTCGACCCCTCGGACAAATGGGTGATCTTCACCTACAACGGCGGGGGCAAGGACGAGGTCATGGCCGTGAGCGTCGACAAGCCGTGAGCCGGCCGGCCACCCTCTTCACCCCGCTCATTTGGAAGGTTTCAGCGGTGGTTCAGGCATGGCCTGGGAGGCTGGTGCCGCTCCATGATAGACGCGCGCGATTTCTCCGGCGATCCGCAGATACCAATCGCTGGGAAGCGAGAAACCATCAGCATCCAAAGCCACGAATGGAGCATTGCCGGGAGCATCATTGCGGGTGGGCGTGACTTTGAAGATGGCCGTCCCTTCGTTCACTTCGTCGAACATGGCGATTTTGACCATCGTGCTGCCGGCGGTCCTGGCATCGATGGCCTGCTGCCAGAAAAACCTGCCTCCCTGCCGGGGAATCCGATTGCTCCGGTCCTCGGGCCTGACGTTATGCCAGGAGAATCCAGGAAAGATCACCGGCAGGTATGCCTGGTGATTGAGCCGGGTTAGTGCGATATCCGGAAGCAGATGAGTGGTCTTCCACGCGGTGGCACTCTCCGCGTCTTTGTAGCGGCCGACCGACCACGGCTGAACAATATCCAGCTCCTGGTAAACATTGCTCCAGCCGGGGTCAGTCTGCGCGTCCCCGGAAAGCGTGGCCCAGCCGGTCGGAACCCCGCCCATGACGGTAGCGTGGCCTTCGGTCTTGAACCACTGCACAATCTGTTTCCCGATATTCGGGTCGGTGATTCTGCGTTTGACCCCCAATCCCCAAATGGAAACGACCGGCTTTCCCTTCTCATTCAGATAGGCCGGACTTTTCGTCATCTTGAGATCATTGATCAGATAGAGCCAATCCCTTTTCAGCGCATCGAAGACGGTCTCGGCCTGTCCACCGCTGAGATCGTATTCCACCGCGATCACACGGCCATTCTGCTCTGCGCTGGCGATGGCGTTCCGGAGCACGGCATCGTGTTCGTCGTGGTATCGCGGAATGACGCCGACGAATCTTTGCATCAGCGCTCCATCAATGCCATACTGGCGCATCCAGCGGAAATGCGTGTCGGTGGTTGCCTTGGGAAAGGATGAGAACAGATAAGCCTGTTTCCCGTTAATCATGAGATCGGGAACCGCGAATAGGGAGGAGGGATCCATATCTGAGACATCCGGATACATATCAACCCGCCAACCGCGCTTCGCCGGATGAGCGATTTCCGCCCTGGTCTGATCCTCCTTTCCGTGGAACCAGCGGCTCCAGACGCCTTGCGGATTGCCATCTCCGGCGCAGCGAAACCAGCCTTGGTAGCCAACCAGAACTTTCCCCTGAATTGTAGATGCGTCCACGCTTTGAGCCGGGCAAGGCTGGCCGGGAGGCCGTGTTTTAAGCCGATTGAGATCAGTGCCGTTTTCGGCAGACAAGGCCGTGGCTGCCAAAGTTCCGATTTAAAAAAGAGCAGCCAGCGGAAGGGATTTCATCATGGATGAATTTTAAGACGCGGAACCGGGCAGCGAAGTTTCATCAAGGTTTGCCGCGGATGACCGGGCCAATAGGTTGACTTTCCGTAACCCCAAACGGCTGTTTAGCGTCCTTGAATCCAATACTATGAACGAACCCATTGATCGGCGTCACTTTTTGAAACAGGCCGGCGCCGCCGGCGTTGGGTTAAGCATGGTCGGTTACTTCAATCCGCTGGCCAGGGCGGGCACGCAATCCAAAGTGAATGCGGCCAGAAAAATTGGTCCGGACGATAAGATCACGGCGGCGGTCATCGGCACGAACGCCCGGGGGATGGCCCATATTGATTGTCTCACCAGAGTGCCGGGCGTCGAAATCACTTACATCTGCGATGTGGACAAACGCGCGGTGGCCAAAGGGGTCAAGGCCGCCGCAAAAAAACAAAGTTCCGAACCGCAGGGCCTGGGTGATTTTCGTAAAATGCTGGCGGATTCGTCGGTGGACGTGGTGACGATTGCCACCCCCGACCATTGGCACACACCGCTGGCCATCCTGGCCCTGGCGGCGGGCAAACATGTTTATGTGGAAAAACCGATCAGCCATAACCCTTACGAGGGCGAATTAATCATTCAGGCAGTCAATAAATATCAGCGGGTGTTGCAAATGGGCGCCCAGCGCCGTTCGTTTCCCAATTTGCGGGCGATCATCGGCGAAATCCACAACGGGCTCATTGGGAAAACCTATTTTGGCCGGGCCTGGTATGCCAACAATCGCGAGAGCATTGGCCATGGCAAAGTCGCACCGGTTCCCGAATGGCTGGATTACGAACTGTGGCAGGGACCGGCTCCCCGGCGGGCGTATGTGGACAATCTGGTTCACTACAAATGGCACTGGCGCTGGCATTGGGGCACCGGCGAAGCGCTCAACAACGGCGCCCACGAGGTGGATGTCTGCCGCTGGGCGCTGGGGGTGAACTGGGCTACGCGCGTTTCTTCCAACGGTGGGCGGTATCAATTTCAGGACGATTGGGAAACGCCGGATACGCAGACCATCGCATGGGATTTTCCCGAAGGAAAAACCATGAGTTGGGAGGGGCGGAGTTGCAACGGTTTTCCGATTGAAGGGCTGGAGCGCGGCGTTTTGATTTACGGCACGGAAGGCACGGCCTTGCTGGACGGCAACGCCTACACCGTCTATGACCGGAAAAAGAAAATCATCAAGGAGGCCAAAAGCCACGAGGTGGTGGATCCCACCAACACCGTCAGTGCCACCGGCGTAAAGCTGGACCAACTGCATTTCGCCAACTTTATTGACTCCGTCCGGACGGGAACTCCGCCCAACTGCCCGGCCGAAGAAGGCCACAAGAGCGTGGCGCTCCTGCATCTTGGCAACATCGCCTGGCGTGTGGGACGTGAATTGCATTGCGACCCGGCCAATGGCCATATTTTGAAAGACAACGACGCCATGAAACTCTGGCGGCGGAAATACGAACCAGGCTGGGAACCAAAAGTTTGACGGTCATCATCTTGACGTCACCCAGGAAGCTTCGAGCCACTTGCGTTATTAGTCTGGGACGCCAAAATGGAAGGTAACCGGTCTGAGCGAAATGCCCGCCAGCCGGCCCGGCAGTGTTCTAATTTC
Organism: uncultured Verrucomicrobia subdivision 3 bacterium; assembly: GCA_903922735.1. Lineage (GTDB taxonomy): Bacteria > Verrucomicrobiota > Verrucomicrobiia > Limisphaerales > UBA11358 > UBA11358. The sequence continues at coordinate 48,128 of CAIXUZ010000003.1, forward strand.
GGAGCGCGGCTCTGTGAGCCGCAGCACGTCGCCCTGCAAATCAAGCCGCTGCGGGTCACAGACCCGCGCTCCGTTTTCAAATTAGGACACTACCGCCGGCCCCCCTTCTTTGACATTCCCCGCTCGATTGGGTTTGCTGCCATCCAATACAGGGTATGCCCCACTGCCCGGGATGAACCGGCGAAGCCAGAAAGAAAATCACCCGAAAGATTCACGCCAGGCGGGGGCTGGAATCCACAGGGGAATTGTCAGTTGATAGAGCCGCGCCGCCGCCGGCTCGTGACGGAAACTTTGTAAAGGGGCGTGGCCCCACGAGGCTTTACGCCCGCGAATGCGAAGCCCCGCAGCGCGGGGCGGCCAGCAGCGCCAACGGCAGCTGGCCCGGTGACTGGATACTCTCCCATGGCTAAAAACACCAATCAAGGTGCGTCTCTCTCGTCCTTCTTTTTCGGTGCAGCCTTTGCTGGCGCACCTTGACCGGGCTGAACACGCTGGCCGCCTTGACCAGGTTGAACACGTTGCCCACCTTGACCGGGTTGTACATGCTGGCCACCTGGCGCGGGTTGACCGGGCCTGCTGCCTTGACCGGGCTGAACACGCTGGCCACCTGGCGCAGGTTGGCCGCGCTGGCCGCCTTGACCGGGTTGGCCGGGCTGGGCGTGCGGACCGCCTTGACCGGGCTGAACGTGTCGGTCATCCAGCCCTGGCGCCACAGGTCCACGAGGATCGCCTCGGAAACGATCATTGGGGATGGGGTGCGCCCGCCAATCCCGATGGTCCATTTCCCATTCATGAAAGCGCACCCGCCGACCGGCATCAAAGGGCAGCCAGGCACCGCCAGGGCTCAAATAGTAATACTGGTTTCCAACCTGACCGACGTATTCGCCGTCCACCATGACGTAACTTCCAGGAACCATCACTGGCTCCCGGTACACCGGGGGCGGAGCAACATAAGCCGGGCCCGGGGCAATGAGGAACGGGAACGCCACCTGTCCATCGGGCTGGACGACACAGCCTGATAACAGCACTAATCCCCCGGCCGCCAGGGACAGGCCACACCCGCGAATAAATTTTGTTTTCATCAGGTTATTTCCATTTTTCGTTTTTTGCTGGTTGACTCCGCCGGCTCCGTATTCGGAGAAAATGTAATAAGTGTAAAGGGCACGCTGTGGCCTAAAGGGTCATTAACCCAAACTCAGCCAGCACGTTTTTAAGCCATGGTGCGCCGGGTTCACGCGGCAATCTTTAGTCCGAATCCCAAGCGGGTCAATCTCAATTTCAACCGGTGGCGCCGGCGGAGCGGGGGGCGGAGGGCGAGGATGGAAGATTGAGGAAAGAAGATGGCGCGACTCCCCACGGCAGGACGCAAAACGCGCAACATCCAACGCCGAACGCTCCGCTTCCAACTTGTAGACGCGAATTGCGCCCATTGGCACGAATGCAAAACCGTTCTTAGGTTATGGTTTCGCGCAGGGTGTGGGCGCAGGTATCGCCGCCGCCCTTTGTCAACGGTACCCCGGTCACGGTCAATTTCAGCGCCCAACCGTGCAAACTGCCCGACAGACGCACGGTTAATCCATTCTCCACTGAGGTGATGCCACGTCCAAATGATTGATTTATCACCAGCGGTTTCCTACGTTGGACTCAACCCATCAAATAACGACGAAGCGGACCGCCATGAAAAACAGCCTCACCCTCCTCACCGCCCTGCTGGGCGCGTCATTGACGACGCTGCCCGCCGCCGAGCCGCCGGCGTCTGCGCCGCAATCATCGACGGTTCAAGAGGTCGCACCGGCCACTGAACAATCAGCTGATTTGAACCAGTACCGACTGGATACCATCCCCGAGCCACTGACCAAAGTCCGCGGCATCCATCCACGTCTGTTCCTCGACGCCGAAGGAGTGGTCGCTTTGAAGCAGCGCGTCGCCACCACCCATAACGACCTGTGGAGACATGTGAAGGCCTCGGCGGACACGGCCGTCAAGAAAGGACCGCAACTTTATTCGACCAAACCGGCCGCAGGCCGGCCCCTGACGAGCGGCGATCAGCTTTGGCAACGCGAAATGGGCAACGCCATGCCCCAACTGGCCATGGCCTGGCTGATCACCGGCGACAAGCGCTATCTGAACGCCGCACGTGATTATGCCCTCGCCAGTTGCTCCTATCCTACCTGGGGACCCAAACACGCTGATGGCTTGGACCTGCCCGCCGGGCACCAGCTCTTCGGTCTGGCACTCATCTACGATTGGGGTTACAGCGACCTAGACGAACAGACCCGCCAAACCATCCGCCAGACGCTCATACGACGCGGCGAAACCATGTTTCAGGCTGTCGCCACCGGCAAGATATGGTGGTCTCAAAAATATATGCAGAACCACTTGCAGGTGAACGCCACCGGGCTGGGCACCGCCGGACTGGCCATCTTCGACGAGCACGAGCCGGCCCTGCGCTGGGTTGCCCTCGTCGCTGATAAAATGAAACGAATCACCGAAGCCTACGGCCCCGATGGCGCCAGCCACGAAGGTGTTGGCTACTGGAGCTACGGCGCCGAGTTCATGCTCAAATACATGGACCTATCGCGCACGCGGTTGGGCGTCGATCTCTACAAAGGCACCCCTTGGTGGCAGCAAACGGCCGCATATCGACTCTACCTGAGCCTGCCACGTAACGGGTGGACTCCCGGCAACACGATCGTCGATATCGGCGACAGCCCGCGCGCCGACTATTACGGTCCCGACCATATCCTGCGCCGGCTGGCCAGTGAATACCACGATGGCCAGGCACAGTGGCTGGCCCGGGAACTCGACCAGGACAAGGCCACCATCCAAAGCGCCAACTGGCTGAACCTGCTCTGGTATGATCCATCAATCAGGCCCGTGGCCCCGGCTGACGCGCGCGCGCTGCCCACGTTCCACCATTTCGCAGACCTGGGCATCGTCTCCAGCCGCTCCGACTGGTCGGGCAACGAATCGCTGGTCACCTTTAAATGCGGTCCGTTCCTCGGCCACGACGCCGAGAACAAATTCAACTACGACGCCGGTGCCGGCCACGTCCATCCCGACGCGAACCATTTCATCGTCTTCGGCGGGGGTGAGTGGCTCATCCGCGACGATGGCTATATGGTCAAGCAGACCAGCTATCACAATTCTTTGCTCGTGGATGGAAAGGGCCAGATCGGCGGCGGCAAACCATACTTCGACGGAACCGCCGCCATCAAGGCCAAGGCCACCGCGAATATCCTCTGGGCCAAGAGCAGCCCCGCCATCGACCAATTTGCCGGCGACGCCACCCGAGCCTACCCCCCCGAATTGGGCATCAAGCAATTTGTCCGTCGTCTCGCCTTCATCAAGCCCAATGTGCTCATTGTCGCCGACAACATCGAACTGGCCGGAGCACATGAGATGGAACTGCTCTTCCATCCGGAGCAACCCACCTTGCAAGACGCTGCCGGCAACGGCCGTTTTATCTCCACCAGCGGCAAGAATAAAGTGCGGCTTTCGCTCCTAACCGATGCGGGCGTCAGCGCCTCAATCAGCACCGTGCAAGCCCAGATGTCACACGGCGGCGCCCCGACACCCATGCAGGCCATCAGCTTGAAAAAAACCGGCAATCAGTGGCAGAATGTGGTGGCGATCTCCTGGTCCGACAAGGCTGCCAATCCGCCTCAAATTCAAATGCGCCGTGACGGGACGCAACTGATCTTCACGCTCGATAACCAAGAGGTCCTGACCTTGCCGGTGGACATACGTGAAGGCAGGTGATCAAAGCAAGCCGCCAGTGCCAAGGCGCGTGGGTGCTAGCCGTTCCGTGGCCGCGGTTCACGTCCCAAGTCGGCGGGGGCTCAGCCCGTAATTCAAAACTTTCGGCATCTGCGATGACTGCCTAGGATTGGAACTGCGAATAAAATGAAAGTGAAACGAAAAGCTATGAAAAACAGGCTCATAATCCTCAGCGCCCTGCTGCTGGCGCCGTTGACGGCTTTGCCCTCCGACGAGTCTCCAGCGGCTGCTAAGCAGTCATCCAAGCAGGGGGTGGCGACCTCAATCGCTACGGTTGGGGGCGCAGCGCAGGCTTCCGCGCTGGAAAATGTTCCGGCAGGTTTCGAACCCTTGTTTGACGGTCATTCGCTGGCGGGCTGGCACACCGCTCCAAGGCTCAGTGTGCCCAAGACGGCGGGCGAGGCGCTCCAGCCCGCACCGGCAAAGACACCCACCGCCCAGGACAACGCCCGGGGCCGCTGGGAAGTGCGCGACGGGATCATTTGCGGCGGCCAGGACAAACTGCGCGTCGTCCACCGGGAGGACGGGATGGACTGGGGGCTGGGCAGTTGGTTGATGACGGATGCAACCTTCGGCGATTTTGAACTGCGTTTGGACGCCCGCCCGGATTGGCCGTGCGACACGGGCATCTATGTGCGCACCACGCCGCTCGGCCAGGGCTTTCAAATCCTGCTCGATCATCGGGGCGACGACACGGGAGGTGTGGGGGGCGCCATCGGCTTCATCTACCTGCGGGGTATCGGCGGCCTGCGGGTGTGTCCGCACAACTTCCGCTGGACTGTCGGCCCCGATGGTTTGCCCACGGAGGTAAAACTGATCTCCGGCAAAGACGGCGTGACCCATTGTGAGTTTGCCGCGACGGGCGAGGAGTTCCGGCGGGCCTGGCACTTGAATGACTGGAACACCTTCCGCATCCGCGTGGTGGGGGCGGAGCCGCGGATCACGGTGTGGATCAACGACGTGAAGATCTGTGAATGCGATACCGCTGCGATCCAGCATCCCGCCTACAACCCCGCGGATGTCCAGAAACTGCTGGGCCGAAAAGGACACATCGCCTTGGAAGTCCACGACGGGCCGCCGTGGCGCTGGGGGGTGGACAAGGTGTCCCGCTGGAGAAATATTTACCTCAAGGAACTATGAGCCGCTTCCACAATAAACATATGAAATACCGACGATTTCCTGCCCTGGCCCAAACCGTCCTGTTGCTGGCGCTGTTGACGACGCTGCAGGCCGCCGCGCCAACCGTGACCGGGCCGCAGTCAACCAGCGCTCCCAATACGGCTCCGGGCCTAGAGTTCGACAAAAAGATGATCAAAGTATCGGCCAGCGCCTGGGAGCAGAAGGCCCACGGGGGAGTCGCAGACTTCCCGCCGGAGGCGACTTTGGACGGGAACCTCAAAGCCGCCTCGTCGTGGCGCGCGGAAGGGAAGGGACAGTGGATCCAGTATGATCTCGGGTCGGTGAAGCGGCTGGAGGAGATTCAGATCGCGTTCCTTTCAGGGGACAAGCGGCAGTATGCGTTCGACCTGCTGGTCAGCAACACGGGTAAGGATTGGACGCCGGTGGCCGGGAAGGTCAGGAGCAGCGGAAAGATGGCGGATTATGAGCCGTTCAAGTTGAACGGGGCGGAGGCCCGGTTCGTCCGGATTGTTGGACAAGGGAACACGTCGGAGAAGTTCCCGGATTGGATCAATATCACAGAGGTGGCCATCTTCGAGGTCGGGACTCCGGCGGCTGCGCCGCTGTCGACCAAGCCGATGAGGGCTAATTCGTCCCCAAAAGAAAACACCTGCGTCGGCAAAGGGCTAAAAGCCAAATGTTACATTGGCGGTTACTACTGGAATACGGATAACGGCGATGGAGACTGGGCCGTCACCAGCCCGAAACCCGGCGATCTTCGTTTTGAACTGCGCCAGGGCGACATCGCGCAGTGGGACAAACAGCATACGCATGCCGCCGAGCGCGATGAAATTTCCAATTCCAACCACAAGTTTCCGCTGGAGGAGGACATCTGGTTTTCATTCGGTTTGATGGTGGAGCCGGGCCCCAAAGTGACAAGCAAGTGGCTGGTCATCGGCCAGCTTAAGGCGTCCGTTGATCCGGGCGATAATTCCGCTTCTCCCCCGGTGGGCCAGGAGCTCAACGCGGGCGATGTATTCCGGATTGTGGTGCGCACCGCCACGGAAAAGCCGCTCAAACACAATCCCGGCTCCAAGACTATTTATACCGATTCCACGTTTGAGCGGGGCCGGGTTTACCGCCTGGTCTATCGCATCCGATACAGCCAGAAGGCCGGCCATGTCCAGGTGTGGCGCGATGGCAGGGAAATCGTCAATTTCAAAGGTCCGGTCGGCTACGTGAGCAACACCGGCCCGTATTGGAAATTTGGGATTTATCGCGAGCCGGCGCCGGAAACTTTCGCCGTTCATTATTACGACATCAAATTGGGCGGCCCGGAACTCGCGCCCCGCTGAATTTGGAAAGCTTCAATTAATGAGCCAGCCGGGGTGTTATTTGAAACCTGCGGTTCCGGCGGATTTCATGCTGATATTTTTTTGCGATTTCGATTAATATCCGCCCCATGAACCAACCGCCCGTCATTCTCATCACCGGCGCGAGCCGCGGACTCGGCCGCGGCATTGCGCAGCAGTGCGCGCGCACCGGGTTCAGCGTGGCAGTTCATTTTTCCGGAAACGAAGCTGCCGCGAATGAGACGGTCGCCCTTTGTCAATCGCAGGCCAAAGACGCAGCGCAAAAATTCATCCCCGTGCGCGGCAATCTCAATGACGCAGCGCAGCGGAAATCGTTCTTCGAGCAGACGCTGGCCACTTTTGGCCGGCTGGACGCGCTGGTGAACAACGCCGGGATGGCACCGCGGCAGCGGACTGACCTGACGGAGATGGCCGAAGAAAGTTATGACGAAGTGATGGGCGTGAATCTCAAAGGGCCGTTCTTCCTCTCCCAGATGGCGGCGCGGTATTGGCTGGCGCATCCGAACCAAAGCCTTTTAGCCGGCGGCTACAAGTTGATTTTCATCACCTCGGTTTCCGCCGACACGGCGTCGGTGAATCGCGGCGAGTATTGCCTGTCGAAGGCCGGACTGGCCATGGCGGCGCAGCTGTGGGCGGCCCGGCTGGCGAACCACGGCGCACAGGTTTTTGAAATCCGCCCCGGCATCATGGCGACGGACATGACAGCGGGGGTGAAGGAGAAATACGACCGGCTGATCGCCGAAGGGCTCGTGCCGCAAATGCGCTGGGGCCGGCCGGAAGATGTAGGGCTTGCGGTTGAAGCGGTGCTGCAAGGGCGCTTCCCGTATTCCACCGGCAACGTCATTCAAGTGGACGGCGGTTTTCATCTGCGCCGGCTCTGATTTTTATGCTGAAAATCGATTTCCACCTTAAACCGGCAAATCTGATGCGCGCCGTGGAGCGCGTCTTTGCACTTTCGGCGGACAAGATCCGGAACCTCGAGCAGACCTGGAATCCGGAAAACGGCACACCGGTTTTTACGGTCAAGGGTAGATACACTTCGCGCGGCTGGACGGAATGGACGCAAGGTTTTCAGTTCGGATCGGCGATTCTGCAATTTGACGCGACGGGAGATGTTTCATTTCTCAACCTGGGTCGCGAACGGACGGTCAGCCGGATGGCGTCGCACGTCTCACACCTGGGCGTGCATGACCACGGCTTCAACAATATCAGCACCTACGGCAATCTGCGGCGGCTGATGGGCGAGGGGCGGATTCCCCACAATGAATGGGAGATGGACTTTTATGAACTGGCGCTGAAACTTTCGGGCGCCGTCCAGGCCTCGCGCTGGACGCAACTGGCGCCCGGCCTCGGCTACGTATATTCCTTCAACGGCCCGCACTCGCTCTTCAGCGACGCCATCCGCTCGATGCGCGCGCTGGCCGTGAGCCATCAGCTGGGGCACCGGCTGATGGGTGAAAAAGATGCCGCGATCAATCTGCTCCACCGGTCGTTGCAGCACGCCGAGGCCACAGCCCGGTTCAATGTCTATTTTGGCGAAGGCCGGGACGCGTATGATGTACGCGGGCGCGTGGTGCACGAATCCATCTTTAATCTGAACGACGGCAGCTACCGGTGTCCGAGTTCGCAGCAGGGCTGGTCGCCCTTCACGACCTGGACGCGCGGGCAGGCGTGGATCGCGTGCGGCTATGCGGAGCAGCTGGAATTTCTGAGCACGCTGCCGGGCGCAGAGTTTGCCGGCGCCGGCGGCAAGGCCAGGGTCCTGCGCCGCTTCGAGCAGGTGGCGGCGGCGGTGTGTGATTTCTGGATCGAGCGCACGCCGACCGACGGCATCCCGTATTGGGACGACGGCGCGCCGAACCTGCACCGGCTCGGCGACTGGGCAAGCAAGCCGGCGAATCCGTTCAACGCGCACGAGCCGGTGGACAGTTCGGCGGCGGCCATCGCGGCGCAGGGCTTGATCCGGTTCGGAAAATATCTGCGCGGCAGCGGGCGCAAGAAAGATGGCGACCGGTATTTCCAAGCCGGATTGACCATCGCCAAAAACCTGTTTGCCGAGCCGTATCTGGCCACCGATCCAAAGCATCAGGGCTTGATCTTGCATTCGGTCTATCATCGCCCGAACGGCTGGGACCACGTTCCGCCCGGGCGCAAAGTCCCGTGCGGCGAGTCCTCGATGTGGGGCGATTATCACGCGCGCGAACTGGCGCTGATGATTTATCGCGAAGCGAAGCGTTTGCCGGACTACCAATTTTTCATCACCGCTTGAATCTATGCCGCCCCCGAAAATCGTCCGCATCCCGTCGCTGAAAACCATCGAGGCTTTCGGTGAACACGTCCGCAGCCTGGACCTCGACCTGCAATTTGAGCCGCAGATGTCGGTGGGTGACGCCTCGGCGCTGACGCGACCGCTTCCGTTCAAGGGGCGCACCATTGGCAACCGCTGGACGGTGCATCCGATGGAAGGCTGGGACGGCACAACGACCGGCGGCGTGACCGAGCCGATGATCCGGCGCTGGCAGCGCTTCGGCGAGAGCGGCGGCAAAATAATCTGGGGCGGCGAGGCGATGGCGGTGCGGCCCGATGGCCGCGCGAATCCCCATCAGCTCATCCTCAACGAGGCGAACAAGGCCGGCATCGCCAAGCTGCGGGAGACCTTGCTGGCGGCCCACCAAACCCACTACGGGAAGACGGACGACCTGCTGATGGGTTTTCAACTGACGCATTCCGGGCGGTTCTGCCGGCCCCATGGCCCGCAGATGGAACCGCGGGTGGCGTATCGCCATCCGCTGCTCGATAAAAAATTCAAGGTCACGAGCGATGACCAGGTATTCACCGACGATGACTTGAAGCAGCTGGTCGAAGACTATGCCACGGCCGCGAAAGTGGCCGCCGACATCGGCGCGGATTTTGTGGACGTGAAGCACTGCCACGGCTATCTGCTGCACGAATTTTTGAGCGCCTACACACGGCCGGGCGCCTACGGGGGTTCGTTCGAAAACCGCACGCGGCTCTTCCGCGAAATTGTGGCGGCCATCCGCGCCGTTGCGCCGAAGATGGAAATCGGCGTGCGGCTGAGCGCCATTGATCTGGTGCCGTTCAAGCCGAACCCCGAACTCGCCGAGCCGGGCAAACTCGGGCCGGGAATGCCGGAAGATTATTCGCAATGCCTGCCGTATCGGTATGCGTTTGGCGTGGATCAGAAAAACCCGGTGGCCTACGACCTGGCCGAGCCGGTTCAATTTCTCAAACTGCTGGAATCGCTTGGCATCCAGCTGGTGAATCTTACAGCGGGAAGTCCTTACTACAATCCGCACATCCAGCGGCCGGCGATTTACCCGCCCTCCGACGGTTACCAGCCGCCGGAAGACCCGCTCGTCGGCGTGGCGCGGCTGATCAACGTGGTGAAGCAGTTGAAGGCGCAGTTTCCCAATTTGATCATCGTCGGCACCGGCTATTCTTATTTGCAGGAATATCTGCCGCAGGTCGCCGAGTATTATGTCCGCCACGGGCATGTGGATTCGGTCGGCATCGGGCGCGCGGTGCTGTCGTATCCGACCATGCTGGCCCACGCGACCACCCGGGGAAAACTGGAGACCCGCTACGTCTGCCGCACGTTCAGCGATTGCACCACCGCGCCGCGCAACGGCATCATCAGCGGCTGTTACCCGCTGGACAAATTTTACAGTGAAAAACCGGAATTTCAAAAACTGAAGGATGTAAAAAAACAGGCGGGCGCCGGAAAATCCTGAACCCCCGCCGAGGCAATCATGGCCACCACCACTGCACCCTGCCCCGGCGGCAAGAAGAGCGTTTTAGACGGCGTCACCGTTTATCACTGGCTGGTGCTGATCATTGCCTCCGCCTGCTGGCTGTTTGACATGATGGGCCAGCGGGTCTTTGTGCTGGCGCGGGAGCCCGCCATGCGGGAACTGCTCGGCAGCGGCGCCCCCGATGTCCTGATCAAATCCTGGGGCGCCAAGGCCACCTTCATCCTGATGCTCGGCTGGGCCACCGGCGGGATATTTTTCGGCATGTTCAGCGACCGGTATGGCCGCGTAAAAGCCATGGTGGCCACGCTGCTCGCCTACACGATTTTCTCGGGACTGACCGGCCTGGCCCGCACGGGCAACGAATTTCTCATCTACCGGTTTATCGGGGGCATGGGGGTGGGCGGCATGTTCGGCGCGGCGACCACCCTGGTGGCGGAAAGCATGCCGACGAGCGTCCGGCCGCTGGCGCTGGGCCTCATGCAAACCCTGTCCGCGCTCGGCAACATCATGGCCTCGTTGACCAGCGTCTGGATTCAGCCGGGCCGGGCGGATTTTTTCCATGGGTATGCCGGCTGGCGCCTCATTTTCTTTGTGAGCGCGCTGCCGATTGTTCTCGTGATACCGATCCTCTGGTGCCTGCGCGAGCCGGAGCCCTGGAAAGAGGCGCAGCGCCAGGCCAGGGAAAGCCGGGATAAATCCCTGAACGTCGGCTCCATGGCCGACCTGTTCAAGAATCCGCTTTGGCGCAAACATGCGTTCGTCGGCATCGCGCTGGGTTTGTCCGGCATGGCGGGATTGTGGGGGATCGGTTTTTATTCGCCCGAACTTATTTCTGCGGCCTTGAAGGGCGAACCACAAAACGTGGTGGATAGTGTGCGCGGTTATGGGACGGCGCTGCAGGATGTGGGGGCATTTTTCGGGATGCTGACGTTCACCATCGTCGCCACCTACGTCGGCCGCCGGCTGGCTTTCTTCGGCGCCTTCATCCTCTGCCTGTTCACGACCATTTATGTTTTCAACCGGCTGCACAGCGGCAGCGACGCCTACTGGATGCTGCCGATGATGGGGTTTGCCCAGCTGTCGGTATTCAGCGGCTATTCGATCTATTTTCCGGAACTGTTTCCGACGCGCCTGCGCGGCACGGGCGTCGGGTTCTGCTACAATGTCGTGCGCTATCTGGCCTCCGTGTTTCCGCTCCTGCTGGGCGGACTGAATTCGCTGCTGCTGGAGCATGGCGTCAACGAACCCTTCCGCAAATCCGCCACCATCCTCTCGCTGGTCTTCGTACTCGGCCTCGTAGCCCTGATTTGGGCGCCGGAAACCAAAGGCAAACCCTTGCCCGAATAGCCGGCGATAAGTTTGATGTGAGCGCGGTTTAAATCAGGCCATGGCCACATCCACTGCTCCGGTCGGGCTTCGCCCTCCCTAGGCAGGGAATGGACAAAGAACAAACAAAAACATAAACTCAACCATGTTCCATGGACGAACTCATGGACTGGAACAGAAAAGTGAACCCGGTCAGTGGCACGGGTTTGCTGTTGCAGGGGATGCCCGAAAGTCCGCTGGAAAATATCACGCTGCGGAACATAACGTTCGATGTGATGAACCCGCAAGACTATGCCAAACGCAAGAAACCCATTGGTGGCAAACGGACGACTCACGACGACCGTGATACCAAATCCGCACGGATGCCGACCGACGCCGCACTGGCCAATATGAAGAACCTGACGATTGATGGCCTGCACATCAACATGCAAGAATCTGACTTCAAGCAATTCCCGCGCTCGGCATTGGCACTATTCGCGGTTGACGGGGCGCACATTTCCGGCGTGTCTCGGACTTCGTCGTCGGACAACCCGGCCGTTGTCGAGCAGACTGGTGGCAAACAAGTTCACATAACGCCATGAAACGCCAATTTGATTCAAAACAGGTTGGTCATTTTTGCAATAATCCAATACAGTTAATATCCTCCTATCTATGCATCTGCCGGCGTTTCGTGCTGGTGTTGTCGGTGCTTGTCTCCGTCGCGACGCTTTCCGGGGCCGAGCGCACCTCGCTCAAACTCTTTACCATCGGCAACAGTTTCTCCGATAACCCCTTGGTTTATCTCCCGGCTCTCGCCAAGGCCGGCGGCAAGACCCTCGTCATTGGCCGGGCCAGTCTCGGCGGCTGTTCGCTCGGACGCCACGCAGGTTATCTTGCCAAAGCCGAAGCCAACGACCCCGCAGGCCGCGTTTACAAAGATTCGGGCAAACCCAGCGTGAAGACGTTGCCCGAAGCCCTGGCTGCCGACAGATGGGACATCGTCACCATTCAACAGGCGAGCACGGAGAGCTACAAACCCGAGACATATCATCCCGCCGCTGACCAGATCATTGCCGCCATCCGCAAATATGCCCCGCAGGCCGAGATCGTCATCCAGGAAACTTGGGCCTATCGCGAAGATCATCCCTTCTTCCATACCAACGACGGCTTCACACAGCAGAAGATGTATAAGGGCCTCCGCACCGCCTATCATCAGCTCGCCGCCGAGACCGGTTTCCGGATCATCCCCACGGGGGACGCCATCGAACTGGCCCGCAAGACCCAGCACTGGACTTATGTCCCCGACCAGAATTTTGATCTCAAGAATCCACCCGCCGGACAAGTCCCCAATGAACCCACCAGTCTCAACGCCGGCTGGATCTGGGCTACGAACAAGGCCGGCCTATTGAAGTTCACCCATGATTCCAAGCACCTTAGCACTGCGGGCAAATATCTTGCCGCCTCGGTCTGGTATCAGACGCTTTTCAACACCGATGCCGTACCGGCCAGCTTTCTGCCCCCTGGCCTCTCTGCCGGGGACGCCGCCGACCTGCGCACCCACGCCAATGCCGCCGTCAAGGCCGAGCGCAGGGAAGCCCGCACCTCGGCGTCATCCTCCACCAGCAAAATGGTTTCTGCGCCGGCGGCAAGGGCGACGGGCGTGGCTGCGAAGAGGTCCGCGATCGATTCTGCAACTTTCTGGAAGCGCACGGTTTTGAAACCCAATCTCAATCGGCTCGCAGGCATCCTTTGAAGCCGCCGCCCTGATATTCCGGCAGTTTTTGCTGGTCTGGAAAATGGCTGTATTATTTTAAAGCCCTAAAATGAGTCAGGCCGCATTTTCCAATCCCCGGAAAATCTGCTATCTTCCCGGCATGGACATCGACCTCACCAGCTTTTCAACCGCACAGAAAGAGGCGTTTTTCGATTTGTTGATTTTAGCCATGTATGCGGATGGCCATTTGACGACCTTTGAAGATGAACTGCTGCAGCAATTGCTGGCGGGCATGGGATTTACCGAAGAACCAGCCCGCCAACGGGAATTTGATGCGGCCGTGACCAGGATCAGGCCCAGCATCGAATCCATCTACAAAGCCAAAGAACTGGCTTTGGGGCTGGCCGAGGCTTTCACCGACCGGCGCCAACAGCAGCAGGTATTTGGGGCGGTCCTTAAAATCATGAGTTCGGACTTTAATGTGAGCACCTGGGAAAGCACGCTGTTGATGGAACTGCGGATGAAATTCAGGCTGTAATTAAAGCGGAGGCCACATTCGGGGAGTTTATCAGCTATCCAGACAATGCCTGATGATTTGGGCGAGCTGGTGCGAATCAAAGGGCTTGGCAATAAAATTGACGCCTGCTTGCAGTTGTAAATCCTGGTTCTGACCCGATATTCCCGCGCTGTAGCCACTGGCATAGACCACTTTCAGTTTCGGATTCTGTTGCAATAACTGCCGGGCCAGATCCAATCCATTCATGCCGCCGGGCATCATCAAGTCCGTCAGCAATAAATGGATTTTCGCGCGGGATGATTGCCAGACTTGCAGGGCTTCCGCGCCGGTGGCCGCTTCCAGCACCTGATAGCCGAGCCGCATCAGGGATGAGCGCAGGGAAGCCCGCACTTCGGCATCATCCTCCACCAGCAAAATGGTTTCTGCGCCGGTGGCAATGGCAGCCGGCGGAGCCGCGACAGGTTTATGGTCCGAGGACCGATCGAGGAGGGGGAGATAAACCCGGAAGGTCGTTCCCCGGCCAACCTCGCTATACAAATTAATCCAGCCGCGATGTTCCTGAACGATGCCCAAAACCGCCGACAAACCGAGGCCGCTGCCTTTCCCGATTTCCTTGGTGGTAAAAAAGGGCTCAAATATTTTCGGCAACACTGCCGGCGGAATACCGCCGCCGGTATCTGTGACACTCAGGCAGGCAAACGCGCCCGGCCGGGCCTGGACCGCTTGCTTCGCCGTTACGGCATCAAACTCAACCGCGGCGGTTTCGATGACCAGCTGGCCACCTTGCGGCATGGCATCGCGGGCGTTGACCGTCAAGTTCATCAGCACCTGTTCGAGCATGCCCTCGTCCGCATGAACGAATAAGGGCTGCGCCGAACACTTGATTTCCATTTGAATCTGGCCGCCGAGAATCCGGCCCAGCATCTTTGAGGCGCTGGCAACGACTTCGCATAAATCAAGGTCGTGGGGCCGCAAGGCCTGTTTACGGCTGAACTGGAGCAATTGGCGGGTGAGATTGGCGGCCCGCTCGGAGGCGCGTTCAATATCCCCCGCATAACCGCGCTGTTCTTCCGAAAGGCCTTCCTCCGCCTTGAGCTGGCTTGCCTGCAGCTGGATCACGGCCAAAATATTGTTGAAATCATGAGCCACGCCACCGGCCAGCTGGCCCACCGCCTCCATCCTTTGTGACCGGCGCAACTGCTCCTCCAGCTGCTTGCGCTGGGTGATATCCTGCACAATGCCCGGCCAGCCGGCGGGGCTGGCTGCCGGAATCAAAACGATGCCGGCCTTTGGCCATAATCCACCGTTCGGCGCCATCGCGCCGCAGGATCCGGCACTCAAACTGCCAGTCCCCCCGGGTTTTCAAGGCCTGCTGAAATTTCTGATCCACCCCCGCGCGATCCTCCGGCACGACGTGCTCCAAAAACATCTCGTAGGTCCACTGGGGCAGGATGGTTTCGTAGCCGAAGATTTGATCGTGTTTCAAAGACCGGTAGGTGGAGTGGTCAACCAAGTCGATTTCCCAGGCGCCGGTTTCAATTTCATCCAAGGCAAACCGCAATCGATCCTCACTTTCCAGCAGCGCCGCCTCCAGTTGTTTGCGCTCCGTGATGTCCAGAGCGATGCCGGCCAGGCCGGTAACCTGGCCGGCGGAGTCCGTCAGGGGAACTTTCGAGGTCAGGATCCAGCGAGTGGAACCGTCGGGCCGGGCGATTTTTTCCTCGTGATTGAGCAGGGGCAGACCCGTTTGCAGGACCTGCTGGTCGTTCGCATAAAAGCCGGCCGCCTGCTCGGGCGGGAAGAAATCGGAATCCATTTTACCGAGGACTTCCGCTTCGGAGGCGGCGCCGAGGTTGCGAAGATCGGCCGGATTCGCCAAGGTTTTACGCATGGCACGATCTTTGAGATAAACGCACACCGGCAAGTGATCCACCAAGGTGCGCAAGAGCGCCTGTTCCTTGGCCAGCGCCTCTTTCTGCCGGGCCAGCTCCTGGCCAGCGCTGGTTATGTTCCTCCAGTAACGAGAGATAATCCTGGCCGACAAGAGGGAGCCGATCAAAAAAACCATCGTGAGTGTCAATTCATAGCAGGCTCGATTCCACCAGGCCGCCCGATACTCTGCCTTGGACAGTCCGGCAATGGCGTAGAGAGGATAATCCGTAACCTTGCAATAGGAGTAGGTTCGCTGGACATCATCAAACGCGCGGGAATAAAACGTGCCAGCCATCTTTTGCACCTGAACCGCCCCCTGTAAATCCAAAGAAGCATTCCTTTTCCCAATTAGCCGGTCAAAATTCGTGGGTTCAGGAATACGCGCAACCAGATTCAGATCCTCATCCCGCAAGGCCAGCGCTCCGGCCGTGCCAACATTCAGAGTGGAGAAAGGTTTGACCAGCTGATTCAGCGTCAAGGTCTTGTAAACCAAGCCGGCGAAAGAACCATCCGGCTGATTGATCCGGCGCGCGAAAATAATCGACCATTTCCTGGTCTTGCCGTCCGGCACCGGCTTGAAGATGACCAAACCGGTTGGAGCATGGTTGCGCAGGCGGATATAGCCGGGCTGGTTCGTAATATTGGTTTGCGCCCCCGCATTGATATCGATGCCGTAAATTTTTTCCCCTTGGGCATTGATTACCCCCACATTGTCCATGGCCAGCCGCCGGGTTTGGGAACGGGCAATAAAGGCGTTCAAAGCCGGCAAATCAACACCTCCCCGGGCGAGGTCCTGCTCGATTTCCTCGGCCATCATGACCACGGTGAGATCAATTTTGCCGATGACGTCGGCGACGTCGCCCGCAAACACAAGCGCCAGATTCTGCGTGGTAATCCGGGCGCGCTCCTCATTTTGCTGCCAGCTTTGGCGCAGAGAAAAGCCCACCAGGCCGATGATGAACAAATTCGACGCAACGGTGATCACCAACAGCCACCGGATAAAACCGGAGCGCGGTTCGGTGCTGCTTGATTTGCTCTTTCGATCTGTCATAGGCCAGCCATTCAAATTATTACATTATTGGGCAATCCTTACTATATCAGAAAAAACGCTGATTGACATGTCAATCAGCTTGGTTGGGCCGCATCCGCATTTAAAGCCATTTCTTCAAGTCACCCGGTTGACCACTCCGCCACTCCCACCAAGGTTCCCAACAAGGCCGGCATAAGCCGGACCAGAAAAAGGCGAGGTGGAAACGAATGGCCAGGGTAACTAACCCCGGCGTTTCACCCGAAGTCCGCATGAAGTTGACCCGCCATAAATCGCCTGAAATCCATCGCGGCTACACCCACCTCGAAATGGAGACGTTGAAAGAGGCGTTGTTGAATTTGCCGTGTCTTTCTGACGTCAAACAATAATTGCCCACTTCAAAGTTTGACTTTGAAGTGGGCAGAGTGGTAAATTGGCAGCGTTATGATAGCTCGCGATGTCGAACCCCGGCTAAAATCTCTGGCGAAGCAATTCCCGGCGATTGTTTTGACGGGGCCCCGCCAAAGCGGCAAATCCACCTTGTGTCAGAAGGTGTTCGCCAGCCGGCCATACACCACATTGGAATCGCCAGACGTGCGGGCATTCGCATTGGAAGATCCACGCGGATTTCTTAAGCAGTTTCCCAATGGTGCGATTCTGGATGAAATTCAAAACGCACCGCAGATAACGTCCTATTTGCAGGAAATCATTGATAAAGACCCTGTCCCTGGCCGTTGGGTTTTGACCGGCTCGCACAATCTTTCCGTGATGGAGTCCACCAGCCAATCGCTAGCGGGACGGTCTGCGGTGATGCACCTGCTGCCACTGTCACGGAGTGAAGTCGTCTCTTTTGAAAAGCACCCAAAAACATTGAATGAAACGCTGCTGACCGGTGGCTATCCGCGTATTTTGGATCAGCAATTAAGGCCGGCGGATTGGCTGTCGGCGTATGTAGCTACCTACTTGGAACGGGATGTACGGGCCATCAGCAACATCGGTGACCTGGTGGCATTTCAACGGTTTGTCCAGTTATGTGCTGGGCGAGTTTCACAACTGCTAAATTTCTCATCACTGGCGAGTGATAGCGCGGTTTCCCAACCGACCGCTAAAGCCTGGTCCTCAATATTAGAAGCGAGCTTTATCGCTTTCCGGCTTCCCAGCTACCATGGGAATATTTCCAAGCGGCTGATTAAAATGCCCAAACTGCATTTCTATGACACAGGATTGGCTTGCTGGCTGTTGGGAATCCGTGAAGTGGGGCAACTCGACGTGCATCCCTTGCGTGGGGCGATCTTTGAATCGTGGGTGGTGTCAGAAATCATCAAGCAACGATTCAATCGTGGCGAATCCAACGGGGTCTATTTTTTCCGTGACAAGGCTGGGTTGGAAAGTGATGTCTTGGTGCAAGGCCGGAAAGCCATGAAGTTGGTGGAGGTAAAGGCCGGCCAAACAATTTCTTCAGATTGGGCAAGCAACAATCAGAAAATCATTGGGCTGTTTGCTAAAACTAAACAGGCAGCGGCATCCGTGGTGGTTTATGGTGGCGCAGAAAAACAGGAACGCAACGGCGTTACCTATCTTCCCTGGCATGCCATTCAAGATTACGCGTGGGATGAATAACTTCCATGGGTTGGCGCTGGTGAAAAAGAGGCATCATCAAAACCGTCAACATCTACGGTCGGCTTTACGTTTCAACAGATGTTACATCTGAATTTTATCGGCGAGCTGAAGCCGGAGAATTCGCCAAAGATATTAAGCCCTAGCAAACGAAAAGATTGAAAAGAAAAATGGCTAGTGTAGGCGTATCTACCAACTGACCGACTTCAGACACCAACTACCGCTTCTGTCCTGCACCGTCAACTGCACTCACGTTAAACAGCCTAAAACGCGGTTCACCGATTCTTGCGAATAAACTCTGCGTAGTCTGCGAATGTGGCGTAGTCATCCGAGTGAGAATCGGCAAATAGATCGGTCTCGAAAGCCCATATCACGCCCATTAGGTTGTATCGTTTAATGCATTCAAATGTCACCCGCATAGCCTCGCGATTGTTGCGGCCAGTGTTTTCGCCCCACACTCGCAGTTTTAAGGGGTTCGTTTGGGCTAGGCTAACCTGCCAATGCACCGGACTCCAGCGATTGAGGTCACGGGTGTCATCATCGAAGGTTTTGTGGTTCTGGAGCGTGCCGTCAATCCAAGTGCAATAAACTATTGCCTTCGGATCTTTCAGGCTGCCAATCATGCGGGTCCAGTCATAGCCTTGTTGAATTTCGCCGTTTATTTCAGCGCTCGTCGTGCCGTTGAGGTCGTGAATAATGGCCGATTCCAGCCAGTCAGGCCGCAACCCCGCTGAGCCATAGAGCATGCAAAGATCACCCCCATACCAGCGCCTTACGGTTGCAATCTGCCAATCCTGATAATTCTTCAAGTTGTCAAGATACCACTCCGCAAACTTGCGGGCCGACGCATGTTGAGGCGAAGGCAAGCCCGGCCTCCAGCCTGGAACAGGGCATGGCGAAATGCCGGAAGGCAGTCCCGCCGTTTTCCCTTCAGCGAGGTCATCGAATGCCCAATAACAATTAGTGTGACCGCCAAATTTGGCTTGCGGGTAATTGAGTTCCCCGTATTTCGCGCAACCCAAGCGCACATAATCCCAATCCGTGCCTAAACGGATAAATACTTCACTTAAATAATTTGAAATGGCCTGACGAACCTTGGCGTTAAACACGACATTCGGCACATTCTTGCCGCTTTCTCTGGTCTTGAATTCATCCCCATACTGGTTCCGGTAGCGGCCTTGCGGCAGTTCGAATACCCAGTCCGGCGCGTATTGGATTCCAAAATCCACCTGAAGTTCATAACCCAGCTTGCGGAAGGCTTGTTTTTTTCGTGCGATTTCATCTACATAAGCCTGATTGATTATGCCGTGTTTTGGTTCAAACAAGTCCCACCCGATGGAAACTATTGCCACACGCCAGCCAATGTCGTGACCTGATATGGCGTGCTCCAGAGAATTTTCAAGTGCGCCATAAAGTCTTGCCGGCTTATTTTCAGGTTTGGTAACCGGAACGGAAGGCTCATCGGCGTAAACAATCCCGCCCCAGAACAATGAGATCAGCAATGAACACAACAATACTTGTTTCATTCGCCCGGAGACTTCACCACCGTCCTGGTTCGGGATCAGATCTAGATATTTTGTTGGTAAGGTTGGCGAGGAATGATCGGTTATGGAATCACTGCCCTGTAAAACCGCTGACTTGAATTGGTTGCCCCTGGGTCTCGGAAGGTAATGGTTGAATTGGTGCCGATAAAATTAGTCAGCGGGGTCCAATCAGCCATGTTCGTGGAAAATTGAATACGCCCGTTTAAACCAGATGATAATTGTAGGCTGAAAACCAACCCGTTCGTTTTCATCGGTTGCGCGTTGGTAAAGACCAGTTGCAGGGCGAAGGTGTTGCTAGCCACAAAACTGACGTTGTTGGTGAGCGAGTAGATTCCACCCAGATTCAGCGCAAAGGCTTTCAGCGTGTTGGTGCCGCTTATGAGCGTCAACAAAGGCGTATTCCAATTGGAGAAGCTGTTGGCGGTCGACACCTGATTCCAAGCATTGCTGTTCAATTGATACCAAATATTGCTGATTTGCCAGTTGTCACTCGCTGTCCCGATGCCTGTTACCAGAGCGTTGGTCATTTTCTGATTGTTGGTTGGTGCGCTGATGGTGAGCGTTGGCCGGCTAGTTTCAACAAATGTAGCCAGTAAAGTTAGGTTGGATTGCATCATGAACAGCAGATTCGTGCCGGTCACGGTTGCGCCGCCGATCCAGTTCGTCGAAACCGTCCAGTTCGTGAACACAAAGCCTGTGGTAGGAGCGGAGGTGATGCTATAATTGCGGCCAATCTCTAGCCACGCATTGCTATAGTTGGGTGAAATCGTTCCTTTGCCTGTGGTGCGAATTGAAAGCTGATTGGTCACTACAAATTGAAAGTTTAGATTTGTGGTAGCGGAAACATTGCCGCTATTGTCCGTAGCATAAGCGGCAAGCGTGTTGGTTCCCGGCACCAGATTCAGCGTGGCATACCAATTGGTCCAGATGTTGGTAGTCGTGGCGTTTCTCCAAGCCAGACCGTTGAATTGATACCAAACATTGGTGATCTGCCAATTATCGCTCGCCGTCCCTTTGACCGTAAACACGGCGTTGCTGAGGCGTTGCCCTGCCGTCAAGTTGGTGATGCTGAACACCGGCTTGTTCGTGTCAATGAAGTTGGCGATGAATATAAGGTTGGAAGCCATCGTGAAATTCAATGCTGCCGTGTAGGTGGTAAAGCTTCCGGTCCAGTTAGTGAATGTGAAACCGGCTGCGGGTGCGGAAGTGACGCTGTAATTTCTCCCGATTTCCAGCCACGCGTTGCTGTAGTTGGGCGAAATCGTTCCCAAGCCAGTCATGGAAATCTGCAATTGATTGGTCACGACATATTGGAAGCTCACATTCGCGGTGGCGGAGACATTGCCGCTGTTGTCTGTGGCATAGGCGGCAACCGTGTTCGTCCCCGGCATCAGGGGTAACGCTGCCGACCAATTGGTTGTGCCGGTCGCCGTGTTCCAGTTTCCGCCGTTTAATTGAACTTGCACACTCGCGACTTGCCAGTTGTCCGAGGCTGTGCCCCGGATAGTGAATAAAGAATTACTCCACCGTTGGCCCGCGACCAAGTTTGTAACGCTTAATACTGGATTATTCGTATCAATAAAGTTAGCTGTGAACGTGAGATTTGAGGCCATCATAAAATTCAACGCCGCTGTGGTGGCCGTCAGACTGCCCGTCCAGTTGGTGAACCTAAATCCCGCCGCCGGAGCCGAAGTGATGCTGTAGTTACGACCAATTTCCAGCCATGTGTTGCTCGGCGTGATGGTTCCCAAACCCGTGACGGATAATTGAAGTTGGTTCGTCACAACATATTGAAAGCTCACGCTGTTGGTGACAGAAAGATTTCCGTTTGTGTCCATGCAATACGCCGAAATTGTGTTGGTTCCTGGCGTAAGCGATACCAGTGCAGTCCAATTGCTCCAACCGTTGCCGGTGCTGGCTTGATTCCATCCCAAGCCGTTGATCTGACACCAGACGTTTGACACCCGCACATTATCACTCGCCGTGCCCGTCACGGTGAATAATGCATTACTCCATCTTTGGCCGGGAGTTGGTGCGGTGATGGTGTTGGTGGGGCTGGTTGTATCGGGAACCATCACCGTTAGGATGGCATTGGAACTGATGACGGTCCCATACGCATTGGAAACCAGACAACTGAAGATTCCCGCCGAATTGGTCGTTACATTATTAGTGGTGAAATTTGCGTTCGTCGCTCCCGTTAGATTCGCTCCATTTTTCCGCCATTGATATTTTGGCACCGGCACACCCGAAGCCGTTAGGCTAAACGTGACGTTCGATCCCATCCAAACGGTTTGATTCGTCGGCTGCACGGTAATGAATGGAGTCACATATACCGTTAAGACCGCGTTTGTGCTGCTCACTGACTTCGCAGCATTGCTAACGGTTACGCTGTAAGCACCGGCATCATTGGTCAGCACGCTTGCAATACTATAGCTCGCGTTTGTCGCTCCCAGCAGTGCCCCCCCATCTTTCCACCACTGGTAGAAAAATGGTGATGTCCCTGCCGCCGTCACGGTAAAAGTCATATTGGTGCCTGCCGGCACCGTCAGGCTTTGTGGTTGTGCGGTTAATTTTGGTGGTAAAAGGACATACACGAGGAGGTTTACCGAATCGGCTGCCGCCCCCAAATTATCAATCGCCCGTGCCGTCAACCGGTGGGACCCCACCGATGCGTTTGTCCATGTCATCGTATAGGGGGCTGTTGTGTCCGTTCCGATCTTCACGGAATCCACATAGAATTGCACGTTGCTCACAGTTCCATCCAAATCGGAAGCGGTCGCTTGAATCAAGATGTTTGTGGGTGAGGCAAAGGCCTGTCCCGACAGCGGGAAGGTAATACTCACCTGTGGCGTTGAATTGCTGGCGTAATAAGTTCCGCGCCTGTAAATAACGCTGCAGTCTGCATCTCGTATCCACCATATGGGCACCCCGTTTGTCGTTATGCCATCGGCCGACAACCCTTGGCGGGCTATTGAATACAAACTGGTAACCGTGTTGTCATAAAGACTATAGACGACCGCGGAATCATCACCTGTGTAGCCCGGAACACCCATGCCATAAGTTGTTCCCACCACGCCAAATGATCCATTTTGAAGATTGCCTGAAACCACCGTTGAATAGCCAGTTGCCTTGTTAATCACATCAAGCGCAATCAGATTCCCGTGAGTATTACCCAAGGCAGGATTACCGATGTCATAATCGGAATTCAAATCCAAGAGCGTTTGAATTGCGCCAGTCGACGTGTCCATTGCAAATATCGTCCACCCATCAAGCACGTCACCACTTGCGGTGACCGAATAACAATAAGCATCGTAGATTAGGTAGCGG
This sequence comes from uncultured Verrucomicrobia subdivision 3 bacterium, assembly GCA_903922735.1. Classification (GTDB taxonomy): domain Bacteria; phylum Verrucomicrobiota; class Verrucomicrobiia; order Limisphaerales; family UBA11358; genus UBA11358. The sequence continues at coordinate 71,156 of CAIXUZ010000003.1, forward strand.
CCATCGGCAGTGAAATCCATCACATCCGCATGGTCCACAATGTCCATGTAATTTCCTTCACTGGTCACACCGTAAAGAGTGAATGTCTGACTTCCGCTTGTGCTCAGGTTGAAGATGACAATTTGGTTCTTTGCATAACCTGTGAATGAGTCTCGAAGAACAAGAGCCATTCTTGAACCATCAGGCGAAATCGCCGCTGAGGAATACGAACCTGGATGGCCCGCAAGAGACGGCCCTGTGCCATCCGTGTTTACCACACCAAAATCATAATCCTGGGTGATAAAGACCGCCCATGACCCATTTCCGCTTACTGAGACCCGCTTAAGATCCAAATTATGCACCGTCCCCACAAAACTTCCTCCGCTTGGATCTCCCATGCTCGTCTCTTTCCGAACGAGATAGTATCCGTAGATACCTGAACGCAGACACAAAGTGGAGTCCGGAGCTTGCACTGCGGGAATCGTTCCTGGCGGTGCCGTTGGCGGCACATCAAAAATATCAACGGCGTCAAAGGCCTCGGCTGTCTTGATTGCCTGCGCAGATCCAACCCCAAATAATTCCTCCGCAGAAGTCACACACGCATGCCGCATGTCAATAAATTGCGACTGCCACAACAAATGCAATGTCATTGCTCGATAGAAGATTCGCTGCGCATCACCATTCCCGACTGCGCCAGACAAACCCACAGCCAGCAAATAATACGCATGATTTATAATACCACTGTTAAAGTGCACGCCGCCGTTGTCGCTGCTTGTGTAAATAAACTGACTCATCCTGCTTGGCTGTCCATAAATGCCCGGGTTTATAAAACTACGAATTGGAGACCCCAAATCAGAACCCATGAGCCAGTCATTGGTGCCTTTTGTCTTGGCCTCAACCATTTCTCCGAAGATGTCCGCTAGTGCTTCGTTCATTGCACCAGATTGATTTCTATATTCCAAAATTCCTGCACCCCCAATGCTGTTAATTACGCCATGGGTCACCTCATGGCCACACACATCCACCGAGCGCCCCATGCCGTCACCATAAAACATTTCCTTGTATTGCGAACTCCAGAATGCGTTGGCGTAACCAATCCCATATCTAACTACCCCTCGCAACGAGCTCCCTTTATTATCATAAGAATTGCGTGTATGGGTTGTGTAATAATAATCATACACTTTGGATAAACCGTATGCCGCGCTCACAGCATCGGGAACCCAGCCTGAAGTCGCGCTAGAGGAAGTTGCGTAGTAGAGACTTGGCACAGCAGCAGGGCTCGAAGTTGGAGGTTGATTCACGGCATCAAGCACCGTAATTCCGCCTATGGTGGTGGCCAACGCTGGAGGCGTTGAAGTGGCCACATACATCGCCTTGGACGTATCCACTAGGTAATAAGTCGAGCCGTTCTGCCAGAGGTTTAGGCTCCGGGTATAGCCCAGCGAATCCACTCCAGATCCAGCCGCCGCACCATCATGAACCAAGTTAACCACACTGACCTCTTCACCATTGACGGCATCAACAAGAAATCGTCTCGCATCAACCAAATCTGACGACATGGAAAACTTCCATGCCAATCTCGGCAATTCATTCACCGCCCCGTTAATCACTAATTCGGATTCATCAAAGACCCTGCCTCGGCCGGAAAAATACTTCTGGTTAACCGATTCAAGTACATTCGAAAGGCTCACAGCGGCGTTCGTGGGGATATTCATCGGGGTGGATATAAATGCACCTTCCATTGAATCCACGCTGCCATCAGCTGCTAGATGCACCGCCGCTTCGCCACCCCACACCTTGATCCCGTGGTATCGCTGCTGCAATCGGTAATGAAACTTTCCCAGGCTGTCTTCCTCCGAGTGCCGAATTTCAAACTCTTCATCTGGATTTGTGATTTGCATTTGGGTGCGATGATCTCTTATAAAACTGCGCACCTTTTTATCACGCGTTATTTGATCTGGTTTTACAGCGGCAGAAGCGCGAGTATGCCGAGCAGCTACCTGTATTAATGAAGGCGTGCCATTGGCCCGAAACCGAAAATCTTCGTCATTGCCCAAGGCTTGTGATGCAGTGTTGGCAATCATTTTGCCCTGATTCTTAATGGAGGCATTGGTTACACTAGATGGATTTGTTAATTGTTGACGTAGCCACTGTGCGAGTTGTGTCAGATTGGTGTCGGCCACCAAGTTGTTTATCCCATTATTGCCGAATGGTGACACGCCCGCATTTTGCGGATTCAATGGATGGAGTTTAATCCCTGAAGGCAATGCCTGTCCTCTTGCTGAAAATATGGAAATATCAATTGGAATCTGGAGAATAAGAAACCAAGTGAACACCCAAACGAGACTATTGCGTTTTTTAAACATATAAGTTTTATCCCGCTTTTAATTGCCCCACGCAAAAACATAAGGACACTGACTCAACGCACTCTGACTCAGGCACCGTGATGCGCCTTTATATGTGGTTATCTTATTAAAATGCAAGCGCATCTAGCCAATAATAATTATAATAAATTAAAACAACGTCCTTTGCTCTGGTTTTACAGGCTTATCAGAACCCCACAATTTTGTTATCATTTCCCTTTGTGGTGTGAACGGGCATTTGGCTTTAGGCTGCTTTTGGCTCGGATCAATATGCCTCAAAGCTAATTGCGCACCTGTCATCAACACAGTTTTCCCCAATTTCTGATTCAATTCTTGCGTAGCATCGTCCAAAGCACCCCATCGTTCTTCATTCGTCCTGCCCCATAACGTCGGATGTGTGTCTAGCCTCTCCAAATTAAACATCACAAACCATCAGACCTTGTTGCAAGTGCAAGGTCAAATGGCTCGAGTAGCTGAACAAATGGAGCGCGTGGCCAAACTGCTGTTGCAACGTTTAGACGGTGAACAATCGTCTCAACCGAAGTCGGGGTTGCTTAACAGAATTATGGGCAGAAAATGAGGCCAACCTGTAACACATGATTATCCCCCGCAAAACCTCGGTGGTAATTTTGATAACCTTGGCTGAACTAGCCTGGTTGGCGGCATTTGGCCTTTTGTTTGCCTATCGCGGCAAGGTCGGCGAATTGGGTCGCATGCAGCAAGAATTTATCACCCAGAGCAATCGGTTGGCGCAATGGGAGCAAAAGTTGCCTGAGACGGCCGACCTATTCAAACAACTTAAGGCAGCCAAAGAGGACGCTGAACGGCTGCGGACAGGATTAAGAATCTTTGAAAAACAACTGGCGGGAGCTTCCCCAGAGGATGTGGCCCGTCGGTTAGCGGCAGTTAGAGATTTGGAGAAACAACTCGCGGCAGAAACGGAGAAAGCGGCGAAATTACCCTTCGCATTGGAAGAAAAAGAGAAAGCTTTGGCGGCAGTACGAAAGATCCAGAACGAACTATCTAAATTGCAGGCGTGGATTGCAACCCTTCCGCCAGATGTAAACAACTTGGCAGAATTGTATCATCGCGCGACTAACCGGATAGCAAAGTTGGAAATTGAAACCAGCAGGGCCAAAGAAGAAAAACGACTGATTTTGGCTGAGGTTAAACATCGTGAGGTAGGAGAATTTTCAGTGCGCCGGGAATTGACTGGATTGCCACCGGGAAATCTAAACCGTGTCATCTTTGTTGTGGATACTTCTTCCAGCATGAGGAATAGCCCGGCATGGGAAAAAGCCAAGCAACTAGTTAGAACCTGGTTGGAATTTTTACCAGTAAAAGAGTGTGCTATGGTAAATTTCAACGATGTTGCCGTTGGCTTTCCAAAGGAGGGATATATTCAAGTGCGCCAAAAAGATGGAACGGAATTAAGCGACCATCGGAAAGAGCTTCTAAATGTTTTTGATCAGGTTAAAACTGGCGTATTTACCGACTTGTTGAGCGGTTTGCGTCTTGCTTACAAATATCCTAAGCCCAATGTGATTGTGGTATTCACAGATGGACATCCCCATGTTTCAACTCAAACCGATTCATCATTAGCGAAAGCAATTTTAGAAGAGGTTAAAGAGCATGAGGGAATACCAATTCTGACTGTCGCCCTAGGCAGCTACGAGACCGAGGGTGCAGGCGGGCCGCGGCCAAAAATTAACGCACCGATTGCTTTTTTAAAAGAATTGGCAAACAAAACCGGCGGAAATTTTCTTGGCCGCTAAACGTAAAAAACTCATGAACGGCGTGCTAATAGGTGAGGCTAGCAATTGATTTTCAATTTTTGTTTTCGGCCTTAGTTTTTAATTCTGCCGTTCTGGGAAAACAAAAAGCCGACCTCGCCAAAGGGCCCGCCGAACCCGTGCTCACGCCGCCGCCGGCCACCGACAGCAGGCGTTGCTGGATGAACCGTCCAGCTAACGTCGGCAAATATCCCTTTTCCTTCAATAAAGCCAGCCCCTCAACTACGCCCGGAATCAGGTTTTCTTCCACATCAATAATCGTGAGATCAACGTCGATGGAAATCCGTGTTGCCATATTTTTGAGTTTTCAATTCAAATCCTGTAAATCGCTAGTCCTTGAGCATTAAACTCAACCTTTTTCAGGGCTACCAAGCGATTCAGGATTTTTTCCACTTCCTCCGCAGATAATTCTTTACGACAAATTGCATGGATCGTCGTCAGCAAAGATTTTTTGTTCTTCGGCCTGCTCGCTTGATTTTTTTCAATCCGTTCGATTACCCATGCGACTCGTTCAGAAATCGACATCTTGCTCAACTCAACCAGTGCTGAAATCTCTGAAAACACCTCATCACGGCAAGCTCGCAGGTTTTGGGCGCGCAGGTGTTTGATGAGGGCGTCGTAATCCTTGTCTTTGGAGAGGATATGAAAATAGCCTCCCGGATCTGCCTTGGCTTGAACTCCGACTCGATATGCCAGCACCAGATCCAGCGCATTACGACTCGCTCCCTCCGACTCAATCCATTCTACCTGATCATGATATTTGTGAATTTGCTTGCTCAGGACAGCGGGCAATGACTTCTGACGAGGGCCAACAATAAATAACACCATCACCGGTTTGCCGGCGATTAGATCAAGGTTGAGGTTCTGAACATTCTCGTAGTCTACGAAAATGTAGTTGGTTCTAGCAGCTGATTCCATGGTTTGGATTTATGGTTAACCGGATCGGCTTAGATATTCGTTGTTTGAAGATTATGGGGCAAGCCGGACTTCTATCAAATCCTGGCGTAGCTTTCCGGCAATATAAAACGTAACGGCTACAATCGTCATTCGGCTGCGTTGGGGGGAAATATCAATGCCGACTTCCTTCATCGCCTGCACCGAATGGTTTTTGCTGTTCAGCTAGCAGTTCCCCTTGCCGGGCCTGCATTGGACTTTATCCAACTAGTCAAGTGCGCCCTGCCGGCACAAATGAAAAGAGCCCGGACACTACTCCGGGCTCTATCAACAACACTTTGTTTTTCGGTCGGGACACAACTCCCAACGAGGAAAGCTTACACGATGCCGTTTTTTCTGCATGTCACCAGTTGTGGTGACAGGGCTGGAACGGACGAAAAAGAAGTTTTGCACCGAATCCGACTCTGCGTAGATTTTTAATCATGTCTGATTCACGCAAACTTGCAGATCTTTCACGGCAAGAATTATACGATTTAATTTGGGCTTCGCCGGCAACCAAAGTCGCAGCTGAATTTGGAATATCGAATGTGGGGGTTCGCAAACATTGCATCAAGAAACAAGTTTCTTGGCCCACCCGAGGTTATTGGGCCAAACAGGCGGCGGGCCATAAACCTCGAAAAAAACCTCTGCCTCCCACCGCCGAAGAGGTCTTCGAAATAGAGGCGCAACGTTCCTTGCCAAAAACGCTCGCTTTACCGGAACCCAACACCCAACTGCATCCAATTGCGTCAGAGTTGTTGGTTGCCTTAAACAAAACCAAGCTTCGTGATCACAAACAAGTCCGGCTGGAATCACCGAATTTTCCTTATGTCACCGTTTCCAAGCCTTTGGTCGAACGAGCGGCGCAGTCCTTTCACGTAATTTTGCAGGCGCTAGAACCGTTGGGCATATTGTTCCAAAAGTTCAAAGGGACATACGACCCAGGTTATTTCAAACTGGGCCACGACCGACTATTTTTCCACATAGATGAAACGCTTTGGGATCGTTTAGGTTCCGAGCAACGACGGGTAAAATACTGGCATTGGGACAATGGTGACACTCCTTCCGGGCATTTGGCATTTTCATGCGAAACCCTCCGATATAAAAAAGGTGAAGAAATGGAGTGGATGGAAACCAAAAAACATTCATTAGAACGAGTGCTTTCCGAAGTTGTTTCCGCTATTCGCCTACACTTCCTCAACAAGCAGAGGCAACGCATACAGGACGCCATCGACCGCAAAAGGTGGATGGAGGAAGAAAAGATACGCCATCGAGAATGGCTGGCGGAAGAGGTGATTCGAAAACAAAAAGCAGCGGAAAAGGCTCATGCGGACGCCATCCACGCCGTGGTGGAAGCGCGCGAGCAAGATTTGATCAAGGCGTCCGAATGGTGGCGACGGAGTTGTCGAATCACCAATTACATCGAGGAATGTGAAAGAAGATGGAAAAGTGCCGATGGGAAATTAAGCTCAAAACAATCCTCGTGGCTGGCATGGGCGAAAGCCATTGCAGATGGCATGTCGCCATTCACGGATGACTTGTCACCGAGCGGTTGAAAACCGGCCAGAGGTGAGCGATTCAAAACCGGCCACTCTGAAGTAAGGGATTCATATCAGTTCTGTTTTTTCAGTCAAAGGATTTTCGTTTCGAGTTAAAACGAGCCGGAGGCGAGCTGCGAG
>CAIXUZ010000004.1 GCA_903922735.1 uncultured Verrucomicrobia subdivision 3 bacterium
CCTAACCCCTGCTGGCTTTTGCACTGTTCTATAGAAGTAGGTAGGGATGAATAGGTTATGTCAATTGACCCATTGCCAATTATGATCTTTTCGATGAGGGCTTCGACATTCTGCCGCTTCTCTGGAATCGACATTTTGGGCCACCTATGGTGCAAAGAATAGGACTCATTCAACACATCATCGGCGGACAATTTGTTTACTTTCAAAAAGTCCACCTCGGCTTCCAATTGTGGCAGTCCGGCGTTCAACTGCTTCATCCGTTCTTCGGCAGGCGTGTAAAGGTCGCGGAAGCCATCGCCGGAAATCTGCTTCTGTAAATACAACTGGTGCGTCTGGTGCATTTCCTCCCGCACTTTCTGAATCTCCCGCTGATGGGTTGCCAGCAAGGCAGACTTTTCCGCCAGATTTTTTTCCGCTGCCTGCAAGTGGCTGGCAATCTGTCCGGGCTGGCCAAAAAACTTTTTCAATTCCAACAGAATGACATTTTCCAAATCCACAATCGCAATCTTGTTGCAACATTTCCGGCAGAAGTATTTTGGGCTGTTGGCAGCGACATACATTTTATGACCGCACGAACAATGTGCCAAGCCGCTGAACAAATGCACCGGCGGCTTGCCGGGCTTTTTCCAAGCTTTTAATTGTTCCTCAATAATCTTGTTTACCTGATTCCATAAATCTTCGGAAACAATTGGCGGACATTCCGCCCGGCCCCATTCGCTCTCCGGTTTGAGTTCGGTGCGCCAACTGCCGGTCATCCGCATGGTGTTAAACACATAAACACCCTTGGCGCTGGATTCGTTCAAGATGCGTTCAATGGAAGTGTCCCGCCAGATGTTCCCCTTGCGCGTGCGATAGCCGGCGGCGTTCAGCGTCTTGGCAACCTGTCCCTTACGCCGATACTTCAAAAAAAGTTCGTAGGCTTTGCGGCGGATGGCGGCTTCCTCGGGTTTGATGACAAGTTTGCGGTCTTTCCATTCGTAGCCATACGGCGAAGTGCCATTGATGGATTTGCCAAGCTTGGCGCGGGTAAATACCGATGCATTGACGCGTTCGGCGGTTTCCTCCCGCTCCCACTGTGCGAACACGCTCAACAGATGAAAAAACATCCGACCGCCGGCGGTGCTGGTGTCAATCGCCTCACTTAAAGAAATCAGGTCGGCACCTTGTTTTTTGAAAAAAATAGAAAAATCATCCAGTTCGCGCAGGTTGCGGGATAGGCGGGCGAGCTTGGAAAAAACAAGGCCGGTGATATGGCCACGTTCAATGTCCTGCATCATGCGCCGGGCTTCCGGGTGTTGCATGACGGCCTTGCCACTTTGCCCGGCCAAATCATACAACTCCTTAACCTCCCAACCCCGGCTCTTTGCATAGGCGCGGGCGCGTTCTTCGTGGTGTTCGGGGCTGTCACCTTTGGCCTGGTCTTCGGTGCTGACACGAATCCAGATGCCAACCGGTTTGTTCAAGGCATGGTTTTCCTTCATACACTACTTCATGACAAAGAAAGAAAGCCGAATCAAGCAAGAATTAAAATATTTCTAAAAAATAGATTTGGGCAGACAAAAAAAGCCGGCACACGCTAGCAAGGTGTCGGTTTTTCGCTTTTGCGTTCACGGTTGATGGTTGCGTTGAATTTTGTGGTCCGTTGCGACTAATCCCACCACACGCGAACAACTTTGTTTTCGATGCCACCATACATGAGCTTTATTTTACCGCCCTCAATCAATTCTATGTCATCCGCACACCAACCGACGGCGAGTTCTTGCAATTCGTTTTCTTTGCCGGGTTGCGGTAGAATCATCAGTGTGTCCACATTCCAAATGTTCTGGGCAATGTCGCGCAGTGGAATTAGGGTGAAACTGTCAAAACGTCCCATGATGACACCTTTCCACAAATGTTTATTTTCATTCAAATCCTGTTTGACCTGTTGGCCGTCGAATTGATTAAAGGAGGCGCGCTCAATCAAATCTAACTGAATATCCTGTATCGTTTTTCTTGGTTCCATTTCAATGAGCGCCACCGCTAGCAGGCGGCGGGGGAAAATAACATTATGATAAGGGCGTTAAATTTCCCATGGGCGGCACAAGCGCACTTGCGCCGCCGGGGGAGATTCATTCATTTACCGTGACGGGAACCAGGTCCAAATTTTCAGGCAAATCTTCCAGCGGAATCTTTTCCCAGCGAGAAGTTGAATAGTAGCCCTGTTGCTCATAGCGCTTGCACCACTGGAAAGCATATTTTACCGCCTCTTCTTGCGTATTGAACGGCTCGCAAGAAATCGGAAAGCCGTCGGGAGAAATAACGTCATACATGGTTTTAGTCATGTGAGTTTTATTGATTAACGAATAAGCGAACGAAGAAACCGACCATGTCCCTTCGGAAAGGAACACAATAACTATAACAAATTCACCGCTTTTTTGCAAGGGCTGGAAGCGGTTTTCAGCCCGTAGAATATGGATTTAATGAATTTCCGGCGTGTCCTTTTCAGACTGCGCCGCGCCGCAAAAGTTCGGTGTTTATTTCGGAAAGCTCCGCCAGCCGCCGCTGCAATTTCAAGTGCGCCGCGATGCCCGCACGGGCCTGTTTGCGTTGTGCCGGGGTTTTGAGCAGAAACTTCCGCACCCGACCGGTGCCCAGGCATTGCACTAGATAGAAAAACGGGCCGTGCTTGAAGCCCCGGCGGCAGCGGCAGTTCTTTTTGCCGCACGTCAGGTATTGGCGGACGTAGGAGGCGCGCACCAGATCGGGCGACAATTGCATTCCCGACAGCAACCTTGCCTTGCGCTCCTGCAAGGTGGTGGTGGCAAGCTTGTGCCGGGCTGATGTCTTAACCATATCTATAGTTAGGATGAATCCGGACTGGCGGCAAGCCCGAAACCGCCGTCACTGTTGGATGGCTTTTTTAGCCACTTCATGGACGGACTGCTGGCTCAGCCGCTGCTCCTCCGGCGGCAGTTTCGGAAAAATCCGGGTGACGTGAAAGCCAAGGACTTTTTCCGTCTTAGCCACCGCTGCTGCTGGCGGGGCAGCCTCCGCCGTCTTTGCCAGCTTTTGCAGTTCAGTCAAAAATTCATCCGGCGTATGGTAAGTCACTTTCGCCGACGCTTCCGGCCCCAGTCCGCCTTGCACGGCGGCGGCGATCTTATCCAGCAGCTTTCGACCATTGGCAATCATCGCCACGCGGGGAAAGCCCGCCTCCAGGCATTTCTTTACGTTTTCAAATTCGTGGTTGATGTTGGGGGAAATGGCGATCTCGACGGCGATGGCCTGTCCGGTTCCTTGCCATTCCAGCACCAGGTCAGCGGCTTCATTGGACGCCTTGGCCAACTGTTTTTCGGCAGTGGACAAAAATCCATATTTTTGAGCCCCGTCTTTCAATCGTTGCTGAATGGATTTGTGCAAGGCCTTCCCACGTCCAAGTTCGTTTGATCCAGCACTCTCCTTGGCTTTCGCTGCTCTGGTTTCCTTCTCCGAAACCGTAACCGATGGAATTTCCACAACCCCTGCCGCCGGGCTTGCATCTTTGGGCGGTTCTGGCGACGACGAAGCAGCTAAAATCTGCGGCGGGACCGCCGCCGGAGCCGGCGGTGGTGATGACGGTGTATTGGATATGGGAGTTCCGCTCGACTCGTCATCTGGCGGCGCGGATTTATCACCCCAGATACGGGCGAGCAACTTTTCTTCAACTTCAGCACGCGGGGTGGCATACTTGTCACGCGAGGCCGCAATGACCTTGTCCCTTTGGACCTGCGCTTCCGCCTCATCTGGAAACTCCGGCTTGCGCAGGGCCAGATTGAAATCCGCGTCATTCCTCTCTACCCGCGCAATGGCCTGAAACTTCGGCAAATTCTTCAGGCTTTTTGTGTCAAACGATTCAAAGCCTTCCCCGAGCTTTTTGGCATCATCGTCCCCCACCTTCAATACGATGCGCGTGTAAGGCTGGGTCAACACCGCGCTGGCCACCTTGGGATCGTCTTGTAACTGGTGCAATTCCTGGTGCGCAAGCGTCAATCCCAGACGGTATTTGCGCGCCCCCTTCAAAATTTCCGCCATGCTGGGAGTAATGAAGTGATCAAACTCATCAATATAGAGCCAGAAATCCCGGCGGGCCTCCGCCTTCTGGCTTTGGCGTGCCATTGCCAATTGCTGGAACTTTGACACCAGCAACGTGCCAAGCAGATACGAGTTTTCCGCGCCGCAACCTTCGGGCAGCCGGGCCAGAAAAATCTTGCCGCTGTCCATGATGTCCGCGAAATCCAATTTATTTTGCGGCTGGGCGACCATGTTGCGCAGCGGTTTTCGGGAAAAGAAATCCTGCAGGCGGGTCAGCACCGGGCCGATGGATTTATTGCCGGTCAATTCCGGGAACACATTGCGCCAAAAGAAAACAACTTCCGGGTCGGTCACGGTTTCGAGGAATTGTTTCTGGAAGCGAGTTCCCTTGGTGTCCAGCAGGAACAGGCGCAAATCCGAGAGCGTGCCACCCTGCCGGCTGTTGAGGAAAGCGAGAATGGCGTTTTGCAACACCGTATCCATCTGGTCGCCCCAAGAGGTTGCCAGTCGGCGAAACATGGCAATCAAGTCGGATGCCAGCAGTTCTTTTTCCGCCTCGGAATGGGCTGATAAAATGTTGAAACCAATGGGAAATTCCACATCGGACGGATCCACCAACACCACGTCATCAATGCGGTAATCGGGGATTATGCCCAAAATCTGATTGATCAAATCGCCATGGGGATCAAGCACCCCGACGCCTTCACCGTTTTCGATGTCCTGCCGGATGAGGTTGAACAGCAAAGACGACTTGCCGGTGCCGGAGGAACCGATGATATGTGTGTGTCGCACCCGTTGGTTGGTAGTAAGGAAGACCGGCACGGTCTCGCCATTGTTTTCGTTGTCGCCGATGACAAAGTCAGTCGGCAGGCGCACAAAGTCAGGCGCGGCCTTGGTCAAACCGGCGTCGCGCTGCAAGGCTGGTGAGCGCACGGCGCTGGTCGGTAGATGCACAAAGCCCGTCAACTCATCACCATTCAAAATCATGCCGGTGCGCCGGCACTGGCGACACAGCACATCCTCCAAATGCTCCTCATACGGATAGTCGTCGTTGTTTAACGGAATGAGGGCGTTACCCTGCGGGTTGGAAAAAACGCGCAACGAACCGGCCATGTCGCGGGCGATTTCCTCCAGCCGGGCGCGACTGGACGCCCGTCCCATGATGCGAACGACG
>CAIXUZ010000005.1 GCA_903922735.1 uncultured Verrucomicrobia subdivision 3 bacterium
GCCAGAGCTCAACGGCGTGCTGTTTAAAGGTCCGATCAAACTTCTTCCGGGTCTTCTTCTCTTGGATCACAGGTGTATTCATAGTGGCTTTGGCTTTCACTGTCCCGCTTTACCTGTGTCCGTTTTTTCGCGCAGCCCCACAGCGTCTCCGTCCGCCCTCACCTGATTCCCCCGGGAGAGGATTTTAGCGGTCATACTTGCCGTCCGGTTGGTGGCCCTCCGCAAGGAGTCCAGCGTCCGGCTTTTCAAAGACGCGGAAACAAGAAAGCCCTCTCCGTGGGGAGAGGGTTTGGGTGAGGGAGGACAAGAAACTAACTTTAGTTCTACGCTCGCCCTCACCTGTGTCCTCCAGGAGAGGATTTTAGCAATCACGCTTTGGGGGGCGGATTCAATGCGCGCCCTAGCCAGGCAAAACGGGCCCTGGCGTTTAAGCCAAGGCCCGTTCGGATTTTAAACCGTTCTTTGGTTTAGTGCTTGGCGTAGTATTTGTTGGTGTATTCCTTGACCATGCGGTCGGTGGTGAATTGCGGCACGAGCGTGGCCATGCCGTGGCGGATGCGCTTGATCCATTCGCGCGGAATGCCGTTCACATCGCGGTTGAAGAACATCGGCACCACCTGTTTGGTGAGGGTCTTGTAAAGGTTGGCGCTGTCGATCCGGTCCTGTTCCTCGATGTTGTCGGGATGCGAGTCTTCGCCGATGGAGAAGCCGTTCTGGCCGTCATAGCCTTCACGCCACCAGCCGTCCATGATGCTCAAGCCCATGCAGCCGTGGCAACTGGCCTTCATGCCGCTGGTGCCGGAGGCTTCGAGCGGACGGCGCGGGTTGTTGAGCCAGATGTCGCAGCCGGCGACCATTTGCCGGGCGACGTGGACGTCATAGTTTTCCAGGAATACCAGGTAGCCGGCGAGTTCGCTGTGCTTGCTCAAATGGATGATTTGCTGGATGAAGCGCTTGCCTTCGTCGTCGCGCGGGTGGGCCTTGCCGGCAAAAACGAATTGCACTGGGCGATGTTTGTCGTGGACGAGTTTCAGGATGTTTTCAAATTGCTGGAAAACCAGCGGCGCGCGCTTGTAGGTGGCGAAACGGCGGGCGAAGCCGATGGTCAAAGCATCGGGGTTCAGCAGGTGGTCGAAGCGGATGAAATCGCCTTGGGTCATGCGCTGGTTTTGGAGCAGCAGCCGGCGGCGCGCAAACTCGATCAGCTCGCGGCGCAGTTTGTAACGCAAGGCCCACAGTTCCTCGTCGGAAACGAAAGTCGGGTCGGTCATCTTTTCCCAGAACGAGGCGTGGTTGATGGCGGAGGCCCAGTCTTCGCCGAATTTTTCGCGGAAAAATTTGGCTTCGCCATTTTTGTTGTCGGTGAGTTTGCGGCGCCAGAAATGACGAACGGAGCCTTTCATCCAGCCGAGCAGATGAATGCCGTTGGTGATGTGGCCGATCGGCACATCTTTTTCCGGGACATTGTAAAGGTGCTGCCACATTTGGCGGCTGACCTGGCCGTGCAGTTCGCTGACCGCATTGGCGGAACGCGAGAGCTTCAGCGCCAGAACGGTCATGCAAAAAAGTTCATGATCATCGCTTGCCTTGACGCGCCCCAACGCGAGCAGTTCTTTGAAGGGCACGGTTAGCTGCGTGCAGAACCGCTGCATGGCATAGTTCATGAGGTCGGGACTGAACCGGTCATGTCCGGCTTCGACCGGTGTGTGCGTGGTGAAAATACACTCCGGTTTGGTGAGCGACTGGGCTTCATTGAACGATTTGCCGACCGTCATTTTTTCACGGATCAATTCCAGCGTGAGAAAAGCCGCATGACCTTCGTTCATGTGGAACGTGGAGGGTGTGAGCCCCAGGGCGCGCAATAGCCGGACACCGCCGATGCCCAGGAGTATTTCCTGCATGATGCGCGTCGTGCTGTCGCCGCCATAGACACGGCAGGTCAGATCGCGAAAATGCTGCTCGTTCGCGGGCAGGTTGGTGTCGAGCAAATAAACCGGCACGCGGCCGACATTGACCCGCCAGACCTGAAAGTCCACGACGTTCAACCCGATTTCCACGCTGCAAACGAGGCGTTCGCCGTCCGCGTCCAGCAAGGGTTCTACCGGCACATTTTTCGGATCTACGGGATTATAGTATTCGGTCTGCCAGTTGTTTGAATCAATGGCCTGTTGGAAATAACCTTCACGGTAGAATAAACCCACGCCCACAAATCCCAAGCCGAGGTCGCTGGCTGATTTGGTATGGTCGCCGGCCAGCATACCGAGGCCGCCGGCAGCGATGGGGAGCGATTCGTGGAAGCCAAACTCCGCCGAGAAATACGCCACCGGGTTTTTGTGCAACTGCGGCGCGTGTTTGTGGCACCAGGTGTTCCGGTCGCTTAAATAATTTTCAAAATCTTTCAGCACGGCGCGGACGCGATCTGAGAATTCGCTTTCTTGCAAGTGCACGCGCAATTCGTATTCCGACACCTCGTGCAGCACGGCCACGGCGTTGTGATAGAGGTTCATCCATCCGCGCGGTGAAAGTCGTTGAAAGATGTCCTGCGCCTCCTGATTCCAAGTCCACCAGAGGTTGCGGGACAATTTGTTTAGCCCGGCAATCAATTCATTAACTTCTGCGCCTGTCAGGGGTTTCTTCATGTGTAAAAGTTCTCCTTAATTAGGTGCCGGCTTTATGCCGACGATTGCCAATGCTAATATTCTATCGCGGGTCAGGCAATAAAAAACCTTGTTGTCGGCATAAATTATTCGATGTGTGCGGCGGTGAAAATGATTTTTCCTTGGCCATTTTAAGGTGGGTGAATTATTGCTGGTGGGCGGAAATGAAAAAATACCTCCATGTCATCAATATCGGCCTGCAAAATAATTTGCAGTATCGGTTTAATTATCTGACCCGGACGTTATTTGGTTTCATCCCCTTATTTGCGATGTTGTCGCTGTGGCGGACGATATACAGTCACCATGGCGGAGCAGGGGATTCTTCCGGTTTTTCAGAAGCGCAGATGCTGTTTTATTATCTACTGGTGGCGGTCGTGGATGTGTTTACCGCCGTTAATGAAGATGATTGGCAAATCGCTGCCGATATCCGTGACGGTAATATCAGCCAGTTTCTTCTTAAACCGGTGGATTATCTCTGGTATCGGCTCAGTTTGTTTTTTGCCGGCCGGATCGCCTTTGTCGCGATGGCGGTGGTGCCGCTGGCTTTATTTCTCTTTTGCTTCCGCGCTAATTGGCTCTGGCCGGCAAGCACTGATGCCCTGATGGTTTTTCCTGTGTCGCTGCTGCTGACCGCGCTGCTCCAATTTTTTATCTCCTACGCCATGGCGATGCTGGCGTTTTGGCTGTTGGAAATCTCTACCTTCATCTTCATTCTGTTCGCGTTTGAATATCTCGCGAGCGGCCATCTGTTTCCCCTTGATATTTTGCCGCCGATGCTGAAGCAGATCCTTTACCTTACGCCGTTTCCGTATCAGCTTTATTTTCCCATCAGCATTTATCTTGGTAAAGTGGCTGGCGCGGAAATGTGGCGCGGTTTGGCCATGCAATTCTTCTGGGTGCTGACGGCGTATGTGTTTGCCCGCCTGATGTGGCGTCGGGGAATCAAGCATTATTCGGCATTCGGCGGCTGATGGGCGAAGATATGGGCGCTGATTCTGATTGTCATATATGAATTCTTCTGTCGCAATGTCTCCATGCAGTGGTTGTTTAACTTGATTGGTAAGATATTTTTCCCTCGCCAGCAGGAGTGGGAGCGCAGTCGCAGCGCTAAAATCATGCTGTCCGTGGTTGCGGTGAGTTCGGTTGTGGGCGTCATCCTCTGGAAGGTGATGAAGCTGATGAACCGGATCAAATGACTCCCGCCTCCTGTGTGGTCTTGACGTAGCCCTGCTGACGGCTCAATGATTTCCACCAATTGCTGTGTTTACCAAAATTAAGCGCTATTTTGCCCTTTATGCTGCGTTGTGGAAAAATTCCGTGACGCGCGAAATGGCATTCAAGGGCAACTTCATCTTGTGGATTGTGGTGGAATTGCTTTGGTTTGGCCTGCAAATTTGCTTTGTCACTGTCATTTTTTCGCAGACGGATTCGGTCGGCTCGTGGACGAAATGGCAGATGGTGTTGCTCGTCGGCGCGAGTAATTTCATCCAGCAGCTATATCAGGCGTTTTTTCTAACCAATTGCACCAACCTCTCCGAACTCGTCCGCACGGGTAAGCTGGATTTTTTCCTGCTGCTGCCCGTCAACACGCGTTTTCTGGTCTCACTCCGCGTTGTGGATCTTGGCGCTTTTGTGAACGCGCTGTTTGCCGTGTGCGTGATGGTGTTCGCGGCGGGTAAGTTAAATCTGCATCCAACCGCCGGGCAGTTTGCCGGTTTCGGCGCCTTGTGCCTGGTGGGAATTTTGATTCATTATTCGCTTATGTTCATCCTCGCCACGATTTGTTTCTGGACAGTGAGGGCGCAGGGTATCGTCTGGGGTTATTACAATCTCTTTAACATCGCGCGGATGCCGGACGAGGCATTTCGGGGCGCATTTAAGGCGGTGTTTACCTTTGCGCTGCCGGTCCTGCTGGTAAGCAATATCCCCACGCGGGTATTGGCGGATAAAATCAATACCCCTTTCGCTTGGTTGGTGCTCCTGGGCGTTGGTGTTTTTTGGGCCGTCGTGGCGGAATGGTTTTGGCGCATCTCCATCCGTCGCTACACTAGCGCGAGTTCCTGATTTTATTTTTTCGCGATGGCGGCAGCTACGGCGGCATCCAATCTTTCTGCGCGCAGGCTGGTGCCGATGATTTTTCCGTCGCGTCCAATGAGCACGGTGAAGGGGATGGATTCCACGCCGTATTTGGCGGCCAACTTGTTTTGCCAGCCTTGGCCGTCGAAGTATTGGGCCCAGGTCATGCCGTTCTGTTTTTTGAGGAAGTCGTCAAGCTTGGCGCGGTCAGAATCCAGGCTGACGCCGATGGCTTCAAAGCCCTGAGCATGAAATTTTTTGTAAGTGGCAATGACGTTGGGAAGTTCATGCACGCACGGCCCGCACCAGGTCGCCCAGAAATCTATGAGCACCACTTTGCCTTTCAAGGCGGACGCGGAAAGGGGATTGCCGTTCAAGTCCTTTTCGCTGAAATCGGGAAACGCCAAGCCCGGGGCGAGCATGGCATCCTGTTTCTTTTTGGCTTCCGCTTGGAGCTTTGCCATTTCAGCCTGTTTATCTACGCTGGCGAGTATCTTGTCGGCATTTTTACCGAGCAAGGTGTCGGGATAATCGTTCTTGAGCTTTTTGATCAATGCTTTGCCCTTGTCTGCATTGTCCAGCACCTGCAAATAAAGCATGGCCTTCATGTAAAGAATCTGTGCCACCGCTTCGGTCTTCTCTCCGGCATGCTTGGCCAGTAATTGGTCAAATCCCGCCAGGTCTGCGGCCAGCATGGATTCGGTATTCTTGCCGGCTTTCAGTTTGGTCTGGATGCTTTGGACCAGCGTTTGCAGTTCCGGATCCATGCCGCCGGCGGCGCGGTTTGTTGTTGGGGGGGAGACTGTAGTGGTTTGGGCGGAGACGCTGGCGGGGACCAACAGTGCTGCGGTTGCCAGCAAGGCGAAGAATGATTTGGTGTTCATTGGAATTTAATTAAACAGACAATTTCACTTTTTTTCCGGCAGTGCAATTATTTTTACCGGCTGCTTGACAGACGGAGGTATTTCCGTAACTTTCCTAATTTAATGATCTACGTTCCCTCCCGCATGGGCCAGTTCAACCGGCGCGCATTGCTCCGGCAGCTGCAGCGGTTTGGAGTCGCGACGCGCGCGGAGCTCGCCAAGTCGCTGGGCATGAGTCAGCCCACCGCGGGTAAAATTGTGGACGAACTGCTTGCGATTCGTGTGCTGGAAGAAATTGAACCGCCGGAAGATGGCGGTGAGGAATCGGTGGTGCG
The DNA here is from genome assembly GCA_903922735.1 of uncultured Verrucomicrobia subdivision 3 bacterium. Classification (GTDB taxonomy): domain Bacteria; phylum Verrucomicrobiota; class Verrucomicrobiia; order Limisphaerales; family UBA11358; genus UBA11358. The sequence goes on from CAIXUZ010000005.1 coordinate 5,932, forward strand.
TGGTCGTCCTGGTCGGCAGTTGAGGCTGAATCAATCGCAATCCCGCCTGCTCGCGCTCCAGCTTGGCCTGCAGGAAACTGCTGTGGCCGGATTATCACTGGGGGCGGCGGATGTGGATGTTTGGCAGGTTTCTTTTTTACTTGGCCGAAATGAACCCAATCCCGCCGAGGCTTGGGAAAAACAATTGCGGTTGGCGGCGGCAAAAATCGGCGGCTCCGATTTGTTGGGCGTATTGTTGAGCGTTCCCGGTCTGGTGGATGAAGGCCAGAACCGGATTTTATTCTCGCCCAATATCCATTGGACGGAAAAAGCTGATCTCGCCGCTATCGTCCGGAGCGTGTGGAAAGTGCCGGTGCTGTTGGTGCAGGAGGAGCGGGCGTTGGCTCTCGGACACCATGCCGCGAATCCGGATTGCGATGATTTTCTGCTCGTGGATTTTGGCGAAGGCGTGGGCGGGGCGGTCATTTTGGAAGGCAAGCCGCTGGTGAATTCGCTGCCTATCAGCGGGGAAATCGGTCATACCCCCGTCCTCGGTAATCAACGGCGTTGCGGTTGTGGCGCAATCGGCTGCATGGAAACATTAGTTTCCTTGCGCGGCTTGCTGGAAAGTTTCACCCGGGACCAGCACGGTAAGAAAACTTCCTGGACCGGATTGCAGGAGCATATTTTCAAACACGGGCTGCCGGTCTGGCTGGCTGAATCGTTGGAAGCGGCGGCGGTGGCCATTGCGGGCGCATTGAATGTCATCGGCCTGCGCCGCGTCGTCATCACCGGCAGTCTCACGGAACTTCCGCCTGTGGTGATGGCTCACCTCGCGCAGGCGGTTCAGAATGGCTCGATGTGGGCCAAGTTCGGCTCTGTTGAATGTGTCGCTGCACCGCGCCGTCGCACCGCCGGCCTGGTCGCGATTGGCATTGACCGGATGGTTGTGCCGGATGCAAAAAATGATTCTGCACCCCAAATTTCTCGCCGCCAGAAGGTGGCGCTGACATAGGAACGTTAGATACCAAACCCAACCCAAATACAAACCACAGATATGAAAGCTGCATTCCCGAACATCGAAACCATCGCTTACGAAGGGGCGAAATCAAAAAATCCGCTCGCGTTTAAGCACTATAATGCCGACGAAATCGTCGAAGGCAAATCCCTGCGCGACCATCTGCGTTTCGCGGTGGTGTATTGGCACACTTTTCGTGGAACCGGCAGCGATCCTTTCGGCGCCGGCACGATGCAACGACCGTGGGACGACGGTTCCAACTCCGTCAGCAATGCCCAGAAGCGCGCTCGGGTGGCGTTTGAATTTATCCAGAAACTCGGGGCGCCCTATTATTGCTGGCACGATCGCGACGTGGCGCCGGAAGGCCGGACGCTGTCTGAATCCAACCGGAACTTTGACGCAGTTGCCAAGGTGTTGAAGGAGGAGCAAAAGCGCACCGGCGTCAAATTGCTGTGGGGCACTGCCAATCTTTTCTCCAATCCGCGCTTCGTTCATGGTGCCAGTACGAGTTGCAACGCTGATGTGTTTGCTTTTGCCGCCGCGCAGGTCAAGAAGGCGATGGAAGTTACGCTCGAACTCGGCGGCGAAGGCTACACGTTCTGGGGCGGACGCGAAGGCTACATGACGCTGCTCAACACGGACATGAAACGGGAGCAGGAGCATTTGGCGAAATTCCTCCATCTCGCCGTGGCTTACAAAAAGCAGATTGGCTTCAAAGGCCAGTTCTATATTGAGCCGAAGCCAAAAGAGCCGACCAAGCATCAATATGATTCCGACGCGGCCGCGTGCCTGAACTTTCTGCGCGAATTTGATCTGCTCCCGCATTTCAAACTGAACATCGAAACCAACCACGCCACGCTCGCTGGTCACACGGTGCAGCATGAATTGGAAACCGCCGGTGCTGCTGGTGCGCTCGGTTCGATTGATGCGAACACCGGCGATGAATTGCTGGGCTGGGACACCGACCAGTTCCCGACCAGCATTTATTTGACGGCTTACACCATGTTGTCCGTGCTCAAATACGGCGGCTTCAAGACCGGCGGCGTGAATTTTGACGCGAAAGTCCGTCGCGAGAGCTTCGAGCCGATTGATCTGTTCTATGCGCATATCGGTGGCATGGACGCGTTTGCGCGCGGCCTGAAAATCGCGGCGGCAATCCGCAAGGACGGCCGGCTCGCGGAATTCGTGAAAAACCGCTATGCCTCGTGGGACAGCGGTATTGGCGCAAAGATTGAAGCGGGCAAGGCGAGTTTCAAAGACTTGGAAGCCTACATGCTGAAGAAGGGCGAAGCCGACGCGAACGTCAGCGGTCGTCAGGAATATTTGGAAAACCTGATCAACGAATTCATTTGATGGCCTCCATGGCTGGGAAGGTGGAGCGGGTGAATAAATCCGCTCCATCTTTTCCGCAACGCGACTTGATAAAATATTTTTATGAAAATCAATCTGAAGCAATCTGAAGTCTGGTTTGTCACCGGGAGCCAGCATCTTTACGGCCCGGAAACACTGAAGCAAGTCGCGCTCCATTCGCAGGCAATAGCCAAGGCACTCAATGTGTCGCCGGCCATTCCGGTGAAAGTCATTTTCAAGCCCGTGCTCGTTTCGCCGGATGCCGTGACGGAACTTTGCCAGGCCGCGAACAACGCGGGGAACTGCATCGGCCTCATCACCTGGTGCCACACGTTCTCGCCCTCGAAGATGTGGATCAACGGCCTAAAGCAATTGCGCAAACCCATCTGCCATCTGCACACGCAGTTCAACCGCGATATTCCGTGGGCGACGATTGATATGGATTTCATGAACATGAACCAGGCGGCGCACGGTGACCGCGAGCATGGCTTTATTATGAGCCGCCTGCGTATCAACCGCAAAGTGGTTGTCGGCTTCTGGCAGGAGAAATCCGTCCAGGCCAAACTCGGTGCGTGGACGCGGGCCGCCGCCGCGTGGGCCGATTGGCAGGGGGCGCGGTTCGTGCGTTTCGGTGACAACATGCGTGAAGTGGCTGTGACCGAAGGCGACAAGGTTTCGGCCCAAATCAAGTTTGGCTATTCCGTCAACACGCACGGCGTCGGTGATTTGGTGAAAGTCATCGGCGAAATCTCCGAAAAGGAAGTGGATGCGCTGTGCAAGAATTACGAAGCGGTTTACGAAGTGGCCGGCGATTTGAAAAAGGGCGGCAAGCGCCACAAATCCATCCGCGAAGCCGCGCGCATTGAACTCGGCTTGCGGAAATTTTTGGCCGACGGAAATTATCAGGGCTTCACCACGACGTTTGAAGATTTGCACGGCCTCGTCCAATTGCCTGGCCTCGCGCCGCAGCGGTTGATGACGGACAACTACGGTTTTGCCGGCGAAGGTGATTGGAAAACCGCCGCGCTCGTCCGCGCGATGAAAGTCATGGCCAGCGGACTAAGGGGCGGTACGTCGTTTATGGAAGATTATACTTACCATTTGCAGCCGGGTAACAAAGTTGTCCTCGGCGCGCATATGCTGGAGATATGTCCGAGCATCGCCGATGGCAAGGCTTCGTTGCAGGTGCATCCGCTCGGCATCGGCGGCAAGGCCGATCCGGCGCGGCTCGTGTTCAATACCCCCGCCGGCCCGGCGGTGAACGCGGCGCTGATGGATTTTGGCAACCGCTTCCGTCTGCTCGTCAACGAAGTGGACGTCGTCAAACCCGAACAGCCGATGCCGAAATTGCCGGTGGCGCAGGCCGTATGGAAATGCCGTCCGAATTTCGAGGACGCGTGCGCCGCGTGGATTTACGCTGGCGGCGCGCATCACACTGGGTTTAGTCAGGCCGTCACCACGGAGATGCTCGAGGACTTTGCGGCGATTGCCGGCCTCGAAGTGGTCGTGATTGACACGGATACGAAACTCCGTCAGTTCAAACAGGAACTTGTCTGGAACGACTGCGCTTACGGTTTGAAGAGCGGCTGGGCTTCCTAAATCAATAAATCGATTTCTAACATACATCTTCCCTCTAATGATGCTTAATAAGCTAATTGTTGTAGCGGTTGCACTATCGGCCATTTCGGCATGGTCGGATGTGCCTGCGCTCAAGGCTCCGCATGTTGTGGAGCCGTTTCCGCTGACGGATGTGCGCTTGCTCGACGGCCCGTTCCGCGATGCAATGGTGCGCGACCAAAAATATCTGTTAAGTCTGGATCCTGACCGATTGCTGCATACCTTTCGTCTGAATGTCGGCCTGCCATCCAGCGCCCAGCCGCTCGGTGGCTGGGAGGAGCCGAAATGCGAACTGCGCGGCCACAGTCTCGGTCATTACCTGTCGGCGCTATCGCTGATGTATGCCAGCACGGACGATGCGGCATTCAAGGCCCGCGTGGATCATATTGTTGCCGAACTGGCGGTCTGCCAGAGCCATTCCGTCAGCGCGGGTTTTCATGCCGGCTATTTGTCCGCCTTTCCTGAATCATTCATTGACCGGGTTGAGCAGAGACAGAAAGTCTGGGCGCCGTGGTATACGCTGCACAAAATCATGGCCGGCTTGTTCGATGCGAACCGACTATGTGGCAATACGCAGGCGCTGGGCGTGTTGGAGAAAATGGCCGACTGGGTGAAGTTCCGCGTGGATCGGCTGTCGCATGAGCAGATGCAGAAGTCGCTCGACAACGAGCACGGCGGCATGAATGAAGTGCTGGCCAATCTCTATGCCGTGACCGGCAACACCAATTATCTCGCGCTTTCCGCCGCCTTCAACCACGAGAAAGTTCTGGATCCGCTGGCGCACGGCGAAGACCGGCTGGATGGCATTCACGCGAACACGCAGATTCCTAAAATCATCGGCGCTGAGCGCGAATACGAACTCACCGGCGATTCGCAGTTTCTGACGGTGGCCAACATGTTTTGGGATTCCGTCGTCCTGCGCCGCTCTTACGTCATTGGCGGCCATAGCGACCACGAGCATTTCTTCTCGACCAATGATTTTGCCAATCATCTCAGCCCGGAGACTTGCGAGACGTGCAACACCTACAATATGCTTAAGCTTACGCGCGAGTTGTTCGCCCTCCAGCCGGAGCCGGCAAAGATGGATTTTTATGAACGCGCGCTTTTCAACCACATCCTTGCTTCACAAGACCCGGAGACCGGCATGTTCGTTTATTTTCCGTCGCTGAAGCCCGGGCATTTCAAGGTGTATTCCACGCCGGAAGATTCCTTCTGGTGCTGTGTCGGCACTGGCATGGAAAACCATTCCAAATACGGTGAAACGATTTATTTTCACACAGCGGATTCGCTTTACGTCAACCTGTTCATCGCCTCCGAATTGTCGTGGAAGGAAAAAGGATTGGTGATCCGGCAGGAAACCGGATTTCCCGAAAGCGACACGACGACGCTAAAGCTCAAGGCGGAGAAGCCGGTGAGTTTTGCGTTGAAAATCCGGCAGCCCGCCTGGGCGGTTGATGGTCTGGTCTTGGCCATCAACGGAGAAAAACAACCGGTGAAATCTGCACCGGGAAGTTATTTCACTGTGTCGCGGGAATGGCGCGACGGGGACAGAATTGAAATCCGCCTGCCGATGCGGTTGCACACCGAATCGTTGCCGGGCGTGAGCAATGAGGTCGCCTTGCTCTATGGTCCGATTGTGCTGGCCGGCAAGATGGGCACCAATGCGATGCCGAGTCCCTTCATCAAGCGCCAGACTGAATTGAGCCGGCTTCCCGCGCCGGCGGCGCCGGTGTTCGTTTGCGAAGCTGAAAAATTGCTCGACCATGTCCAGCCGGTGTCTGGTCAGGCGTTGACATTTCGCACGCACGGCATTGGCCGTCCGGAAGATGTGACGCTGATCCCGTTTTATCGGATGCACCGCGAACGGTATTCGGTTTACTGGAAACAGCTTTCTGAGACCCAGTGGCAGGCGCATCAGGTGGAACTGGCGGCGGCGGAAGCGCGGCGAGTTGCGGATGAAGCCCGTGTGGTCGATTCCGTCAATCCCGGCGAATCCCAATCGGAGACCGATCATCGTTTTCAGGGCGGCGACACGCACAGCGGCGATTTCAAGAGTCGCAAATGGCGCGATGCGAGTGATTGGTTCAGCTACGAAGTGAAAATTCTGCCTGACCAACCGCAGCAATTGGCCTGCACGTTCTGGGGCAGTGATGGCGGTCGGCGCGAATTCGATCTGCTGGTGGATGGCAAAATCGTCGCCACGCAAAAATTGAAAAACGAACGGCCGGGAGAATTCTTTGAAGCGACCTATCCGATTCCGGTTGAACTGACGAATGGCAAAAACACCGTTGTTGTTAAATTTGTTGCGCACTCCGGAAATAAAGCCGGCGGCGTGTTTGGAATCCGCATTTTAAAAGCCCAGACTAATTCAAAATAATGAGCACGCAATACACCATCGGTCTCGATTATGGCACGAACTCCGTTCGCGCCCTCGTTGTTAATGTCGCCAATGGAGCGGAAGTTGCCACTGCGGTCTGGGGTTACGAGCACGGCACCGCCGGCGTTGTCCTGAGTCGCGACCCGAACCTCGCCCGCCAGCACCCCGCCGATTATCTCAAGGGCGCGGAAATCACCATCCGGCAGGCGCTTGCCACGGCGAAGAAAGCCATCAAAGGTTTTAACTCCAGCCAGGTGATCGGCATTGGCGTGGACACCACCGGCAGCACGCCGCTCCCCGTGGATAAATGCGGACAGCCGCTCGCGTTTCAGAAAAAGTTTGCCGTCAACCCCGCGGCGATGGCGTGGCTGTGGAAGGACCATACCGGCATCGCCGAAGCCGCCGAAATCACCGCGCTCGCCAAGAAGCTGCGTCCGCAATATCTCGCCAAGTGCGGCGGCACGTATTCGAGCGAATGGTTCTTCAGCAAGATTCTCAAATGCCTCCGCGCTGCGCCGGACGTGTTCAACGCCGCGTATTCGTGGATTGAGCTCTCCGATTTCGTCCCCGCTGCGCTGACCGACACGTTGCATCCGGCCAAATTCATCGCCGGCATCTGCGCCGCCGGTCACAAGGCGATGTATAGCGCGTCGTGGGGCGGTTATCCGGACAAGGCGTTTCTAAGAAAGCTCGATCCGAAGCTCGGCGCGTTGCGCGACCGTTTGCCGAAGCGCGTGCTCGCAGTGGATTCTGCGGTGGGCGTGCTCACGGCGGAATGGGCCAGACGCACCGGTCTCGTTGCGGGCATTCCCGTGACCGTCGGTGCGTTCGACGCACACACCGGCGCCATCGGCGCGGGCGTGAAGCCTGGCACGCTGGTGAAGATCATCGGCACCAGCACCTGCGACATCAGCGTGCGCGTGAACACCGCCAGGCTCGCGGATATCCCCGGCGTGTGCGGCATCGTGGACGGCAGCGTGGTTCCCGGTCACTTCGGTATCGAGGCCGGTCAATCCGCTGTCGGCGACATTTTTAACTGGTGGGTGGATTACATTCAGCCGGGTGGAAAAAAATCCTTGTCTCATCAGCAGCTTGACGAACAGGCGTTGAAACTTCAGCCCGGCGAAAGCGGCTTGCTCGCGCTCGACTGGAACAACGGCAACCGCACCGTGCTGGTGGATCAGCAGCTCACCGGCGTGCTCGTCGGCCAGACGCTTTACACGACACCGGCGGAAGTCTATCGCGCCCTCATCGAAGCGACGGCTTACGGCGCGTTGACCATCATCAATCGCTACGAGGAATACGGCGTGAAGATTACCGAAGTGGTGAACTGTGGCGGTATCGCGGAGAAGAGTCCGCTCGTTATGCAGACCTACGCGGACATCACGGGCCGTCCGATGAAGATAAGCCGCTCGGCACAGACCTGCGCGCTTGGCTCAGCCATCGCGGCGGCGGTGGTTGCCGGCGCGCACGAGGACTTCGCCACCGCGCAGAAGAAGATGACCGGCCTCAAACCCAAGGTTTACAAACCGAACCGGAAAGCTCACGCGGTTTACAAGGGGCTTTACGCGCTCTACAAGCAACTCCACGACGCCTTCGGCACGAAGCAGTGGAACGGCAACCTATATGGCGTGATGAAGAAGTTGATTGAGATCCGCAGCAAAGTTCGTAAATAATTTTTGTCATGCTCGAAAAATTGAAAGCCAAGGTGTGTCGCGCCAATCTGGATCTGGTCGCCGAAGGTTTGGTCATCCAGACGTGGGGCAACGCCAGCGCGGTGGACCGCGCGAGCGGCGTGATGGTCATTAAGCCGAGCGGCGTGCCGTATTCGGAAATGACGCCGCAGCACATGGTCTGTGTATCGCTGGCAACGGGCAAAGTTGTGGAGGGTAAGCTCAAGCCCAGTTCGGACACGGCCACGCATCTGATTCTTTATCGCGCCTTCCCGCAAATTGGCGGCGTGGTGCACACGCACAGCCTCTGCGCGACGTCATGGGCGCAGGCGCGCCGGCCGTTGCTGGCCTACGGCACGACACAGGCGGATTACTGGTATGGCGACGTGCCGTGCACGCGCCAGCTGACGGCGGCGGAAATCAAAACCGATTACGAGGCGAACACGGGCGAAGTGATTGTGGAGACGTTCAAAAAATTGAAGTTTGACCCGTTGCAACATCCCGCCGTCCTGGTGGCGAGTCATGGGCCGTTCACCTGGGGTCAGGACGTTCACGATGCCGTTCACAATGCGAGCGTGCTGGAATTCATTGCCCAGCTGAATAGCGAGACGCTGCGCATCAATCCGAAGTTGAAGCCGATGCAAAGTGTGCTGCTCGATAAGCATTTTCTTCGCAAACATGGGCCGAAGGCAACTTATGGGCAGAAATAAATTTTAACCTAAACCAAAAATGAATAAACTAGCCCAACTCATCACTGTCACGTCCGTCACCATTGCGGCGGCGTGTTTTATTGGTTGCACTACTATGAACACCTCAAAAGAAATTATCACGAAGGCTGACTTCGGCAAGACGCCCGATGGTCAGGCGGTTGAAATCTACACGCTGCGCAATTCCAAGGGCGCGGAGGCGGATATCATGACGTATGGCGGCATTGTGCGGAAGCTGACCATGCCGGATAAAAATGGGAAGTTCGCCGATGTCGTGCTCGGCTTTGATGATTTGCAGGGCTACATCGATAAGTCGCCGTATTTCGGCGCACTCATCGGGCGCTATGGCAACCGTATCGGTGGTGCCCGATTCACGCTGGAAGGTAAAACCTACACGCTGGCCACAAACAACGGTCCGAATTCTTTGCATGGCGGCTTGAAGGGGTTCGATAAGGTTGTGTGGACGGCCCGGCCGATGCAGACGGCGCAGGGACCGGCCTTGATCCTGACTTATGCCAGCCTGGATGGCGAAGAAGGTTTCCCCGGCAACCTGCTGGTGACCGCGACTTACACGCTGACCGATGACAACGCCTTGAAGTTGGAATGCACCGCCACGACGGACAAACCGACGGTGGTAAATCTTACACACCATTCCTACTTCAACCTGTCGGGGCAGGGAAATGGCGATATTCTTGGCCACATCGTCCAGATCAATGCCGACCAGACCACGCCGGTGGATGCCGGCTTGATTCCTACCGGTGAGTTCAAATCCGTGGCGGGCACGCCGTTTGATTTTCGCCAGCCGGCCGCCATCGGCGCGCGCATCAATGACCCGGACACCGTCTTGCAATACGGCCCCGGCTACGACCATAATTGGGTCATTAACAAGCCGCTTGGCCAGCTTGGGCTGCAAGCCCGTGTGGAGGAGCCCACTACCGGCCGCGTGATGGAAGTCTGGAGCGACGAGCCCGGTTTGCAATTTTACGCCGGGAATTTTCTGGATGGCTCGATTGTCGGCAAGGGGGGCGTGACTTACCAGATTCGCACCGGTTTCTGCATGGAGCCGCAGCATTATCCCGATTCGCCCAACAAGGCGAATTTTCCCTCCGTGGTTCTCAAGCCCGGCCAGACCTTCCACAACACCATCATTTACAAATTTAGTGTTAAGCAATAACCACAGCACCTCGAAACTATGAATCAAATAACGAATACAATTGTCGCCGCGACCAATGCGATTGCTGCCAGCACTGGCATACAGCATAAGCCTGTATTTAACGGGCTGGACTGGTTTGTGATTGCCTTGTTTGTCGTTGGCATGCTGGCCGTGGTGCTGTTTTCGATGCGAAAAAAGAATGAGTCCGGCAAGGATTACTTTCTGTCCGGTCGCGACGCGAACTGGCTCCAGATCGGCTCCTCGATTTTCTCCTCGAACATCGGCTCCGAACATCTCGTCGGCCTTGCTGGCGCGGGTTTCGTCACCGGCATGGCGATGGCGCATTGGGAAATGCACGGATGGCTCATCCTGATTCTGGGCTGGGTCTTCGTGCCGCTCTATGACCGCATGAAGGTGTTTACGATGCCGGAATTTCTGGAGCTGCGCTTCAGTCGTGGTTCGCGAAATGTTTTAAGTCTGCTCACTATTGCCAGTCTGGTGCTGACCAAAATTGCGGCGACGATTTATGCCGGTGATGTTGTGATTCGCACCTTGCTGGGTGTTGAGTCCGTCAACTTGTTTGGGCACACCGTGGATATTTTTTGGGTCATCGCCTTGGGCCTGGCTTTCACCACGGGTCTTTACACGATTTTCGGCGGCATGCGCGTGATTATGTATACAGCGGTGCTCCAGACGCCGGTGCTGATCTTTGGTTCGCTGGCCATTCTCTATGTCGGACTGCAAAAACTGGGCGGCGGCAGTTTGATTGAAGGCTGGAATGTCACCAAGACCGCGGTGGGGGCCAATATTCACCTCATCCGCTCCAATGCGGATCCCGAATGGCCATGGCTCGCGGTGTTGCCGGGTTCGGCCATCATCGGCTTCTGGTATTGGTGCACCGACCAATACATCGTCCAGCGCGTGCTGGCTGGCAAAAATCAGAAGGAATCCCGCCGCGGCTCCATTCTCGCCGGCTATTTCAAGCTGACGCCCGTGTTCATCTTTCTGGTTCCCGGCATGGTGGCCTTCGCGCTGACCCAGAAGCCCGGCAGCGGATTCACCACCAGCGGCGACGCCGCCTACACCTCGCTCGTGGCGCAGATTCTGCCTCACGGCGTCAAAGGCATCGTCGCTTGCGGCATGATCGTTGCGCTCATGGCGTCGCTCGCCTCGAAGTTCAATGCCTCGGCCACATTGTTCACGATGGATTTTTACCGCGAATGGCATCCGAACGCCTCCGGCAAAACTGAAGTGCTGGTCGGGCGCATCGCCACGGCGGTGATTGTGTTCCTCGGCATCTGCTGGGTGCTGGTGATTAAGGCGCTGCATTCGAATCTTTACGAATACCTGCAAAGTGTTCAGGCCTATCTGTCGCCCGCCATCGCGGTGCTCTTCGGCATCGGCGTCTTCTGGAAGCGCGCCACCGCCCCGGCGGCGCTGTGGGCGTTTGTGGTGGGCGTGGTGGCCGGGTTCGCCCGGCTCGCCTCCGACCTCATCATGCGCAATGACGGCGGGGTGGTGAAGGAACTCAAGCAGCAGCTTTACAAAGGGCTCATCAACGCCGATCAATATGCCACCGGCATCGCCCCCATCAAAGCCAAGCACGGCCTCATCTTCGACTTCTGGAACATCCACTGGCTCTATTTCTGCCAGGGCCTGTTTGTGCTGACCGCCGCCTTGATGATCATCATCAGTTTGCTGACCAAGGCGCCTGATGCCCGGACCGTCAAATACACCTGGTATGGTGCCTCGGCTGAAGAAAAAGCCGCCACCCGCGCCAGTTGGAATGCGCTCGATGTGGTGTTGAGCGTGATTGTTGTGGCGGTCATCGCCTGGTTCTACATCGCGTTCTTCTAAACCGATCCTGTTCAAAAGGGCGGTGATGCTCCGGCGTCACCGCCTTTTTCCGGTCCTGCCGGTCAAATATTTTGAAATCGGACCGACATTATAAAACAAAGCCGGTGAAAAGGCCGGCGGGCAGGGGACGTGGTGAATGAAAAAGAAAACCTTGTCCGCCGAATTGACGACGTGATTGGGCTGCTCTAACATCTTGTCCATCGGATTAATGTCATGGCGAGACTACACCAACTCGTCAAGAACCCATGCCGCCATGTTTAGCGCCATAGGCGCGGCATCTTTGTAGAAGACAAACAAGATAATGTTTTCAAGCTCCGTCAGGAGCGGCATCTTCGGATCATGGCCAACACCTATACGCAAATATATCTGCACGTCGTGTTTGCCGTCGAAGGTCGTCAAAGTCTCATCGCGCCGGAACACAACGACGAATTGCAGAAATACATCGTCGGCATCGTCTCCGGGCAGAACCAAAAATTGATCGCCATAAACAATATGCCCGACCACCTGCACTTGTTGGTTGGACTCAAGCCGGACATCGCGCTTTCGGATTTGGTGCGCGACATCAAAGCCGGCTCGTCGAAATTCATCAACGAGAAGCATTGGGTGCTGGGCCGGTTTTCATGGCAGGAAGGATTCGGCGCGTTCTCCTATTCCCGCTCCCAGCTTGGCACGGTCATTCATTATATTGAGAACCAGCAAAAGCATCACGCCAAACAGACCTTCCAGGAGGAATACGTCGAGTTGCTTGAAAAGTTCAACGTGGATTACAACCCGCGTTACATTTTCAAAATCGGTGAAGTCTGATTGGCAAGCCCGTAGGGCTGTCATCTTTGTAGCCACCACGTTGGATAGTTTTTCCAGCTCCGTCAGGAGCGGCATCGGGTTGATTTTTCCGAAGATGTCACCCCTACGGGGTTTTAATTCCTTTGGGGTTTGGGTTCTACAAAGATGTCGCGCCGCTGGCGCTGGGCTTCAGTTCTGAAAAATCTCGTTGCGATGGTAACGAAGAAACTCTGGATCGGGTTCGGCCAGCTTGTCTGGCAACCGGATGGGCTGGTTGATTCCAGCGCCATAGGTGCGACATCCTAGTAGCTCGCGAATCCCTAAATTAAAAAACTCCGTTAGGAGCGGCATCTTCTTGGTTGAATTGACGCAGACATTTTTTCTGCGCAAAATCCCCGCCTCCTGCAACGCATCCAGCGGTCTTTGGCCGGTTGAAATCGTTGAAACTGTCGCTTTTTGACCCGCTTTTCTGAAAAAGCGGGGTTTTAACGGTAAAACCACGACATTTTTTCGTTTTACCATGTCCCAAAGCCATTTTACCTCAAGGTAAAATGATTTTACATCGATGTTCCCGCGAATTACATCGATGTTCCCGCGAATTACATCGATGTTCCCGCGAATTACATCGATGTTCCCGCGAATTACATCGATGTTCCCGCGA
>CAIXUZ010000006.1 GCA_903922735.1 uncultured Verrucomicrobia subdivision 3 bacterium
TCCGAATCAACGACTGAAATGACAGGCATGAATCGCACCTTGGACGCCGCCCGCAACGGCCCGGAAAAACAAAGACAGCTTTTAATAAAAAGGCTGGCTGACGATAATCTGTTTTTGCAATTGACCGCTCACGCTAATGGGCGACCTCCGATCTCTGCCCATTTGGTGCCCGTTCACAACGTTGCGGTTTGCCATCAGTAAATGGATTGTGTAGTTAACCCCGGTCGAACGGCAAAAACTGAAATTTACCATGGCTGATAAGAAGCTGATTTCAATTATCCGGCAGGGCGTGTCCAGATGGAATCTGTGGCGGAGACAAAATCCGCAAGCGCGGGTTGATTTGAACGAAGCGGATCTGGCCGGAATGGATCTGCGCGGAGCCTTGCTGGGGCGGGTCGTCCTTGATTATGCCAATCTGTCCGGAGCCGACTTGTCTGGCGCGGATTTGAGCGGGGCGGACTTGAGTGGGACCAATTTGATCAAAGCGCGGCTTGTAAATGCAAACCTCGCGGATGCCTCGCTGGAAGAAGCCAATTTGTTTGAGGCTGATTTGCACGCCGTCAACTTCTGCGATGCCAGTCTGTCCGGGTGCAATTTGACCCGGGCCAGATTACGCGCGGCATGCCTGCCGGGCTGTGATTTGCGAGGCGCAAACGCGACCCGCGCCGACCTGCGCGATGCCGACCTGGCGGACACCCATTTGTGCGAAACGGATTTGTCGGGGGCGAATTTGCGCGGAGCGGACCTGCGCCGGGCAGCGTTTATAAAAACAGATTTGTCCGGGACTTCCTTTGCGTTTGCCTGCCTGGGTGAGACGATTTTTGCCGCGACCTCGTTACGGAATGCCAAGTCGCTGCATTTGTGTGGGCACCACGGACCGAGTTCCATAGACTATCTGACCCTCGCGTCTTCCGGGGCGTTGCCGGAGAAATTCTTGCGGGGCTGCGGTCTGCCGGACGAATTTGTGGCTAGACTGCCAGAATTTCGAGCCGAGGCAGCCCGGTTTCCGTTTTGTTTCATCTGCCACGCCCCCCGGGACGGAGCTTTTGCTCAACGATTACATGATGCACTACAGGCGCTCGGCATCCGGTGCTGGCGGGTCGAGCCGTCCCCGATCTCCGGGGGGCAGCTTGAGGATGCCGCCGGATTGACCGGCAAGGTGCTGCTGTGTTGTTCCCGCTCGTCGCTGGAAAGTACTTGGCTGGATAATGAAATCCAGCAGGCGCTGATGCGAGAGGAGCGCCTGGGCGGCAGCTCCAGCGCGCTCCTGATGCTCGACCTTGATGGCGGGGTGCACCACCCGGCTTTGAGCGATTGGAAGAAAAAATGTCTTCTCTCGCGCCCGGGCTTTGGTTTCACCGGCTGGCGCGCTGGCGGTTCTGTCTTCAAAAAACAAGTGCGGAAGCTCGCTGGCCAGTTGAGTTTCTAGAGCGGGATAAAAATATCGCGGTCACAAGGTTGTAGGGATGTCATCCCCCGCGTCCGTCCTGCGGCCACCTTCTCCTGGGGAAGACTGAGTTGAGGGGACATCGCTAAAATGAACCCGCGTTCCCAATCATATAGCCGTTTACATTGAAATTGGGTTGCCCCGCTTCACCCGCACCAAGTTCCAGCGGACTGGCGCCCGTTCAGTCGTTTCACGCCGAGGGTGATCCTCGTATCGCGCCAGCGTCTTGGAGTAGTGCGGCGACCCTCCGCCGTTTTTCCTCGCAAACCCGTCAATTCCCTCGCGGCCAAAACCCCTTCGCAAAAAATGAATCATTTCCCCAACCCCCGCGCCTCTCCCGCCTCCAGCATCCGTTGTTGTCCCGTGATCATTGATCATTAGGTATTGCCCCGTCCTTCGCGCCTTTGTGTCTTGGTTGTGAAAACTGTTTTTGCGACTCTCGGTTGTAGTGGCGTCTCGGCAGAGCGCCGCCATTGAATATTGAGTGTTGAGTGTTTCCAGTCTCAAGTTTGACCGTCTTGACATCCCCGCCGCGTTTTTCTAGCTTCTTCCCGCAAAGACCCCGCCGCTTTGCCCCGGATTTTCGTCCGGGGATTTTTATTGTCGGCGGTCGGTAGGGCGGTGCTGCTGCGCCGCCATGCAAATTAAATTTATGGCCAACACAATTCTCGTCGGCGCCCAGTGGGGCGACGAAGGCAAAGGCAAAATCATTGACGTCCTCACCGAGGAGGCGGAAGTCGTCGTCCGCTACGCCGGCGGCAACAACGCCGGCCACACCGTCATCGTCAACGGTAAAAAGACCGTCCTGCACCTCATCCCGTCCGGCATCCTGCGCAAAAACAAACTCTGCGTCATCGGCAACGGCGTCGTGCTCGACCCCCTCGGCCTCGTCAGCGAGATGGAAGGCCTAAAGAAAAATGGCGTCTCCGTCACCCCCAAAAATTTCGTGCTCAGCGAGACGGCCCACGTCGTATTCCCCTATCACCGCGAGCTCGACGGCGCCCGCGAATTGCTCAAGGGCAAAAACAAGATCGGCACCACCAAGCGCGGCATCGGCCCCGCCTACGGCGACAAGGCCGCCCGCGTCGGCCTCCGCGTGAGCGACCTCATTGATCCCGCCAGGCTTAAGCCGAAGCTCGCCGCCCGCATCCGGGAGAACAACATCGTCCTCAAATCGCTCGGCGCCAAGCCGCTCTCGTTCAAAAAAGTTTTCGCCGAATACAATCAAGCCGGCCAATACCTCCAGCCGTTCGTGCAAAACACCGTCGTCCTCCTGCACGAGCAGATCCGCCACGGGGCGGACATTTTATTTGAAGGCGCGCAGGGCACGTTTCTCGATATTGACCACGGCACTTATCCCTTCGTCACCTCGTCCAACACCACGGCCGGCGGTGCCTGCACCGGCTCCGGCGTGCCCCCGCATCGCATGGACCGCGTCGTCGGCGTCATCAAAGCCTACACCACGCGCGTCGGCGAAGGACCCTTGCCGACCGAGAACCAGGAGATTTCCGACCTGCTTCACGGCATGGGCCGCGAATTCGGCGCCACCACCGGACGCGCCCGCCGCTGCGGCTGGTTTGATTCCGTCGCCACGCGCCACGCCTCGATGGTCAACGGCATTGACGACCTCGCCATAACCAATCTCGACGGCCTCGATACCGTGGCCAGCATCAAGGTTTGCGTCGCCTATCGGCACGGCCAAAAACAATACGATTACATGCCCAACGACGCCGAAGTCCTCGCCCAATGCGTGCCCGTTTACGTCGAGTTCGAGGGCTGGCTCAAGCCGACGGATAAGTGCAAAAAATTCTCGCAGCTCCCCAAAAAGGCGCAGGCGTATGTGAAGGCCATCGCCGAGTTGAGCAATGCCAGATTGTTCATCGCCTCCGTCGGCCCCGGCCGCGAGCAGACGATTTTTGTTTAAGCAGCCCGCCGATGGCACAGATTTTCGCAGATGAATTTTACTTCTGCAATCAGCGTCAATCCGCGTAATCTGCGGGAAATCAAATGAGCACCGCCGCATCCAGTTTAAGCGCCGAAGCCGCCGCCAACCTCCCCCGCCACGTCGCGGTCATCATGGACGGCAACGGCCGCTGGGCCAGGTCGCGCCATCTGCCGCGCATCGAGGGCCACCGTCGCGGCGCCGATTCCGCGCGCGAAATCATCCGCACCGCCGGCGAACTCGGCATCAAATATCTCACCCTCTACGCCTTCTCCGCCGAGAACTGGAACCGGCCCAAGGACGAGGTGGACGCCCTGATGAAATATCTCGTCCACTACCTCAAGACCGAGACTCGGGAACTGAACAAGAACAACGTCCGGCTCGAAGTCATCGGCCAGATCCACCGCCTGCCGGACAACGTGCAGGAGCAGCTCGGCAAAACCATCACCGCGCTTTCCAAAAACAACGGCCTCACCCTCATCATGGCCTTGAGCTACGGCAGCCGCATCGAGATTGTGGAGGCGGCGCGGCAGATCGCGCAAAAAGTGAAAGCCGGCAAACTGGACCCCTCCGATATCACCGAAGAAGTCATTTCCAATCATCTCTGGACCCGCAACGTACCCGACCCGGACCTCCTCATCCGCACCAGCGGCGAGATGCGCGTAAGCAATTTTCTGCTCTGGCAGATCAGCTATGCCGAGCTCGTCATCACCCCGACCCTCTGGCCGGATTTCAAGGCGCCCCAATTCTTTGTCGCCTTGGAAGAATATGCCAAACGCAACCGCCGCTTCGGTGGCATTTGAGTTTCTAGTTTCAACTTTCCCTGTTTCTCTTCTCCCTCGCCCCCAGTGGTAGAGGCTTGTGGGGTGTTGAATGTTGAATCCTCCCGGAGCGCCAGCCTCCGGCCCGGCTCGTTGGCAACCTTCCCCCGGAGTGCCGAGCCTCGCTCGCTAATGCCTAATGTCCAATAAATGTTGTATGTTGAATCAGGCTGGATTTCCGCTTTTCCAATTTCCCGCTTTTATTGCCGCCCTCCGCCCTAGGGGGATTTTTCCAGATTTTTCAGATCTTCCGCCAGAAACTGCGCCACATCCTTGAACCGCGCGACGTTTTCGGGGTTCATGGCCATCAAGGCTTGATGCGCTTCGAGGCTAGTTCGCGTGATTTGTTCATGCGATGGGTTGATGGATTCCGGTGTGCTGGCTTTCAGGTTGTCCGGCAATTGCAGCGGGCCGTTCGTCTGTTTGAAGAGTTGAGCGGCGCCCAGATTTTCCAGCAGTTCGCTGACCCGGGTGGTGGCATTGTGCAGTTCGATATTGCGGGCGGCGTTTGCCCCGTTGGGATTTAACTTCATGCCAAAGCCCGCCAGCACGCCGAGAAAGGTGCTGTCCATCAGGACGCATTCGGACAGGTCGATGATGAAGTGACCGAACCCCTTCTGCGTGAGCTCGCTTAAAAGCGTCTTGAAATCGGGGCTGGACGCAAAATTGGCGCGGCCGGTGATTTTGACGCAGACAAAACTTTTCCCGACCAAAACTGATAAACTGGCTGATGACATTGATTTCCTAAATTAAAATTTCAAACGGCCATGGTTGTTGGTGACACAATTTGCACCAGCGCCTGTTGTAAAACAAGCGTCTCGTCCAATCCGCTGGACACCAGTCGCTGATTGCAGCGCAGCAAAGTGTCCATCGCTTGAACGAGTTCCGCCGAGGTGTATTTTTTGACCTGCGGCAGGGCTTTGTAAAGCACATACGGATTGAGCGACAAGGGATTGAACTTGCGCTCGGCGGCCAATTTGTCCGCCGGCACGCGTTCCAGTTGCGCTTTGAATGAGTTGTAATCCTTCGTATCCTTCACCCAGCCTTCCCGCAGCATTTCCTTGAGCAGCAGCATCGCGCGCACCTTGCTGATAAGCCCGTAGAGCAGGCCGATCTCGGACTTGTCCTTGTCGAATTTGGTCTCCCAAAGCTCCTCGTCCAGCCGTTTGAGCAGGCGCGGCAAATCCCGGTCGCCGAGCGCGTCGCCGAGCGCAAACGCCTTGGCCGTCTTGTTGTGAGCGCAAATGGCCGTCACGTCGGCCATTTCAATTTTATTTCGCTCACCGGTGAAAACGCACAGCTTCTCGACTTCATTTTCCAGCTGCCGGGCGTTGGCGCCCGCGCGGCCGATCAATTCCGCCAGCGCCGGTTCGGAGATGTTTTTCTCCCGTTTGCTCAAGGCGTCGCGCGCCGCGCTTTCCGCGCGCTCGGCCCAATCCTTGTCGTCCTGCGACCACGCGGAAAAAACTTCCGTCGTGCCCAGCTTGTCGAGCGTTTTGTAAAAAACTTTCCGCTTGTCCACCTTGCCCGCGCTGATGAGCAGTCGTACGTTCTGCCAGGAAAAAATTTTTAATTCCTCCGCCAGCTCCGCCAGCGTCTCGGTCACGGCGGCGGACGAGGCGGTCCGGTCTTCGCCGAGAAAATTACAGTCACACAACCAGACGACTTTGCCGCCGCCGAAGAAGGGCAGGGTGTTGAGCGCTTCGCGCAGCTTGCCGATGGCCGTCAGCGCGTCGCCACCGTTGCTCACGGTGGCCTCAATGGTTTCATGGTCCATGCCGCCGAGTTCCGCCGACCATTCCTGGAAGAGTTGCTTGGCGCGCTGTTTGACGGCGAAATCATCGTCGCCGCAGACCAGCGCGAGGGAGGTGGATTTTGCGGCGGACATTTAATCGGTTTCCGCTTCGCCGCCGGATTCATTCATCTTGTCGAGGACTTCGCTCATGTCCTCCACCTGCTCGAATAGCGCCGCCGAGACGAAGATCGGTTTTTTCTGCGCCGCCGCCAACGCCAGGCAATCACTGGGCCGGGCGTCGAGCTCGACGATTTTGCGTGCCACCTCGTTCTGCTGCTGCAAAATCAGCCGCGCGAAGTAGGTCGAGCTTTTCAGGTCCGTGATGACCACGCGTTCGACCGTGATGCCGAAGCCCTGAAAAACGCGGTTGATGAGATCGTGCGTGAGCGGGCGTTCCTTGGGCGTATCCCTCAAAAACATGCCGATGACCTGCCCCATCTGCGGTTCGACGTTGATGACAAAAACCTTTTCGTCATTGCCAAGGAACAGCGCGCAGCCGCTGTTGGCGGGCAGGATGCCGCGGATTTGCACTGGAACAACGTCCTGTTTCATGCTGGAAATCTACGTCACGCCGCGTGAAAAACAAGCCCCGTTAAACCTGAACTCCGAGACCGGATGACCACCGGGTTGTTGGCTGGCGGAGGACAAGCGTGGGCGATGGGCTGGAAAAAGCGGAGATCAATCGCGCGTCAAACGCTCCGCGTTGGCGGGAGGTGTACCCAACTTCGCGGCAGCGTTTGGATTGCGCGGGCTTTAGCCCCGCTTTGCCCCATTTCCCAGCCACACGGGTTCTTGGGACGACGGCCATTTTTAACTTCGGTTTTCAGGTTAAATCAGGCCGGCGTATAATTCAGCCACGGCCCCAGCCATTTTTCGGTTTCGGCCACGGTAAAATGCTTCCGCTTCGCATAGTCTTCAATCTGATCTTTGCCCAGTTTGCCGACGGCAAAATATTTTGACTCGGGATGCGCGAAATAAAGGCCGCTCACCGAGCTACCCGGCCACATGGCGAAACTTTCCGTGAGCTTGATGCCGGTGTGTTGCTCCACGTCGAGCAAGTCCCAGAGAATGCCTTTCTCGGTATGATCCGGGCTGGCGGGATAACCCGCCGCCGGCCGGACGCCGCGGTATTTTTCCTCGATGAGTTCGGCCGTCGTCAGTTTCTCCAATTTGCCAAAACCCCATTCGTTCCGGACGCGTTGGTGCAAATACTCGGCGAAGGCTTCTGCCAGCCGATCCGCAATGGCTTCCGCCAGAATCGCATTGTAGTCATCGTGTTTGGCTTTGTAACCTTCGACGATTTCCTTCAGCCCGTGCCCGCTCGTGACCGCAAATGCGCCCAAATAATCTTCCGACTTCTGACTTCTGACTTCTGACTCCTGCTTTGGCGCCACAAAATCCGCCAGGCACCAGTTCGGCGTCCCGTCGCCTTTCTCCATCTGTTGGCGCAGGAAATGGAATTTCGTCCGCCGATGCTGGCGCGACCCGTTGGTGTAGACTTCCACGTCATCGCCGACGGCGTTCGCGGGGAAAAGGCCATAAACGGCCTGAAGCTTCAGTGATTTGTTCGCGACGAATTCCGTGAGCATTTTTTGGGCATCGGCGAATAGCTTGGTCGCCTCCTCGCCGTGTTTTTCGTGCTGAAGGATTTTCGGATAAACGCCGCGCAACTCCCACGTGTGGAAAAACGGCGTCCAGTCGATGAACGGCACGAGGTCCTCGATGGCAATGCCGAATGCTCCCGCGTGGCCGTGCGCTGATCCGCAGTCGCATTTGCCGGGATTGAAAGCGCCGGATGAAAGGGTGCGCACGCCGGTGAACTCCGGCTTCGGCAAATCGTCATATTTCAACTTGGGCGCATTGGCGCGGGCGGCTTCCAGGGATAATAGTTTTACCGCCGAACCCGCATGTTGGGCGCGCAGTTTCTCGTAATCTTCCTGCAGTTGTTTTACGAAGGCGGCCTTGCCATCCTTGCTCAATAAGCTGCTCGTCACCGGCACGGCGCGCGAGGCGTCGAGCACATGGACGATTGGTTCGCTGTAATGCTGGGCGATCTTGACCGCGGTGTGCGCGCGACTCGTGGTCGCCCCGCCGATGAGCAGGGGAACCTTGAAACCCGTGCGCTCCATCTCCTTCGCAACGTGCACCATCTCGTCGAGCGACGGCGTGATCAGTCCGCTCAGGCCGATGATATCCGCGTTCTCCCGCTTCGCGCGTTCCAGAATTTTCTCGCAGGGCACCATCACGCCCATATCAATGACCTCGTAATTATTGCAGGCCAGTACCACGCCGACGATGTTCTTGCCGATGTCATGCACGTCGCCCTTCACCGTGGCGAGCACGACTTTGCCCTGCGCCTTTACCGTTTCGCCCCGCGCCGCCATCGCTGCTTTTTCCGCTTCCATGAATGGGGTGAGATACGCGACGGACTTCTTCATCACGCGCGCCGACTTCACGACCTGCGGCAAAAACATTTTGCCCGCGCCGAACAAATCGCCGACGACGCTCATGCCCGCCATCAGCGGACCTTCAATGACTGTGAGCGGCTTGCCGTATTTGGCCAGCGCTTCCGCCGTGTCCGCGTCAACATAAAGATCAATGCCCTTTACCAGCGAGTGCGAGAGGCGCTCTTCGACCGTCCCTTTGCGCCATTCTTCCTCGATTTTCTGGTCGGCGACGGTGGTGCCCGCGCTGGCGGCTTTGAGCTTTTCGCCGAAGTTCACCAGTCGTTCGGTGGCGTCCGGACGGCGGTTGAGCAAAACGTCTTCGACCAGCTCCTTCAGCTCCGGCTCGATCTCCGCATAAACCTCCAGCATGCCCGCGTTCACGATGGCCATGTCCATGCCCGCTTGGATGGCGTGGAACAGGAACGCGCTGTGCATCGCTTCGCGCACGGGATTGTTGCCGCGGAAGCTGAACGACACGTTCGACAAACCGCCGCTGACTTTCGCGTGCGGCAAATTGTTTTTGATCCAGCGCGTGGCTTCGATGAAGTCCACGGCATAGTTGTTGTGCTCCTCGATGCCCGTGCCGACGGTGAGGATGTTCGGATCGAAAATGATGTCCTCCGGCGGGAAGCCGACTTCGTCCACCAGGATGCGATAGGCGCGTTCGCAGATGCGGATCTTGTCCGCCAGCGTCGCTGCCTGGCCTTGCTCGTCGAACGCCATCACCACCACCGCCGCGCCGTATTTCAAAACTTTCGCGGCGCATTCGCGGAACTTCGCTTCGCCTTCCTTCATCGAGATGGAATTCACGATGCCTTTGCCCTGGAGACATTTCAGCCCGGCTTCGATGACGTCCCATTTCGACGAGTCCACCATGAAGGGGGCTTTCGCGACTTCCGGTTCACTGCCCAGCAAATGCAGATAGCGCGTCATCGCGGCCACGCCGTCGATCATCCCTTCGTCCATGCAGATGTCGATGATGTTCGCGCCGTTCTCGACCTGCTGTCGCGCCACGGCGACCGCTTCCTCGTAGTTGTTTCCCTTGATCAGCTTGGCGAACCTGGGCGAACCCGCCACGTTCGTGCGCTCGCCGATCATGATGAACTGCCCCGTCTGCTGCGTGAATGGTTGCGAGCCGGAGAGACGAAGCGGTCGCTGCTGGATTGGAGCGCCGGTCTCCGACCCGGCATGTTGAGATGGTTTGGAACGAGCCGGGCCGGAGACCGGCGCTCCAAACTCCCGCGGATGCCGTCCCTCCAGCGCCTTCGCAATTGCCGCGATGTGTTCGGGCGTATTGCCGCAGCAGCCGCCGGCGATGTTGATCAAGCCGCTTTTGGCAAATTCCCCCAGGAAATTCCCCATGTCCTCCGGCTTTAGATCAAAGCCCGTCGGCGACAGCGGATTTGGCAGGCCGGCGTTGGGATAACAGGAAATCGCCGTGTCCGATTTTTCGGCAAGCTCCTCCAGAAACGGACGCATCAGATCCGGTCCGAGCGAGCAGTTGAGCCCGATGGCAATCGGCTTCACGTGCTTCATCGCGTTCCAATACGCCTCGATGGTCTGCGCGGAAATCATCGTCTCGCCCCCGCGCCCGACGGCGGCGGAAATCATGATCGGCAGGATCTTGCCGTCCTGCTCGAAGACTTCCTGGATCGCCACCAGCGCCGCCTTGGCGTTGAGCGAATCAAAGATCGTTTCCACCAGCAACAAGTCCGAGCCGCCCGCGATGAGTCCGCGAATCTGATGCGTGTAAGCCGTCTTCACCTGATCGAACGTGCAAACGCGAAACCCCGCGTCGTCCGCATCCGGCGAATTGGAGAGCGAAACCGTCAGCGG
The DNA here is from genome assembly GCA_903922735.1 of uncultured Verrucomicrobia subdivision 3 bacterium. Taxonomy (GTDB): domain Bacteria; phylum Verrucomicrobiota; class Verrucomicrobiia; order Limisphaerales; family UBA11358; genus UBA11358. The sequence continues at coordinate 10,289 of CAIXUZ010000006.1, forward strand.
CCCGACCGCGCCCGCGACGAAGCGCGGACGGCCGGTTTTGTTCGCGATGCGGTCGCACCATTCGCGGCATTGTTGGGCGGATTGCTCGTTGATCTCCCACGCGAGGTCGTTGAGGAATTTATTCTCGATGACGCCCTGGTAAAACGCCGGGTCTTTGCGCCCGCCGTGTTCGCGCGGGTCGTCCACGAAAAATTCGCTCTGGCCTATGCTGGTGGCGGAAAAGGTGTTCGTCTCGATGATGTCCGCCCCCGCTTCGAGAAAGCGCCGGTGGATGTCGCCAATCGTCGTCGCCTGCGTCAGCGAGTAAAGGTCGCCGTTGTTCTTCAGGTCTTTCTTTGAGTCCTTGAACCGTTCGCCTCGAATCTCCTTCTCGCCCAGCCCGTAGGTGCGGATGGTCGTGCCCATCGCGCCGTCAATGATGACAATGCGTTCGCGGAGCGCTTTTTTTAGGAGTTCGGCGTTGTTCGACATCTTCCCAAGATAGGCAATGCCCCCCTGAATTCAACTTAAAAATCAACGCATCCTGATTTGTTGATATGTTAATTAAATCATACCTTGGCAGGTCTGGATCTCTTCCTCCAAGCATCCCGCATCCGCTTTCAATTTTCCCAATCCGCCTCGGAGATGGCTACCGTTTCCCACGCTTCGTGGGATCAGAGCTAGGCTGAAGAGGGTGCCTAGAGAAAAAAGGTCGGGGACGTCGCCGTCCCCGACCTTTTTAATGTTGCGGGCTTTGCCCGTATCGTCACTGATTAACCGATGTGCCGTTGCTCGGCGATTCGAGATCGTTGATATCCAGTTGATCGTCGGCCGCCGCCCAGTCTTCTTGGACGGGTTCCGCGCCGGAGTAGATTCCCATGCTCTTATCTTTTTGAACCGTGGTGAGTTGGATGGTCCCCGCCACCTCGTATTTTGTCAGCATCACGATGCCCTTTGAGTTTTTCTTCTCGGTGGTCCGGTAGATTTTGACTTTGTCATTCACGGCGAAGCCGTTTTTGCTGCCCAGATTGACCCAGATTTCTTTTCCGTCAACCAGCACCACCTTGCCGCGCACGCTGCGCAGCTTCCAGTATTGGGCGTCCGCTTTTTTCTGATTCTCCTCTCCCTGTTTTTTAATGACCAGGGTCCGATCGGGCACGGGCAAATCCAGCTCCCGGACCTGGCTCATGATTATGGCCACCGCCTTCTTGGTGGCTTTGCCCATCGCGCTATCCTGCGACTGCTCATCGCCAAACTTGAAACCGCCGATCTCGAAGCTCCCGCCCTTTTCAATGCCTTCCGCCGTGTCGCTCGCTATGATTTTGCGCGAAGTGATATCCACAATCCGCCAGACGATGGTGATTTTGGTTTCAGATTTTTTACTTCCAAACGATGTTCCTGGCCCGGGGAATGGAATAAAGGGTCCTCCTCCGAAAGGATTTTGAACGCTGGGAACCGGAAAAGCGGCGGCGAAAATCGGGACTGAAAACAGGTTGCCACCAGCCAGCGCCCCCCGGGTGCCGGCATCTCCGTGTGGCCTCGGTTCGCCGGGCCTTGCTCCGCCACCGCCGCCGGGCCTTCCGCCGGGTCCTCCGGGGCTCGGACCAGGGCTGGGACCGCCTCGTGGACCAGGACCTTCCGGACCTCTTGGGCCTAGCACTCTCACCCAGGGATCAGGACCTGTCGGCAGGCTGGTATCCACACCATAGCCGGTTTTTTTGGAGCCGAATGCAGTTACTTTGGTGATAAAAATATAGTCAGCCCCTTCCCACCCTCCTTTTTGTGTGCCTTCCGAGGCTGCCACCTCGCCCGATGCGTTCAGGCCTTGTTCTTGGCGCAAATCCGGCAAAGCCAGGGATTCCAGCATGTTGAATTTCCCCGTCTTGACTAGTTCAGTGACGATTGTCTGCGCCAGCCCTTCGCCCATGGCCGGTTGCCATCCGTAAATCTGGGAAGCTTCGGTTCGGGCCACGACCATGGTTGGCTTTTCCGCGCTCAAACCCAGGCCAATGCCGCCGGCGAATACTAGTAGTCCTGCGATTCTTTTCAGGGGTGTAGGTGTAATCAATGAATAGTTTTTCATAGCCGATGAGAGGTTGTTTGTTTGCCGCGTCAAGGGATTGACGCCCCATAGATGAAAGAGAGTTGGTATTTTGAATACGCTCATCTTCATGCAGGGTATCGGGTCGGGAAAAACGTGTCAACCGCTCGCTCCATGCTCCCGTCCCCGGAGCGCCGGCCTCGTCTCGCCAATGCCTGATGCCGGATAAATGTTGAATGGTTCCCCAACCCCGGTGAGTCGCCAATCGTGAATCGTGAATCGTAATTTTATGAATCCCCGCCGCTGGCAACGTCAACCCGGCGAAACCCCCGCCGACTTCACCATCTTTGCCGCCTGCTCCTGCGGCCCCGTAGCGGCGTCTCGGCAGAGCGCCAACATTGGATGTCCGGCGTTGAATGTTCCCCATTTGAGCTTTGCGCCTTTGCGTCTGAGGTCTCAAGTCTCAGCGTTTCAGCATTCTCCCTCAAAACATCCAATTGACAGCCGCTACCCGTGTAGGCACGTTGACTCGGTGATAAAAAAGGCGAAAAGCAATTCTCCACCAACCGCGCAGCATCAAGTAAATGAGCCCGCATCAACAGTAATTTTCTATCCGTAATTGAGGATATGCTGATGAAAAAGTTCCTCGCGTTGCTGGGGGTTGCGCTCTCCTTGTCGACTGCACGGGCAGCGGTGGCGGAGGGCGAGAACCTGCTGATCAACAGCAGCTTCGATGCCGAGCAGGTGTCCTTCCCCGAATTCTGGAGCCCGTCCTCCTCCATCAAGGGCGTGGTCTATCAGCGCACCGGTGGTCCAGAAGGCCGCAAGCCGGCCATCGTCCTGCAAGGCAATGGCGGCAAGTCCGGACAGGTGAGCGTGCGGCAACAGGGCATGAAGCTCGTCGCCGGCGAAACCTATAAGCTGAGCGGCTACATCAAGACCAAGGGCTTCCAGAGCCGCAACGCCGGGTTGATCATCCATAATGGCGGCTGGTTCAACGAGGCCGGCTTCAAAAATCTACCCGCCGATTCCGAATGGAAGCTCCACGAAAAGACCTTCAAACTGTTTCCCTCCCGCGACAAGGAATATGGTCTGGCCATGTTCGCGATTGATCTGATCGGCGAAATCGCCTTCGCCGACCTCAAGCTCGAAGCGGTTAGCGAAGGCGCGCGCAAAGGTTCCAGCACGCAGATGTCCATCGTCGCCGCCCCGCGGTTGCTGCCTTTCCAACCGCTGCTCAACCGGATTCCGCAGACAAAGCCGGAACTGACCTTCAAGTTCTACGGCGTGCTGCCCGAGAAGCCGGACGCCTACGAATGTCTCATCAAGCTCGATGGCGACCGGCTCCCGCCGCAGACCATCCCGCTCAAGGATGGAAAAGTTTCCGCGCAGCTGGCCGGATTTCCCTGCGGCGATTACGCGCTGAATGCCACCGTGCGCCACAGCAAAACGCACGCGACCGTGCTCGAAGCCCGTTATCCAATCAGCATCATCGAGGTCCCTGCGATTGACCGCAGCCACATCAAGCAACTGAACAACCTCGTCGCCGAGGTGCTCAATGAGCCTGTCGGCAATACGCCGCAGACTCTCAGCTTCGTCAATCCACGCGACGGCTGGATCTTCATCGCGCTCTCCTCCGCCACGCCCGCGCCGGAGTTGAGCATCAAGCTCGATGACCGCGATGTGGTGATCACCGCGACCACCGACCGTTTGGAAGCTTTCCGCGCCGTGAGCATGGGTGAGCACCGCCTCACCATCACCGGCAACACCGCCGCGCGCCTGCTGGTGCGCTCGATTCCGGAAATTTTCGACTACCCGCCGTGCGCCGATTCCGCCGTCAAGGAGAACGGCCGCTACGACTGGAACTTCATGAAGCGGTACATCCTCCCGGCGGTCACGACGCTTAACGGCGGCACGTTGCCGGGCGAGGCGCTCACCGAGGCGAAGGCGCGCGGGCTCAAGTGGCTCGCCAACTTCAACGTCGAGCCCGTGGATGATCCCGCCAACGTGCAGGCGCGGATGGAAAAGCACGCCGGCCTGACTGCGCCTCAATACGACGGCTTTACCAGCGACGAACTCTTCTTTGGCCGCGCGACGATCGACAACTATACCAAGGCGCTCTGGCGGGTGAGCAATCCCGGGAACCGGCTGATCTATTCGTGGATCGTCGGCAAGCCGGGCATCGCCGCGCTGCACACCGACTTCATGTCCGCCGCGCTCAACGCCTCGCACGGGCGCGGCCGGTTGCTCTTCGAGGCCTATTGCCATCCGCAGCCCGACGAGAAAGCCGCCGCCGCCTATCTCGACGACATGCTCGGCGAAACCATGCGCCGCTTCAACGCCACCTTCCCCGGCGCGGCCGCGGGCACCGGCATCATCTTCGGCAACTTCAATCAAATCCCGATCATCTCCCTGGAGTTCAACCCCGCGGCGGACTTCAAATACTTCCTCGATATGCAGGTGAACATGATCGCGAACAGCCCTGACTTCGCGAACCTCGCCACCACCGGCTACTGGGGCACCCACTATGGCGACGAGGAACTCGCGCGCTGGTCGTTCTTGCTCATGCGCCACTACGCGGTGGAGGGCCGCAAGGACATGCTCTCCACGCGCTACGGCTTCACCTATAACCCCGGGCACCTGGAAAATCCCGACTTTGCCGAGGGACTGGCCGGCTGGACGCTCGCGCCTGCCACCGCCGATGCCATCCGCGCCGACACCATCGCCGGCTACGGCAAGAACAGCCAAGGCCGCTGGGGCGGCGGCAATGCGGGCGACTCTGTTTGTGTGATGAAGCGGCAGGCTGGCAAACCGAATCGCATCAGCCAGACCGCGCGCGGACTCACTATCGGCAAAACCTACTGCCTCCAATTCGTCACCGCCGATCGCAAGGACGTCGTCGGAAAGAAATACAATCCGCGCCGCTACGGCATCACTGCGGAACTGGAAGGCGCCGAAATCATCCCGGAGAAGAGCTTCATTCATGTGGACAAGCGCGACGGCAAACACGAAAAGAAAAACGACAACGTTGGCAAGATCAACCTCCACCGGATGATCTTCCGCGCCAAGGCACCCACCCTCGGCCTCACCTTCAGCGACGCCGCCGCCAGTCCCGGCGACGAACTCCTCCTCAACTTCGTCCAACTTAAGCCCTATCTGGAATGATCACCGCGCCGCCTGCTCCTGCGGCCCCGGATCCGCCGCCGCCCCCGCGCTGCGATGCCTGGCGTCGCCTGAACCGGCCCCTTCGCCGCCGGCCGGAATTCGGCCGCTTGATTCATTGACTCTGCTAGAAGCTTTGTTATTTTTGACTCTCGTTTTTAACACGTAAAACTTAACTGTAATCACTCAATTTATGGCTAAAACTAAATCCATCAAATACGTCTATACCTGGGGCAATAAAAAAGCCGACGGGGACGGCAGCATGAAACCCCTGCTCGGCGGCAAAGGCGCGAACCTTGCGGAAATGACCCGCATCGGTTTGCCCGTGCCTCCCGGCTTCACCATCACCACCGAAGTCTGCACGTATTTCTACGCGCACAAGAAGACCTACCCGAAAGAGCTCCAGAGCCAGATGGAAGCCGGCATCGCCAACATGGAAAAGATCATGGGCACGAAGTTCGGTGCCACCAGCGGCATGCCGCTCCTCGTCGCCGTCCGCTCCGGTGCGCGCGATTCCATGCCCGGCATGATGGACACGATTTTGAACCTCGGCCTGAATGACCAGGCCGTGGTCGCGTTGGCGGAGGCCACCAAGAATCCGCGCTTCGCGTGGGATTGCTACCGCCGCTTCATCCAGATGTATGGCGACGTCGTCATCGGCGTGCAGAAGCGCGCCAACGAAGACCACGAACCGTTTGAAACCGTCATCCACGAATTCAAGCACGAGAAATATCACAAGGACATCGTTGATTCTGAACTGACCGCCGAGGACCAGGCCGAACTCGTCAAGCGCTTCAAGGCGCTCGTCAAGGAACGCACCGGCAAGGATTTCCCGACGAATCCCTGGGATCAGCTGCGCGGCGCCGCCGGTGCCGTGTTCGGTTCCTGGATGAACGACCGCGCGATCGTCTATCGCCGCAAATATAACATCCCCGCCGAATGGGGCACCGCCGTCAACGTCCAGGCCATGGTGTTCGGCAACACCGGCAATGATTCCGGTTCCGGCGTCGCGTTCACCCGCAATCCCGCGAACGGCACCAACGAGTTCTACGGCGAATTCCTCATCAACGCCCAGGGCGAAGACGTGGTCGCCGGCGTCCGCACGCCCGAGCCCGTGCTCAAGCTCAAGGACGAGATGCCCAAGAGCTACGCGGAACTCATGGCCGTGCGCAAGACCCTGGAAAAACATTTCAAGGACGTGCAGGACATCGAATTCACCGTCCAGAGCGGCAAGCTGTTCATGCTCCAGACCCGCAACGGCAAGCGCACCGCCGCCGCCGCGCTCAAGTTCGCCGCCGACATGGTGAAGGAAAAATTGATCGATGCGGAAACCGCCGTGTTGCGGAATCCGGCCGACCAGCTCGACCAGTTGCTCGCGCCGATCTTTGATTTGGCCGAAGTCAAGAAGGCCACCGTCATCGCCACCGGTCTCCCGGCCGGCCCCGGTGCCGCTTCCGGCAAAATCTATCTCAACGCCGAACGCGCCGTGGAAGCCGAGAAGAAGGGCGAGAAAGTCCTGCTCGTCCGCGTCGAAACTTCCCCGGAAGATTTGCGCGGCATGATCGCGGCCGAAGGCATTCTCACTGCGCGCGGTGGCGTCTCCTCCCACGCGGCGCTCGTCGCCCGCCAGATGGGCAAAGTCTGCGTGTGCGGCGCCAGCGGCGTCCATGTGGATTACGATAAGCAGACCGTCACCATCAGCGGCCAGACGTTCAAGGAAGGCGAATACCTCTCCATCGACGGCACCGCCGGCACCGTTTACGCGGGCGAAGTCAAAACCGCCCCGTCCGAAATCATCGCCGGCCTCATCCACGGCGACAAGGCCGCGCAGGCCACCGAGAAGTTCAAGAACTACACGCAGCTCATGAAATGGTGCTCGCAGTTCACGCGCCTGTCCGTCCGCACGAACGCCGACACGCCGGAGCAGACCAGCAATGCCGTCGCCTTTGGCGCGGTGGGCATCGGTCTCACCCGCACGGAACACATGTTCTTCGAGGGCAATCGCATTGACGCCATGCGCGAGATGATTCTCGCCGACTCGCTGGAAGCCCGCGAAACGGCGCTCGCCAAGCTGTTGCCGTATCAGCGCGAGGACTTCTTCGGCATCTTCAAGGCGCTGAAGGGATTCCCCGCCACCATCCGCTTCCTCGATCCGCCGCTCCATGAGTTCCTCCCGAACACCAAGGAATCGCAGATGGACCTCGCCCGGAAGATGAACATCCCCGTCGAGCGCATCATCAACCGCGTGCACGAGCTGCACGAGTTCAACCCCATGCTCGGGTTCCGCGGCTGCCGCCTCGGCATCAAGTTCCCGGAAATCACCCGCATGCAGGCCCGCGCCGTGTTCGAAGCGGCCGCCGATGCGCAGAAGGCCGGCTTCAAGCCCAAGCCCGAAGTCATGATCCCGCTCGTCGGCTTCAAGCGCGAACTCGACCTGCAAGTCGCCATCGTTCACGAAGTCGCCGCGCTGGTGATGAAGGAAAAGAAGGTCAAGTTCACCTACAGCGTCGGCACCATGATCGAAGTCCCGCGCGGCGCCCTCACCGCCGACGAGATCGCGCAGACGGCGGAGTTCTTCAGCTTCGGCACGAACGACCTCACGCAGACCTGCCTCGGCATGAGCCGCGACGATTCCGGCTCCTTCCTCGGCGCCTACACCGAGAACGAGATCATCAAGAAGAACCCGTTCGCCTCGATCGACCAGACCGGCGTCGGCCAGCTCATCGAGATCGCCGCGAAGAAGGGCAATGCGACCCGGCCCGGCATCAAGCTCGGCATCTGCGGCGAACACGGCGGCGACCCCGATTCCGTGAAGTTCTGTCACCGCGCCGGCTTGACCTACGTGTCCTGCTCGCCGTTCCGCGTGCCGGTGGCCCGCCTGGCCGCCGCGCAAGCCGCCATCGAAGAGAAGCGCAAGGCCAAGACCGCGAAGAAGAAATAGGGTAGGGTTGGCGCGCTGCGCCGACCGGACATCGCAGCGCGATGTCCCTACCAACAATTACAAGCCGCTCCGGGCAACCGGGGCGGCTTTTTGCTTGGAATCATTGCTACGGTGAATTGACGGCAGCGCAGGGGTTCTCTAGGCGGCGAAGGCAAAGGCTGGCTGACCTACGCACGCAGCGCCGGAGGCGCGGCAGAAAATAGCCCACGGTGTCAACCGTGGGTTAATCGTCCAACCAAGATTCAAGCCCCGGATGGGGCGGCAGAAAACCAACGGACAATTATTCTTTCGCCCCCTCCGAGGCTGATTCATCCTGCTGGATAAACCCACGGCTAAAGCCGTGGGCTACTATCGGTCGCTGCTCCGCAGCTTGCCCCGCCATGCATTCTTCACCCGGTCTTTATTACCTGATTGTCTTTATTTCCCCGGCGCGGCTTTCAGGTAGGCGGCAAAGGCCGGTTGTCACTTCTTAACGGGCGATGCGGTGTGCTCGCGCAGGGCGGTAAAATTGCCGTTTTCGCAGGCGGCCACAAAACCTTCCGTCACGGTTTTCAATTCCTCCCAGCGCGCGCGGATTTGTTTGGCCTCCGCGGCGGTGACCTTCTCGTCGGCGGTGGCCAGCGCGATGGTGTGCAGCAGGTCGGCGAATTCCTGGACGATCTGGTTGGTGGCCGGGATGAGGCAATGCGGATGCGGCGCGTGCTGGGGGTTGCGGATGAAGAAGCCGCCCGCGCGCTGGCAGATCCATTGGATGAGGCGCACATCGCGCGTGCTTTGGTAGAGGGCGTCCACGCGGTCGAGCGGGTTCTCGATGCCGCCGAGCTGGTAGGGCGGCTGCGCCCATTTGTAGATCATCGAGGTGGAGAGTTCGAGGTCGGCGGAGACATCCTTGGCGGGTTTTTTATCAAACACCGCGCGGAGCAGTTCGTAAGATTCCATCGCGCGAAAATGCGTCAGACCCGAAATATTGGCAAGCGGGAAAAGGGGCGCGCTCCGCGATGGTCTTGATTTCCGCCATGTTTGGCGCCGTAGGCGCGGCATCTTTGTAGCACCCGGAGAAAATAAGATTTCCAAGCTCCGTCAGGAGCGGCATCTCCGCCTTCATCAGGAACAGCAGCGGATGGGGTTCTCCGAAGATGCCGCCCCTACGGGGCTGGATTTCAAATCGGGACGTATTTTCTACATAGATTCCGCGCCTGACGGCGCTGTGATGAGTTGGCGGCAGTAGCCGCCCCAAAGCCTACCCGTATAGGCCAATCGGGCAGGGGACGCCCCGCGGGAAAATGAAATCATACCCCTTGTCGTCTTGGTGGCATGGAAATCAACGCTCCTCGACCCTCAAACTCCCTTTTTGACCCTTTTTTCTGAAAAAGCGGGGTTTTAACGGTAAAACCACGATATTCTGTCATTTTACGATGTCCCAAAGCCATTTTACCTCAAGGTAAAATGATTTTACATCGATGTTCCCGCGAATTACATCGATGTTCCCGCGAATTACATCGATGTTCCCGCGAATTACATCGATGTTCCCGCGAATTACATCGATGTTCCCGCGA
>CAIXUZ010000007.1 GCA_903922735.1 uncultured Verrucomicrobia subdivision 3 bacterium
CATTTTTGCCATTTTCAAAACCGGGTGACAAAAGGTGACAAAAAGGGACAAAAGGTGACAAAAAGTGACACAGGGCATCCAGTATCCAGAAAGCGACCCCTGAAAATATGCCTCTCCATGGTCCAGAAACGGTCCAGTTTTGGATGCTCTATCAACCACTTACAACAATTATCCCTCCGTCTGGTAAAGTTTCCTAGTGAGGTCTCCAGAGAGATTCAACCGGTGGCGAGGAGAGCCCACGGAAGCTCCCCGCTCCCAATGTCCAATGCCCGGTGCCCAATGATTAATGCCTAATGAATGTTTTCCGCCCTCCAGTTGACCTCTGACCTCTACCCTCTGGTCTCCGCCCCGCGCGCACACCAAAAAAAGCATGACAAAAACGCCAAAACGCGACAAATCACGACAAAACGTGACATTGCTTGTGTAGCCGTACACATGAGTCCGCTTATTATTTTCTGAATTCGGATGTTGAGGCAGCCTCCGCCCTCGGTAAAAAAGCAAAATCAAAGCGTGGCAACCTTAAATTGAACTGTTATAGTGAGGAATAATCACTAGCCGTTAACCTTGATGTGGCATCAAAATATTAAATGACGTGTTTCGATTTTTCGAAAGCAGATGAAAAGGCAAAAATTGTGAGCCAAATAACCAAATTCAAAACCCGGAATGGCCGGCGCATCCCGGGGCTTTCCATTTTTAAATCTCTGGCCATGGCCGTCGGGATTGCCGGGTTGTTGCAGTGCGCCGCTCCGCCCCCCGCGGGCGCGGTAATGACGGACTCCAATTTATTTGCGGCGTTGAATTTGAATTATCCGGGGCTTGATCAGGTGCGGACCAATGTGGTCCAGAACAACTATGTCGCCGCCGTGACCAATCTCGCCGCCTACCTCCGCACCCGCACCAACGTCAACTGGTATTTTGATCCGCATGCGGTCACCAACACCGTCGGTTACAACAAAACTTCCGCCGACCAGACCACCAACGGTTACATCAATAGCATCGGCATCGGCTACACGTTTTCCAACGGCGTCATCAACTGGTATTTCAACGTCACCACGAATCCGGCCAATGGCTACGCGCCGAACAACGAGTGGCAATGGCAGATGAACCGCATGGGGGCCTGGCCGAATCTCGGCGACACTTGGTGGGGCACGGGGAATGATATTTACACCAAATTCTGGGTGGCCCAGCTCCGGAGCTGGCTGACGAATTGCCCCGTGCCCGCCAGCCAGCAAAATGGCGCCGGCTCCTGTTGGCGGACCATCGAGTCCGGCATTCGCATGGGAACCAGTTGGCCCTACAGTTACCACCGTTTCCTCCTTTCGCCCTCGTTCACGGATCAGGATGTGTGCGACTATCTCAAGTGCTGCGTCGATCACTCGCGCTACCTTTCAAATTTTTTTACTTCGGGAAATTGGGTGACTATGGAGATGTCCGGCCTCTACACGGTGGGCGCGTTGTATCCGGAGCTGACCAATGCCGCCAGTTGGCGGACCTTTGCCGCCCAAAAACTTTACAGTGAGGAAACGAATCAATTTTACCCCGATGGCGTCCAGAAGGAAATGTCCACCGGCTACCACGGCGTGGCGCTTGGCAACATCCTGACCATTTACAATGTGGCCGCCCTCGAAGGCCTCGTGCCGGAATTGCCCACAAACTATGTGGCCAACCTGGAAAAAGGCTACGCGCACTATCTCCAATTGATGGCCCCGGACCGGACCATGCCGCAGTTCAATGACTGCATCGGGCCACCGAGCTCCCTGAGTTCACTCGCTGCCGTTACGAACCTTTTCACCAACCGGCTCGATTTCCTGTGGGTGGCCAGTGACGGCGCGTCCGGCGTCCCGCCGTCATTTACCTCTTACAATTATCCGTGGGCGGGCTACAACGTCATGCGGTCGGGTTGGTCGCGGACGGACAACTATCTTTGCCTCGACGGCGGGGCCATGGGGGCCGCCCACCAGCATCAGGACAAGCTCAATGTCGTCCTCTGGGCCAATGGGCGGAAGATTCTGTTCGATTCGGGTGGTGGCAATTACGAGACCAGCATCTGGCGCAGCTATGCCGTATCTGCCTATTCACACAATACCGTGATCGTGGACGGTCAGAACCAGGCTGGCGGCGATGGCACCGTTTCCTATTCCGATCCGGATTATGTTGCGCAAACGCCCATTGACTCGCGTTGGGAGACGGATGCGAATCACGATTTTGCCGCCGGTATTTATAACCTTGGCTATGGCACTTACACCAGCCGGCCTGCCGTCCAGACGCGGCGCGTTCTCTTCATTAAGCCCGACCTTTATCTGGTCGCAGATACGCTGGCCCCGACCGATGCCGCCAGCCACACTTACGAAGCTCGTTGGCATCTGATTCCGACGAACACCGTCATGGACGCCGCCACCAAAGCCGTGACCACCACCGATGCCGGCCTGGCCAACCTTGCGGTGGTGCCTTGTTTGTTGTCGAACCTGACCGTAGCCACGGTTGTGGGCCGCTCAAACGCCAGCTACAATCTACTCCTCGGCTGGAATATCATCGGCAGCCAGCCGGAGCACGTCCCCGCCACGACCGTGACGCACAACCGTTCTGGCACGGGCACCAACCAATTTCTCACCCTGCTGATCCCGCTGGCGGCCGGGGTCGCCAATCCGGTGACCAATGTGGTCGCCACCGGCCCCACTTCGTCCCGGCTCGAACTTTCCGATGGGCGCCGGCTGCTCGTTTCCGCCGACCCGGATCCGACGCACGGCCTGCGATTCATCGAACTGCTCGCCGACGGCACGACCAATCGCATCGCGGGCGGCGGCTTTACGCCGCCGGTCATTTCGGACATTGCCGATCAAGTCACTTCCCCCGGCACGCCGGTCGGGCCGTTGGCGTTCACCGTCGGCGAAACGAATTATTCCTCCTCGAATCTCACTGTGTTCGCGCAGTCTTTCAGCCCGGGCATTGTCGCCAATTCCGGCATTGTTCTCGGCGGCTCCGGTTCGAACCGCACCGTCACCATCACGCCCTCTGCGACCCGCGCCGGCAACGCGACGATCCAGCTCACGGTGATTGACACCAATGGCGCGACTGATTCAACCCGGTTCAATGTGAATGTCGTGGTGCCGGCGGCGTTGAATTATTTCTGGGACACGGCTACTACCGCCGGTCTGCAGGCGGCGAACGGCATTTGGAGCGGCACGAACGCGAATTGGTCTTCCACCAATACCGGTTCCAATCCGCTCCTGACTTGGCCGGCGACGGGCAACGACGCCTCTTTCTACGGCGCGGGCGGAACCTGCGCGATTACTGTCAGCGCCACCCAGAATGTAAACAACCTCTTGTTCACCAACGGAACCTTCACCGTCAGCGGCGGGGCGTTGAACCACTTTGTCGGTCCGACGACCTTCACCGTGTATAGCAACGCCGTGTTGAACCTCCCGATCATTGGTGATACTGATTTCGTCAAGCTGGGTTCCGGCACGCTGACCCTAGGTGCCCCGGCCACTTATTCCAGCAACACCTTCGTAAAACTCGGCGCCCTCCAGTTGTCAACGAACGATGTCCTGCCCGCCTCCAGCGAAGTCACGCTCGGCACCACGAATGGCACGGCGGGCAATCTGTACGTGAATGGCAACCAGACCGTTGCCAGCCTCAATTTCCAGTCTCTCGGTGTTGCCACCAACAACGTCAGCATCGCTGCGGGCAAGACACTCGCCATCAGCAATGCCACCGCCTACATTGCTTTTGGGGTCGGTAATTACCTCAACACCATTGGCGGCATCGTTGCCACCACGCGCGTTTCCTTCGTTAGCGGTGGCGCGCTCGCCGTCAATGCTCCGAACGGAATTTTCGCCATCGAACCATGCGGCACGAATACCACTGGTGTCGCGGTGGCGTCTCTTGACTTGTCGGGTCTGGCCAGTCTCACCGCCAGCGTCAACAAATTCAACGCGGCGGTCATCGGCGGCAATCCCATTAATTCAGGGGTGCAGTTCGTGTTGTCTCTGGCCACCAACAACACCATCACGGCCTATAATAACATCGCGCTCGGCAGCTCCGGCGTTGGCTACTCCGGCACCATTACCAACAACATCTTCCTTGGCCAGAGCAATGTTTTCAATGCCGATGGCATAGTGGTGTTCGGCGGACGTCAGGCTGGCTCGATGAGTTTCCGGACCGGCACCAGTTCCAATCTCACCCTCCGTGGCGAGTCCGTCGGTCTCAGCCGCGCCAGCCTCTGGATTGGCGATCAATATAATCTCTCCGGTATCGGCAATGGCGGTGGTGGGTCCACCACCTGCAGCAGTCTGCTCAACTGCGGCGTCGCCACCGTGGACGCCCGGCTCAATCAGTTGACTTTGGGTATCGGCGGGTCTTCGGCGGGTGGTTATGGTCCGGCTGCCGGCACCTTTATCTTTGGCGGCAATAATAGCATCATTGACGCCAATAGCATCATCCTCGGCTACGCCGTGTCGAATAGCGCCTGGGGTAGCAGCAGTACCAATCCTGCCACCCACGTCG
>CAIXUZ010000008.1 GCA_903922735.1 uncultured Verrucomicrobia subdivision 3 bacterium
CATTTTTGCCATTTTCAAAACCGGGTGACAAAAGGTGACAAAAAGGGACAAAAGGTGACAAAAAGTGACACAGGGCATCCAGTATCCAGAAAGCGACCCCTGAAAATATGCCTCTCCATGGTCCAGAAACGGTCCAGTTTTAGATGCTCTATCAACCACTTACAACAATTGACCTTGGCCCTGGTAAAAAAGTAAGGTCGCATTTGAACAACTTTCTGTTTTGGTCCCATTTTCAGTATATTAGCGTTTCAGCGTTTTAGCTTTAGGCCTGCCCTCCGCCCTCCGGCTCCCCGCGCCCCCGCGCACGCCAGAAAAGGGGCGACAAAAACGCCAAAATGCGACAAAACGCGACATGACTCGCGTCGCGCTCGTTAAAGAACCCGAAAAAAAACCGGTAGCCGGTAAAAATCGGTAAAAATCGGTAAAAAACGTGCCGCCCAGTTTCCGACCCTCGTTTTCGATTTCTCGCTTTTCCGATTTAACCTCTGTAGGCCTCTGGCCTCCGATCTCCCCCTTGGTCTTGGCGACTTGGCGGTTTAAACCCGGTTTGCGGTCTCAAGTTTCTACTCCTCTCTTCTTGAGCGAGGCCATTGATTCGCTATGCTTTGCCAATCCTTTTAACCCTTTGTGACTGCTGGCCGGATTGAATTTTAGACTATGAAAAGAACGGGATTTAAAATCACGCTTGCCGTGGCGGCATTCTTTTCGCTCCTGGCTGGTGCCGGTGAATTCCGGCCCGGTAAAGTCTGGCTGGATGTGGAGGGTCGGCCGATTAATGCCCACGCGGGTGGCATTTTGTTTGAGGGCGGCCGCTATTATTGGCATGGCCAGCCGATGACGGCTCTGCCGGCCGGCCCCAAGTATCCGCCCTCGGCCGGCAATCTCACGGAGGTGGGGGTGAATTGCTATTCCTCCACCAATCTTTACGACTGGCGCTATGAAGGCGTGACGCTGGCCGTGAGCGATAACCCGGCGGATGATCTCTATAAAGGTTTGCGCATCGAACGACCCAAAGTCCTGCGTTGTCCGCGCACGGGGAAATTCGTCATGTGGTTCCATTACGTCCGCAGCGGAAAAACGCACGCGGAATCATACGAGGCGGCGGTGTGCGTGGCCGACCGGGTGACGGGGCCGTTCCGCCTGGTGAAAATCTTTCGTCCGAATGGCGGCCAGATGGTCCGGGATTGCACGCTGTTCCAAGATGACGACGGCACCGCCTGGTTTTTCTATGCCTCGGAAAAGAACAAGACCATGCATGTCGTGCGGTTGACCGATGACTATCTGGATGCCAGCGACCGCTGGGAACGGATTCTCGTGGAGGAGGAGCGCGAGGCGCCGGCGGTTTTCAAGCATCAGGGCCGGTATTTCCTCATCACTTCCGGTTGTACGGGTTGGCGGCACAACCCCGCCAGCTACGCTGTGGCCGAACACCCGTTCGGCCCTTGGAAAAAAGTTGCCGACCCCTGTGTTGGCCCCAATGCCACCAACACCTTCGATGCGCAAGGCACTTTTGTTCTGCCGGTCCCGGGACATTCCGGGGCTTTTATTTTTATGGCCGACCGCTGGAATCCCGCCAATATGGCTGCCAGCGCCTACGTCTGGCTGCCCATTCACCTTAGCCAGGATTCAAGCCTCGAACTCCGCTGGACCAATCGCTGGGAATTGTCCATTTTCAAATAACCAAATCCAAATTATGAATGCCAAAAACATCCTGACCCGCCGTTCCTTTCTCAAGGCCGGCATCACCGTTGCCGCTGCCGCGCCGATCTTGAGTCTGGCGGCGGGCTTTCCCAGCCCGGGACGTCCGCGCTCGGCCTTTGATGGCGGACGCGAATGGTGGTTTCAGGCCCGCTACGGGATGTTTGTGCATTGGGGGCTTTATTCCATCAACGGCTGGCATGAGCAGGATCAGTGGCGTCGCCGGATTCCCCGCGCGGAATACGTCAAGCTCCAGCAGCAATGGAATCCGGTGAATTTCAATCCCGACCACTGGATCGATCTCGCCGAGGCGGCCGGCATGAAATACCTGTGCCTCACCACCAAGCATCACGATGGCTTTTGCCTGTGGGACACGAAGCAGACCACCTACAACACCATGAACACGCCCTATGGCAAGGACGTGCTCAAGCAACTGGCCGACGCGTGTCATCGCCGGAAATTTCCCCTGTGCCTTTACTACTCGGTGGTGGATTGGCACCAGCCGAACTATCCCAATCAAGGTCGCCATCACGAGCTGCCGCCGCAGCCGGGTGATGCGCCGGATTGGAACAAGTATCTCGATTTCCTCAAGGCGCAGGTGCGCGAGCTGTGCACCAATTACGGCGAGATCCACGGCTTCTGGTGGGACATGAACGTGCCCAAATTCCAGGACCCGTCCATCAACGCGATGATCCGCCAGCTCCAGCCCAAGGCGATGATCAACAATCGCGGGTTCGACGCCGGTGATTTCGGCACGCCGGAGCGCGACTGGGATAACTCGGTCAACACCCAAAACCGCTTTGATGCGCCCATTGAGGCGTGCCAATCCGTCGGCTATCAGAGCTGGGGCTATCGGGTGGATGAGGATTATTACAGCGATGCGCATCTGATCCGCAGCCTCCAGAAAGTTCTGGCGAAGGGTGGAAATTATCTGCTCAACGTCGGCCCGAAACCGGACGGCACCATTCCCGCTGAAGCCGCCACGATTCTCCGCCACATCGGCAAATGGTTTAATCCCGTCAAGGAATCCTTGTTGGGTGTCGAGTCGGCGGCCGAGTTGACGACAAATCGCGATGTGGTGCTGACCCGGCGCGATAACACGCTGTATGTGCATCTGATCAACGAGCCGGAAACAGGTTCCGTGTTCCTGCATCCGCTCACCGCCTTGCCGCGCCGGGCGACCCTGCTGAATCTGGGTCGGACGCTGAAGTGCGATGTGGAATTTTTTCCGCGTCAGCACAACCAGAAGCCGGAGCAATGCCTGCGGATCAAGAATCTGCCGGTGAACGACCTCCCGACTTGCGGCTGGGTGCTGAAACTGGAATATGAAAAATTTCCCGAGGCCGTTCAACCCGTTGGCAAAGCTGATGAAACTAAATAATAAGTTGGAAACCTTAGAGCAATTACGCCGGTCGTTTTGAAACAGTCATAATCAAAACAATCATCACTGCCGTGACGTTGCGGTATATGGTCTAAAAGTTTGCTTCGGGTTTCACTGCGCCACAAAAGATAGGGCATGTATAAATATTTCCATGATTTACCACAAAAAATACTGGCTGGGTGCGGGGGTTCTTCTCGTCTGCGTCACGCGGATGCTGGCAGCCGATAACCTCGCGGAAGGTTTCATCACGCCGCCCAAAGAATCGCGTCCTGAAACGTGGTTCCATCTCATCGGCGGGAATGTTTCCAAACCGGGATTGACGGCGGACTTGGAGGCGATTCAGGGCGCTGGCTTCGCCGGCATCCAATTGTTTCATGGCAGTTCGCGCGGCCCGGCGTGGCCGGAGGTGACCCCGCAGATTCCGTGCTTGAGTCCGGCTTGGGACGACATGATTTCTCATACCGCCAATGAGTGTGCACGGCTAGGTTTACGCTTCACGATGCAGAATTGCCCCGGCTGGAGTCAGTCCGGCGGTCCGTGGATCAAGCCGGAAGATGCTATGCGTCATCTCGTGTGGAGCCGCCTGGATGTGATCGGTGGAAAAATGATTTCAACGAATCTGGCAATGCCCGGGAAGACCAAGGAAGAGTGGCGCGATTATCGGGATATGGCGGTGATCGCTTTTCCCACGCCCGCCGGTGATGACGGACAATTCTTGATTCCCAACGTCGTTCGCAGCAATCGCAAGGAACTGGCTTGGGCCGATTTGTTTGCTGCCAAAAAGGGCGCTACAATCAAAATCGCCGTTGGCGATAAACCGGCTTGGGTGGAAATAACTTTTACCCGGCCGGTGACGCTCCGTTCGCTCGAACTGCCGCCGGTTGAGAAATTCACCCTGCGTCGGAACTTTGATCCCGGTGTGATAATCCATGTCCAGGCCCTGAGCGCCAACGGCTTGACTGAAGTTGTACGTCGCGAAATTCCGCGCAGCAACTGGCAGGATGACCAGCCGCTGACCTTGGCTTTGCCGGAAACGACTGCGACCGGTTTCCGTATCACCGTTGAGAATAAAACCCCGTTGGAGTTTTCTTTCTTCCGTCTTTCATCCGCCGCCCGCATGGATGATTGGGAAGGGCAGGCGGGGTTTGTTTTGCGTAGTTTGGATCGCAGTTTTCTGCCGAAGCAAAATCCCGCAGCTTGGGTTTCGGCCCGGCGCATACTTGATCTCGCCGGAAAGATGGATGCCAGCGGCAAATTGAATTGGCAAGCACCAGTTGGAAACTGGACGGTGCTGCGCTTCGGTCATGTCAACACGGGGGCGAAAAATGGCCCGGCCCCGCCGGAGGCCACCGGTTTCGAGTGCGATAAACTTTCGGCCAGGGGGGCCGACGCGAGCTTTGCCGGTTATATCGGGCGCATCTCGGCGCCGGGCGGCCCGGCGGATGGGGGTCGTTTGCAGGGCATGGTGATTGACAGCTGGGAGTGCCACACGCAGACGTGGACGCCGGAGATGGAAAAGGAATTTGCCGCGCGGCGCGGCTACGCGCTGCGCCAATGGCTGCCCGCAGTGGCCGGCTGGGTGGTGGATGATCCGCTCACGTCTGAGCGTTTCTTGCGGGACTGGCGGGCAACGATCAGCGACTTGCTGGTGGCCAATTATTATGGCCGGCTGGCGGCGCTGGGGCGGGCGCGCGGGATGAAACTCTCGTTTGAAACCGGCCCGGCGGATGTGGCGGTTGGCGACATTCTGCAATATTTCGGCCAGGCCGATATTCCGATGTGCGAATTCTGGCAGCCGAATGATCCGCACTGGGGTGGGTTGGAGACCAAGCCGATGCTGCCCGCCGTTTCCGCAGCGCACATTTACGGAAAAAAGCGGGTGGCGGCCGAAGCCTTCACCAATACCAGGCTGCGGTGGGATGAATATCCTTTCATGCTGAAACATCTGGCGGATCTCCATTTCTCGATGGGCTTGAACCATCTCGTGTTTCACACCTACACGCACAACCCGCGCCTGAATGTCGTGCCGGGAACTTCCTTTGGCGGCAGCATCGGCACGCCCTTCCTGCGCGGGCAAACCTGGTGGCCGTATATGCCGCATTTTACGGATTATATCGCGCGTTGCAGTTACCTGCTGGAGCAAGGCCAGCCGGTGGCCGACGTGTTGTGGTATCTGGGCGATGATGTGGACCATAAGCCGCGCCAGGATGAAGCGTTCCCGAAAGGCTATAAGTTTGATTACCTGAATGCCGACGCGCTGCTTAACCGCATCACAGTGATCAATGGCCTGCTGGAAAATCCCGAGGGCGTCACCTGGGAAATTCTGTGGCTGCCGAAGAATCCGCGACTCACGCCGGCAACGCTCACCCGCCTGCGCGATCTGGTGAAGGAGGGCGCGACCGTGGTGGGCCTCCCTTCATTGCAAAATTCAACGCTCAGCGGCGGGAAAAAAGCGGACAAGCAGTTCGCTGCGTTGGTACGTGATTTGTGGGGCCCGGCTCCTGCCGCCCATGGCGACCGTCGCCTCGGAGCCGGACGTTTGCTGTGGGGCCAGGAACTGGATGCGACGCTGGCGCAGCTTGGGATCGCGCCGGACGTGATCGGTGCGAGTGCTGCCACCTGGTGCCATCGCCAGGCGGACGGAGCGGATATTTATTTCATCGCCGCCGACCGCCAGGCACCGCTCAATGCCAACCTCAGCTTCCGCTCGCAAGGTCAGCCGGAATTGTGGGACCCGCTTACAGGCACGAGCAAACCGGTCGCGGTCTTCCAGCGCCAGGGCGAGCGCACGATCGTTCCATTCGACTTGCCGGCGGCAGGCTCGGTGTTCGTCATTTTCCGTCCGGGCAAAGCCGAACCGGTTTTCACCGGCGTCAAACACAATGGTATTTCCTTGATGGACGCCACGGACACGAGCCGCGTGGATCAGGGCGAACCGCAGCCGGTGCAGGGATTAAAATCGGGAATGGAAGTGCAGCCGTGGGTGGATAATCCATTTGCCGCCTGTGAAATTCTGGATGGTGGCAGGCAGCTTCTGGCTTGGGAAAGCGGCGACTATCAGCTTGTTCGCGCTGACCAGACGGTTGCGAAGGTGACGGTGTCCCAACCGCGCACAATTCCCGTGACCGGTCCGTGGAGCCTGTCGTTCCCCGCTGGTTGGGGCGTGCCGGAACAACTTGATTTGCCCTCGCTCAAACCGTGGTCGGAACTCGGCGAACCGGAGACGCGGGCGTATTCCGGCTCGGCCACCTATAGCTGTACGATGAATCTCGACCCGGTCGCTCCCGACACGCGGCTGGTGCTTGACCTCGGGCGGGTGGCGGTGATGGCGGAAGTTTCGGTGAATGGAAAATCAGTTGGCAGGTTGTGGGCGGCCCCGTTCTGCGCTGACATAACCCCCTTCGTCACTGCTGGCAGCAATAGCCTCGCGGTGAAAGTCACCAGCACCTGGTTTAACCGGCTGGCGTACGACGCCTCGCTGCCGGAAGTCCGGCGCAAAACGTGGACCATCAACGCGCCCGCTGGCAACGCACCATTACAGCCAGCCGGACTTATGGGGCCGGTGGTGTTGCGTCAGGGACAGGTCGTGAAGTTACCCTAACTGCCTCAATGCCAATCAAACACAACCAACCGGCCAGTAAGGTTTCACTGGAAAGTTTTGCACCGGCTGATTACATTCCTTGGCTCAATCTCGGCCAACTTTGAAGCAAATTGATGAAATCCATTGACCGCAAAAGCTATGCGTTGATTTTGACGGTCATGGCCTTCGCGTTCGCCACGTTCGCCGCATCCTCGGCAGTTCATCTGAATATTGCGACCTCGCCTGACTACCAATCGAAATATCTGGCCGTCGGTTTGTCGCCAACGAGACCGGCGTTCACCTGGTTTTCGGTGGACTCGCTGGGACAGGGAAAACTGGCGAAGAATCCGGTGCTGCTGGAGACCAATAATGCCGCCGTGCCGGGTTTGGAACTCAATGGGCAATTCACTTACACCCTGAACGGAAAACCGGCCTGGCGGGTGACTTGCCGCGAAGGAGTGCTGACGCTGCGTTCAGATTATGTCGCGGGCGGGGAAATGCCGCCGTTCGTGCTCGCGTTCAACCAGAGAACCAACCACGCCACGCTGCTTGGCTTGATGAAGCCGGGCGATCGCCGGGTCAGTCTGCCTTGCGTCCTGCACTTGCCGGACATGGGGTCAGTCCGGATCTCCGCTAACGCCAAAGCGGCGATGCTCGACTACGACGCGCGGCGAAGGGTGCGGGTGCCGTTTGTGCGGGTCGCGTTTCCGGCGGCCACGGCGCAACAGCGGCATGTCGAATACCGGTTGGAAGTGGCCGCCATCTATCCCCGGCTGGCCGGCCTCGGGAAGGATGCGCGCTACGACGGATTCCGGCGCGATTACCTGAATATTTTTCAAGTCAATCCGCGGGTGCAGATGCTGGCCAACAATTCTTCCAGCGATCCGTGTTCGTTCACGCTGTTCGAGTATTCTGATTTGGCGCTGCACGCGCCTCCGCTGGCGGATGGTCTCACATGTCTCGACCTGGTGCGCATGACGCTGGATCGCTATCTTGCCGGGGCGAAGGGCTACGGGCAGATCGGCTATGGTTGCGAGCCGACGGAAGCTGATTTGATTCCATGGAATACGCCGTGGACCACGTCGGACACTTTGCCGTCGTTTCTCATCGCCGCGTGTAACTATGCCAATGGCGCGCGCGACTGGAAGTGGGCGCAGGCCAACTATGATAAACTGGTTGCGTGGGGACGTGAGATGTTTGCCGCGGACAAAGATGGCAATGGACTCATCGAATATCCCGGCACCGGCAATTTTGGCGACCGTCCGCTGCGGGAGAAGCGGCCTTCGAACTGGTGGGACACCATCAACTTCGGCCACGAAGATGCCTTTTCCAACGCGCTGGCTTATCGGGCGGCTACGATGTTCGCCGACCTTGCCCGCAAGCTGAAGCATTCGGACGATGCGCAATTCTTTAGGGAAAAAGCCGCGAAGCTTCGCGCTGCCTACGCGCCGACGTTCCTGAATCCGGCGACCGGTGTGCTCGCCGGTTGGAAGAGTGCTGATGGCCGGATTCACGACTATTGGTTTACGTTCGTGCAGGGGATTGCGATCACTTACGGTCTGCTTGATAATAAAACGGCCAATGCGGTGATGGATCACATGCTGGCGAAAATGAAGGCGGTCGGCTACACGCGGTTCGACCTTGGCTTGCCGGGCAATCTGGTGCCAATCAAGAAAGGCGATTACGTCTTTCACGATAATCCGCCGGAGCGAAATGGCGTGCCGCGCCGGGATGACGGCAGCGACGGCTTTCAGTTCTATGAGAACGGTGGTGCCACCGGCTGCTGGACCTACTACACGCTTAAGGCGCTCTACCAACTCGGCCGGATCGAAGACGCGCGCCGGATTTTTGACCCGATGCTGGCTGGCTACGCGGCGGGCACATTCCAAGGCTTTGATGGCACCGGAAGGTCGCTCGACTGGCGCGACTGGAAAGGGGGTGGCCACGGCTATGAAGGATTGCTCGTGGACAACTACCACGCACTGCTGGCCGTGCTGGACGATGTGAAGACGCCGCGCCCAGCCGGAACCGAATCAGCTCCTTGAAATTGTTCCGAATTATGAAAAAGGTTTTTAAAATATCCTGTCTTTCATTTCTGAGCCCCGCTGTCGCCGCTGCGGCGCCAGCCAAACGCGACCCGCATGACGGGCCGTGGAGCGAAGGCCAGGTAGCCATCGAAAAAGCCCGGCGTCAGGCGTGACATTTTATTTGGACCAGATTTTGATCATGAAAAAAACAAACCTTGTTTGGATGCTTAAAAAAACGGCCGTTGCGCTGGCGCTGCTTGCCGCCATCACGTTGTCCGCCTCGGCGCTGGAATTGAAATCACCCGATGGTAAAGTGGTGGTGAACTTCGATTTGAAGGATGTCGGGACGGCCAAAGGCTGCGCGGTTTACAACGTCAGTTTTCAAGGCCGCCCGGTGCTGGCCGATTCGCGGCTCGGCTTGGAACTGCGCGGCGGAGCGCTAAATGGAGATTTTAAGATGGCCGGGCAGAACGTCAGCGCGCGCGACACGACTTGGAAGCCGTTGCTCGCCGAGCGCGCCACGATTCGCGACCAATACAACCAGCTTGTCGTGGATTTGCAGGAAACGCGTTTGCCGCAACGTCGGCTGACGTTGACCTTCCGGGCTTACAATGAAGGCGTGGCGTTTTGCTACACGCTGCCGGCGCAGCCCGGGCTGGCCGATTTCGTCATCACCCGCGAGAACACCCAGTTTGCCTTCACGGGCGATCACACGGCCTGGGCGGTTTATGCCGCGCAGGCAAACTATGACCCGAATGATCCACGCCGCCAGCCCAAGGATCGCAAACAGGGACCGGTGCCGCTGAGCGTGCTGAAGCCCGGTGTGGAACGGCCGTTGACGGTGCGCGTGGCGGAGGATCTTTATGCGGCGGTGACCGAGGCGCGGCTGGTGGATTATGCGCGGATGAAATTGCGTCCGGCCACGAATGCGCAGCATGCGGTGGAGGCGTTTTTGGATGCCGAGCGTAATGTGAATGGCGAGGTTTCCGGCAAGGCTCCGTTCACTTCGCCGTGGCGCGTCGTGATGCTGGCCAATTCGCCTGGAAAATTGCTGGAGCAGAATTATCTGATCCTGAACCTAAACGATCCGTGCGCGCTGGCGGATACCTCATGGATCAAGCCCGGCAAAGTGATTCGCGAGGCAACTCTGACGACCGTCGGCGGCAAGGCGTGCGTGGATTTTGCGGTGCGACAGGGCCTGCAGTTCATCGAGTATGACGCCGGCTGGTATGGGCATGAATACGACCCGGCGGCAGATGCGCGCGATGTGCATCTGGACCCCAAGCGCAATCCGAATCCCGATTCGCTCAACCTGCGGGAGGTGATTGACTACGCAAATTCAAAAGGCATCGGCCTGATGCTTTATGTGAATCATGTGGCGATGGAAAAACAATTGGATGAAATCCTGCCCATCTATGAGCAGTGGGGCGTCAAAGGCGTGAAGTATGGTTTTGTGAATGTCGGGAGCCAGCGTTGGACGGCGTGGTTGCACGAAGCCATCCGCAAGGCGGCGGCGCATCATTTGATGGTGGACATCCATGATGAATTTCGCAACACCGGTTACCAGCGGACCTATCCGAACCTGATGACAGTGGAGGGCATCGGTGGCAATGAGGAATTCCCAACGCCGGTTCATAATGCCACGCTCCCGTTCACGCGTTTTCTAACCGGTCCGGCGGATTACACCTATTGCTGGAACGACGGCCGGCTGAAGGTCACCAAGGCGCATCAATTGGCTCTCTCGACCATTTATTTCAGCCCGTGGCAGTTTTTGTTCTGGTATGACCGGCCGGCCGGTGTGAAGGATGAGCCGGCGCTGGATTACTGGCGGCATCTCCCGACGGCTTGGGATGAAACGCGGGTGTTGCAAGGCGACCTCGGGCGTCGCGCCGTGGTGGCACGGCGCAAAGGTGGCGAATGGTTCGTGGGCGCGATTGCGCCGGTGGATGGCAAATTCAAAATATTGCTGGCGTTTCTTGAGCCCGGCAAAAAATTCAATGCCAGAATTTATTCCGATGGGGCGGATGGCAAGGCGGTGAAAATTGAAGAGAAGCCGGTCAACGGCACTTCCACGCTCGATATGGATATACCCGCGAATGGCGGATTGGCCGTCCGGATCACCCCGTTGATTCCGTAAACTCAATTTTAGTCACGCTTCGAACCTTATTAATTTAATGCACACTATGAAATCATTCATCTCCGGCCAGAAATTAACCCGGCCGTTTTTATGGTTGGCGGCCATTTCATTCACGGCGGTCGGCAGCCAAACGGGCGCGGCGCTGCCGGTAGAATCAAAGCAGCCGGAAATTTACCACGATGGCTGGATTGATTTTAACAAGAACGGCCGCAAGGACGTGTTTGAAGATCCAAAGCAGCCGATGAAGAAGCGGATCGAGGATTTGCTGGCGCAGATGACGGTCGAGGAAAAAACCTGCCAGTTGGCCACGCTCTACGGTTACGGGCGCGTGCTCAAAGACCCTCTGCCCACACCAAAATGGAAGAATGAAATCTGGAAGGACGGCATCGCTAATATCGACGAGATGCACAACGGCATCGGCAAATTCAATACGCCCGAAAAAAACCCGCACCTGGCCACGCCCGCCGCCACCTGTCGGGCCCTGAACGAAGTCCAGCGCTGGTTCATCGAGGAAACGCGGTTGGGCATTCCCGCCGAATTTTCCAACGAAGGTGTGCGCGGCGCGAATTACCGCCAGACCGTCAATTTTCCCGCCGACATCGCGCTCGGCGCAACCTGGGATCGGGACTTGATCACCGCCGTTGGCCATGTTGTCGCCGGTGAAGCCAAGCCTATCGGCTATCGCAATGTTTATGCGCCGATTCTTGACCTCGCGCGGGATCCGCGCTGGGGGCGGGTGGTGGAAACATACGGCGAGGACCCGTATCTTGTCAGCGAATACGGCATCCGCATGACCCAAGCCATCCAATCTCATGGCATCGTTTCCACGGCCAAGCATTTCGGGGTTTACAGCGAACCGAAAGGCGGGCGCGATGGCAATGCCCGCACCGATCCGCATGTCGCCCCGCGCGAGATGGAAATGCTCCATCTGCGTCCATGGGAACGCAATGTGCGCGAAGGCGGCTTGCTCGGCGTGATGAGTTCCTATAATGACTATGATGGCGTGCCGGTTTCCGGCAACTCGGATTTTCTCATCGAGCGGCTGCGTCAACAGTGGGGCTTTCACGGCTACGTCGTCTCGGACAGTGACGCGGTGGAATTTCTTTACACCAAGCATCATGTCGCCGCCTCGCCCGCCGCCGCGGCTGCGATGTTTTTACGCGAAGGCGGCAATGTGCGGACGACCTTCACATCGCCGGAAAATTTCATCCTGCCGGTGCGCCGGGAAATCGCCGACGGAAAACTATCGCTGGATGCGGTAAACGACCGCGTGCGCGATGTGTTGCGCGTGAAATTCATTGAAGGGCTTTTCGATGCCCCGTATCTCGATCCCGAAAAAGCCAATGCCGCGTTAGGGCGCCCGGAGAACCACGCGGTGGCCTTGCGTGCCGCGCGCGAATCGCTGGTGCTCTTGAAAAACGAAAGGCAAATCCTGCCGTTGGGGAAAAGTGTCAGGCGACTGCTCGTCTGCGGTCCGACGGCGACGATGAAAGAAACGTCCTTTGACCGCTACGGTTCCAACGGCGGCGAGGTGATCACACCCCTGGAGGGCATTCAGGCGCTGTTGAAAAATTCCAGCACGGAAATCTCATTCGCACAAGGCTGCGAAGTGACGGATAAGCGCTGGCCCGAATCGGAGCTCTTCCCCGAACCACCAGCCGGCGACGAAGCTGCACAGATCCAGGAAGCCGTGCAGAAAGCCGCGAATGCGGACGCGGTCGTTTTGTGCCTTGGCGATTCCAATGCGACGATTGGCGAATCGAAGAGCCGGACGAGCCTGGATTTGCCCGGTTACCAGACCGAACTGGCAAAGGCGCTGATGAAAACCGGCAAGCCGGTCGTCGTGGTCTTGCTGAACGGCAAGCCGGCCACGATCAACTGGATCAATCGCTTCTGTCCGGCGATTCTTCAAGCGTGGATACCGGGGGAATCGGGTGGCACAGCAATCGCCGAGGCGTTATTCGGCGATTATAATCCCGGCGGCAAACTGCCGGTCACCTTCCCGAAGACGGTCGGGCAAATCCCCCTCAACTTTCCGTTCAAGCCGGGCAGCCACGCCTCGCAGAGCAAAACGGTGGACCCGAACGGGTTTGGCAACTCGATGGCAGAGGGAGCACTCTATCCCTTTGGCTTTGGCTTGAGCTACACCACGTTTGAATTCAGCGGGCTGAACGTTTCTCCCGCGCAGATTCCGACGAACGGCCAGGTTACCGTGACCTGCCAGATCCGGAATACCGGTGCCCGCGCCGGGGATGAGGTGGTGCACCTTTACTTCCATCAGGAAACCAGCAGCGTGACGACTTATGAATTGAATCTCTGCGGCTTTGAACGCGTTGCCCTGCAACCAGGCGAGACGAAGACCGTGATTTTCAAGCTTCCCGCCTCTGAGTTGGAGTTGATTAATCGCGCCGGCAAGCGGGTGGTGGAACCGGGGAAATTCCAAGTGATGCTCGGTGCTTCCTCCGAGGATATCCGGCTGAAAGGAACTTTCACCGTTGCTCCTCCCCATTAAACTGTTAATTAAACAAAATTCAAAATTATGAAAAAACACCTCGCAACCATCGTATTTTTCGGTCTCGCATTGGCCAGTGCTGCTCATGCAGCTCCCGCTGGTGAGCCGACCAATGCCAAGGAAGCCGCCGAGAAAAAGATAGCTCAGGACAAACGTACCGACGAACTCTACCAGCAGAAGTTCGCGACTCTTTCGCCCGAGCGCCAGGCTTGGGAAAAAGTCCTCCAGGAAAACCTTGGCAATGGCTTCTACCTGCCGGCTCACAAGCGCGACTTCGTTGCCGGCAGATCCACCGCCTGGGATTTTGTCGCCGACGATCCAAGGCTTCCGCGCGTACTCATCATCGGCGATTCCATTTCCCGCGGCTACACGATGGCCACCCGTAGCGCTCTGGCGGGAAAAGCTAATGTCCACCGCGCGCCGGAGAACTGCGGTCCGACGGCCAACGGTTTGAAAAAAGTCGATACCTGGCTGGGGCAGGGGAAATGGGATGTGATCACTTGGAATTTTGGCATCCATGATCGTAATACGCCGCCCGCCACCTATAAAGCCAACCTCGAGACGCTGGTTAAACGGCTTCAGCAGACGGGAGCAAAAATCATCTGGGTGCGCACGACGCCGGCACCGGCGGGCACAAATAACGAAAAGTTCACCGATGCCCAATGCGACTTCCTCAATGCCACCGCGGACGAAGTCATGAAAGCCAACCACGTTTCCGAAGTGGATCTCTTTGCGTTGGTCAAACCAAAGCTGGCCGAATTGCAGTTGACCAACAACGTGCATTTCAAAGAGGAAGGTTATCAATTGATGGGCGGGGAAATGGCCAAAGCGATTCTGGGCGTGGCGAAGAAGTCCGGCGCGAAATAATAACATGACATCCTATAAAATATGACTGCGAGCCTCCCCCGTATCATTATGGGCGCGCTGGCGCTCGTTGCTTCTGTCACGGCTGCAACCGCTGCCGGTTTCAACGGCTTGGACTGCAATCTGGGCAACCTCTACCGAATCTCCCCGGCGCAGTCGCGTTCCATCTCGCCGGAGAATTTCACCGGCGAAAAGGGGGCGGGCGGCATGGCGACGAATGGCACCGGCAAACATGCGGCCAGCGAACTGGGACGCGGTTGGAAGGTTTCGCCCTCCGTGAAAATCAAATCCGGAGAGACGTTCACTCTGGCTGAAATCAAAGGCTCCGGCTGCATCCAGCAAATCTGGATGACGCCGACCGGCAACTGGCGGAATTCCATCATCCGTTTTTATTGGGATGATGAAACGACGCCGTCCGTCGAGTGTCCGGTCGGAGACTTCTTCGCCTGCGGTTGGGGCAAATATGCCCAGATCAATTCCCTGGCCGTCTGCGTCAATCCCGGCAGCGCGTTCAATTGCTATTGGCAGATGCCGTTTCATAAGCGCGCCCGAATTACCCTGGAGAACCGCGATGCCAAAGACATGACGCTGTATTACCAGGTCAACTACACGCTCACCGAAGTGCCGGCCGACGCCGGACTGTTCCATGCCCAATTTCGCCGCGAATCTCCGCTGAAGAGCAAAGGCACTTATACGATACTCGATGGCGTGCAAGGCCGGGGGCAATACGTCGGCACCTATCTGGCCTGGGAAGTGCATAGTCCCGGCTGGTGGGGCGAGGGCGAGATCAAGTTTTTCCTCGATGGCGACCGCGAGTGGCCGACGATCTGCGGCACCGGCACGGAGGATTATTTTTGTGGCAGCTACAATTTTGAAGTCCGCGAATCCCGGCCTTCGACTTCTACCAACAGCGAACGGGTGGTTGTAAAAAAATATCAACCCTTCACCACGCCCTATGTGGGACTGGCGCAAGTGCTACCTCCAGACCAAATCTACCAGCCGGGCCAGCGCTTTGGCCTCTACCGCTGGCACATCGTTGATCCTGTGCGCTTCCAGAAAGACTTGCGCGTGACCATTCAGTCGCTCGGCTGGCAGAAAGGTGGAAAATATCTCCCGTTGGAGGATGATATTTCATCTGTCGCTTTCTGGTATCAAAAAGAACCGCACGCGCCGTTCCCGCCGCTGCCATCCAAGAAGGAGCTGGAAGTCGCGCCGCAAATTCTGGTGCTGGAAAAGAAATAAAGCGAAACGCCATCCGTCCCCGAAGAACATGAACAAGGTGAAATCCCTCAAAACTCTCATCCTGGTAGCGGCTAGTTATATTTTGTCTGCGGCGGCCGCGGTTTCGGCGCCGTTCGCTCATTGGACAAAGTCTGAGCTGATATTGGACAATGGCTTGGTGAAGCGGGTTATCAAATTGCCATCTCCGGCGGGCAATTTCCTGACCAAGTCCTACCAACCGGTGACGGGTGAGTTTAAATATTTTCAATCTGCCAACGCCGATTTTCAATTTGAAATCAACGGCGCAATTTTCTCCGGCAAGAGTGAATGGAGCTTGTCGGCGATGACGGCCATCAGCGATTTGCGCGGCGGCGATGGCGCGGCGGTCACCTTGTTAAGCACGGATAAGAAGGTCGAAGTTGCAGTGAAATATCTTCTTTACCCGGATTTGCCGGTGATTCGCAAAAGTCTGGTGATCAAGAATTCGGGTGATGCGGAAGTTGCCCTGGAATCCGTGGATGTGGAGAAGTTTCAGGTCGCCGGGTATTATCCAACCACCTTCAGTTGGATTTGTGGCGATTATGGTCGGCGACGATCCATCGGGCCTTATGATGGAAATATGCAGGACGCATTGGTCATCGTCCACAACATGGACTGGCAAGCGGGCATCGTCATCGGCAACGAGGCGGCGGGCGTGATGAAGCACACTTCGGTGTTCTGGGACAGTCCCACGATTTGCAGCGGCCTGACGCACAAGGATGCGCGCTTTCCGTTTCGCAAATGGCTCAAACCCGGCGAATCGTTTGAAACGCCGCAGGTGTTCACCATGGTTTACAATGGGCACCAAGATCCCGATGAAATGCTGAATACGGCCGTGCCGGACTTTGTCCGAAAACATCTGGGCATCCGCCTCTCGGAATTGAAAGAGAAGCCGACTTTCGTTTACAACACCTGGAATCCGTTCAAGAAGGACATCAACGAAAGACTCATCATGGAACTGGCCAAGGCAGCTGCGTGGGCGGGCATGAAGGAGTTTGTGATTGATGACGGCTGGCAGGACAGCTACGGCGACTGGGGCATTGACAAAAAGAAATTTCCCAACGGGCTGAAACCGGTTTTCGATTACATCAAATCGCTGGGTATGAAGCCCGGGTTGTGGGTCAGCGTCGGTTCAGCCGCCCCGGCAAGCAAGGTTTTCCAGCAACATCCAGAATGGTTCGTGAAGGATGAAAATGGAAAGCTGACTTCGTTGCATGGCGAAGCGGACAAATACACGGCCTGTTTCAGCACCGGCTGGCGGGATTACATCAAAGGCGTGCTGACGAAGTTGATGCTGGAAAACGGGTTGGAATATTTGAAGCTTGATTTTGCGGTGGTCACGAGCCCTTACGTTTTCGATCACACGAAATCGGGTTGTTACGCCGCCGACCACCCCGGGCACAAGGATCATGCCGAATCGTTGGCTGCGAATTATGAACCCCTGTGGAAGCTGTTTGACGAACTGCATCAGTTGAAGCCCGGGCTGTTCATCGATTGCACGTTCGAGACGATGGGCGGGTTGCAGTTGATTGATTACGCGATGTTGAAACACGCCGAGGGCAACTGGTTGGCGAACTTTTATGGGCCGGACGAGCAGGGAGATTTGCGCGTGAGGAACATGGCGTGGTGGCGTTCGCCCGCCATGTCGGCCACGGCACTGGTGATCGGCAATCTCCAAATGGACGATAAAGGATGGGAAACCCACATCAAGTCCTTGGCTGGCGCTCTGCCCATCATGCTGGGCGATCCCCGGAAATTATCGCCGGAGCAGCTTAAGAAATACCGGAGCTATGCGGATTGGCTGCAAGCCATGCAAACTCAATACGACATCATGAGCTACCGGCAAGACATGCGCGGCTTTGGTGAACCCAAAGAAGGCGGCTGGGACGGTTTCCAACGCATCAACACCGATACGAAACAGGGCGGCATCATCGGTGTGTTTCGTCAGGGCGCACTCGAAACTGAACGCAGCGTGTCCGTGAATTATCTCGAGCCGGCGAAAATCTATCGGGTGAAAACGATGGCCGGAAAAATCATTGTCACCGCCACCGGCAACGAACTGGCGACCAAAGGCTTTGAAGTTCAAATCGACGGTTTGTTTGCGGGAAAACTGTTTGAAGTGTGCCCCCGATAAATTGTGCTTTTGACCAGCAACTGGCCGCTGATTTTATCACGATCCAACTGAAGATTTAGTAAAATATATTTGACTGCGCGTGCCCTGAATCGGTAGTTTTGCGCAAACCATTGCGCTAAATAATTATTCGTGTGAATTCCGTTGTATTGATGCAAAAGAACAAACGTTTGCGCCGAAAAAAATCTCCGCCGATTTCAGTCATACCGGCGAATGGGGAGTTATCGCGCAGTCATACCACGCTTAAGCGGATCGCGAACCAGCTGGATGTTTCTGTGAGCACGGTTTCGCGGGTGCTCAGCGGCCAGGCCCGGCGACATCGCATCAGCCCGCAAACGGAAGCGGCGGTTAGCAATCTCGCCCGCCAGTTCAACTTCGTGCCCAACCAGCTGGCGCGGGGCCTGCGCTTGAAAAAGACCCTCACCATTGGTCTGGTCATTCCGGACATCTCCAATCCGTTTTTTGCCGGCATCGCGCATCAGGTGGCGTTGGGCGCGCGCCAGCATGGTTATTCGATTTTGCTCTGCGACAGTCAGGAGGATGTCGAACTTGAAATCCAGTCGCTGGGGTTGCTCCGTCATCGGCACGTCGATGGACTGGTAATTTGTCCCGTCGGCACCTCGGCAAAACATCTGGTGGATTTGGTTCAGGTGCACCTGCCCATTGTGCTGGTGGATCGCTATTTCCCGGACTTGCCGCTTTCCTATGTCGGCGCGGACAACCTCGCCGGGGCGGCGGAGGCGACGAATTATCTCATTGCGAACGGCCATCGGCGCATTGCCTGCCTGCAGGGAATACGGGGCAGTTCACCCAACGAATTCCGACTGCGCGGCTATCGGGAGGCTTTCGCGAAAAATCAGTTGCCGGAGGATCCGGCGCTGATTGTGGGCGACAGTTTCGGCGAGCAAAGTGGCTACATTGAAACCAAGCTTTTGTTGCGAGCCCGGAAAGATGTGACGGCCATCCTCGCCTTCAGCAATTTGATCGCGCTGGGCGCGTTGCGGGCGCTGGCCGAGGAGAAGCTGCGGATTCCAGACGATATTTCCATCATCGCCTTTGATGACCAGCCTTACGCCGCCCATCTGGCCACACCGATGACCACGGTGGCCCAGCCCTTCAGCGAGATGGGGGAGGTGGCCGTGAAATTGTTGTTTGACCAGATCCAGTCGCCCCAGCAAGAACCCAAGGGCGGTATTTTGCTGCCCACCCGGCTGATTGTCCGGCGCTCGGTAAAGAAACTTTAACAACCTGCTTTGAAAACCATGAATACGAACCTGAGCAAAAATACCGTGAACGTCCATGGCTTTGCCGCCCTGACGCTGGTTGCCGTCGCCTCGCTGGCTGGAAGCGTGAACGCCACCATGACACCAGTTCCGGAAAAAATCCCGTTTGCGGTTTCTGACAAGCAGGATTTTCAAATTCCGGATTGCGTGCAATTGACCGGCTGGCTCGGCACGCGCATCGCCGCCAATGAAGCCAACCGCCTGGTGAAAATTGACACTGACCGTCTGCTGGAAGGCTATCGCAAGCGTCCCGGCCGCCAGTCGTGGGAAGGTGAGCACGTTGGCAAATGGCTGCACGCCGCCACGCTGGCGTGGCTCAACACCGGCGATCCCGCGCTTCGCGCCAAACTCGACCTGACCGCTGCCGAACTGGCCAAATGCCAGCTCGAGGACGGCTATCTCGGCACTTACACGGAGACGAATCGCTGGACCGAGTGGGATGTCTGGGCACACAAATACAATCTCATCGGCCTTATCACCTACATGCGTTACACCGGCAATCTCACGCCTATGCCAACCTGCCGGCGCATGGCAGATTTGCTTTGCAAAAACTTTGGCGACGGCCCGGGCCGGCGTGATTTGCTCACCGCCGGGGCACAGCACGCCGGCATGGCGTCGAGCAGTGTGCTGGAGCCGATGGTGCTGCTTTATCGCCTGACTGGTGAGCCGCGCTATCTGGATTTCTGCAATTACATCATCCGCGCTTGGGAGCATCCGAATGGCCCGCACATCGTCTCAACCTTGCTGGGCGTCAAGCGGGTGGACAAGGTTGGCAATGCGAAAGCCTACGAGATGCTCTCCTGCCTCAATGGCGCGCTGGAACTCTACCGCACCACCGGCAACACAAATTTATTCAACGCCTGTCTCAACGCGTGGCGGGACATCGTGGATCATCGGCTCTACCTCACCGGCGCGGCCAGCAGCCGCGAGCATTTCCAGGACGACTATGATTTGCCCAACAACAACAACGTCGGGGAAACCTGCGTCACCGTCACCTGGCTCCAGTTCAATGCCCAGCTCCTGCGGCTGACCGGCGAGGCGCGGTTTGCGGAGCAGCTCGAGCATGTTGCGCTCAACCAGCTGCTTGGCGCGCAGCAGCCCGACGGCTCGGCCTGGGGCTACTATGTGCAGATGGAAGGGAAGAAGCCTTACAGTGCCACGCTTACCGGTCACTGCTGTCTTTCCAGTGGTCCGCGCGGCATCGCCTTGCTCCCGACTTTCGCCATTACAACCGATGCCGACGGCGCGGTGATCAATCTCTTTGATGCCGGCACCGCGCAGCTCACCTTGCGCGACGGCACGCCGCTGAAGCTGAAAATTGAAACGCTTTATCCCGCCGACGGGTATATCCGCATCAGCGTGGAGCCGGGAACGCAAAAAGAGTTTTCCATCAAGCTGCGTCTCCCGGCGTGGTGTAATGAAAGTTCCATCAAGCCTTTTCCGGCTGGAAAACCGGGCAGCGATGGCTACACCATCTTGCGTCGGACGTGGAAAACCGGCGATGTCATCGAATTAAATCTGAAGCTCGAACCCCGCGTCATCGCTGGCGATCACTTGAATCAGGGCAAAGTCGCCGTATGCTATGGTCCGCTCGTGCTCGCTGCCGATGAGTCATTGTTGGCGGAAACCAAGCAGTCGTTCAATGCCCTCGCTCTACCCAAGGCTGACCTCGCCAAGCTGGCCATCACGCCGGAGCCGGCCATCGCTGGCTGGGCAACCTGGCCGGGCGCAAAACTTTTCCGCATCAACGCCAACACGAGGTCCGGCGATGCGCAATTCGCCACCCGCCTGGTGCCGTTTGCCGACGCCGGCAGCACTGGTGCGCGCTATAAAGTCTGGCTGCCGCTGTCGGGCCAGTCGAATGCGAACGCGTTGCTTGACGGGCGAGAAAGCCGGTCGCGACCCGGTAACTTGAACAGTTCGATTAACGACGACGATGTTCAAAGTTTCGTCGTGACCTACGATGGCAAGCCTGCTGCGGAAGATTGGTTCGCGGTCACGCTCGCCAAGCCAGCGATGGTCAGCCGCGTGGTGTTTGTTGCTGGGAAAGTCTTTCACGACGGCGGCTGGTTTGACGCCAGCAAAGGCAAACCGCGCGTGCAAATCCAGCGCACCGCTGGCGCACAATGGGAGACGATTGGTGAACTTGCGGATTATCCGGCGACCACGGCCACTGATTTCAAAGGCCTGAAGTGGGGCGGCAATCAGTTCACGCTAAAACTTGCCGCGCCCCTAACCGCCATCGCCGTGCGCGTCAGCGGCGTGCCCGCCAGCGGCGACAATCCCAAACAGGCGTTTTCATCGTGCGCGGAACTGCAGGCCTTTGCTGATTAATTCCAAATCCAGATTAAACCCGACATGAAAACTAAAATCATTCTTGCTGTCATTGCCATTGCGAGCTGGTTTGCTGCAACGACTACCACTTTCGGCCAGGATGCCAAGGCCAACCCAGCGCCACGGGAAGTTTTCCGCGAGCAGTTGCTGGATCAAATCTACGGCGGTTGGATCGGTATGCTAATCGGCGGCATCGAAGGGTTGCCGCATGAATGGAAATATACCAACCAGCCGCGGGAGACGCTGCCGGATTTCACCTTTTTGGACAAGGGCGCGCGGACGGACGATGACAATGACTTCGAATGGACGCACCTGTGGTTCATGGACAAGGAGAAAGTTCTCAAGCTGCCCTATCCGCGCATCGTCGAGATCTGGAAGGCGAACATGAACCAAGGTATCTGGGTTGCCAACAAGAACGCGCGCCAGTTGATGGATGAAGGTGTGGTGCCTCCCGAAACCGGCAGCGTAGCCCGCAATCCAGCCGCTTGGTATAATCTATCCGGCCAGTTCTGCGTTGAATCCTACGGCTTGATTGCGCCCGGCATGCCGCAGGTGGCGGCAGACATTGGTCTTCACTATGCGCATATCGCCGTGTCGGAGGAACCCCTGCAAGCCACGCAGTTCTGGACCAGCCTCATCAGTCAATGCGTCATTTACAAAGGCCCTCTGGAGGACGCCATGCAACTGGCCCTTGGCGCTGTGGACCCGAAGAGCTGCATGGCCGAAGTCGTGGCCGATGCGCGCCGTTTATATCATGCGCATCCCGACGATTGGAAGGCCGCCCGCCAGGAATTTGATAAGAAATGGCGTCTGGAGCGCCGATGGAATAACAATTCCACTCCCGTCAATGGCGGTTTCGTCTGTCTGGCGCTGCTCTATGGTGGCGATGATTTCTATCGCACGATGCAACTGGCGATGGCAATGGGTCACGACGCCGACTGTAATGCCGCCACGGCGGGCACGGTGGTGGGCGTTCGCGTCGGCTTCAAGCGCATCGCCGCCATGCCGCAGTTCAAAATGCCCGACCTTTATGTGAACAAGACGCGCCCGCAGTTGCCCGCCGAGAGCAAGGTCAGCGAGCAGGCGGAAACGCTCTTGCGCGTCGCCGAACGGGTCATTCTCGCCAACGGCGGCGAGCGCGTGACGATTGACGGGAAACCCGGCTACCGCATCAAACTCCAAACACCGCAAGTGTTGGAATGGTTGCCGGAAAATCCCCACGGGCCGCTCAATAAACCAAAGTAACTCTGAAACAACTCACCAAACAATCAAACAACGAAAGTAATAAAATGCAAATCGTAGAATCCTATCCCGTGGCGGTCGCCATGTGCGTCATCACGATGTTCTGCTGGGGCTCGTGGGCCAACACCCAGAAACTCGCCAGCAAAGAATGGCGATTCCAGCTTTTTTACTGGGACTATGCCATCGGCGTGTTACTGCTCTCATTGCTGCTCGCCTTCACGCTCGGCAGCACCGGCAGCGGCGGACGTGGCTTTCTCGCCGACCTGCACCAGGCCGACAGCAAATGGCTTTTATCGGCTTTTGTCGGCGGCGTAATTTTCAACCTTTCCAACATTCTGCTCGTCGCGGCGATTGACATCGCGGGCATGGCGGTTGCGTTTCCCGTCGGCGTCGGGCTGGCGCTCGTGCTGGGCGTCATTACGACTTACATTGCCAAACCCGAAGGCAACGCGCCGATGCTCGCAGCGGGAGTGGCGGCGGTGGTCGTGGCCGTGGTGCTGGATGCGCTCGCCTACAAAAAATTGGCCGCCGCCGGCAAAAAGACGCCGGTGAAAGGCATTGTTCTTTCCGTCGTTGCGGGCGTGCTGATGGGCTTCTTCTACAGTTTCGTCGCGCAGACGATGGGAAAAATTGACGGCGCAACGCACTTGCTCGAACCTGGAAAATTGAGTCCTTACACGGCCATCGTGCTGTTCAGCGCCGGGCTGCTCGCGTCCAACTTCATCTGGAACAGCATCGTCATGGCGAAGCCGTTCAGCGGCAAGCCGGTGACTTACCGTGATTATTTCACCAAGGGAAATGTGCGGCTGCACCTCATCGGCATTCTCGGCGGCATGATTTGGAACGTCGGCATGAGCTTCAGCATCATCGCCAGCACCAAGGCGGGCGCGGCACTTTCTTACGGCCTCGGTCAGGGCGCGACGATGATTGGCGCACTTTGGGGTGTGTTCATCTGGAAGGAATTCAAAGGCGCACCGACCGGGACAAACAAGCTGCTCGCCGCCATGTTCTTGTTCTACCTGATCGGTCTGGCAGTCTTGATCGCCTCCAAATCATAAACCAAAAGTGCGTGCACATATTATGATTAACCACGTCCTGATTATCTTACTGCTTGCCGCTTCGCTGGTGCAGGCTGAACCCATAAAGCTTATCTTCGACACCGACGTGGGCAACGATGTGGACGATGTCATGGCGCTGTGCATGATTCATAATCTGGTGAATCGTGGCGCGGTGGAACTGCTCGCGGTGACGATCACCAAGGATCATCCGCAGGCGGCGGTTTTCGTGGATGCGGTGAACATCTTCTATGGCCATCCCGATGTGCCTATCGGTGTCGTGACCAACGGCGCGACGCCGGAAGCCGGCAAGTTCAACCTGCTGGCCGACGTCAGGAACGAAGACGGTTCGCTGCGTTATCCGCACAAGCTCCAGAGCGGTAAAGATGCTCCCGAAGCGGTCGGCTTAATCCGCAAGCTGCTTGCCGCGCAACCGGACAATAGCGTCACGCTGGTGCAGGTGGGTTTTTTCACGAATTTCCGGCGGTTGTTGGAATCGCCGCCGGACAAACACTCGCCGCTCACCGGTCGCGAGTTGATCGCGAAGAAAGTCAAGTTGCTCTCGATTATGGCCGGTGCTTTCCAGACCGTGAAGGGGGATAATCGGTATCTGGAATACAACGTCGTCAAAGACATCCCCGCTGCACAGTCGCTGGCCAGGAACTGGCCCACGCCGGTGGTCTGGAGCGGCTTCGAGATCGGCGTGGCCGCCGCGTTTCCCCATACGGTAATTGAGCATGACTTTGAATATGTGAAGCATCATCCGCTCAAGGAAGCCTACTGCCTATACCAACCGCCGCCGCACGACCGCCCGACTTGGGATCCGACGGCGCTGTTGTATGCGATGTATCCGGATCGCGGCTACTTTGATCTCTCGCCCTCTGGCACTGTTACCGTTGAGGACAACGGTGCTACTTGGTTCCGGCCATCGCCGAATGGTAAGAGCAGCCAGCGCTATCTCGTGATGAGCGCCGCGCAAGCTGCCCGCGTGCGTGAAGCCATTGTGCAACTCTGCGTCGAACCAGTCATCAAAGCAAAACTATGAACCCACATTCCAAAATCGTTGTCGTTGGTAGTTCCAATACCGACATGATCATCCAGCTCGACCGCATTCCGCGTCCAGGCGAAACCCTCCTCGGCGGCGAGTTCACCAGCGCGGCGGGCGGCAAAGGCGCGAACCAGGCCGTTGGCGCGGCAAGGGCAGGGGGGGATGTCACGTTCATCGCCCGCGTTGGAAAAGATATTTTTGGTGATCAAGCCGTCGCTGATTTTCGGAAAGACGGCATCAACGTGAACCATGTGTTCCGAGACGCCGCCGCGCCGTCGGGCGTAGCGCTCATTTTTGTGGCGAAGGATGGCGAGAACAGCATCGCCGTCGCCGGCGGCGCGAACGGCAAACTTTCGCCCGCCGATGTGAATCGCGCAGCCAAGGTCATCCGCTTCGCTGCCGTGCTGATGGCGCAACTAGAAACGCCGCTGGCGACCGTTCAAGCCGCCGCTGACATCGCCGCGAAAGCCGGGGTGCGTTTCATTCTCAATCCCGCACCCGCACGGCTTTTGCCGGACAAATTGTTGAAACTTGTTTCCATTCTCACACCGAATGAAACCGAAGCGGAACTGCTCACCGGCATCAAGGTCACAAACGAAGCCGCCGCCGCGAAAGCAGCGGCCAAATTGCGTTCGCGCGGCGTGCAGACGGTCATTCTCACGCTCGGCTCGCGCGGCGCCTTCATCGCTGATGGTAACACCAAACAGCTTGTGCCCGGTTTCAAAGTCAAAGCTGTGGACACGACGGCGGCCGGGGATATTTTTAACGGCGCACTGGCCGTCGCGCTCGCCGAGGGAAAGGCATTGCCCGCTGCCGTGCTTTTTGCCAATGCCGCCGCCGCCATCTCCGTCACGCGCCTCGGCGCGCAACCTTCCGTGCCGAGCCGGCAAGAAATTGAGAGTTTTCTTAAGGCCCACTGAAGTTTAGACTTCGTCAATATTCCGCGTCGCGTTTTATGACGCAACGCGGTTTTTTTTGCGCAACCATTTCACTGAACACATTTGATTAATGAAAAAAGCTTTGTCCGTGTTGCTATGGGTGGGGATTTCCATGCTGGGCGCGTTTGCTTACGCCACGATTGCTTTGCGGCGGGGCGAGCCAATCAATTCCGCCTACCTGCTCATCGCGGCGATTTGCACGTTTGTGATCGGCTGGCGGTTTTATTCGAAATGGATTGCGGCGCGGGTGCTGATGCTGGATGACCGGCGGGCCACGCCGTGCGAGGTGCATGATGACGGCAAGGATTTTGTCCGGACCAATAAATGGATCGTCTTCGGGCATCACTTCGCGGCGATTGCCGGGCCGGGACCGTTGGTGGGGCCGGTGCTGGCGGCGCAATTTGGTTACTTGCCGGGGTTGCTCTGGATTTTGATCGGGGTGGTGCTGGGAGGCGCGGTGCAGGATTTTGTCATTTTGTTTGCTTCGATGCGGCGCGACGGGAAATCGCTTGGCCAAATGGTGAAAGAGGAATTGAATTCCACGGCGGGATTGCTCGCCTCCGTCGCCATTCTGGCCATTCTCACCATCTTGCTGGCGGTGCTGGCGCTGGTGGTGGTGAAAGTTCTGGCGGAAAGTCCGTGGGGCATATTTACCGTGGCGGCCACCATTCCGATTGCGCTCACGATGGGATGCTATTTGCGGTATGTGCGGATCGGGAAAGTGCTGGAAGCTTCCGCGTTTGGCGTCGCGTTGCTGTTGCTGGCGGTCTGGGGCGGAAAACTGGTTTATCAAAGTCCGCATTGGTCGGAAGTTTTAGGGTTGCATGAAATCACGGTGGCTTGGGTCATCATCAGCTACGGAATTATTTCCAGCAGCCTGCCAGTCTGGCTGCTGCTGGCGCCGCGCGATTACCTGAGCACGTTCATGAAGCTGGGCACGATTGCCGCGCTCGCCTTGGGAATTTTCTGTGTGCTGCCGGATCTGGCCATGCCGGCGATTAGCCGTTTCGTGGATGGCTCGGGGCTGGTGGTGGCGGGAAAATTATTTCCGTTTTGTTTTATCACGATTGCCTGCGGTGCCATCAGCGGGTTTCACACGCTCATTGCCAGCGGCACGACGCCAAAGATGATCACCCGCGAGAGTTACTCCCGTCATATTGGCTACGGCGCGATGTGCTGCGAAGCGTTTGTGGCGGTCATGGCGCTGGTGGCCGCTTGCACGCTTGAGCCCGGCGTTTACCTGAGCATGAACATCAAAGGCGACCCTGCCGCGACCGTGGCGAAAGTCACGGAACTGGGTTTTCCCGCAACCGTTGCGCAAATGGATTCACTGGCGGGCCAACTCGGCGAAAAATCTTTGTTCGGGCGCACCGGTGGCGCGGCAACGCTGGCGGTGGGCATGGCTCATATCTTTTCCAAAGTGACCAATGGCCGGTGGCTGGACCTCTGGTATCACTTTGCAATCATGTTTGAGGCGTTGTTCATCCTGACCACAGTGGACGCGGGCACAAGGGTGGGGCGTTATCTGATCCAGCAGGTGCTCGGGCGGATCTGGCAACCCCTGGGTAACACTAAAAATATCCGGGTGATTCCGCTGGCCAGTGCGATCATGGTTGGCGCCTGGGGTTATTTCTTGATCCAAGGAGTGCGTGATCCGTTAGGTGGTGTCAATTCGCTCTGGCCGTTGTTTGGGATTGCCAACCAGATGTTGGCGGCGATGGCGTTGTGTTTGGCCACCACCATCATTCTTAAAAAACAACTGCTGCCAGGCGATGAAACCCAGCGTCGGTATCCGGCATTCATGCTGATCACGCTGGTACCGCTGATTTGGTTGCTGTCGGTCACCATGACGGCAGGTATGGAAAAAATGTTCCATTCCGATCCGCGCATCGGGTTTTTGGCGCAGGCCAGGGTTTTGAATGATAAACTGCCCGCGCTTAAATCCGCCGTTACGGTTGCTGTTTCGACCCGTGATGCCGAAGCCGTCGGCCAAGCCCAAAAAGCGGTCAGGGCAAACCGCACTTTGCATTTCAATAATGTGCTGGATGCCGTCGTCACGGGGGTTTTTCTGGCGCTGGCGGCGGTGATTGTGGTGATCAGCGTCCGGGAATGGGTTTTGCTATTGCGGGGCAAGCGGGTGGCACGACTCTCGGAGACCGACCCGGTCTGGTTGCCTGATTATGCCTTCAAAGAAACCGGGCAGGATTTGCGACCGATTGCCGGGGCGGCGGCGATGACGCTGATGCTGGCCAAAGAACTTTCCGGCGAAGCGAGCCTTGACCGAGCCCGCCAGCAATCTACCACTTGTGTCTGCGATGCCGCCAAACATTCCGCCAGCGCGACCAAAACCGAAGGTCAGCTTTATTTGGAAACCACCGAGCACCGTTTCAACGGAGTGCGGAGATGTTGCTAAACCGAGGATCTATCGGTGAACTTTGATTGCGCCTCGACGACGCTGCTTCGCTATGAATAATATTTCCCTCACGCACCATGAAACATACCATCGCAATCATCACTTTTCTGGCTTTATCCATTTGTGCCACTTTTGCCGCCGGGGCTTCATCCGTATCTGTTCCTTTGCCAGAACCGGCATCGCTTCCCACCATGGGCACTGCCCCGTGGGGTGACGATCCGCTCAGCCGGGCGAGGCTGAATGGGGCGAAGGAAGGCAAATTCAACCTGACCCAAGTGGCGAATCATGGCACGCGGCTGGCCACCGTGCTGGAGTTTCGCGCTGAGCAGGCGTTTGATGGCGAACCGTGGGGATTGCAAGTGACCATTCCCTCTACCGCCCCTCTGAAAAAGGGAGCGACGGTGTTTTTCGAGCTTTATATCCGAACCATCGGCACCAAGGCGGAAAGCGGCGAGGGACGTACGATTCTCAACCTAGAGCAGCGCGGACAGCCTTTCACAAAATCGGTTTCAAGAAATATCACTGCGCCATCGGGTGGTGTTTGGGTGCGCCGTTGCTACTCCGGAGTGGTGAAGGAAAACTATCCCGCCGGCGGAGCGCAGATCAATTTTCAGCTCGGTTTCGATCGTGCCCAGACCATCCAAATCGGCGGACTGCGGGTGGTGGACTTAGGGCTGGGCGTGCCGCCGCAATCTTTGCCGGTGGAAACCGCGACTTCTTATCCCGGACGCGAGGCGAATGCTGAGTGGCGTGCCAAGGCGTCCCAGCGGATCGAACAATATCGCAAGGGAGACCTGACCATCGTGGTTGTGGACGCCGCAGGAAAGCCGGTGAACGGCGCCAAGGTGCAAGTGACCATGACCAAGCCGGACTTCGCTTTCGGCAGCGCCGTGGCTCCGGATATGATCATGGAAAAAAACGCCGACGGGGACCGTTATCGGGCATGGATCAAGGAGAACTGCACGCGGGTGGTCATTGAAAATCATTTGAAGTGGCCGGCATGGGAAAATGGTCTTCGCCCCAACGCTCCACCAAAACAGCGGAACAGCACCACTTTGGAAAGTCTGGCCTGGCTTAATCAGGAAGGCATTGAAATCAAGGGGCACAATCTCATCTGGCCGTCCTGGCATAATTCCCCGAAGCGACTCGAGGCTTTGGCGGGCGACCCCGCAGCATTGCGCAACGCTTGCGAAGACCGGATTGCCAGCGCGCTTAAGGCGACTGCTCCTTACCATCTGGTGTCATGGGACGTCGTCAATGAAGCCTACGCCAATCACAACATTCTGGATATTCTTGGCCCCGGAATCATGTCCGACTGGTTCAAGCAGGCGCGGCGGGAGTTTCCGCAGGGTGATTTGCTATACAATGATTACGCGCACCTGACCTCCGCCGGATCTTCCAAGTTCAAAGGCGCGGTGGAAAAAATCGTCAAAGATTTGAAAGCCAGCGGAGCGCCGATTACTGGCATGGGCATCCAGTCTCATGTGGGCGAGAGCATGATCAACCCGGCGGATGTCGTGGCGGAATTGGATCGTCTGGTGGCCAATCTGCAAATCAATCTTTCAATCACCGAGTTTGACGCGAAAGTGAGCGACGACAAGGTACATGCGGATTTCACACGGGATTTCATCACCGTCTGCTATGCCAATCCCCGCGTCACGAGCTTTCTCGCGTGGGGCTTTTGGGAGACCCGCCACTGGATTCCCGAAGCTGCCATGTTAAGGAAGGATTGGACCGAACGCCCGGCCGCCAAAGTCTGGCACGATCTTTTCAAATGCGACTGGTGGACCAACCTGAGCGGCACGACGGATGCCAAAGGCGCCTGGCAGGGACGCGGATTTCGTGGGCTCCACACCATCACTGTCACCGTCGCTGGAAAATCCACGGTGGTAACGGCGCAAATTGACGGGCAGCCGCAAACGGTAACGGTGCGACTTGCCCAATGATTTATCCTGGTTACATGCCGCCGCGTGTCGAAAATGTTATTCACTATTATGTGATGAAATTAAAAGCAACCATCATTGGCTTCCTCATGCTGTCCATTTTCGCGGTACCCGCCGCCACGGTCACTACTTTTGCCGGCACCGGCGCCAAGGGTTTTTCCGGCGACGGCGGATCCGCAACGAATGCCGAACTTAATAATGTTTTTGGTATCGCTCGCGGACCGGACGGCTACCTCT
The DNA here is from genome assembly GCA_903922735.1 of uncultured Verrucomicrobia subdivision 3 bacterium. Lineage (GTDB taxonomy): Bacteria > Verrucomicrobiota > Verrucomicrobiia > Limisphaerales > UBA11358 > UBA11358. The sequence goes on from CAIXUZ010000008.1 coordinate 30,084, forward strand.
ACATCTGCGACACGGATAACGCCCGCGTCCGTCGCGTCGGCCCGGATGGAAAGATCGAGTCTTACGCGGGCAATGGCGTGCGCGGGCGCCAAGGCGACGGTGGTCCGGCGGATAAAGCCTCGCTGAACAAGCCTTACGAATTGGCGTGGGACAAAGCGGGCAATTTGTTCATCGTTGAACTTGCGAATAATTGTGTGCGCCGGGTGGATGCGAAGACCCGTATCATCACCACCATCGCCGGCACCGGCAAAGCAGGTTTTAGCGGCGACGGCGGGCCGGCGACGATGGCGCATTTCAATCAACCGCACAGTCTTGCCTTCGATGGAGCAGGGGATCTCTATGTTTGCGATATCATGAATCACCGCATCCGCAAGATCGAAATGAAGACTGGCATCATTTCCACGTGGTCTGGCACTGGTGAGGCGAAAACCGCATCTGATGGCTCGCCCATCACTGGTTCGCCGCTACACGGCCCGCGTGCGCTCGCCTTTGGACCGGATGGCAAATGTTACCTTGCCCTGCGCGAAGGCAATGCCCTGCTCCTGCTCGATCCGAAAGCGAACAGGCTCAGGCGCATTGCTGGCACTGGGAAAAAAGGTTTCACCGGCAACGGCGGCCCTGCACTGCAAGCCACGCTCTCCGGTCCGAAATGCGTGAGCCTCGCGGCTAATGGCGACGTCTATCTCGCCGACACCGAGTCGCATTCCATCCGCTACCTTGATGTTAAGAAATGCACGATTGAAGTTCTGGTTGGCAATGGCCAGAAAGGCGACGGGCCGGACCGCTACGATCCGCTCAATTGCCGGCTCGCTCGACCTCACGGCGTCTTCGTGGACAAAGACGGCTCCGTCTTCATCGGCGATAGCGAGAGCCACCGCCTGCGGGTGTGGCGGAAATAGCTCTCTTTGTTGGGTGATAATTTCTTGCTGGAAAACAGCCTTGTTTTGCGGCAAGCTCCCGTTTTAATTTATGGATGTAAAACTCCCCAAACTCGGCGAAGGCTCGGATTCCGGCGTCGTGGTCGGCATTTTTGTAAAAGTGGGCGACACAGTCGCCAAGGATCAGCCGATTCTCGAACTTGAAAACGAGAAGGCTGTGGCCTCGATTCCTTCCAGTGGTGCCGGGGTTGTGGATAAAGTCCACGTCAAATCCGGCGACCGGGTGAGCGTCGGCCAGCGTTTGATCACTTTGTCGGATGGCGGTGCCCCCGCTGCCGCACTTGTGCCGGCGGCAAAACCTGCTGCTAAAAAAACCGCGAAGGCTGCGCCGGAACCTGTGGAAGTCGAAGAAGTTGAAGCCGAGGCGGAATCTCCCGAAGAAAATTTCACGCCCGTGGCCGCGCCCGTCGCGTCGCCGTCATTGCGCCGGATGGCTCGCGAGTTGGGTATTGATTTAACCAAAGTTCGCGGCAGTGAAGCCGGTGGGCGCATCACCACCGGCGATGTGCGTGCTTATCTTGCCAGGCTGGCGAAAGCCGCCGCCAAACCTGCGCTTGCTCCGGTAGGTGCTGCTCCGGCCAAGCTTGCCGCTGTTCAGATTGATTTCTCGCAATGGGGGCCGATTCTCAAGAAGCCGGTCACGCAGTTGCGCAAGGTCATTGCCCGACGGATGAGCGAAAGCTGGAACACTGTCGCCCGCGTCACGCAGTTTGATGACATCGATTTCACCAGGCTCGGGGAATTGCGGAAAAAGTTCGCGCCCGAATACGAAAAGAAAGGCGTCAAACTTACGCTGACGCCGTTCGTGCTCAAAGCGGTGGCTTCCACGTTGAAGACGCATCCCATCTTTAATTCCAGCCTCGACGAAGTGGCGAATGAAATCATCCTCAAGGAATATGTCCACCTCGGTATCGCCGTGGACACGGACCAAGGCTTGATGGTTCCCGTCATTCGTGACGTGGACAAGAAATCCCTGTTTGATCTGGCCAAAGAGCTGGAACAACTCGCTGCGAAAGCGCGCGACCGCAAGATTACCGCTGACGAAATGAAAGGCGGCACGTTCACCATCTCCAACCAGGGTGCCATTGGGGGTGCCCATTTTACGCCCATCATCAATCTGCCTGAAGTCGCCATTCTCGGTCTCGGTCGCGGCGTGCTGAAGCCGGTCGCGCGCGACGGACAAATTGTTGCCCGCCTGATGACGCCGGTGGCGCTGAGTTATGACCATCGTGTGATTGACGGCGGCAGCGCTGCGCGGTTCACGGTGGATTTGGTCAAGGCCTTTGAAAACTTCAGTGAAGACGCGGTGAAGCTTTAATTTTCTATGGACACTATCAAAACCGAAATTGTAGTTGTGGGTGCCGGTCCCGGCGGATATGCCGCGGCCTTTTATGCCGCCGACCTGGGTAAAAAAGTCGTTCTCATCGAACGTGAAAAACGCCTTGGCGGCGTCTGTCTCAATTGGGGTTGCATCCCGTCCAAGGCGCTGCTGTATGCCACTCACCAGCTCGTCGTGGCCCGCGAATCCGCCCATCGCGGCATCACGTTCGCTGAACCGAAGGTGGATTTGAACCAGATGCGCGCGTGGAAAGAATCCATTTTGGAAAAACTTGCCAATGGCGTCGCCGCGCTGGCGAAGATGCGCAATGTGACCGTCATCAAAGGCCGCGCCTATTTTGAAGGCTCGCAGAAGCTGCGCGTCGAGACCGAAGCCGGCCAGCAGTTTGTGGAATACGAGACGGCCATTCTCGCCGCCGGCTCCAACGCGGCCATGCCGAAGGCTTTTGACTTGGGCAATCCGCGCGTCATGACCGCCACCGAGGCGCTCAACATTGAGGACGTGCCTGAAAATCTGCTCGTCATCGGCGGCGGATTTATCGGTATGGAAATGGGTACCGTCTATGCCGCGCTCGGCAGCAAGGTGACGCTGGCTGAAGCGTTGGACAACATTCTCTCCATTGCCGATCCCGACCTCGCGCGGCCGGTGGTGGCCGTGGCGAAAAAGGCGTTCAAGGAAATTCGCCTCAAGACACGCGTCAACAAGATGTCCACCGTCGGCAAGCATATCAAGGTGGAGATGGAATATAACGGCCAGAAGGTTGAAGAACTTTACGACCGCGTGCTTGTCGCGCTCGGCCGCGTGCCCAACAGCACCGACATAGGTCTCGAAAATACCGGCGTGCAGTTGGACGAAAAAGGTTTCGTCAAAGTCAATAATCAGCAGCAGACCGGCGATCCGAATATTTACGCCATTGGCGACATTGTCGGCGGCGCGTTGCTGGCGCACAAGGCGCACAAGGAAGCGCGCATCGCCGTGGAAAACATCAACGGCGAACATGTGGTGAATGAAAATATCGTCATCCCGGCGGTTGCCTTCACCGATCCCGAGCTGGCTTGGTGCGGTTTGACCGAACAGGAGGCCAAGGCGAAGGGTATTCCGTATGAAGTTGCCAAATTCCCGTGGAGCGCCTCCGGTCGCGCGCTCTCGTTTGACCGCACGGACGGCGTCACCAAGATGCTGATTGATCCCGAGAGCGAACGCGTGCTGGGCGTAGGCATCTGCGGTTCCAACGCCGGCGAACTCATCGGCGAAGCGACCCTCGCGATGGAGATGGGCGCGACCGCCGAGGATATTGCGCTGACAGTGCACCCGCATCCGACGCTTTCGGAAACGCTGATGGAATGTGCCGAAGCTTTTTACGGCCATGCCACTCACACCATTGCGCGCAGGAAACCGAAACTGTAATTCTTATTCCAAAATAATACCCCCATCGGCCAAGGCTGATGGGGGTTTTTGTTTTATTCCGGCTGTTTGTTTGCTTCAGCCTCCTTGACCAGTTTGTCTTTAGCCTCGGGAGAAATGCCATGGGAAAGTTTGATGTGTAGATGGTCTCGCAGAAATTCTTCGATAGTCATCCATTTGTCCTCAACGCGGATGCGTTTTGTCCAGGCGCAAATCACTTGAAACTCACCTTGCAGCTTTTGAACTTCCTCCGTGGATTGACGTAGATCAGTCAGTGCCTTCAAGAGTTCCTGGCGTGCCTCTTCTTTCTTCTTCAGATTGTCGCGCAGGGCATTCACCGCCAATCCCAAGATAAGCAGCGAGCTGAAGCTGACCAAAATGTTCCAATACCAATAGCCGAGATTAGAGTAATGATGCCCGCTCCGGATGTCCGCGCAACCCCAAGTCAGCGCTCCGACTATTGCGGAAATGATGATATCGCTGCGTCGCAGATACCACGCGGTGATGGCAATGGGGATGAAATAAAAGACATCCAGATGCAGTTCAGCCCCCGTGATGTAATCAGCGAAGCCGATGACCGCCTGAACCGTCAAGCTGACCAGCATCACCCGCAGTCGGTTCATGATGTCGGTCCGGTTCATGTTAAATTGGCGGCGCGGTGTTTATTTCTTCTGCGCTTCCTTCGCCCATGCGTCTTTCAGTGTGATAGTGCGGTTGAAGACCAGCTTGCCCGGCTTGGCCTCCAAATCCAACGCAAAGTAGGCCAGCCGCTCGAATTGATAGCGTTCCGCAAACGTCGCGCCTTTTAAGCTCGGTTCGCACTTGGCGGTGATCACTTCCAGCGAGTGCGGGTTGAGATGCTTCTTGAAATCGCCGTCCGCATCCGGCTCCGCCACCGTGAAGAGGCGGTCATAGAGGCGCACCTCGGCGTCCACGGCGTGCGCGGCGCTCACCCAATGGATGGTGCCCTTGACCTTGCGCGCGGAACTCGCGCCGCCGGTTTTGCTTTCCAGATCCGCCGTGCAGCGCAGTTCCAATAGGTTGCCGCTGGCATCCTTGATCACTTCTTCGCACTTGATGATATAGGCGTATTTCAAACGCACTTCACCGCCCGGTTTGAGGCGAAAAAACTTCGGCGGCGGCACCTCGGCAAAATCGTCCCGCTCGATGTAGAGTTCGCGGCTGAAGGGAACTTTGCGTTTGCCCGCGGTTTCATCCTCGGGATTGTTTGTGGCATCCAGCTCCTCAACCTGGCCCTCGGGATAATTCGTGATGACGATCTTGATTGGCCGCAGGACGGCGAGTCGGCGTAGCGAGCGCTTGTTCAAGTCTTCGCGGATGGCGAATTCCAAAACGCTCACGTCGGTGATCCCGTTGTATTTCGTGATGCCGATGTTGTAAGCGAAGTTGCGCAAGGCTTGCGCGGTCACCCCGCGGCGGCGGATGCCGCAGATGGTGGGCATGCGCGGATCATCCCAGCCGGTGACGAGATGTTCGTCCACCAATTGCATGAGCTTGCGTTTGCTCATCACGGTGTAGCCAAGCGCGAGCCGGGCGAACTCGTATTGATGCGGCAGCGGGCGCGGCAGATTCAGGCTTTCGAGAATCCAGTCGTAAAGCGGGCGGTGCACCTCAAATTCCAGCGTGCAGATGGAGTGAGTGATGCCTTCGATGTAATCGCTCAGACAGTGCGCGAAGTCATACATCGGGTAGATGCACCATTGCTTGCCGGTCTGGTGATGTTCGACGTGTTTGATGCGGTAGAGCAGGGGATCGCGCAGCCAGATGTTCGGCGCGGAGGCGTCAATCTTTGCGCGCAGCGTGCGCACGCCGTCAGTGAATTCGCCGGCCTTCATGCGCTGGAAGAGATCGAGGTTTTCCTCGACGGTGCGGTTGCGGAAGGGGCTTTCCAGTCCGTTGCGCCGGTATTCGTCCGTTTGGTCCGGCGTCAGGTCGCAGACAAAGGCTTTGCCCTTCTCAATCAACTCCTCGGCATAATCGTAAATCTGGTCGAAATAATCGGAGGCGTAAAAGGGCTCGAAGCTTTCGCTTTTGCGTTGTTCGCGGTCCGCCTGGGTGGCGGCCGGCAAATAGAAATCGCGTTTGCCGTCTTCGGCCAGCGTCTCGGGCGACATGCCTTTCGCCTTCAGGCCGAGCTTGTCATCCGCCCACGCGCTGATGAGCCAGTTCACGTCGGCTTGGATGGATTCGACGTATTCCATGTCTTCCTTGGCGGGATTCGTGTCATCCATCCGCAGATTGCAGATGCCGCCGAACTCGCGCGCGATGCCGAAGTTCAGGCAAATCGATTTGGCATGGCCGATGTGGAGATAGCCGTTCGGCTCCGGGGGGAAGCGCGTATGGATGCGCGGATAAATGTTTTCCGCCACGTGGGCGGCGACGATGTCGCGGATGAAATCAGACGGCGCGGCGGGTGTGGCGGAATCTTTGTTTTCCAAACTCATAAAATCCCGCGCAGGCTAACAAAGAAACCCGCATTTGTCCAAAAATGTCGTGCGAAGGTCGGGAAGCGAAAGGAGTAAATATCCACCCTCGCCACCTTCGCGCGAAATAACTAAAAAATCGTTTGGCCGTATCACCCGCCGACGCCGGCGTATTCCTCGTCCGTTTTGAGTTCGAGACCCATGAGGATGTAATCGTGCGTAATGGCCTGCATGTCCTTGACGTAATCGTCGAGCCGCACCAGTTGGTTGAAGCCGAGCATCGCAAACATTTTCATCGCCGCTTTCTGTTCGGCGATGAAGGCCGCCTCGGCCTTTTCCAATCCGGCCTCGCGCGCGATGCCGAGAATTTCGGTAATGAGCTTGGTGGCCAGTCCGCGTCCGCGATATTCCGGATGCACCAGGACGCTCACTCGTCCGATGTGCCGTTTCCAGCCGCCGAGCCGCTGGTGCAGCGTGGCGCTGCCGACAATTTTGCCGTCAATCACGCCGAGCAATGGCAGGTTGCGGCCCACATCAATGTTCTTGCACCAGTCGCGGATGACCTTGATGTCCTGCACGCGATGCTTGATGAACATCCGTTCCTGTTCGGGGATGTCCAGAAACAGCTGGTGAAAGGCCTTTTCATCATCGGCTTTGAGCGGACGCAATACCGCCTTTTTGCCGTCCTTCAGCTTGATGGTTTTGGGGAATTTCTGGAGTTCAAGTTCGATACTGAATGACATAAGTTTCCTTTGCTTACGCACTCTGCGATGGATGCGCTCATCGCGCAATCAAAATTTTCAGCTCTCGCCGGCTGGGTGAGGGTTGATACAGGGGGCGGTGGTGGGGCAAAAGCCGGGTCGCGCGAAGCCCGCGAAGGGAGTGGAAAAAATAACTGCGGACGAGCTTTGTTAAACCGGTGGGAGTGTTTCCGCAATGCCCCGTCATTTCTCCGGCCTGGCTTCGAGTTCGTCCCCTTTGCGGCCTTCGTGCTACATCTGCAAGGTTTTGTTAGTTGGTCTGGCGGCAACTGGCCGCCAGCCAGGCCAGATATTTTTGATTGCCCGCCGCGAGCGGCAGGACCAGAAACTCCGGCGTGTCGTAGGGATGCCGGGCGAGCACCAGCTTTTCCAGTGCCGCGAGCTTGGATTTTTGGGTTTTGAGTAGCAGCAACACCTCCATGCCGGATTCCATTTTCCCCTGCCACCAGTAGTGCGATTCGATTTTGGGGATGAGATTGGCGCAGGCGATGAGCTTGGTCGCCAAAGCCGCCTTGGCCAGCGCACGGGCCGTTTTCGAATCCGGCGCGGTGACGAGAACGAGGGCGAAATCGATGGCGGTTTTCATTATTTATTCCATTCCTGAAACTTTGCAGTTCAACTCCGTATTAGGCGGCATCACGTCAATCACAAACTAAATCTTCAAGCGGCAAATGCTCCGACCGAAATCAAAGCTGCCACTGCAAATACGCGAAGTAAAGCCTCCTCCAACCTCATCGCCCGGATCCTCGCCGGCACCGGCCGCGTGGACATCCTCGTGAACAACGCCGGCATCATCCGCCGCGCGCCGATCGTGGATCATCCCGAAGCCGACTGGAACGCGCTCCTGCAGATCAATTTGTCCGCGCCGTTTTTTCTCACGCAAGCCGTGGCCAAGTGGTGGCTCACCGGCGGGCGCGAAAAATCCCCGGCGGATGCCCGGCTCAAAGTCGTCAACATCGCCTCCATGCTGTCGTTTCAGGGCGGCATCTTTGTGCCCGGCTACACCGCCGCCAAGAGCGGCATCGCCGGTATCACCAAGGCGTTTGCGAACGAGCTGGCCAAGGAACGCTGCAATTTCAACGCCATCGCCCCCGGCTACGTCGCCACCGAGAACACGCGTCCGCTGCGCGAGGACGAGAAGCGCAGCGAATCCATTCTGGCGCGCATCCCGGAAAACCACTGGGCCGAACCGGCGGACATCGCGGAACCCATCCTGTTCCTCGCCTCCAAGGAAGCCGACTACATGAACGGCACCATCATGAACGTGGACGGCGGCTGGCTGGCGCGCTAAGGCGATTTGACGCCCATCCATTCCGATAACAACGAACGGCGCGGAAGCAATTCCGCGCCGTTTTGTTTTGTTGAAGAATCCTGCTAGGCCTGGTAGCCGGTTTCCGGATTAGGCCATTGGTTTAATGACAACGTGTGAACCATCTGGCAAATCCGACATCTGACGGTGAACCGAACCCCAGCCGCCGAAATGCTCGCGAATAGGAATTACCTTTCGATTGTCGGGCGTGTATGAACCACCTAAGTTCTGTTTCACGCCGCCACGATGATGCTGGCGGTGGCGTTCAGCGCCGTAGGCGCGACAGCAAGTAGCCCACGGCGTCAGCCGTGGGTTAATCGTCCGGGAACGATTCAAGCCCCGGATGGGGCGGCAGAAAACCAACGGCCAGCCCTGCTTTCGCCCCTGCCGGGGCTAAATGATTTCGCCAACCCAGACCCACGGCTGGCGCCGTGGGCTACTATCGTTCGCTACTCCGCAGCTTTCCATTTCCATTACCCCGCCCACCCCGCCAACTGTCGCTTTTTGACCATTTTCGAGGGCTGGGAGGGGTTTTTCCGCGTTTTTGACACATTTTGAGTCATTTTTGCCGTTTCCGGTCACCAGATTGCCGGCAATGGTGGCGGGATTGCTGGCAATGGCGGCGGGACTGCTGGCAATGGTGGCGGGACTGCTGGCAATGGCGGCGGGACTGCCGTGTCTGGCGAGACGAACGGCGTGTCTGGTGGGACGAGCGGAGGAGCTGGCGGGATTCACGGAGGAGCCGGTCGCCGCGCTTAATAGCTGAAACCTTTTTTTTTCGACATCTAAATGCGTATCTGTAATCTGATTCGCACCCACATGAAAAATTCATTATTTTGTCACGCCAGTTGCATCGCTGGCATTTTCCTGGCCGTCACTCTTCAGGCGCAGACCTCGTCGCCGCAAGTTTCTCCCAAAGCGGTGCTGGATGTGATGCAGCGCGTGGCCGACTGGCAGCTGGCCAATCCGTCCAAGCACAAAGCGACCGACTGGACGCAGGGCGCGGGCGACGCCGGCCTGATGGCGCTGGCGGGGATTTCCGGCGATGTCAAATATCGCAACGCCATGCTGGAAAAAGGCGCGACGAATGATTGGAAGCTGGGTCTGCGCAAATTCCATGCGGATGACCACGCCGTCGGCCAGGCTTATTGCGAACTGTATTATCTGTATCGCGACCCGAAGATGCTCGCGCCGCTGCGGGCCGCTTTTGATAATATTCTCAACCATCCTTCCGACGCCCCCAGCCTTGATTTTGCGCTGCCCAAGCATAAATCGCAGGAGCTTTGGTCGTGGTGCGATTCGCTGTTCATGGCGCCGCCCGCCTGGGTGCGGCTTTACGCGGCCACCGGCGACGAGCGTTATCTCAATTTCGCCGTGAAGGAATGGTGGCGCACTTCGGATTATCTCTACGACAACGCGGAGCATCTTTATTTCCGCGACAGCTCCTATTTCAAAAAGACCGAGGCCAACGGGAAAAAGGTTTTCTGGGGCCGCGGCAATGGCTGGGTGATGGGCGGTCTGGTCCGGACGCTGCAATATCTGCCGGTGAATCATCCGGATCGTCCGCGCTTTGAAAAACAGTTCAAGGAGATGTCGGCCAAAATCCTGACGTGCCAGCAGCCGGACGGGCTCTGGCGCGCGAGCCTGCTCGACCCGGACAGCTATCCGCTCAAGGAAACCAGCGGCTCTGGTTTTTACACCTACGCGCTGGCGTGGGGCGTGAATCAGGGGCTGCTCGATTCATCAAAGTATAAACCTGCCGTGAGCAAGGCGTGGGCGGCGCTCGTCGCCTGTGTGGATGCGGACGGCAAGCTCACGCATGTCCAGCCGATTGGCGCGGACCCGAAAAAATTTGATGAAGGCGCCACGGAAGTTTACGGCGTCGGCGCGTTCCTGCTCGCGGGCAGCGAGGTTTATAAGCTGGCGGTGCTTGAAAATGCCAAACCCATTGCCGTCAAAGTCACCAATCCGGCAAACTTTTGGCGCGAGTGTGAGACGGTTGAATTTAATGGTCTAAAAGCGGTTAAAGCGAATGATGGAAACAGAAATGTTCTTAAAGCATTAATTGAAGAAGGCAAGGTCTGTGTGCTTGATGGTTTGTCGCCAAGAATTCTCGTTTCCCAGGTTTATATTTCCCAATCATCTTTTAATTATCGTGACGAATTGCTCTGGGGACTGCATGACAAATTACTTTTCCAAGTGGACCTTGCCCCCGGCGAAACGCGGACGTTTTACATCGTGGATGCCACGGCGTTGCCCGCCGTGCCGCCGCCCCTCGTGAAGACGTTTGCCCGCTATGTGCCGGAGCGCTTTGACGATTTTGCGTGGGAGAGCGACCGTATCGCGCACCGCACCTACGGCCTCGCCCTCATTCCCAAGGAAGGCACCATCAGCAGCGGCCCGGATGTGTGGATCAAAAAAGATCGCCGCCTCATCTTGGATGTGATGTATGCCACGAAACATTACCACGATGACAACGGTGAATTCATGGATGATTATCGCGTCGGCAAAAGTCGCGGCTGCGGCGGCATCGGTATCTGGGACGGCCAGAAACTTTATACGTCGAGCAATTACCGCAACTGGAAGCTCATCACCACCGGTCCCATCCGCTCGGAATTTGAGCTGACTTACGATGCGTGGGACGCCGCCGGCCGCAAAGTATCTGAGACCAAGCGTTACTGCATTGATGCGGGCTCGTGGATGACCAAAGCGCAATGCACTTTCAGCAGCGAGGATAAATCACCATTAACCATCGGCGTCGGCCTGGCCGAACGCGCGTGTCCCGCCAACCGTGAGGAATTTATCGCGCGGGACCAGCCGGCAGGCTGGATGGCCTATTGGCAACCGGAAGACCAGCCCAAAGGCACCACGGCCGTAGCGATTGTTTTGCCCAAGGGCGCGGTCAAAGAATTCACCAGCGACATTCCCGCCATGCCCGACAGTGTGAAGCACGCGAATGTGCCGCAGCCCACGCACGAGGGTTATCCGGCCATCCGCAACCAGCTCGCCATTGCGTCGGCGGCCGTGGGCCAGCCGTTTGAATATTATTTCGGCGCGTGCTGGGATCGCAGCGGCGATTTCACCAACCACGTCCAGTGGGAAGCCTATGTGAAGCGCTTTGCCGAGCGCCGCGACCAGCCGTTGCAGGTCAAGGTGGGGAAGTGATTCGCTGCCTGCCATTCTGAATGCGACCGGGAATAAAAAAACTATTGCCGGTATTGATGGCTCTCGGAAGTTTCGCCGCCGGCGCGGCTGAGCCGATGGTTGTGCCAACCGCCGATGGTTATCGCGGCATCTGGTTCACATTGGGCCAGTTTTCCAAATACGGCGATAAATATTCCGGCGGCCTCGGCACTTACACCGCCAATCATCAACCGTTGGCGGTGTATGCCCCGCAGGTGGACAAGACGTTCTTCACCTACGGTGGCACGATTCCGGGCCAGCGGCATCTCCTGATCATGGTGTCTTGCTTTGACCACAAGACCGGCACGGTGCCACGTCCGGTGGTTGTGTATGACAAAATGGGCGTGAATGATCCCCACGACAATGCCTGCATCAATATTGATGACCAGGGTTACATCTGGGTCTTTATCAGCGGCCGCAACGTGGTTCGCCTCGGCTTAAAATACCGCAGCCGGGAGCCGTTTAACATTGCCGCGTTTGACCGGATTGAAGAAAAAGTGATGACTTATCCGCAAGCATGGTATTTGCCGGGGCAGGGCTGGTTCCACCTCTTTACCAAGTATGCGCCGGCGAGCCGGCCTGGTTTTTATGAGCGCGAACTCTACTGGCAGACCAGCGCCGACTGCAAGGTGTGGACGGCTGACCAGAAACTCGCCGGCTTTGGCGGGCATTATCAGGTCAGCGGCGTCTGTGGTCGTAAGATTGCCAGCTACTTTAATTTTCATCCCGGTGGAGATGTGGATAAACGTTCGAATCTTTATTACGCCCAAACCGAAGACTTCGGCCGGACCTGGACCACTGTGGATGGCCAACCACTTGAACTTCCCTTGCAGGCGGTGAAAAATCCCGCGCTGGTCTTTGACTTTCAGGCGCAGGGGAAGTTCATGTATACCTGCGACCTCAACTTTGATCGAGCCGGTCATCCGTTGCTGCTCTATGTGACCAGTCATGGAGCCAAACCCGGCCCGGACAGTGCCCCCCGCGAACTCTGTCTTTCGCGCTGGGATGGCAAGGCGTGGCAGACGAGTGTCATTTCCAAAATTGGTCATAACTATGACATGGGCAGCCTTTGGGTAGACGGCGATGAATGGAAGGTGATTGCCCCGACCCGGACTGGCCCGCAGCGGTGGGGTGCTGGCGGGGAGATGTGCCTCTGGGTAAGCAAAGATGAGGGCCGGACTTGGGCGATGAACCAGCAACTCACCCATGATAGCCCTAGGAACCACAACTACGCCCGTCGTCCGCTCAATGCCCGCGATCCGTTTTTCACTTTCTGGGCCGACGGCAACCCGGACAGGTTTTCGGAATCGCATCTGTATTTTGGCGACGCCGCCGGAAAGCGTGTCTGGGAATTGCCCTATGACATGACCAACTCCACCGCCCGCCCGGCTCGGATCCAGATCAGCGGCCCGTGATTTTCATGGCTTCCGCCGTGAGCGTCGTGATTTTGGACCAGTCCTTTTCCGCCACCAGCTTCCGTTCCGCCATCCAGGAGCCGCCCACGGCGGCCACTTGCGGAATCGCAAGATAGTTCGGCAGCGTCGTCGCGGAGATGCCGCCGGTTGGCACAAATTGAACCCCGGTATGACCGAATGGTCCGATGAGCGCCTTGAGCGCGTTCACGCCGCCGAAGGTTTCCGCCGGAAAGAATTTCAGCTGCTTCCAGCCCAGTTCCATCGCCCGCATGACCTCGCTCGGCGTGACCACGCCGGGAAAGATCGGAAAATGGTTTTCATGCGATGCCTTGGAAACCGCCTCGCTCAACCCCGGCGACACGCCGAATTGGGCGCCGGCATCCACCGCCTGTTTCACTTGGTCGCCGGTCAGTAGGGTGCCGGCGCCGATGTAAATTTGCGGCACACTCTGGCGGATGCGCCGGATGGCTTCGGCGGCGCCGGCGGTGCGAAAGGTGACTTCCATGCATTTTAATCCGCCCGCCAGCAAGGCTTCCGCCAGCGGCACCGCGTCGTCCGCCTGGTCGATGATCGCGACGCAGAGGATCCGTTGTTTTAGAAAATGATCTGTGTTCATAAATATCGGCGAATAATACCCGCTGGCGGCGGCGAGTGAACTCAAAATTGAGAAATTTGCCGCCCCGCCATCCATCGTCAGGCTGACACCCTTAGAAATTGGCTTTGCATGGCGCGTCGAATCCGCCAAGTTGGCGCGGGTCAGATAATTGAAAACGCTCCACAAATATCTCACGGGCCAGGTGCTCGCCGCGCTGCTGCTGACGGTGGCGGTGTTCACCTTCGTCGTGCTGCTGTTGAATGTCTTGAAAGACGTACTGCCGCTGCTCTTTGGCGGCCATGTTTCCTTGTGGCTGGTGGTGAAAGCCGTTGGCTTGCTGACGCCGTTTGCGGTGGTCTACGCGCTGCCCATGGGGTTTATCACCGCCACGCTGCTGGCATTTGGCCGGTTCAGTGCCGACCAGGAACTCACCGCCGCCCGCGCCGGCGGCGTGAGTCTGCTCTCGCTCATCATGCCGGTGTTGCTGCTGAGCCTGTTGTGCTGCGGCTTGAGCGCGTGGTTTAATCTGGATCTCGGTCCGCGCTCCCGCGTGGCCTTCATCAACCTCCGGCGTGACCTGGCCTCGGAGCTGGTCAACGCGCAGATTCCCGAGGGCCGTTGCATCAAGGATTTTCCGGGCTACCTGTTTTTTGTGGAAAAAAACCGGGGCGGTGAATTGGAAAACATCAATATCTACCGGCTTCCCACGGCTACGAATCCGCCGTCCACGCTCCATGCCGTGCACGGTCATCTGCTGCCCAACCGCGCCAGCGATCAGCTCGTGATCGATTTGGTGGACGCCCGCACGGTCACCGTTGGCCAGCGGGTGGCCATCAATTCTTTCCCGACGCTTTCGATCAATTTCAGCCTCAATACGGTCACCAACCGCGATAATAAACCGAAGATCAGCGACATGACGTTCCTGCAATTAAGGCAGGAAATGCGGGAATTGCAGGAGCTGAGTTTTTCCGGGGCGACCCCCGCTTCTGCCGCCGGTCGGGAGGGGATGCCGGGATTGAATCGGGTCGCTTCCACAACCAATGCGCCGTCGGCCAGTAATGAGTTTCTACGCGCGGCCGAAAATATGCGGCAGCAGGCGATGGGCCGGGTTCGCGTGGCGATGCACCGGGAGATCGCTTTTTCGTTCGCTTGTTTTGGCTTCACGCTGGTCGGCATTCCGCTGGGCATCCGCGTCCACCGGCGCGAGACCAATATCGGCATCGGCATCGCCCTGGGGCTGGTGGTGGTGTATTACGCTTTCATCATGCTCGGCGAATCGCTGGCCGCGCATCCGGAGTTGTATCCGCACCTCATCCTATGGCTGCCGAATTTCATCTTCCAGGCCGTCGGCGCGGTTTTGCTCTGGCGGGCGAACCGGGGCATCTGATCCAGGATAGCCCGGCAAATTTCCTTTTCTTCATTCGTATTCCAGTTATGCTACTGTGCTCGGATTCATAATTTGTAATTTGATATTCGAAATTTGTAAATGGACGCCGCACACATAAGAAATTTCAGCATCATTGCCCACATTGATCACGGCAAAACGACGCTTTCCGACCGCCTGTTGCACATGACCGGCACCATCGCCACGCGCGACATGTCGGATCAACTGCTCGACGCCATGGATCTGGAGCGCGAGCGCGGCATAACCATCAAGGCGCATCCGGTCACGATGCTTTACACCGCCAAAAACGGTGAGACTTACGAGCTGAATCTTATTGATACGCCTGGCCACGTGGATTTTGCCTATGAGGTTTCCCGCAGCTTGAGCGCGTGCGAAGGCGCGTTGCTCGTGATTGACGCGGCGCAGGGCGTCGAGGCGCAAACCGTGGCGAATTACCACCTCGCGGCGAAATTAAATCTCTGCATCATTCCCGTCATCAACAAAATTGACCTCGGCCACGCCAACGTGCCGCAGGCCAAGCAGCAGTTGGAAGATGTGCTGGCGATTCCCAGCGAATGGGCCATCCCGTGCAGCGCCAAGCAGGGCATCGGCATCGAGGACATTCTCGAAGCCATCATCGCGCGCGTGCCGCCGCCCAAGCCGACCGGCGAACCCAGCCTGCAGGCGCTGGCGTTTGATTCTTACTTCGACACCTACAAGGGCGTCGTCACGCATGTCCGCGTGTTTAATGGCGAATTGAAAGCCGGCCAGCATGTGAAACTGTTGCACTCGGGCAAAAACGTCGAGGTGAAGGAGGTCGGCAGCTTTAATCCGAAGCCTTACATCCGGGAAAAACTCGAAGTCGGCGAGACGGGCTATTTCACCGCCAACATCAAGAGCGCGTCCGAGGTCAAGATGGGTGACACCATCACCGATGCCCGCAACGCCTCCGGCGTGCTGCCGGGGTTCAAGGAAATTCATCCGATGGTGTTCAGCGGGATTTATCCCATCAACACGGCGGACTACGAGCAGTTGAAATCCTCCATGGGCAAGCTCAAGCTCAACGACTCCGCCTTTGTCTATTCCTCTGAAACCTCCGTGGCCCTGGGCTTCGGCTTCCGCTGCGGATTCCTGGGCTTGCTGCATTTGGAGATTGTGCAGGAGCGCCTGCGCCGCGAATACGACATGGATATCATCGCGACGTATCCGAGCGTGGTTTACAAGGTCTATCTGTCCGACGGCACGATGAAAGAAATTGACAATCCCGCCTTCATGCCCGACGTGACCTACATCGCCAAAATCGAGGAGCCGATGGTGAAAGCTTTTGTCATCTGCCCGAACGAAAACATCGGCGACATGATGTCGCTCATCTCCGAGAAGCGCGGCAATGTGGACCACACCGAGACGCTGGATTCCAAGCGTGTCATGCTCACCTCGCTCATTCCGCTGAATGAAATCCTGATTGATTTCCACGACCGCATCAAATCCATCACGCGCGGCTTTGGCTCGATGGATTACGAGCCGGACGAATACCTGGAGAGCGACATGGTGAAGCTGGACATGCTCGTGAACACCGAGCCGATGGATGCTTTTTCCTGCATCGTGCATCGCACCAAGGCCGAGGGCAGGGGACGGGCGCTCGCCGAGAAGTTGAAGGAAGTCATCCCGCGCCAGCAGTTCCAGGTCAAGATTCAGGCCGCCATCGGCGGCAAGATTGTGGCGTCCGAAGTCATCAGTGCCTTCCGCAAGGACGTGACCGCGAAATGCTACGGCGGCGACGTCTCGCGCAAGCGCAAGCTCTTAGAGAAGCAGAAGGAAGGCAAGAAACGCATGAAATCCATCGGTAACGTCAACATCCCGCAGGAAGCCTTCATCGAAGTGCTGAAGGCGTAACCCCTCCCGCGCATGACTAAAAATAAAATATATCGCGCGCTGGGATTCGTCATGGTGCCGCTGGGACTGTTTCTGACCATCATGGCGTTGAAATCGCAAAGCCAGCCGGTCGGCGGCTTTCCGTGGGTGAAACTTGGCCCGGTCGGGCTGATGCTTATCATCGGCGGCATCGGGCTTCTATTTCTGCCGGGCAAGATCAATTTTAAATGAACGGAACCGGTTCCCGAAACGTCTGAGCAAGGATACATTTATGACCATTTTGCGCTGGTTTATTTCCAAGACCGTCCGCGAGGCCACGGTGGTCCACAAGCATTACCGCCGGCTGCTCGCGGCGCAGCGCGATATCCTCACGCCGGCGGCCATTGGCGCGGTCACGGAATCCTTGAACAATTTACAGGCGGCTATTGCGGAAGGACATTCCGGCCGGATTCGTATCAAGGCGGAGGAATTGCAATTCGCGGGCGAGAAATGGCTCCAGCCGTATCCGCATGCCGCCTGGCGCGAGAATGTGGAAGTGCTTTTGGTCGCGCTCGCGGTGGCGATGGGCATCCGCACCTTCTTTTTGCAGCCGTTCAAGATTCCCACCGGCTCCATGCAGCCCACGCTGTTCGGCGTCGTATCCGTGCCGGATTTCACCAAGATCAACACCTGGAAAGAGGATCGGGAAAAAATCAGCGCCGAGGTGCGGGAACAATGGAAGGCGCGCGCCGATCTTCAAATTCCGTCGGGCTGGGCAAAGATTAAAGATTGGTTCAAGGGCAATTCCTATATCCGTGTGGTGGCGCAAGCCGATGGCGTGATTGACTCCATTACGCCGCCGACCAAGTTTTTGATCTTCAATCTCAAGCAAAGCCTTTCCATCGGCGGCGTCGAACACACCATGTGGTTCCCTCCGGATCTGGGCGAACAAAGCCTGGCCAAGCGCGCCGGACTCGACCCGTCTCACGTTTATCATAAAGGCGATGAGGTGATAAAAATGAAGGTCAGCGCCGGCGACCATCTGTTCGTGGACCGGATGAGTTATAATTTTTGCCAGCCGGCCCGCGGTGAGATTGTCGTGTTTGAGACCAAGGGCATTGACCACCCGCAGATGCCGCAGGATCAATTCTACATCAAGCGCCTCGTGGTGTTGCCGGGCGAAAAAGTCCAGATCGGTGACGACCGGCATTTGCGCATCAATGGCCAGCGCCTTGATGCCTCGACGCCGCATTTTGAAAATGTTTACGGTTACAATCCCAACCAGCGACCGAAGGAAAGCCAGTTTTCCGGCCACGTGAATCGCACGGTGGCGCTGACGTATGGGCTGTATCCCTTTCTCGCGCCCAATTTTCCCGACGCGCAAACCGTCTATGAAAACGCCGGCAATTCCTACATGGTCATGGGCGACAACACCTGCAACAGTTTTGACTCGCGGGCGTGGGGTGGTTTCCCGGCGCAGAATGTCATCGGCAAATCCTTCTTTGTCTATTGGCCGCTGACCGACCGCTTCGGCTGGGGCAACCGGTGATTGGCCAGTCCGCAGTTCTGCGTTCCGGGTTCCGAGTTGAAGCTGCCCGGTGCAGAACCCCAAACACTGAATGCAGAACGCCGAACCATGAACCCAGAACACGTATTAATCACCGGTGCCTCTTCCGGCATCGGCTTGGAACTGGCGAAATGTTTCGCCGCCGATAACTCCCATCTCGTTCTCGTCGCCCGCGGCACGGAAGCGATGGAGCAACTGGCCGCCGGGCTTCGTCAAAAATATTCGATCCAGGTTTTCGTCATCACCGCCGACTTGGCCAAACCCGGATCAGCGCAACGAATTTTTGATGAGCTCGTCCGCGCCGGTGTCACCGTTGATGTGCTGGTGAATAATGCCGGCTTTGGCCTGCACGGCAGCTTTGCCGAACTGCCGCTTAAACGGCAATTGGAAATCATTCAGGTTAATATCGCGGCGCTCGTCGAACTGACCGGATTGTTTTTGCCCGGTATGATTCAGCGGCAGCGGGGCGGGATTTTGAATGTCGGTTCTGTGGCGGGCTTCGTTCCCGGCCCTAACATGGCGGTTTACTACGCCAGCAAGGCTTTCGTGCAGTCTTTCAGCGAGGCGATCTTTGAGGAGTTGCGGGGCAGCGGTGTGAGCGTTACCAATCTGTGTCCTGGGCCGACGGAAACGAATTTTTCCAACACCGCCCGCAGCCATCGTGTTCGCAATCATCAAGCCGCCAAAATGTCCGCCGCTGCCGTTGCCAGCCAGGGTCATCGCGCCTACCGGCAGAGGCGGCACATGCCGGTTCCCGGAGTGGTGAATTTTTTGATCTCGCAATTGCCGCGCCTGCTGCCGCGTGCCGCCATCCGGAAAACGGTGATGCATTACAACCGGTTGAAATAATCGAACTGGAAAATGACCGCCATGGCTAAGGCGTGCTTTTAAAATGTGGCCGGAGCCGTGGGTTTGCCTGCGGCCGGTGGCGGTTTCCCTCGCCCAGCGGGAGCGGGATCAAAGGTGAGGGGGGAAAACGTCGCCAGCCCAATGCGGTCACAGTTTTAATTAAAATATTCCAGGACAGAGTCTGCCTAAAACTGGCGGGTTTTCCAATTCTCCGGCTTGTTTCATTTTGCGGGCGGGGCTACTGTGGCGGCATGAGCAATGGCAATTCTTTCATCCGCGAAGACCCGTGGCGCATCTTCCGCATCATGTCGGAGTTTGTGGATTCATTTCAAACCATGTCCGAAGTCGGGCCGGCGGTAACTATCTTCGGTTCCGCCCGTACCAAGCCGAATGATAAAAATTATCGCGCCGCCCTGGAAATCGCGAAGGGGCTGGCGAAACACAATCTGGCCGTCGTCACCGGCGGCGGCCCCGGCATCATGGAGGCGGCCAACAAAGGGGCGGCCCAGGTGGGCGGAAAATCGGTCGGCCTCAACATCGAATTGCCGCATGAGCAATCGGGCAATCGCTTCACCAACGTGCCGATCCATTTCCATTATTTCTTTTCGCGCAAAGTCTGCTTCGTCAAATACAGCATTGGCTTTGTCTTCATGCCCGGCGGCTTTGGCACGCTCGATGAGTTCTTTGAAGTCCTCACCTTGGTCCAGACCGAGCGCATCCCGCAATTTCCGCTCATCCTGTTCGGGCGCGACCATTGGGAGGGGCTGTTGCATTGGATGAAAAAAGAGCTGCGGCAAAAGAAATTCATCAGCCCGGGCGACCTCGACCTGATTTCCCTCACCGACAGCCCGCAGGAAGTCGTGGATTTGATTCTCGACTATGAGCGCCGGATTGGCGCGCCGGGCGTCATGCCCAAAGCCTTTGCGTGATGTGTCCGCTGCTTCAGGAAATTATCACTTCCCATACGCCGGAATCGCTGGTCGAACAGTTGGCCGGTGAGCCGGGCGTGGTGCTGCTGCGCACCGCACAGTTTGATTTGCCCTCGGCGCGCTACTCCTTTGTCGCCGCCAATCCGTTTCTGACCTTTCGTTCCACGGGTTCTCGCTGTGAGATTTTCATTCCCCATCCCGCATCCGCCCCGCCTCAAACACAGTTCGGCAACCCGTGGCATCTGCTGGATGCGCTCATGGCGCGCTTTGAATTGCTGGATGAAATGGATTCCCCGTTTCCGCTCGGCGGCGCGTTTGGTTACTGGGGCTACGACCTGAAGAATTTTACCGAGCCGAAGCTGCCGCGCCGGGCGGAGAATGATTTGGAACTGCCGGATTGCCACGTCGGCTTCTACGACAGCCTCGTCGTCTTTGATCATCAGCTTGGCCGGGCCACCATCGTTTCCACCGGTTTGGACGCCGACGGTTCGCGCAGTGAATTTCGGGCCAGCGAGCGGTTGGAATTTTGGCGGTCGAAAATGCAGAGTCCGCCGCCGGATCAAACTTTTCGCGCCTGTGCGCCTTGGCGTGAGCCGGCTTCCAATCTTTCCCGCGCTGATTTCATCGCTGCGGTTGAGCAGGCGCAGCGTTACATCCGCAGCGGGGACATTTATCAGGTCAATCTTTCGCACCGGCTAACGGCGGCTTCGGCCTTCACCGGCTGGAAAACCTTTCAAGCGCTGAACGCCGTTTCCCCCGCGCCGTTTGCGGCGTATCTGGATTGTGGTGATTTTCATCTGGCCTCCTCCTCGCCCGAACAATTCCTGCGCCTGAGCGGTTCGCACATCGTCACCCGGCCCATCAAAGGCACGCGGCCCCGCGCGGCCGACCCGACGCGCGACGCCCAGCTCGCCTACGAACTCCAGACCAGTCCGAAGGAACTGGCTGAACTCGTGATGATCACCGACCTGCTCCGCAACGACCTCGGCAAAGTTTGTGAATACGGCTCCGTGCAGGTGCCGGAGCTGGCCCGGCTGGAAAAATTCGCCCAGGTGCAGCATCTCGTTTCCACCGTTGAAGGCCGGCTGCGGGCGGAGGTCACCCATTTTGCCGCCCTCGCGTCGAGTTTCCCCGGCGGCAGCATCACCGGCGCGCCGAAGTTTCGGGCGATGGCAATCATTGATGAGCTGGAACCGGTTTCGCGCGGACCGTATTGCGGCTGTCACGGCTATCTCGGGTTCAATCGCGAAAGCCAGTTGAGCATCACCATCCGCACCGCGATTTGCCGGGACGGCTTAGCCCATTTCAATGTCGGCGCGGGCATCGTGGCGGACTCTGATCCCGCTGCGGAATACGAGGAAACCCTGGCCAAGGCGCGCGGCTTTTTTGCCGCCTTGGATTACGCCGCCCAGCGGGCAGCCGGTCGTGTTAATTGCCATCCCGGTAATTCGTCCTGAAGCAAATAATTTAAAACCGCAGCCGCAAAATTGCGCAAACAGCTCAAAAATGGTTTTCCTTGCGCTCCCTCTGGGTCTCTGTGCCTCCGTGGCAAATTCCCCGCTGATCTCTGATCTCTGCCCTCTGACTCCCCGCTCCGCCTTCACTGCTTCGGCGTCTGCGGAGTCGGCTGGATGACTTTTTTGTGCTCCAGTTTTTCCAGCTTGGGCGCGATCACATAGCGGCAGTAGGATTGGTTGGAATTGGCGTCGTAGTAACCCTGATGATATTTCTCCGCCGGGTAAAACTTCTTGAACGGGACAATTTCCGTGACGATCGGGCGGAAGAAATCCTTTTGCGCCTCCCGCTTGGACTTTTCCGCGGCGATCTTTTGCGGCTCGTCGTGAAACAGAATGATGGAGCGATACTGCGTGCCGTGGTCCGCGCCCTGCTGGTTGAGGGTGGTCGGATCGTGCGCCTGCCAGAACACCTCCAGCAATTGCGCGTAGGAAAGCTTCGCCGGATCAAAAACAATCTGCGTCACCTCGGCGTGGCCGGTATCGCCGCCGCAAACCTGCTCATACGTTGGATTCTCCGTGCGCCCGCCCGCGTAGCCGCTCGTCACGGAAATCACGCCCGGCAGCCGCAGATAAACCGCTTCCACGCACCAGAAGCAGCCGCCGCCAAAGGTGGCGGTTTCAGTTATGTTTGTGTTCATGGTCTTGGCGGGTTGAGCGGTGGCGGCAAAGCTTAGCGCGACGGTGGCGAGGATTGGCAAAATGATCGTTTTCATCTGGTCACCCCTTTGACCGCAGGCTTTGAAATCCGACTCAAAAATAATCCGGCCGGGTTTGGCTCACTTCGTCATCGGCCAGCCGGCGGCGACCATGCCCTTGTAGCCGCCGATGAGCGAATGGACGTTTTTATAGCCCATCTTTTGGGCCGCATCGCAGCTCAAGGCGGAGCGGAAGCCGCCGCCGCAATACATGATGATTTCCGTGTTGGCGTCGGGATAAAGCTTTTCCAGGTCGCGTTCGAGAATCCCCTTGCCGAGATGCACCGCCTCGGCGGCATGGCCGGCCGCCCATTCGGAATCCTCGCGCACATCCAGCAGCACCGCCCGGGAGCGGGCGGCGAGTTTGGCGCGGGCCTCGGCCACGCTGATTTCGCTCACGTGCTTTTTGGCATCGCCAACCAGTTTTAAAAATCCGGATGAATGTTCCATGCCGGCAACATAGGATTTTCGCCCAGCCGGTCAAATAAAATAGCTGGCCCGCCACCTTGCAAACCCCGGCCCGCCGGAACGCCCGCCGGGACCAAGCCGCTCCTGACCGGGCTTGAAATCAGTGCCGGTTCGGCTTTCTACCAAACGGCCGCCCAGCCAAAGCGCCAGAAGACTGGCGCACCAAGACGCTTCGCGCCGTTCGGGAGTCTCCGGTCAGCGCGCCAGCGTCTTGGACTGCGGCGGCCCTCCGCCGCTTTTCCCCACCTTTCTGCATCGAGGTTCCATCGGTGTGAATCGGTCCCGCAGCTGGTTCGGGCTAAAACCAAGTTTTTGACCTTTTTTTGGACAAAACCACCCTTTGGGCCTTCATTTTTGCTTTTTTTTGCTGTTTTTGGCGTTTTATGGCACTCATAACGTCACGATATGATGTCCGAACGTGACGTTATGAGACCCGAACGTGATGTTATGAGACCCGAACGTGACGTTATGAGACCCGAACGTGATGTTATGAGACCCGAACGTGACGTCATGAGACCCGAACGTGATGTTATGAGACCCGAACGTGATGTTATGAGACCCGAACGTGATGTTATGAGACCCGAACGTGATGTCATGAGACCCGAACGCGACGTCATGAGACCCGAACGCAACGTTATGAGACCCTATCGCCATGTCAGGAGACCCTGATGCGACTTAAAGATGTCCTGATTCGACGTCAGGAGTCCCTGCCGACCGTTCAGATGGGTTCCTTCAATTATCATTCGGTTAGAAGATTTACGAAGCGATGATAAGAGATGGAGCCCGTTCTCCATCTGGGTCCAATCGGAGTTGTGATGGGTCGGGCGGAGCATCGCTGGAAAAGGTCGCGCGAAGGACGCGAAGAGGGCGGCAGGGGAAAGTTTCACCTTGATCGCCTTCGCGCCCTTCGCTCGAAATCTGCCACTGGCCGATGGGGTTGCTTGGAAACTGATTTCGGTTTAAACAGTTGCTCGCACCTGTTGAAATCAACTATACAAAGCCACCATGAAAATCACTTTTTCCGTCCTGAGCTTAATCTTCATCTTTAATTTCACCGCTTCTGCTTTGTCCGCGCTCCTCGTGGAGACCACCATCGCCGAAATTAATGCCAAGGGGGAAAAAAGCGTTTTGACGGCTCCGCGGGTCATCGTCGAAAGCGGTAAACAAGCCGTTATCCGGGTCGGCAGCCTCGAATATGCGGTCACTCCGACTCTGCTAGGCGATGGTACCGTTGATCTCCGCGCCACCCTGACCAAGCGTGATGGGAAAAAGGCCGACCAGATCGCCGCTCCTCGTATCATAGCCAAGCTGGGCCAGACCGCCGAAATCAAAGTCGGCACCCTCGCCTTTAAGGCAAAAACATCACTCGCGAAGTAATCGCCAGGCTGCGCCTGCATGGAGGTGATTAGCCCAGTCCAATTCTCTTTCTGAATCCGGGTGTTATTTGCAAACGTCCACTTGCCTGGCAAATGGTTCTAGACACGTTCAATGCCCAGGAATAGAGTCGCTTCCATGAAGCAGCATACGACACACTTCTGTGGCATGCCTAATCGGCCAAACAATAGCCGGCATCCATAGAGTGTCATGGACGATTATCAACCAGAACCAGAGATTCAGACGCCGCAACAGCGAATCATTGTCATTGCTTCAGCCGCATGTTTTTTTTCTTTGTTGATAATCTATAGGTTTGCCAGATCTGTGGTCGAGCTGCTCGGAGTTCCTTGGATTGAGTTTCTGGCTTATGCAGTCGTTCCAATAGCGGTGACGTTTGTCATTCTTTATAACAGTTGCTGGCATGGCGAGATTTCAGGAGCGGCACGAACGGGGTATTTGCTTTTGCTCTCCAGCGTTATTTTAGGTGGTGTATTAGTCGCCATTGCTTACTTGCTTTGCGTGGGGGTGTTAGCGGCGACTTTTTTTAATTACACTGGCGATCCCGGATGAGATAGAAACCGGTAAACATCCCCCAAGGCTTCACCGAGCCGAAAATTACGCTGCGCAATCATCCGTGTCTTTATCGCCCGAATCCCCAGCCGTTTGTATTGGGCCACTACCCCTGTTCGCAATGATTCCGCCATCATACTTAATTTGATTCCGCTTTCCGATTGAAATCAGGTGTAACCATTCCTACGCTGACGGCATCTCAACTGTTTTAATATCCGCATGCCAACCCCAACCTTGATCTTCAAAACCTGTCGGCGCTGGGTCGGGATGCTGGCCGTCATTCAGACGCAGGCGATGGCCGACGATGCCGCGCTGCTGCTCCGCTGGCCGGCGCATGAAGGCAGCGGGACGCAAGTGGCGGACGCTTCCGGCAATGGCCTCGACGGGCGCTCGTCGGCCGGGTGGGTTGATGGCGGCGGCGTCAAGGCGCTTTTCTTTGACGGCCAGTCGAAGTCCGTGGTGCGCGTCCAGATTCCGGAAAGCAAATGTCTCGGCACCGGCGACTGGACTTTCATGGCCTGGCTGAAACCCGAGGTGCTGAGCTTCCCCGGTAAACAGGATCAACACCGCTTTTTCAATTACGGCAAGTTTCCCGATTCTTCCATCAATCTGGATCTGACGGGGCAGGGGGCCATCAGTTGGTATTACTGCTACAAGCCCGCCGCCGCCGGCAAGAGCGTGTCCGTGGGGGGTGGTTCCACGCCGCGTTTCAAGCCCAAGACGTGGATGCACGTTGCGCTGATCACGGATCGGCATAATGGGCGGACCACGGTTTATCTGAACGGACGCGAATCGGGCCGGAGTCAATTTCCCGCAGGCTGGGTGGGAAATCTTAATCTGGGAAACGAGCTGACCATCGGTTCCGGCTGGCAGAATTTCCACGGGGCGATGGCGGATGTGGCCGTCTGGCGGCGGGCCTTGGCGGACGCCGAAGTTAAGTCCGCATTCAACGCCCAGCGCGGTGCCTACGGCGTCAAGCCCGGCGATGGCATGACTCCCGAGGAAACGCTGGCGGATTTGGCCGACCAAGGCAACGAAGCCATGGCGCAAAAGAACACCGGCGAAGCGCGGGCGGTCTTTACGAAGCTGCTCGATGTTCCCGGCGTGCCGCCGTTCTGGGCGGGTTGGGCGGAGTTGCGTTTGGCGCAAACCTACCGGGTGGAGGGAAATGATTCCGCGGCCAAAGAGGTGTATCGCCGGATTCAAAGCCGGACCACTTATCTGGCCCACCACCGGCAGGAAGCCGCCGGGCTGTTGTCGGAAATGGAGCGCACGGCCAAAGGTTTGCCTGCCCGCGATGTCACCGAGTCGCGCACCCGGCTGCCCGCCATCGAACGTTTCGCGGCCGAAATATGGGTGGCTCCCGATGGCAATGACGCCAATTCCGGCCAGCCCGCAAAACCGGTGGCCACGCTCACTCGCGCCCGCGATCTCGTGCGCGAGTTGCTCCGCAGCGTGAAGGGGCCCATCGCGGTCATCTTGAAAAACGGGGAGTATCGCGTGAATGAAACCCTGGCCTTGAGTGCGGAAGATTCCGGCGGTAATGGCGCGCCGGTCGTTTGGAAGGCGGCGGAAAGCGGCAAGGCCGTTCTCTACGGCGGCCTGCGGCTCAAGGGATTCGTTCCCGTGCAGGACGCGGCCATTCTGGCGCGTTTGGTTCCTGAGGCGCGGGACAAAGTTTTGGTGTGCGATCTCAAGGCGCTCGGACTTCAAGACTATGGAGCTTTGACGGTGCGTGGTTACAGCCAGCCGCCTTCTCCGCCGACCGTGGAGCTTTATGTGGATGGCGAAGCGCAGACGCTGGCTCGCTGGCCGAATGAAGGGTTCGTGAATGCCGGCAAGCTGATCCAGCCGGGGAGCATCACCAATGGCACGCCGTCGGTGTTCGAGTATCTGGACAATCGCCCCGCCCGCTGGGCCACGGCGGAGGACGCCTGGCTGTTTGGCTACTGGCATTTTCTTTGGGCAGATTCCACGCTTAAAATCGGGAAGATTGATACGGCGGCTAAACGCATTGTCACCGCCAAGCCTTACGACCTGGGCAAGCGGGGCATGGATGAGAAGCAGGGCATCAAATACTACGCGTTCAATTTGCTGGAGGAATTGGATCGTCCCGGCGAATGGTATCTGGATCGTCGCACGGGAAAACTTTACCTCTGGCCCACCGGCGATACGTCGCGGCAAAAAATCGAGCTGGGAGTGATCAAGGTGCCATTTCTGACCACCAGGGATACTTCGAACCTGCGGATGGAAGGATTGGTCTTTGATCTCGGCCGCTTTGACGGAATTCAAATCACCAAAGGCGATAACGTCCAGCTGGTCGGCTGCGAGGTGAAGCGCATGGCCGGCAACGGCGTGATTATCAATGGCGGCACCCGGCACCTGCTGTTGGGCTGTGACATTCATCACACCGGCCGCAATGCCACCTCGCTGACCGGCGGCAACCGGGCGACCTTGGAACGGGCGGATTTTATCGTGGAAAACTGCCACCTGCACCATTTCGGGCGGATTGACCGCACTTACACGCCGGCCATCTATATCTCAGGTGTGGGCATGCGCATCGCGCATAATCTAATGAACGACGGCCCCAGTTCCTGCGTCCGGATTGATGGCAATGACATCCTGATTGAATACAATGACATTCACAGCGTTGTGCGCGAGTCGGATGACCAGGGCGCCATGGAGAGTTTTGGCAATCCCTCGTTCCGCGGCATCGTTTATCGTTTCAACCGTTTTGAAAACATTGGCAATGGCGACAACATGACCGCCGGCCAATCCGCCATCCGCTTTGACGACGTGATCAGCGGCATGGTGGTGTATGGCAACGTCTTCATCCGCTCGGCCAACGGCCATTTCGGCGCGATCCAGATCAATGGCGGCCGCGACAACATCATCGACAACAACCTCTTCATCGACTGCAAGCTCGGCATCAGCGGCGGCTATCAAAAGAAACACAAGCATTGGGTTGAAACGGAGCAAGGCCACAAGAAAGACGCCTACCAGACGCCGCTTTATCTCCAGCGCTATCCTGAAATCGCGAATATGCTCGATGGCAAGGGCCGCAATTTCGCCTCGCGCCTGGCCTTGATTGATTCCGGCACGCCGATTGTGCAAAAGGCGTTCTTCGACAGCCTGGCTGTGCGCAGTGAGCCGATGAGCAATGCCGGCGCGAGTTGGCCGAACAAAAATTCCGGCTTGCCCGACAGCGTTTTCAACGAACTCGAGCTGCGACTTGGGTTCCGCCCGATTCCCGTCGCCGAGATCGGGCTTTATGCCGATCGCACGCGCGCCCAATGGCCCGTGATTACGAAGCTTGTCGCGGTGCCCGATTGGCGGCAGAATTCAAAGCAGCCATAAGCCATTTAACCCTTGAAAGATTAAATAATGAAACGACTGAAACTTGCCGCCAGCGGTTTGGAATTTTCCCGGATGATCTATGGCACCTGGCGATTGCTCGACACCAAGCCCACGGCGCAGGAAATCAACCGCCGTCTGCACGCCTGTGTTGACCTCGGCATCACCACCATCGACACGGCCGAAATCTACGGCCTCTACGAAGTCGAACAAGCCCTGGGCGCGGCGCTGGCCTTGTCACCCGGCTTGCGGGACAAGCTCGAGATTGTCACGAAGGCGGGGATTTATGTGCCGTGCGCCTATCATCCCGAACGACAGACGGCCCACTATAACGCCACCGGCGCGCGGCTGGTGAAGAGCCTGGAAAAATCATTGCGCTTGCTGGGCACGGACCGGGTGGAACTGTTTCTCGTGCATCGCCCGGACTGGCTGACCCGCGCCGACGATACGGCGGCGGGTTTGAACCAGTTGTTGCGTACCGGCAAGATCCATGCCGCCGGCGTGTCCAACTATTCCGCCTCGCAATTCGATTTGCTGAACGCGCATATGGAAAAACCGCTGGCGACCAATCAGCTTGAGTTTCATCTCCTCCATCACGACCCCATCCATGACGGCACGTTTCACCAATGTGAAAAGCAGGGCGTGTTGCCGATGGCGTGGAGTCCGCTGGCGGGCGGGCGTTTGTTCGATTCGAAAAACGACGCCGCCCAGCGGCTCGCGGTCACGGCGCAAAGCCTCGCCGCGCGTTATGGCGGGGCGACGCTGGAACAACTCGCCTATGCATGGGTCATGGCGCATCCCAGCCGGCCGTTGCCGGTCATCGGCACCAACAAGCTGGAACGCATCCTCAGCGCGGCCCAGGCGGACAAAATCACGCTCGAACACGAAGACTGGTATGCCCTTTGGGAAGCCGCGCAGGGACGCCGGGTGCCGTGAGCAACTGAGTTCATCCAAGTGAATGGCGGAAAATGTTTGACTCAACAATGCTTAAAAATCAATCTGTCAACTTAACCATTAACCAAAGATGTGCCGAACTGCATTTTTTGACTTTCTAAATAAACCGTCCTCGAAACCAACACTCCCAAACTAATATATATGAATCAAAACACCATCAACCGACGCACCTTCCTCAAAACCGCTTCACTGGCCACCGGCGCGGCGGTTTTCGGCGTGCCGGCGCTCCTGCGCGGCCAAAACCTCAACAGCAAGGTAAACATCGCCGTCATCGGCGCCGGCGGCAAGGGCGCCAGCGACACGGCTTGCTGCGCCTCCGAGAACATCGTGGCCTTGTGCGACGTGGATGGCGGCATTCTTGCCGGGCAGCTTGGGAAATATCCCGGCGCCAAAGGTTTTCAGGATTTTCGCAAGATGTTCGACGAATTGGG
Organism: uncultured Verrucomicrobia subdivision 3 bacterium; assembly: GCA_903922735.1. Classification (GTDB taxonomy): domain Bacteria; phylum Verrucomicrobiota; class Verrucomicrobiia; order Limisphaerales; family UBA11358; genus UBA11358. Next base: position 59,415 of record CAIXUZ010000008.1, read on the forward strand.
CAAGGGCATTGACGCCGTGGACATCGCCACGCCCGATCATTTTCACGGCATCGCCGCCGCTCATGCCTTGCGTCACGGCAAACATGTTTACTGTCAGAAACCGCTGGTGCAGACGATTCACGAAGCGCGTTACCTGCGTGATCTCGCCCGGAAAACGGGACTCGTCACCCAGATGGGCAATCAGGGCAGCGCGGCGGATGGATTGCGCCGCGCCGTCGAATGCGTTCAGGCTGGCATCATCGGCAAGGTGCGCGAGGTTCACGTGTGGACCAATCGCCCGGTCTGGCCGCAGGGCATGAATCGCCCCGAAGGCTCCGACCCGGTGCCGGGAAACCTTGCCTGGGATATCTGGCTCGGGCCCGCGCCGGTGCGGCCCTTCAAAAGCGGCGTCTATCACGGTTTCAAATGGCGCGGCTGGCAGGATTTCGGCACCGGAGCGCTGGGCGATATGGCGTGCCACACCGTCAACATGCCGTTCCGCGCGCTCCAGCTGGATCATCCGACAGAGATTTCTTCGGAAGTCTTTGGCGTGATGAACAAGGAAACGTATCCGATCGGCTCAAAAATTCACTTCAAGTTTCCGGCGCGTTCCATCAAGGGAAATAAGTCGTCCGATTCCCCCGTCTCCCTCTGGTGGTATGACGGCGGACAGGTTGATGCCACCAAGCCGCATGGCCACGATTTCAGCAACAAGCCGCCGAAGGAGCTGCTCGCTGACATTGAAGCTTTCCGCGGTGAGGTTCCCAACAGCGCCTGTCTTATCATCGGTGAGAATGGCACCATCTTTTCTCCGGACGATTATGGCACGCAATTTTTCCTGAAGCTGAAGGGCGATGAAAAATACACGGGTTCCGCCAAGCATCCGGAGGTGGAAAAGATTCCGCAGACCATCGAGCGTAATCAGTTTAAACCGGATGCTGGCAGCAAAGGGGCTGGTGACGACATTCGTCACCATATGGAATGGATCAACGCCATCAAGGATAACAAGCCGCAAAATTGTTACTCGCGTTTTGAAATCGCCGCCCAGCTCACGGAAATCATGTTGCTCGGCTGCGTCGCGATGCAGGTGGGCAAAAAAATTGAATGGGATGGAAAAAATATGAAAGCGAAGAATTGCCCGGAGGCCGCCCCGTTCATCAAGCGCAACAACCGCGCCGGCTGGGTCATGGCCTGAAATACCGATGCCATGATTAAATTCATCGCGAAATTGACCGTGGCCGTTCTGTTCGCCGCCGGCACCGTGCTGGCGGCGGACAGCGCGACGCCTTTTGTCGGCAACTGGGCGATCACGTTGCCTGAGGGGGCTCCCGCCTGGCTCGGCGTTGCCCAAAATAACGGCCAGCTGACTGCGTCATTGCTCTGGATCGGTGGCAGCGTCACGCCTTTGGACAGCGTCTCCATCAGCAACCAGTCGCTTGTTTGCACCCGCATCCGCTCTGTGGATCGAAAGGATAATCAGGGGAAGATCATTGGCACGGAACGCCTGACGGATAATTTTGCGGCGCAGCTCGATGGTGACAACCTCAAATTCGTCGCGTTATTGGCCCGGAATGGCGGCAGTGGTGCCGACAAAAAAGAATGTACTGGCCAGCGGATTCCACCGCCTCCGTCCGCGCCGGACTTGGCCAAAGTGAAATTTGGCAATGCCATCTCACTGTTCAACGGCAAGGATTTGACTGGCTGGCGGTTGACCAACCCCAAAGCCCTGAATGGCTGGAGTGTCGCCGACGGCTTGTTGATCAATCGAATTGAGCAGGAGGAAGGCAAGCCCCACAAGAGTTATGGCAACCTTCGCACTGACCGGGAATTTGAAGACTTCAACCTGACTCTGGAAACCCGTGTGCCCAAGGGCGGCAACAGCGGCGTTTACCTGCGCGGTGTTTATGAGGTTCAGGTCTTTGACAGCTACGGGAAGCCGCTTGACCCGCATAACATGGGCGCGCTTTATAGCCGCATCAAGCCCCTCGTGAGTGCCGAGAAACCCGCCGGCGAATGGCAGACTCTGGACATCACCCTGGTGGCGCGTCACCTGACCGTGATTCTAAACGGCAAGAAAATCATCGACAATCAACCCGTGCTGGGTGTTACCGGCGGCGCCTTGACCGCCGATGAATTCAAACCTGGTCCGATTTATCTGCAAGGCGATCATACCGGCATTGAATATCGCAACCTCGTTTTGCGGCCCGTCGCGAAATAATTTTTTAACGCAACCGCAATCAGACCTTTAATTTTTCCGCCCAACCTTGCCAATGAAACCAGAGCATGTCGGACTTGCCGTCGGTTTTACCAACTGTGACGTCGGGTTGCCTGCCTTGAGCGGTTCGGCTAAGCGGGTGGGGCAGGGCTGGGACATGGTTGCCGGTGGGGAGGATATCTGGGAGAAAGCCGATCAATTCCATTTCGTTTATCAGTCGTTTTCCGGCGACTTCGACATTGCCATCCGGGCTGAAAGTTTTACCCCCGCCCATCTGTATTCCAAGGCCGGGATCATGGTTCGGGAAAGCCTGCAGACGGACAGCCCGCACCTGATGTTTCTGGTGTTCGCCAACGATGCGCCGCGCAACAACAATCTGGGCGCGTATGAAATGCAATTCCGTGCGGCTGCCGGCGGCGATTGCCGGGCGATTTACCCCGCCCAATTACCGCCCGCCCCGCCGGAATTTCCTGCCGCCTTCCCCGATTCATGGCTGCGGGTCCAGCGGACTGGTGACCGGTTTTCTGCTTTTGCTTCCACCGATGGAAAAACCTGGAAGCTATACGCGCAGCATCTGCTGGCACTGACTGGCACCGTGATGGTTGGGCTGGCGCTGACCTCTCACGATCCATTGAAAACCGCCCGGGTTGCGTTTCGCGAATACCGTGAATTTGGCCAGGGTGACAATATTGTCTGAGTCTGAAGCATCAATTACGTTTTTTGCCATATTTCAAATAACCAACCATGGCGGCATCGCCTTCATCCACTATGAAATCCCCCAACCGGATCATTAAACCGTTGCTGCTTTTGGCGGCGGCCATTCTCGCCGCGGGCAGTCTTCGGGCTGAGCCGCTTTTTCCTCAGCCTCCGGGCATGTGTTCCTACACTCATCGCGAGCAGTTCAAGCAGGACGTGCCCGCCACGTTGGACGCCATCAAGGCGCTCGGGGTCACGGATATGGAATTTTCCAGCCTCTTCGGCAAAACGGCAGCGGAGTTACGGCAGTTGCTCGATGCCCGCGGGATGGTTTGTTCGTCCTTTGGCGTGAATTATGATGACTTGGTGAAAAAAACCGATGAGGTTGCCAATAATGCAAAAACCCTGGGCGCAAAATTTGTGCGCGTGGCGTGGATTCCGCATCAGCCGCCGTTTACGCTCGAGCTCGCGAAAAAGACGGCGGCGGAGTTTAATCGCCTCGGCCGGCAGTTGCGTGAGCAGCATGGTCTGACTTTCTGCTACCACAACCACGGCTACGAATTTGTGAAACAGGGCGGCGGCACTCTTTTTGACGTGCTCATGGCTGAAACCAATCCGCAGGATGTCAGCTTTGAGATCGACATTCTTTGGGCGTTTTTTCCCGGTGCCAGTCCGGCTAAATTGCTGGAACAATACGGCAGCCGTTTCAAATTGATGCACCTGAAAGACCTCCGGAAAGGCGTCCAAGGCGACTTCTCGGGCAAAACCGACAAGGAAAATGACGTGGCGCTCGGCAGCGGCCAGTTGGATATACCTGCCATTCTCAAAGCGGCCAAAAAAGCTGGCGTGCAACATTACTACATTGAAGATGAAAGCTCGAGTACTGCCACCCAGGTTCCGAAGACCATTGCCTACTTGAAAAGCCTTAAGCCTTAGCCTCACCTATTACTAAAACCATTATGAAACAGAATATCTCCCGTCGCCAATTCGTCGCTTCCTCGCTCACCATCGGGGCCGCCGCCGCGCTGATGCCCCGCACGTTTTTGCGGGCCGCTGAAACTCCGGCCAACAAGATCGTGCTCGCCATTGCGGGGGTTCGCTCCGGCGCGCCCGGCAGCAGCGGACGCGGTCTTGAACTGATCAATAAATTCACCGCGTTGCCTGGCGTGGAGTTCAAGTATGTGATTGACGTGGATCGCCGTTATCTCGCCCCCGCGGCCGGCATCACCGAAAAGAAACAGGGCAAGGCCCCGCAGCAGGAGACGGATTTCCGCCGCGTGCTGGAGGACAAGGACGTGGACGCGCTCCTCATCACCACTCCCGACCATTGGCACGCGCCGATGGCCATTCTTGCCGCCAAAGCCGGCAAACATGTTTACGTCGAGAAGCCCTGCAGCCACAACCCGCGCGAAGGCGAAATCCTGGTGGAAGTCGCCAAAAAGTATAAACGCCTGGTCCAGATGGGCAGCCAGCGCCGCTCCATTGCCAACGTCCAGCAGATGTGCCGGGAAATTCACGAAGGATTGATCGGCAACCTGTTTCTCGCGCAATGCTTTTATGCCCGCCGCCGGCCGTCCATCGGCTTCGGCAAAGTTGTCAAGCCGTCGGCGGAATTGGACTGGGACTTGTGGCAGGGCCCGGCTCCGCGCACGGAATATCGCGATAATCTTCATCCCTACAACTGGCATTGGTTCTGGCGCTGGGGCACCGGCGAAGCGCTCAACAACGGCGTGCATCTGCTCGATGTGGCGCGGTGGGCGATGGGAGTTACCTTTCCGACCAAGGTCAGCTCCTTCGGCGGTCGCTGGCACGATGTGGGCCTCGATGATTGGGAGGCCCCGGACACGCAGGAAATCCAACTCGAATTCGGCCCCGGCAAGGGCATCTCGTGGTTTGGCCGCTCCTGCAGCACCTATGGCGCGCCCGGTTACAAATCCAATGGCATCGTGTTCTTCGGCAGCAAAGGGACGCTCGATTATGACGGTAGCGGCGCTTACACGGTCTATGATCTGGACAACAAGCCGGTCAAAAAAGTCGGCGAAGATCCCGGCAAAAAATCAAATCTGGCCAACGGCGCCGATCCGGGTCTCAATGACAACCATGCGCAGAATTTTATCGAATCCATCCGCGGCAACGCAAAATTGAATGCCCCGATTGAACAAGGGCACAACAGCACCTTGCTCGCCCAGCTCGGCAACATTGCCCAGCGCGTCGGCCACAGTCTGCGCACGGATCCGGCCAACGGCCACATTCTTGACGACCGCAAGGCCGCCGCGCTGTGGACCCGCGAATATGCGCCCGGCTGGAAACCGACCGTTTAATCCATGGGAAAATTCACTGGCGTGCGGTGATGAAACTGAAATATTTTATTGTTGATGCCTGTGAATAATCAAACGCGCCGCCAATTTCTCCAAACCGCCGTTGGCGGCAGTTTAGGCTTTGCCTTGCTGCCCGCCATTCTCCCCGCTCGGCTGCGGGGGGCGGACGCCCCCAATAAGAAGATTCAAGTCGCTCAAATCGGCTGCGGGCGCATGGGCCGTAGCGACATGGGCAACATCCTGCATGAGCCCCTTGCCCGGGTCGTCGCGGTCTGCGATGTGGATTCCAAGCGCCTCGCCGCCGGCAAGAAAATGGTCGTGGATTATTACCAAGAGCATGGTGAGTCTGGCCTAAACGTAAAAGCGTTTGCCGACTACCATGATGTTCTTGCTTCGCCTGACATTGACGCCGTGGTCATCACGGTTCCGGATCATTCCCATGCTTTGTTGGCCATTGAGGCGGCGATTGCCGGCAAACATATTTACGTTCAAAAGCCGGTCACTTATTCCATCGCCGAAGCCATCGCCCTGCGCCGGACGGTTGAAGCCAAAAAAATTATTTTGCAGACCGGGTCGCAGCAGCGTTCCGAACGTCCCTGGGGCAGTTTCCGCAAGGCCAGTGAAGCGGTTCGCAATGGTCGCATTGGCCGAGTGCGAACGGTGAAAATCGGCATCAGTTTGGACAAGTCAACGGGGAAGAAGCCGGTTCCGCTGCCCGTGCCGGATAATCTGGACTACGAGCGCTGGCTTGGCTCTGCCCCCGGACAGCCTTACCTGGAGGGTCGCGTGCATCCGCAAGATAGTCTGGATGGCCGGCCCGGTTGGATGACGACCGAGGATTTCGGATTGGGCATGATTACTAACTGGGGGGCGCATCATCTGGATATCGCCCAGTGGGCTTTGGGGCAGGAGCTAGGCGGACCGGTGTCGGTTGAAGCCCAGGCCAGATTCCCCAAAAACGATTTGGTAACGGTGCATACCAATTATCATGTGGAACTGGTTTATTCGGGAAAAATCCAAGTGATTCTCGATGATAAATTTCCCGCCGGCATCCGTTTTGAAGGCGACGAGGGCTGGATTTTTTGCACCCGCGGCGACGAGGCTGACGCAGCCGGTGGTGAATTTGACCGCGATGCGCGTCGGCCGCTGCGGGCAAGTGACAGCAATCTTCTTTCGCCGCTGGCCGCCGGCGCGGTGCGCTGGCTACCGAGCAAATCGCACTATGGCAACTGGCTGGAAAGCATTTCAACCAATCGCCAGCCCATTGCGCCCATCCAGCAATCGGCGCGCAGTCTGGAAGCCTGTGCCGCGGCGTGGATTGCCATGAAGCTTAAGCGCAAACTGACTTGGGATGCCGCCACTGAAATGTTCGTCGGCGATGACGCCGCGAACGCGCTGCGCGAGCGGAAAGCCCGTAGGCCGGAATATGATTATGCTCTGGCGATGAAGCGCGCCGGCATCGAGGGTTGATACCGTTATCTCGCTGCCCCCGGGATGAGCGGTAATTAATGAACAATAGCATGCGGCTAATAAAAATTCTCCCCGTTCTGCTGCTGCTGACTGCGGCATCCGCTGCTGATGCCTTGAAGCAACTTCCCGGTTTGGAATATGAAACCATGGCCCCGCCCTCGCAGCGCAAAGTCATTGTGATGGCGATGAGTGTTTCGAGAACGGTTGAGTTTTCCGGCAAGTGGCGCACCTGGCAGAACAACCGGCACCAGCCTGATGCTCGAACGCCAGACGGGCGGCGTGACATTTCGTCGATCTACTATCCATCGATTGGTCTCTATGATGCGAGTGATCCGGATTATATCGAGTGCGCCTGCCAGTTGATGCACCTTGCCGGCATTGACGCCATCAGTTTTTTCACCCCGGACGCCGCTGATTCCTGGCAACTGCCGGCGCTTACGCATTGGGTCGAAGTGATGAAACGCTATGGCCTGACGGGTATGCCCAGGCCGCAGCCGAAAAGTTCAGTCCAGGATCTCGATGCGCTATTGAATGTTTTTCAATCTGTGACTTTCCGGCATTGCGGACGGCCGTTGCTGCCCATTTTCAACATTGATCCGGACCGGATCGATGCCCTGTCAAAATGGAAGGCGGCTTTTCCTCCTGAAAACCGCCCTTACCTGGTCAAATGGCTGCAACAAACTTGCAAGCCTCCTTTCGATGGGGGATTTGACTGGTGCGGTGATGCCACCCATCCCCTGCGGGAAAGTGCGACCCGGAGCGGTTGGAAGCGATACTTTGATGCCCGATTGGCCCGCGAAGGTTATGACAGCGATGTCGCGCGCGCCCGACGGCTGATCGGGCAGGGGGCGATGAAAGTCTATATCGAAGGCCTGAATCCTGGTTTCGACGATAGTGAGGTCAACGGTTGGGGGCGCGGAAATCATTATGTCGAACGGGCTGGTGGCGAATCCTACCGTTACCGGTGGGCCAAAGCGGTGGAGCACGGCTTTGCTCTGGCTTGCATCCCGACTTGGGATGACTGGGGCGAGGGTTCGATGATTGAGCCGACGGTTGAATTCGGGAACCTCTATCTTGAAATCACGCGCGAATACGCCGCCCGATTTAAAGGGACCAAACCGCTCTCGGGAAATTTTGACCTCCCTCAGTGGATTTACCTGATCCGCAAAAAGACGACCGATCAAATGGTGCTGGATGATTTAAAAAAAGCCGTATCTTCGATTGAAAAAGATGAATGGACGGCGGCGGAAAAACAGGTTTTGCCTTTGGCTCAAAAGTTTGGTGTCCTCAATCACATCTATCGCTGATTTTTTAATATGAAAAATATAACCGCTACCTTGCTGTTAACGCTGGCTTCCTTCTGCCCCTTGGCTCCGGCGCAGGCCGCTCCCGAAAGCACCGCTGGCCACGCCGAGTTTAAAACCTGCCGCGCCCGGTGGACAGAGACTGAACTGGTCCTCGGCAACTCCCACTTCGAGCGCGTCTGGCGGATCAAAGACGGCTTGCTGACCGCCGTCTCCTTCCGCGACCTCGATGCCAAAATCGAATGGCTGGCCGGACCGGCCAAACAGCCTGCGCCGCTGCCTGAAGGGAAGCTGGCTGGCAGCAAGCGCGCCCTGGCCGTTACGACCCGCAGTGGTTCGCTGAGCCCCGTGGAAGCCGAATCGCTGATGGTGGAAATGAAATCCGACGGCATCCCCGCGTTGGCGTACCGGTTCCAAGTTTTTCCTGCGGCCCATGGCGTGCAGGTTCAATTCAAATCCGACGCGCCGTCGGCGGCGGTCAAACCGGCTGAAACCTCCGCCAAGCCGGAAGCTTCCACGGGGGTTGAGACGAACCCGACGAACGCAGACGGTAAGGCGGCCGGCGATTCGCTCGAAGACCTCATGCTTGCCCCCCAGCATCTGCGTTTCACACAGGTGACGTTGCGTGATCAGACCGATGATCATAACGAACTGGTGTTTGAAAATGAATGGCTGCTGTCGCCCAACGAAAAACCGTTGCGTTTGCCGGGCAACATTTTCTTTGTTGAAGACACTCTGACGGGGGCGGGTCTGTTGTTTTTGAAGCAAGCTCCGTTGCCGCACGCGCGTCCGGTGAAATCCGAGTGGGACGCGGACATGTCCGCCTCATCTCGCCGGCTGCGGTTTTCCGGCCAGGGTTATCCGTTTGTGTTGCTGGTCTATTCCGGCGGGCGCAGCGGGCGCATCGAGGCCTTGCAGTCCTATCAGCGGCAACTGCGTAAATATGATCCGCAGCGCGATGCGATGTTTCTCAGCAATACCTGGGGCGACCGTTCGCGCGACGCGCGCATCAACGCGGATTTCATCCTCAAGGAAATTGAGGCCGGGGCGCGACTGGGCGTGGATGTCGTCCAGATTGATGACGGCTGGCAGAAGGGGCGCACGGCCAATTCTGCTTTCGGCAAAGGGGTCTGGAACGGTTACTGGGCCTCGGATCCGGAATTTTGGAAGCCGCATCCGCAGCGATTTCCCAACGGCCTGGCGCCCATTGTCGCCGCCGCGCGCGCGCAGCATATGAAATTCGGGCTTTGGTTTGCGCCGGATTCCAGTCAGGAGGCGGCGAATTGGGAGCGCGATGCCGGTCTGATTCTGGATCTGCACAAGAACGGCGGCATTGACTACATCAAAATCGATTCCGTGAAATCCGTCACGCCGGGCACGGAGGCAAACCTGCGGAAATTTTACGACCGGGTGCTGCAGGAATCCTCCGGCCAGGTGGTGTTTGACATTGATGCCACGGCCGAAATCCGTCCCACCTATTTTGGCTTGCCGGATGTCGGCCCGATTTTCGTGGAGAATCGCTATACGGATTGGCATCGCTACTGGCCGCACCTGACGCTGCGCAATTTATGGAAGCTGTCGCAGTATGTGGACCCGCTGCGGTTGCGGATGGAATTTCTCAATCATGCGCGCAGCACCAACCAGTATCCGAAAGATTTGCTTGCCCCGGCGCAGTATTCGCCCGACGCACTGTTTGCGACGGTGATGTTCGCCAATCCGCTGGGATGGTTTGAAGTGTCAAACCTGCCGGAAGATTATATCCAATCGGTTTCCAAACTCGTGGCGGTCTGGAAGCGTGAGCGCAGCCGGCTTTTTTCGGGACACATTCTCCCCATCGGCTCGGCGCCGGACGGCGTGAGCTGGACTGGTTTTGCCTCGGTCGGGGAAGACCGTCGCAGTGGCTACCTGCTGCTGTTTAGGGAGCTGAACGGGCAATCTACTTGGACGATGGATTTGCCTTTCTTTGGCCAAAGCTCCCATAAAGTCACGGTGCTGTCTGGTAATGGTGGCGCCAAACTGACCGGCCAAAAATTGACAGTAAGCATCCCGCAGACGCTCCAATATCTGTGGTTGAAAATAGACTGACCGGCATCAGGTTTCAGTGTCAGGTTTTTAGTTAAACCAAACCGCGTTGCCGTAGAACCGAAATCAAATTTAGACCATGACCAAATCTCTCAGTTCTATCATTGCCGGCGCGGCTCTGCTTGGCGTGGTTCACGTGAGCGCCTTCGCCCAAAAAATGCCGCCGAATACCGATGAGGCCAAGGTGGGGGATTATGTTTTGCCGGAGCTGCTGCGATGTGAAAATGGCCGGCTGGCGACCAGCGTGGAGTTGTGGCGTACTGTGAGGCGCGGAGAGATTTTGGAGGCGTTTTCCTCACAGGTTTATGGGCGGACGCCAAAGATACCCGTTCATTTGCGCGCCGAAGTGATCGCGACTTGCACCAATGCCGTGGGCGGGTTGGCCACGCGAACCCTCATCACCCTGCATTTGTTCGATGATCCCGAAGCGCCGACAATCCGGCTGATGTTGTATGTGCCCAATGCTGCCCGCGTGCCGGTCCCCGTTTTTCTGGGTTTAAATTATTTTGGCCTGGCCAGCGTGGAGGCCGACCCGGCCTTACCGCTGACGGCGCAGTGGGTGCTGGATGATAAAGCCAAGGGGGTTGTCAACCATCGCGCCACGGAGGCAACGCGCGGATCTCATGCCGCGCGTTGGCCGCTGGAGCTGGCCTTGCGCCGGGGCTACGGGGTGGCCACTTATTTTTATGGCGATCTCGAGGAAGATCATGCCGAGGGCTGGCGCACGGGGCTGCGCGGCTATTTGCGAAAACAGTCGGACCGGACCGGGGCGGCTCCCGATGAATGGGGCGCCCTTGGCGTGTGGGCCTGGGGTTTGAGCCGGGCGATGGATTATCTCGCCGCGAATCCGGCCGTGGATGCGAAGCGGGTGGTGGTTTTTGGCCATTCCCGGCATGGCAAGACGGCCCTGTGGGCGGGCGCGCAGGACGAGCGTTTTGCCGCCGTCATTTCCAACGACAGCGGCGAAGGTGGCGCGGCCCTGGCGCGTCGCAATTTCGGCGAAACCATCGCGGACTCGGTGCGTGCCTTTGGCTATTGGTTTTGTGAAAACTACCGCCGTTACGCCGGTCATGCGGCGGATCTGCCCACCGACCAGCACATGCTGCTGGCGCTTTGCGCTCCGCGTCCGCTTTACGTTGCCAGCGCCACGGAAGACCTGTGGGCGGACCCGCGCGGGGAATTTCTCAGCGCCGTTCATGCCGCCCCGGCGTATCGGCTTTTCGGTCTGGAAGGTTTGGGCACCAGTGAAATGCCCCCGCCGGACCGGCCGATCGGGCAGCGCATCGGCTACCACCTGCGCACCGGCAAGCACGACATCACCGCCTACGATTGGGAACAGTATCTCAACTTCGCTGACCGCCAGCTCAAGCCTCAATCAACCACGAGATAAATCATGAAAACCACCCGCCGCAAATTACTGGGAGACTCGCTCCGGTTCGGAATCCTCGCCAGCCTGTTTGGCGCCGCGATCAACAAAGTGGGCGCGGCTGAAACCGCACCAGCCCCGAATGACCGCGCCTCCATCAATGACTGGCATGCGGAATTGACCAAACGGATTGCCGCCTTGGATGCGCGCGGCGGCGGGACTATGGAGCTGGGCGACGGGATTTATGAAATTTCCCAGACGTTAAGCCTGCCGCGCTCGGTCAGCTTGGTGATGACTCCGAACGCCGTCATCCGGGCCAAGCCGAATTTTCAGGGCGACGCGGTCATTGTGAAGGGCGGGGGAGCCTATTCCAAATTTTCCGCCACCGCCGGCTGGATTCGCGGCGGCGTGATTGATGGCAACCGCCAGCGGTTGACCGGCATCAAGGTGGAGGACTTGCACCGGTGTGAAATCGCGGATTTGTCCGTGTTGAACGCGTTGCAGAAGGGGGTTCACCTCCTCAAAGGCGGCAATGAAACCAATCTCACGCGCGTCCGCTGCGACGTGGATAGCAACGTCCATTGCGCGCCGGACAGCATCGGCATTCATATTCAGCGCACCGATTGCAAGGTCAGCAACGCCCATGTCATCGGCTACGAAACCGGCGTGCGCAGCGATGCCGGGAGCAACTGGTTCAATCAGGTGCACGTCTGGAACTGGGAGGTCACGCAGGGGCCGATGAAATATTGTTTCCATTGCAACGGCGGGAGCAATTGTTTCAGCCAGTGTTACGCCGACTCGCCGACGATCGCCGGTTTTTATGTCACGGCCCCGCAGCAGGCGATTATGCAAAGCCGCGTGTATTTCAGCCGCTGGGCGCCGGACAATACCGGCGCGGGATTCCTCATCACCGGCAAGGGTCGCCACGGAAGCTATCTCGGCAATGCGCTCTTTGCGGACAAGGAACACCGGCTGGCCAGGGCCTTTGACGGCGATTTGGAAGGCGCCTGCATCCTCGGCACCAGCACGCGCAACGTGGTCGGCGGCCTGGAGAACCGCATTCCTTCCGGCGGTTCCGTCGAGCAACCATCCTTGAATCTGGCTGGCGGCGGTCTCCGCCTCACGCGCCAGACTGCCAACCCCTCGCCCGGACAGGGAGAATTGGGCGAATTGCGCTGGGTGGATGACGGCACGGTTTCGGCGCTTTGGATCAACACCACGACGGGATGGAAGAAATCACAATTATCCGCGTGACGAACAAAATTTGATTAACGAAAATTTTACGCATGAAGCCAAACCGATTCCTGCCCGCCATTTTTGCCGTGGTATGTTTGAACTTGGCGGCATTCACCTGGGCCGCCGAAAAACCCGGCGGCACTCAGCCTGCGAAGCTCGGTCTGGCGGCCAATGCCAAGTCCGCTTCGCCCGCGCCCGTCTGGGACATGGCTACTTTATCGCGTCCGCCGGAAGTGTTTCCGTCGCCGGATATTCGCTCAACCAACGAGCAGATTCAGGCGCTCTTCTTCGCCGGACCAGCCTATCACGGCCAGCCCACCCGGATTTTTGCGTGGCTGGGCCAGCCCAAGTTGCCGCCCGGCCGGAAAGCGCCGGGGATGGTGCTGATTCACGGCGGCGGCGGCACGGCGTTTGAATCCTGGGTCAAGTTTTGGGTGGATCGCGGCTATGCGGCCATTGCCATGGATACCTGCGGCGCCTTGCCGGTGCCGCTGAATGCCAAGCCCAGACCGCGGCACGAGCACGGCGGACCTCCGGGCTGGGGCGGATTCGACCAGCTTCAGGAACCGTTGACGGATCAGTGGGCTTACCACGCCGTCAGCGCGGCCATTCTTGCCCACTCGCTCCTGCGGAATCAGCCCGGGGTGGATGCGAGCCGCATCGGCGTGACCGGCATTTCCTGGGGCGGTTATCTCACCTGTATCGTGGCCGGAGTGGATCCGCGCCTTAAATTTGCCGTGCCGGTTTATGGCTGCGGCGATTATCGGGAAACCATCTTCGGCGTGGACCGGTTGAGCAAACTTCCCCCCGAACAATCCGCCCAATGGTATCAGCACTGGGAGCCGACCCTCTATCTGCCATCCGCCCGCATCCCCATGCTCTGGGTCAATGGCTCCAACGACCATTTTTTCTGGCCCCCGGCCTGGCAGAATAGCTACCGGCAAATTCCCGCCGCGCAGCGCACGTTGGCCTTGCGACTGCGCATGCCCCATGGTCAGGGACAGGGCGAAAGTGCGCCGGAAATCACCGCTTTTGCTGACAGCATCGTGCGCGGCGGCGAGCCGTTGGCCGTGATTCTGGGCCAGAAGCAAGCGGATGGGACGCTGACAATTCACTATCGCAGCGCGCGGCCGATTGTCCGGGCGGAACTCAATTATACGGCCGACGCGGAAAGCCCCTGGGAAAAACGGGAATGGAAAACCCTGCCTGCCACCGTGCAGCCGGGGGTGGTGACCGCCGGTTTGCCCGCCGACGCAAAACTCTATTTTGCCAACCTGATTGACGACCGTGGATGCGTTGTCAGCACCGAGCACGAATTAAACCACTAGACATTTTCTTCAAACAAATTAGATTAATTGCACCACGAACACCGCAATATGAAGCTGCATCGCCAACTCAATATAAAAAATTTCGCCTTCACCCTGATTGAACTCCTGGTCGTCATCGCCATTATCGCAATTCTGGCGGCGATGCTCCTGCCGGCCTTGGCCAGTGCCAAGCAGAAGGCGATGCAAACCGCCTGCGTCAATAACCTGAAACAAATGGGTATAGCCATAAACATGTATTGCTCGGAAAATGGGGACCGGCTGCCCGGACCCATTTCAAGCTGGAATAACACTGCCGGCAACTGGCACTTGAACCCCGACGCTCTGGCGGGCTACAAAGCCTCCGACACCAACCGGCTTGGATATTTTCTTGGCAGATATCTGGGGCAAAAAGATTTGGTTGCTGGCAGCACTGTCACCAACGTCATTACTCAATTGGTCTGCAAGGCCAACAAAATCAAATGGGGTGCTTCCTATAGCGATTATTCGAGCATCAGCTATCAAATCGAGCAAACCCCAATGACTGTGGGCGGCGCTGTTTCGAATTATCCCTTTGGTTGCATCGCCAATCCCAGCGCCGGTATTTCTACCGACAGGATTCCGATGAAATTGGGATGGATTCCAAAGCCGGCGGCGGCCAAGTGCCTTTATGACAACTACGATAACACTGTGACATACCCGCACGGCAGATCCAGCGGTGGCGGTCCCGTCTGTATGCTGAAATTCGATGGTCATGTTAAAATTTGCCTTGTTAAAGCCGACGCCACTGGCACCAATTGGTCGCAAATCGGCTTTGACCTGCCCTAGCCTAAAACAGACACATCGTCTGTCACCAAAACCCTGCGTTTAAGTTCAATCCAGGAACGGATCAGCGTCTTTATGGGTGCAGATTGCACCCGACAGTCCCTTATCAATCTGATTGGTTCCGGCTGGTTTCATAAGCACGACCTGACCGCTATTGCGGCGGTCAATGCTTTAACTTAAAACCATCGCTTTTGGACCACTTCCAACGGCAACCGCGTTTAAAACCTCATGTTTGCCTTCTCCGGCCGCCGGATTGGCGTGGCTGGCGGCACGAACGGCGGAACTCCGGCCAGCAGGTTTCCCGCGTCCGGGAGGAACGCCCTGCGTTGAATTGACGCCGCCGCCCGCGCCGCCTATTTGGATGTAGGAGACGACGTGAGGAGTCTCAAATCAAAACCGGAAACCAAGGAGGATGCCGATAGTCAGAGACTCGTCACCTCGTCTCCTACCCATAAAGCCTGCACTCTCGCCGACCTTTACGACCCGCTCTCCATGCCGCCCGAACTCGTCCAAGCCCATGCCGAACTGGATCGCGCCGTGGAGAAATGTTACCGCCCCGAACCCTTCCATTCCGACCGCGAGCGCGTGGAATATCTCTTTGGCCGCTACGAAAAGCTCTCCGCCCCCTTGCTCCCCGCCACCCCCAAGGCCAAAGGCCGGCGGCCCAAGACCACCGCCCTATAAACCGTCAAGGGCAGGGCGACAAAGCTGGTTGGCCGTGTAGCGCCAGCGGCGCGGCATCTTTGTAGCCATCCGAACCACCAGAATTTCAAGCTCCGTAGGAGCGGCATATTCGGGAGATGTCGCTCCTACGGAGCTTTGGGCCTTCATATTCCCGTTCTACAAAGATTTCGCGCCTACGGCGCTGGGCTTTTCGGTCTCC
>CAIXUZ010000009.1 GCA_903922735.1 uncultured Verrucomicrobia subdivision 3 bacterium
AACTTATATGAATCCCTTACTTCAGAGTGGCCGGTTTTGAATCGCTCACCTCTGGCCGGTTTTCAACCGCTCGGTGACAACAAATCACGACAAAACGCGACATGGCCTCCAGTACCCAGAAAGCGACCCCGGAAAATATGCCTCTCCACGGTCCAGAAACGGTCCAGTTTTAGATGCTCTATCAACCACTTACAACCATTGACCTTGGCCCTGGTAAAGAAATGAAGGTCGCATTTGATTTCTGCCATCAACTTTCTATTTTGGTCCCATTTTCAGCCTGTTAGCGTTTCAGCTTTTAAGCTTTAGAGTTACCTCCCCGTTCCCAGCCCTATGATTTCAGTTTTTTAGCTTTTCAGCGTTTCAGCTTTTGAGAGGCCTCCAGCATCCGGAAAGCGACCACGGAATTTCTTTGCTCCTTTTGTGCTTTTTCGCGGCAAATCAACTGCGGTTTCTAGGTTAAAACGTCATTAACACTTCTGCCCGGAGGAATGGAACCGGATCTTTGCTCACATAGAAATCACCGGGGAAAAGGCATTCGCCCCAAAGATGCCCGCTGATGTGCGCATTGAATTTGTATTTGAGAACGCTTTGGATGAAGTGGCCGCGAAAATTATCGTTGCGGCTGAACAAGGTGTTGTTGCCGGCCCCGCGCGTCGGCGAAGCTTCCGGCGCAAACAAGGCATAATAGGCGGCACTGAAATCCAGATCTTTCAACGGTGTGACACTCCAGCCGGGGCCGAGGCGAATCAAGTCGGCCTCCTGGCCGATGCGCGTTTCCGCCGCATAACTGTAGAGTCCGATTTCGCTCCAGCGCGGCCAGCGGCCCCACAGCACGTCAAACATTTCATCGTTGCTGGAATTGGGGTTGTCGCCGGAAAGAAATTCAAAGGACAGGTTCAATTGGTTGTTCAACTTGTCCTGGGCCAGCCAGGTCAGCTTGCTGTTGAAACCATAGGCATCGAGCGTGCGGTAGTCGGATGATTTGACCGGATACAGGATGTTCAAATCCTGCTTGCGCCCGAACTGGTAGGCACCTTCAGCGGAGTATTTCCAATGTTCGCCCAGCAAACCCGTTAGACGTCCGCCGACCGTGTAGATGTCGGCATTGTCTCCGTATTTGCCATTGGCACCATTGAGTTTGGCGTCGTTTTTATAAATGAAATAGCCGGTGATGTTGGCGGCGCGCACGGAAGTGTTGGCGATGCTGAAGATCGCCCCTTTTTCATTTTGCTCGCTTCCGATGCGATTCTGGTTGTTAAAGGTCGGCAGCCAGCCGTCGTAGTAGGCGTCTTGAATAATGCCGATGGCTTCGAACACCGTATGTTGTTCCTTAAGTTCGTAAGTAAACCGGGCCGAATCGAGATAGGTGGTCCAGGAACCGTCATACGGCGTGCCTTCGCCCACCAGCCAGCCGTCCCCCAGAAATATGTCCTGCCGGCCAACCGTGACGGTGGCGGGTTGTTGTAAAATATTTTTCCAGCGCACATTCAACGCGTCAAAAACCCCCTCGGTCATGTCCATGCCGGTGCGGCCTTTGTAAGGCGAATAGCCCGCCGGATTCAGCCAATCGCGGGGCTCGGTGGCCAGCCGTGTGAAAAAACTAAAATCATCCGCCGGCGTGATGGTCGTCCAGATGCGGGCGCGGAAACGGAAATAATCCTGCTCGTGCAGCCGGCTGTTCGGATTGAGCGTCAGCAGGTTGTTGAAATACTCGTTGCGGATGCGCAGGTCGCCGCCCCAGTTCAGCCAGGATACCGGCTGCTTGATTTTCTGGATCAGGTCCGGGGCCGGTGGGTTGGTCTGGGCATGGCTGATCAATAGTGACACGGCCAGAAGGCTCAAACTCATCGTTTTCAAGTGAGATGACATAGGAATCAAAGGCTGGTGGGTTTTACAACAATACGGGGAGTTAGATTACAACAATGCCGGAGGGGTGGTCGAGCATCATTAGCAAGTATGTATTATTATTATGTCTATGCTAAAGTAATCTGATTGTAAAAACGGCAGCAAAATATGTGCGGCTCTCGGCAAGATGAGACAGGCTCATATTCAGGACTTTGCCGTAGATTCCCTCTAATATATCGCCGCCACTGTTTGGCCTGCCAGGAATGGGCGGCCACCGATGAGCTGGCGACATTACCGACATGAGCCATTTGCAAGATATTCTGCAGTTGCGCGTTCGTTACAGCGAAACGGACCAGATGGGGACATTTTATAACTCCCGCGCGCTGGAATGGTTTGAATGCGGCCGCACCGAACTCATGCGCCGTCGGCTCGGCATGTCCTACGCCGAACTGGAAGCGAAAGGGGTTTTCCTGCCGCTGATCGAGGCGCATCTGGAATTTCAAGGTGGCGCCCGCTACGACGATTTGCTGGACATCGCTTCCACCGTGGCAGTGTCCGGCCGCGCCCGGCTGCGCTTCGAAGTTAAGATCACCCAGCATGCGAACGGCAAACCGGTCGTTCGGGGCTACACGGTTCACGCCTTCGCCGACGCGGCCGGCAAACCCATCCGGCCACCCGAATGGTTTCTGGGGTTGCTGCAAAATGCGGCCGGCCCGGCGGCAACCTGATTTTCCCAAATGAGTTTAACGGACCGACAATTATTAAGCGGCGACAGCGCCATCGCTTTGGCCGCCCTGCATGGTGGCGTGGCGCTGGGCACCGGCTATCCCGGCACGCCTTCGACGGAAATCCTGGAATATCTTTCCCACATCGGCGGCAAGGCGCAGTGGTCGCCCAACGAAAAAGTCGCTCTGGAAGTGGGCATCGGCGTGGCCTACGCCGGTGCGCGTTCGCTCGTCACGATGAAGCACGTCGGCCTCAACGTCGCCGCCGATCCATTTTTCAGTGTGGCGCACACCGGCGTGGTCGGCGCGCTGGTGGTGGTTTCCGCCGATGACCCCGGGATGGCCTCAAGCCAGAACGAACAGGACAATCGCCGGTACGCCGTCGCCGCCGCCGTGCCGATGCTGGAGCCGTCCGATTCGCAGGAAGCCTACGACTACACCCTGGCGGCCATTGAAATCTCCGAACGCTGGAAAATTCCCGTCCTGCTCCGCGTGACCACGCGCATCTGTCACACCCAGGCACCGGTGCAGCCGCGCGCCGCCCTGGTGCCGCCCCAACCCCGCTTCGAGCATGACTTGCGCGGACGCAATCTCATTCCGTCCAACGCGCGTCCGGCGCACCGCCGCTTGCGGCAGAAGCTTTCCGAGCTGACCGAATGGAGCGAAGCCACGCCGCTGAATCAAATCATTTCCGGTGACAAAAAGCTCGGCATCATCACCTCCGGCGTTTGCTACATGCACGCGCGCGAAGCTTTTCCCGACGCCAGTTTTCTGAAACTGGGTTTCACGCACCCGCTGCCGCTGAAAAAAATCGCCGGATTCGTTCGCAGCGTCGAACGGTGCGTCGTCATTGAAGAAGGCGATCCCTATCTGGCCGATGCCATCCGCGCCGCCGGTTTGATGGTCGAAAGCAAACCGGAAATGTTCCGCTTCGGCGAATTGAACGTGGACCGCGTGCGCCGGATTCTTGCACACGACCATTCACCGGAGCCGGTGCGTCCACCCGGCAAGCCGCCGGAGTTATGCGACGGCTGCGGACATCACGTGGTTTTTCAAGCGCTCAAGAATCTCGATTGCATCGTGGCTGGCGACATCGGCTGTTACGCGCTCGGCGTTTTGCCGCCGTATTCGGCGATGGACTGCTGTGTCTGCATGGGCTCAAGCATCCCGATCGGTTTGGGTTTGCGCCACGTGTTGCCTCCCGCCGAGGCCAGGCGCGTCGTGAGCGTGATCGGCGACAGCACTTTCGTTCACAGCGGGATGACCGGACTCGCCGAGATGATTTACAATCCGCCGCCGACCGGCCACGTCGTGGTGATCCTCGACAACAGCACCACCGCGATGACCGGCCATCAGGAACATCCCGGCACGGGCCGCTCGCTCGATCACGCGGCGACGGGCAAAGTGGTTTACGAGGATTTGGGCAGGGCGCTCGGCATTAAGGACGTGCGCGTTTTCCCGCTCGGCAAGGACTGCGCGGAATTTCAAGAAATGCTCATCGCAGCACTCGCGAGCGAAAAGCTGGTGCTCATCGTCGCGCGGCGGCCCTGCGTGCTCGCCGCGAAAAACATCCGCGAATACGAAAAATGCGCGGCCTGCGCCACCGCTCAGGAGGTTTTGGTCAAATGAAAAAACCAGTCAATGTCGTCATCGCCGGTCTCGGCGGGCAAGGGGTCATCAAAGCGTCCGACATTTTGTCTGAAGCCGCTTTCCGCTCCGGCTTCGAGGTCAAGAAAAGCGAGATCCACGGCATGAGCCAGCGGGGCGGTTCCGTGACGAGCGACGTGCGTTTCGGCCCGCAGGTGTTCAGCCCGATGGTGCCGCCGGGCGAAGCGGATTTCCTCGTCGTGCTCGCGCCGGATCAGGTTGAAGTCAATCGCGGCCAGTTGCGGGCCGGCGGCGTGCTGATCGCGCCGGATTTGATTGATCCCGCCGCCCTCTCCAATCGTAAAAGTTTTAACGTGGCTCTGCTCGGCGCCTTGAGCACGCACTTGGAAATCAGCGAAGACAACTGGCAGGCGTCCCTGCACGCGGTTTTGCCGGAAAAGTTGCATGTGGCCAATGAACAGGCCTTCGCCGCCGGCCGGCGTGCCGTGGCGGCCAGACTTCAACCATGAAAAAGAACTCCGCTCTCAGTTTTCATCCGGCCAGCGCGCCGGATTTTCTGCCGCTCGAACAATTGCAGGCGCTGCAACTGCAACGCATCAAGGGGATGGTGCAACGTGCCTACAACTATGTCGCGCTGTTTCGCCAGCGCATGGACGCCGCCGGCCTGGAGCCGACCGATGTGCGTTCGCTGGATGATGTCACGAAACTGCCGTTTACCGTGAAGACGGATTTGCGCGACACGTATCCGTTCGGTTTGTTCGCCAGCCCGATGAAGGACATCGTGCGCCTGCACGCCTCGACCGGCACGACCGGCAAACCCATCGTCGTCGCCTACACCAAGGAGGACATTGACGTGTGGGCGAATGTCATGGTGCGCAGTTTTGCGGCGTGCGGCTTGCATGCGGGCGATGTCATCCAGAATGCCTATGGCTACGGATTGTTCACCGGCGGACTCGGCGCGCATTACGGCGCGGAGGCGCTGGGCGCGACGGTGATTCCCATTTCCGGCGGCAACACGCAACGGCAGTTGCTGGTGATGAAGGATTTCGGCTCCACGGTCATCTGCTGCACGCCCAGTTATTTTCTCCACATCATCGAGCAGGCGCCGGAACTCGGCGTGAAGCTTAAGGAACTGCCGTTGCGCGCCGGTATTTTCGGCGCGGAACCGTGGACGGAATCCATGCGCCGCCGCATCGAGGCGGAAAGCGGGCTGAAGGCCTACGACATTTACGGCCTGTCAGAAATCATCGGCCCCGGCGTCGCGATGGAATGCCAGTGCCAGGCGGGGCCGCATATTTTCGAGGACTGGTTTTATCCGGAAATCATTGATCTCAAAACCGGTCGGCCGCTGCCGGATGGCGAGGAGGGCGAACTCGTGTTGACGACCCTCGGCAAGCAGGCCATGCCGATGATTCGCTACCGCACGCGCGACATCACCGCGCTCTCGAGCGAGCCGTGCGAGTGCGGGCGCACGCTGCGCCGCATCCAGCGCATCGGCCGCCGCAGCGACGACATGTTCATCATCCGCGGCGTGAATGTTTATCCGTCGCAGATCGAAACCGCGCTGTTGAAAGTCGAGGGCACCCTGCCGCACTATCAGATCATCCTGACCCGCGACAAAGGGCTGGACGAAGTCGAGGTTCAAGTTGAGGTGACCAAGGAGGTTTTTGGCGATACGGTGGGCTCGCTCGAACAGGTGCAACGCGATCTCGGTCAGAGCATTGAAACGCTGACCGGCCTGCGCATGAAAGTGCGGATGGTGCAGCCGCAGACCATCGCGCGCAGCGAAGGCAAGGCGAAGCGCGTCATTGACCAGCGGAAAATGTAATTGGCGGATATGCTATGAAACTCAAACAACTCTCCCTGTTCCTGGAAAACCAACCCGGCGCTTTGAGCCGTCCCGTGCGACTGCTGGCGAAAGCCAGGTTCAATATCCTCACGCTCTCCATCGCCGACGCGAACCAGTTCGGCATTCTGCGCCTCATTCTGCGCGACTGGGAAAAAGCGAAGAAACTGCTGGAAAAAAATGGTTTTGTCGTGAAAGTCACCGACATGGTGGCGGTTGAAGTGTCCGATTCGCCCGGCGGTCTGTCGAAAATCCTGGACGTCGTGGAAAAAGCCGGGCTCAACGTGGAGTTCATGTATGCCTTCACCGAGAAGCGCGAGAACAAGGCCGTCCTCGTGTTCCGCTTCGACGACCCGGACCACGCCATCAAAATATTGCAGCA
This sequence comes from uncultured Verrucomicrobia subdivision 3 bacterium, assembly GCA_903922735.1. Taxonomy (GTDB): domain Bacteria; phylum Verrucomicrobiota; class Verrucomicrobiia; order Limisphaerales; family UBA11358; genus UBA11358. The sequence goes on from CAIXUZ010000009.1 coordinate 6,407, forward strand.
ACGCAAAGTGAATGTGGTGGCCAGCGTGGAACTGCTCCAGCAGGAGGCGTCATGCATCTGAGCGAAGACGAACTCAAGCAGCTTTTCCACAACGACCACTACGCCAGGTTGTCCAATATTGAACTGCTGACCGCCGCGACCGGGCGCGCGACCGCCAAGATGACGTTGCATCCGCACCACCTGAATGCGCTCAAGACCGTGCAAGGCGGCGCGATCTTCACGCTGGCGGATTTCACTTTTGCCGTCGCCTGCAATTCTCACGGTACGATGGCCGTGGCGCTCGATGTCAGCATTGCCTTCATGAAAGCGGCCACCACCGGCACGCTCTGGGCCGAAGCCCGCGAGATTTCCAAAAATTTCAAGGTGGGCCTGTATCTTGTGGACGTTAAGGACGATGCCGGCGATCTGGTGGCGCAATTTCAAGGCATGGCCTACCGCAAGAAAGACAAGCTGCCACTTTGAAGTCGAGTCCGGCCGGACATGTAAACATTAGGCAGGCGCGATAACCATTGCGCGGGATGCTGATTCTTAGGGCGCCTTACCATATGTTTCATTAACGGGATAAGGTTGCCAGACTCACCATCAGGTTATCGGGCAGAACTGCATTTTGGATGCGGCAGGGGTTTGCCTCCAGCGCTGGAGCACAATGCCATTCATTTAGTTCTCGCTTCAGACATTTGATCCGGGCTTCCAATCCAGTCCAAGCCAGGGCGAAAGCCGTTGGTGGATCCTCGGCGCGTTGGATGGCCTTCATGGCCTCCGGACCAAGATAGTGAAGGGCCACCGCTTCCGCTTCAGTGATTCGTTGTATCGGCATGACATCCACGCCAATAAAACCACCCAGCATCAAACCGATCAGGCCATCGTGCTCCGCATAGGCAAGGCTGATGTCCAAAGTATGGCTGCCAATATGTCCGGACCAGACGGGGCCACGGGTCGTTTCCTGTAGCGGCAAATGCTCCGGCAATATATTGCTCCAAACCGCGAGAATCCGGCGCAACACTGTCCGCAATTCCTGACGTGCGGCCGGACGCGATGGAGGAGTGGCAACGCGAATCAACACCGGTTGGCCGGGCGGTGGCAGCGACGGCCTTTCCGGCCAAAGATAAATTTTCTTTGGGGCGGTGTTCATATTTCATCAACGGGTGCCACTGGTGATCCTTCCCAGCGCGTCGCCGGCGGCAATCGTTCGCCTTTGGCCACCAGCGTAAGCGGCCCGAGCATCACACCCTCGCCAACGTGTGTATCATAGAGAATCGTGGTGCGCGGGCCGACGGTGACGCGTGCGCCGATTTCAACCATTCCAATTTTCATGACGCGATCCTCGAACAAATGCGTCTGGGGTCCGCACCAGGCGTTGAGTTCCGCCTCGTCGCCAATGCGCACGCAATCGAACTCCGTCAGGTCGGTGGTGTTAAGATATACACCCTTGCCAATTTTGGCCCCGAGCAGGCGCAGTGCCCATGGCAGCATCGGCGTGCCGCGCAAAAAATCCAACAGGTTCGGCACGGCCAGCGATTCATACAAATTCGTGATGGCTTCGCTGATCCAGACGAACGGGGTCCACATGGCCCGTGCGCAAGGACGATAACGGCCAACCAGAATCCATTTGAGGGCGACGACCAGCAGAAACGAGGCGAGCCCATACAAGCAGCCGGCGATGGCGAGCGCGATCGTCACCTGCGTACCCCAGCCGTGTTCCTCGGCCAAGGGCATCACCAGCACGACAATCAGGTAACCGGTGGCGATCACCAGCGCCAGCGGCAGCACGAGGCGCAATCCTTCGATGAGGCCGCGCGTCAGGCGCCGCCGCCATGAGGGGCGAAACGTCATGGATTCAGGAAATCCGGTCAGACATTCGCGGGCGGCCAGCAGCATGGCCGGCGATCCGATCCACGTCTGTCCGGATTGGAGCCGGGTGTTTTCCGGCGTGAGTGTTTGCACCCCGATCAGCACATCATCCGGCACCGTTGCGCCGTTCGGAACATAGGCCCCGTTGCCGATGAAGGAGCGGCGGCCGATTTGGGTCGGCTTCAAAATCATCCAGCCGCCGCGTTGTTCCTCATCGCCGAGCATCGCGCCATCGGCGATAAAACTGTCATCGCCCAAGGTCAACAGTTCGGGAACCATGCCTTCGGCTGTGGAAATCTCGGCATTACGCCCCACTTTGACGCCCAAAAAACGCAGCCACATCGGCGCATAAACCGAGGCGTAAATCCCATGCAAAACGTGCAGGCTTTGATCCAGGATCAAGCTCGTAAATTTCCGGCGCCAGAAAGCAAAGCTGTGAACCGATGAAATCCCGGCGACTTGGCGCGGCAAAAGCCAGCGGAGCGCTCCCGTCACCACCATGGTGATGAAAACAAATAACGCGCTGGCCGGGATGGCCAAAAGGAAAAACAGCCCGAAGGCGGATAAGGGATGCAATTTGGAATCAAAAATATCCCAGGTTTGGCCGTCCACCCAGTCAATCAACATGAACGCCGGAAAAGCCGGCAGAAAAAACAGCACCGAGATCAGCATCGCCGATCCGGCAAAGAGCAGCATCTGCGCCCCGCGCCAGCCCCACCAGAGCTGCGGACGTGGCGGAAGTTTTTCCTCCGGCTGCTGCGCTGGTCGTGCCGGCGCGCCTCCCCATGTTTCACCGGCGGGGATTTGCCGACCAGCCGCCAGCGCCGATTGGCCGCCCAAACGCGCCCGTTCACCAAGGCGGGTTTCATTTTCCAAAACACAATAAGAGTCCACCGCGGAATCGCGTTGCAGATGAATTGGACCGATGACCAGCATTCCTCCTTCGACGCGCGCATTTTCCAGATTCACGAAGGTGCCGATGCTAACCCCGTCCTCGATGGTCAGCAGTTCGGGCGCGCCCACGGTAATGGTTTCAATCATCACATTCCGGCCAATGCGGGCCCCGAGCGCCCGCAGGTAAAGCGGCATCCAGGGCGTGCCGGACAACCAATAAACATCCGGCAATTCGCAAAATTTGTTCCCCAGCCACCAGCGAAAATAAGTGATGCCCCACAATGGATAGCGTCCGGCTTTCAATCGTCCTGCCGCCAGCCATTTGCCGGCGATGGCCAACACAAAGGTGGCGGTCTCAATAAGCAAAAACGTCCCCAGCGAATAAAGCATCGCCAGCGGAATGCTGTCGCCCGGATCGCCGGTGTAATAGTGATAGACAAAAAACGGTGCCAGCCAGCTGGCGATGTGAAACAAAACGAGCAGGGGAATCACCGCCGCCTGCGCCGCCCCGCAAAAGAAACGGCGCGGCAACGGCGCTGTGGCATGGTTTGTAGCGGGCGGTTTTTTCCGGTGCCGCTGCCGTTCCATCACGTCGGCAATCCCGACCAACCGGCGTTCCCGATACACGTCCTGCACACTCAGCGAAGCGTAGCGTTCATCGCTGCGCAATATCGAAACCAGTCGTGCCGCCAGCAGGGAATGTCCGCCCAGATCGTCAAAAAAATTCGACTCCGGTTGCCAGATGCAACCCGGAAAAAGTCTGCCGAGGGCGGTGTGTAGTGCCTGCTCATCTTCGTTGCGCGGCGGTTTAGCGGATGGGGTGCCGCTGAGGTTCATTGGCTTGAGCGGTACCGTGCGCAGCGCGTTCTGATCAATCTTGCCGGAAGTAAGCCGGGGTAGTTCAGTTACCAATTCAAAATGTGCCGGCACCATGTAATGCGGAAGGCGAGCAGCCAGGGCTTGACGCAACTTGGCCGGCTCCAAGGTTTGCGGACCAGCCGCGACAATAAAGCTGACAACCGCGTCAATTTCCGCCACCGGACGAACCACTACGGCGGCGGCACCCACGCCGGGTTGTGCCGCCAGCGCCGCAGTGATTTCCTCCAACTCCACGCGGAAGCCGCGAATTTTCACCTGGTTATCCGCCCGGCCCAGGCAATGCACCGCCCCATCTGGAGCGATGCGTGCCAAATCACCCGTTAGATACATCACCCGCTCGTCGGCATTAGCCGCCAGTGGATTGGGAACAAACCGCTCTGCGGTCAAGTCCGGGCGGTCCAGATAACCCAGCGCCAACCCGGGTCCGAATATGCACAGCTCGCCCACATCGCCCGCCGCCAGCGGACGCCGTTGCTCGTCCACAATCATCAGTCCATAGTTCGGCAGGGGGCGTCCGATGGTGACGGGTTCGCCCGGTTTCAATTCCGCGACTGTTGCGCTCACCGACGTTTCCGTTGGGCCGTAAGTGTTGAATATTTTCAGGCCCGGCCGCATTAATTTTTGCGCGAGCGAATCCGGACAGGCTTCGCCGCCCAGATTGATCAGCCGGACAGCGGGCAATGGCTCCGGCAGCAGGCTCATTAGGGTCGGAACCGTGTGTAACACGGTGATGCGTTCGCGCGTCAAAACCTGTGCCAGCAAATCCGGATCACTCATGAGCGAGGCGGGCGCGATCCAGAGCGTCGCGCCGACGAGATAGGAAATCCAGATTTCCTCGAACGACATGTCAAAGGCGGTGGAAAACCCTTGAAACACCAGATCGGTCCCGCCCACGCCCAGGATCTCATTTTCGCTGCGGAGAAAGTGGCAGATGCTGCGCTGGCTGATGACAATCCCTTTCGGCTGGCCCGTCGAACCGGAAGTGTAAATCACGTAAGCCGGGTCGGATGACTTCGCGGCGGCGCACATCGGTTTTACATTTTTGTCCCCCAGCAAATCTTCAACCGCCCAAATCCGCACGTTCAGGCCCGTGAGCCGGGGCACCCAGTCGCGGCAGGTTACGAGACCGATGGCGTGGGCTGATTGCAGGCAATTGTCTATTCGGGCCAGGGGAGTCTCGGCATCAAACGGGAGCCAGGCCGCGCCGCTTTTGGTGATGCCGGCCTGCGCCATCAACAAATCCGCGCCCCGCGGCAAGAACAAGCCCACGACCTGGCCAGAGGTGGCCCCACCACTTGCCAATCCTCCGGCAATTTGATCGCTCTGTGCATTCAGTTCCTCGTAGGTGACGATCTGTTCACCCCAGATTATCGCCGGATACTGCGGACAACGATGCGCCGTGGCCACCAGCAGGTCGGCAAGACATTCATTCCGGAGCAAATCTGGCCGGTTACTACCTCGCAACACTGCTGGATTAGAGATATTATTCATGAATCACAGACACGGATAAACGAGCTAGAAGATGGGCGGTCATGCTCTGAAAAGCAAACAGCGTTATGGGCGTTTCCGGAGCTTAATTGTCCAGGCCAAGAAATCTCCCATGCTGGCCGACGCTGAAATAAATGGGCCGGCCGTTCATCCGGCACTGCACTTCGAACAAAACTCTGGTAGAGCCAGCCTTCGTTTCCGTGAAGGTTTTGTCAATCCGCAGAAGTTTGCCCATGCCGATTTTTTCCTGAATGGTCTGGCGCACCACCGCCGGTGTTTTTTGCAAAGCCACTTGCTCGCTCAACAGCCGGCCATCGGCGGCGACGCTAAAGGATTTATGGATCCCGTTCAGGGCGACGGCCTCGATGTCAAAACTCTTTTCCGCCGGATCAAAGTTTTCATCAATGGATTGAAGCTGGCCATCGGCCAGGTAAGTCTTGATGGTCGCCTGAACCGCCGGTGGGGTCTCAGCTAATTCAACTTCCATGCTGGAAAGAACCCCATCGTTGGCGACGGTGAAATATTTCTCCCGCCCATCCTTGGCCACTTCGACATCGAAAGAAACCTGCGTGTCCGCCACGTTTTTATCAATGCCGGTCACTTCCCCGCCGTTCGCCTGCGCCCGGATGGTTTTCTGAACGGCGACGGGCAGCTCGGCCAAAGGCATGCCGAGACTTAATAGTGTTCCGTCCTCTGACACCGTAAAATCGTGATTTTTGCCGGTCTTTGTAATAAAGCTGATTACAAATGCAGGCTCATCCTTCTCATCCGTCCGTTCAATATCGCTCAGCGTGCCGTCACCGATTCGCGCGCCGATGAGTTTTTGAACTGCCGGTTGGATTTCCGTGAGCGCAATCGGTTTTGCTTTGTCCGCTGCCAAGCTGGCATCGGTTTCATTTGTCTGCGCGGAGAGCGGCGCCGCGGCTAGCCACAGACTGCAAAGTAATCCAAGCGCGATGATCTGTGAATGCCGGTTGCTGGATTTCATATCGGTCATTTTGATTGAACCGCGGTGATTTTCAAAATTCATAATTTGAGGGAACAGAGAAAGTTCACTTTTAGGGATCGCTGATTTGTTGGTCCGACATTGGTTTGAGCTGACGGGCAACTGCACCTACAATAGGATCTGCATGAAAGCATATCCATTCTGCCGGCTGGCGGTTGCGCTCGCGCTTTTCATCACCACCTGTATCTCCGCCGCCAGCGGCCTGACCGACACGGAAACCAAGGCCATCCGGGACGGATTCTCTGTCCGGCGGGATGCCGCCATCAACAGCCTGAATCTCGACCATTTCAAGCCCAAAAAAATTGACCAGCCGCTAGGTCCAAACCGGCCGGCGTTTACCCGCGCCTATGGCTACTCCGTGGCCTCCTTTGCGCTGGCGGCGTTTTGGCGCGGCCAGCACGTGGAAGAAGCGAACGCCGCCTTGCGCGAACTGGTCGATTATTTCAAAGCCAATCGCGAGGCGCGCAACGACAACGACAATTTCTATTGGTGGACACCCCAGCTGGTTCGCGCCATTGACTTCTTCGGGAGCAACGGCTCCCGCGTGAAAGGTCGGATGAGCGCTGACGTTGAGGCCGCGGCCTTGGAAATGATGTGGCTCTGGGCCAAAGAATATTCCCTGGTCAGCGATACCGTCCTGCACCCCGATTACTGGTATGTTCGCGAATCTGAAAATCATCATGTGCAGGGCTTTTCCGCGAGCTGGGACTTCACCCGGCTGTTGATGCGCCGCGCTGAATACCAAAACCGTCGGCTGGACGACGGGCATACCGTGGCGGAGCACTACGCTGCCTGGACGAGATACGCCAAGGATTACATGGCGATGCGGGCGAAGCAGGGACTTTTCATCGAAGCCGCCACGGAATACAACGTCGAAACCATGAAAGGCATCCACCAGTTCTATGATTTTGCGGAAGACCCGGAACTCAAGCGCCGGGCTGGAATGCTCATCACCCTGTTCTGGGCGGCGTGGGCGCAGGAGCAGATCGATGGCGTGCGCGGCGGCGGCAAGACCCGGAACTACCCCGGACGTTGGAGCACCAGTGGCCAGGATTCCACCCGGCGCTTGAGCTGGTTTTATCTTGGCTTGGGGTCGCCGGTCAAACCGCCACAGGCCGATGAACTCGTTTTCCTGACCAGCGAATACCGGCTGCCGGACCTGGTCATTGATCTGGCCTTGGATGTCTCCGGGCGGGGCGTGTACGAGGCGAAACAATATCCACTGGGTCTGGCGGTGCCGGGCTATCATAAGCCACCCGGTTACCGCCTGCGGACCGATGGGGGGGGTATTCTCCGCTACTCCTATTGCACGCCGGATTTCATCCTGGGAACCCTGATGTTTGAATCTCACTCGAATCAGGATTGGGCGATGATCAGTTCGCAAAACCGTTGGCAGGGGGTCATCTTTGCGGGTGACCTGAACGCCCGGATTTTTCCCGTTCCACAGCCCGTCGCCAAAGCGCAAGACCGGGCTTACAACACCTGGTGGTCTGTGCAGGCAAAAGGCGCCCTGATCACCCAGTCGCTGCCCGGGCAAAACGCAGGCCCCATGCGCATCTGGTTCTCCCGTTCCGGCTTGGAGCAGCGGACCGAATCGGGCGGCTGGATATTTGTGAAAGCCCCGGCCGCTTTTGCCGCCGTGCGCGTGGCCGAAGGCCAGACCTCATGGGAATCCATCACGGCGAAGCCTGGGTTTGATGCGGGCGATTGGCTGGTCTGCGGCACGAGTTCCAGTCCCGTGATTCTGGAAGTCGCCCGGCAGCAGGACTTCGAGGATATCGCCGCCTTTAAGAAGCGCATCTTGGCGACACCGTGTCGCTATGAACGGAAAAAACTCGAGTACACCTCCCTGGCTGGAGATCATCTGACATTCTTTGCCGATCGCCGGGAACCGCCGCGAATCAATGGCCAGCGCGTCGCCCTGGCTCCGCCACAGTTCTCCTTGAAAAGTCCTTTTATTTCGGCGGGCTGGAACAGCGGAGTTGTCATCTTGCAGAAAGGTGCTCGCCGTCTCACTCTCGACTTCAGTTCTGCCGCCACAGGTCCCGCACATGCTGAGGGGCAAAACCGATGAAATTCAGTTTGTGATATGCCATCGTCTGCGCCTATGGTCAATGGGTGCGGGAATTGAAATTGATTACAAAGACCAGTATGGCTGCGACTAAAATTATAAAAAGGATTGTTCCGGCTATGTGTGCCAAACGTTGTAGGCGCTCGTCCCGACCTAATTTGGGAAACAGCAATTTGCCAACGAAACGAGACGGGAAAAAGGCGTCCCTTTCGTGTGGGCTTAAAAGGAGATAGATCACACAAGCAACGGCAATGATCGCGGGTGCGGCTTTTATGGCAAAAAACATGACGCGGGTTGAAGGGGAGCATAACCAAATAGCGCCAGCGGTCAATAGCCACACTGGCGCGGAGTTGGGGTGGCGATTTTGACCGGCTTGGATAAGCAATGGATCGGTGTTATGGTTAACGCAATGAAATTCATCGGCTGGCTGGTTCAAAATGGATGGGCGGTGCTGCTCGTCGTTGGCCTGCTCGCTTATTGCGGCTTTACTCAAATAAAGGGCAAATGCCCCCTGTGCGTGGTGCTTGAGAAAATTGATTCCCAGACGACCGCGGTATCACCGGAGATTGCGAAATAATAGCGCTGGAGCACCAAGTGTGTGTAACTTTTTGCCTCGGACTTTCGTCCGCCAGACAAACAATCCCATTGTCATCAGCAATTAATATTGGGAATGTATTCTTTGCACTAAAAGCCAGCCGCCTAATTTATGAAACCGTTGTCATTCTATCCGCGTCGTTGTTTTTCGGCCGGATTTTTCAAAATCACCACCTTGTTCATCAGTCTGACAGGATTTCTCACCGGTTCGCTATCGGCGCAGTCGTTGGCGGAGCAGAATATGTTTCCCTTCGTCATTCCCGGTCTGGCGTCGCCTGCGCCCGGTTCCATCACGGATCTTTCCTGGCTCAATGAACGGCCGGCAGGGGGGCATGGCTTTGTGCGGATCCAGGAAGGTCATTTCGTGGATGGACGAGGTCAGCGGCTCCGGTTTCTAGCCAGCAATTTCACGTTTGGAAGCTGTTATCCCGACCACGACACCGCCGATAAGCTGGCCGCGCGTCTCGCCAGTCTGGGTATCAACTGCATCCGTTTTCACCATACCGACAACCAATCATCGCCGCGTGGCATCTGGAAGGCCGGCACGGCGAAGAAGAACGAGTTCGACCCCGACCAGCTCGACCGGATGGACTACTTTATTTCCGCCCTGAAGCGCCAGGGGATCTACGCCGATATCAACCTCCACATCTCCCGGAACTATTGGGAAGGGGAGGATTTCCCCGATGGACTGGCCAGCAATAAGGAACGACAGAATCAACTTCCCAAATACGGTAAATCCATCGACAAGATCAACGACCAGATGATTCGGATGCAGCGCGACTATGCCAGCGCATTGTTGAAGCATGTGAACCCGTATACCCGGACGAGCTACGCCAAAGAACCATGTGTGGCCATTGTCGAAATCAACAATGAGAACACCCTGCTTGAGCTCAAGATGGCCACGCTGCCGCCGTATTATCGGGCCGACGTTCTCAAGAAATGGAACCAGTGGCTCAAGGCCCGCTATGGGTCCTCGGAAAAATTGGCGGCGGCTTGGGGCGGGCGCGAGGAGTTGGGCGCCAATGTTCTGCCCGCCCAGCTGGCCACCCAGGGTGGCCAATATCTTAAGGTGACCAGCGGCAGCGCCGGCGAAACCCAGATCTCGCTGCTCAAAGTTCCCGAGGTCAGCTGGCACGCCCAGCTTCATTGGGCTGGTTTAAACTTGCAGGAAGGCCAGCTCTACACCGTGGAATTTTCGGCCCGTTCGGACCAGCACCGCCGGCTGCCGCTGAGCGTCCGGCTCACCAAACCGGACTGGCACAATTGCGGCTTGGCGGAGGATGCCGAACTGGGGCCGCAGTGGAAAATTTTCAGTTATACTTTTCGCGCCTCTCAGGTGGAGCCGGGCGCTGTGCGTTTTGACATGGTCGTGGGCGGTGGATCGGCGGGAGATTTCTCGATTAAGAACCTGACGCTGCGCCGCGGCGGTTCGCTGGGGTTGAAGGCGGGCGAATCCCTGGCCGCCGGCAACGTCGAGGCGCCGTCCCGCACTCAGAGCTCGCCGCGCGGGCTGGCTTGGACGCAGTTTCTGGCCGAAACGGAACGGGCTTACGGGGAAGGCATGCGCACGTTTTTGAAAAAAGATTTGGGCGTCGAAGCCAACCTCATTGATACCCAAGCCAGCTACGGTGGCGTCGTCGGGACGTACCGGGAATCTTTCAACGACTTCGTGGATATGCACGCCTACTGGCAGCACCCGCATTTCCCCGGTCAGGCGTGGGACGGTGGTAATTGGAACATTCCCAACACGCCGATGGCAGCGGACAAGGGCGGCGGCAACTTCATGCGGCTGGCGGTGTACCGCGTGGCGGGCAAGCCGTTCACGGTCAGCGAATATGATCATCCCGCGCCCAGTCATTACGCGGCGGAGATGTTTCCCATGATTGCCAGCTACGCCGCCGTTCAGGATTGGGATGCGCTGTTCCAGTTCGACTGGGGCGGCACGGATGCCGGCGTGCGTCAAATCATCGGCTACTTCGCTTTGCAACAGCATCCGGGGAAGCTCGCCTTTCTGCCGGCTGCGGCGCTGATGTTCCGCCGGGGCGACGTGACGACCGCCAGCGGCACGGCGCGACTCGCCATCTCCGCCACGCAGGCCGAGGAATTCACCGCGAATAACACTTCTCTGCCGGAGGTTTGGAAAAGAGGCGGTCTGGCGGTGAACGATATTCTGACCCATCGTCTGGAACTGCGCTTTGCCCCGGGCGGAAAACCGGAAGTGGCGTTGACCAAAGAAGCCCGCTCGCCGGTGGTCTGGGATACGGAAGCCGGGCTTTACACCGTGAATTCCTCCGCCGCCAAGGCGGTGGTGGGGCGTTGCACCGGGAAAATTACCCGGCTGGATGGCGTTGAATTCGACGTGCAGGCCAACCCGCGCAACTTTGCCGTGCTGACGCTCAACGCGGCGGATGGCCAGCCGCTGGCCCGTTCCGGGCGATTGTTGCTCACGGCGGCGGGCAATGTTGAGAATACCGGAATGAATTGGAACGCCAATCATACCAGCGTGGGGAAACAATGGGGACACGCGCCGACCATTTGCGAGGGGATTGAAGCCCGGGTCACGATCAACAGCGAAGCCAAGAACATCAATGTCTATGCGCTGGATGGTGCCGGCGCACGGGCTGGCGAAGTGCCGGTATCAGTGGATGCGGGAAAGTTCTTCTTCAACATCGGGCCTCGATTCAAGACGCTTTGGTATGAGGTTGTGATGAAATAAATTCTATCCGACGCTCGATTTAACCTAAGGCTAGTAAACAAAAGCAATTTCAACTTAATATCACACCATGCTTCATACATTAATACCCTGTCCCGCCAGCCGGGGTGCAGCCATGCCCATGACGAAATTCACCATTCTGTTTGCCGCTGCTTTCGCACTGGTGGCGAGTTCAGGAACAACCGTGTCGGCCGCCGTCCCCTTGGAAGGCGGGATCAGTCCTCAGCGCATTCAACAAATCGGCGCAATGTTGGGTGATAAGCCGTTCGCGTTTGGCCCTAAAATTGACGACCGCGCCGGCTGGAATCGTCTCGCCGCCACCAAGGCTTACAGCGGCGTGGTCAAGAGTGCCGAGAAACTGGTGGCCACCCCCATGCCGGAAATGACCGAGGAGCTTTATATGCTTTTCAAGAAAACGGGGCGGCGCACGGCAGAGTATGGCAGGGCGCGTGGCCAGCGTTACGACCGCGTTTCCCGTTTCACCCAGGCCGAGTGCGTCGAGAACAAGGGCCGGTTCATCAAACCCCTGGAAGCCGCCTTGCGTTCTATCTGCCAGGAGAAGACGTGGATTTACAACTTTCACGATGGTAAGCTGGACGACTATAACGGCAAAAAGATCACCATTGATCTCAGTTCGGTGGATTTGGCGCAGAATCTTGGCGCATGTTTGTATCTGCTGGGGGACCGGCTATCGGCTGAGACGCGCCAGCTGGTGATGGCGAAATTGCGCGAGCGGATTTTCGATCCCTACCACAAGGCCGTGGATGGCACCGGCATGAAGCAGTGGTGGATATCGGGGGATAATAACTGGAATGCGGTGTGTCATGCCGGAACCGTCGCGGCGGCCTTGGCGGTGTGCCCCGACCGCAACGAGCGGGCCTTCTTTGTGGCGGCCGCCGAGAAGTATTCGCTGGATTTTCTGCGGGGCTTCGGCGGCGATGGTTATTGCGCCGAGGGCATGGGATATTGGAACTATGGTTTCGGCAATTACATTCAATTGAGCGAAACGGTGTATCAGGCCACCCAGGGAAAACTTGATCTGTATAAACTCAATGGTGCTCGTGACGCCGCCTTGTATCCGGTGCGCATCCGGTTGATCAACGACATCTATCCGGCCTATGCCGACTGCGCCCTCAATTCCAAGCCGGGCCCGCAGCTCATGAGCTACATCAACCGCCGTTACGAACTGGGGCTGAATGATTTTGTCGTTTCCGACTTCACCACCACCTCTGGTGGCTTGGCGAGTTCCCTCATGTATTCCTGCCCCAATTCCGCCACGGCCAGGCTGGCGGCGGCGGGTAAGGAGTTTTATGAGCTGCACAGCCTGTTTGAGCATGGTGGAGTATTGAACTGTCGGCCGCAGCCCGGCTCGGCTTGCCGGATGGCGGTGTCCTTCAAGGGGGGATTCAACAACGAACCGCACAACCATAATGACAAGGGCACCTTCGTGGTCGTGGTTGGAAAGGAATCCTTGATCCTTGATCCCGGCGGCGAAGTCTACACGGCGCGCACCTTCAGCAAGGATCGTTATCTGAGCAAACTGTTGAGTTCCTATGGTCATCCCGTGCCCATGATCGCCGGCAAACTCCAGCGGCCCGGCGCGGATGCCGGGGGTGTCGTTGTTGCTAAAAACTTTACCGATCAAACGGACTCCTACGTCATGGATTTGCGTAGTGCTTACGAAGTGCCGGCGTTGCAAACGTTGAAACGCAGTTTTGTTTACAGCCGCGCGGGAGAAGGATCTTTGACGGTGACGGATGATTTCGCCTTCAATTCGGCGCAGACTTTCGGTTCGGCTTTGATCACTTATGGGCAGTGGAAACGGCTTTCACCCCGGGAATTGCTGGTTTATCACAACCAGGAAGCCGTGAAAGTGGCGATTGATACCGGCGGCGTTCCCTTTGAGATCACCGAGGAAGTGATCAAGGAGGAAACCCACACCAAGGCCCAGCCGACCCGGCTTGGCATCAATTTGACCGGTCCACTACTGAAAGGACGGGTGGTATTAACGATAACGCCATCTGTGATGAAGTGATTTTTGGGTAATTAGAAGGTTGGATTTAACCAGGCACTACCGTGTGGTGCTCCAAGCTTATTTTTGTCCTGCCGATGCTTGTGAGTTCTGGACTTGTGTGTGATAATAGGGCATCAATGACCCCGTCAAACATGACCCCTAACCCGTTTTCTAGCCTTCAATCGGGCTTTTGGATTGAATCTTGCTTTTGAATCTGAACCAATTTCTTTTTGTTTATGAATGTGTTTTCGAAATTTCTTGCGGCGATTTTCCTGCTCGGCTTCGCTGGGTTGACCCAGGCTGCCGGCACCGGCCTCACGGGTGAATACTTCACCGCAAACAACTTTACCGGCACCAAATCCACCCGCGTGGATGCCGGCGTGGACTTCGATTGGGGCACCAACGCGCCGGGGTTTGGCGGACTGGGATCGAATAATTTTTCCATCCGCTGGTCCGGCCAGCTTGAGCCACGCTATAGTGAAACTTACACCTTCTACGTCACCGCCGACGAAGGCGCGACCCTCTGGGTCAACGACCGCCTGATTGTGTCGCGGTTATTTTACGCCACCCCGGCGCAGATAGGCGGCCAGATTACGCTTCAGGCCAATGAACGTGTGAATATCCGGCTCGAATACTTCGAGAAGACCAATACTGCCAGCGTTCGCCTGGAATGGACCAGCGCCAGCCAGGTGCGTGAGGTGGTCCCGCAATCCCAGCTTTATCCGGCGATGATGCCAGCCGAGCGCGGCTCCATTTTGCGCGAACACTGGGCGAACCTGCCGGGCACGGCGGTCACCAATCTCACCGGCTTCACCAATTATCCGAACAAACCCGACGGCCGCGAGATGTTCCTGAGCTTTGAGTGTCTCCAGCCGAATTGGACCACCAATGTCGGCACTCGCCTGAGCGGCTACGTCATGCCGCAGACGAATGGTCTTTACACATTCGCCGTCGCCGCCAGCGATACGGCCGAGTTATGGCTGAGCACCGATACCAACCCGGCCAACAATCAACTGATTGCTTTTGTCACCAACGCCACCGCCTTTCGCGACTGGTCGAATCAAGTCTCGCAAGTCTCCACCGGGCGGACGCTCGTCGCGTGGCAAAAATATTACATCGAACTCCGGCACAAGGCGGGCGCCGGCAACAATCATTACTCCGTGGCCTGGCAACCGCCGGGGGGAACCCAATTTTCAATTATTGATGCCGATTATCTGATTCCAGCCGGGCTGAACACCGCTTTGCCGTCGCAGACGAATGTTTTCAATACCCTGGCGCAGTCGCATCCGCGGCTTTTGGCCACGGCGGAGCGGTTTGCCTGGCTCAAGCAGCAGGTGGCGACCAATCCGGCCGGCCAACCCGCGCAGTGGTATGCCTCGATTTACAAAAGTGCGACAAACCTCTACACCGCTGCGACGGTGACGTATGCGCAGGACGTCCGCGGTACAATCCTCGACCAGAGCCGCGCGGTGAAGGACCGGATGTATCTGCTCGGCCTCGCCTGGAAGATTTCCGGCGAGACGAATTTGGCCGAGCGCGCCTGGACGGAATTGAATGCCGCCGGTAATTTCCCCGACTGGCATCCGCCGCATTTTCTCGACACCGCCGAAATGACGCACGGTTTCGCAATCGCTTACGACTGGTTTTACGAATATTGGTCCGCCCCCCGGAAAAATTTCATTCTTACCAACATCACCACCAAGGGGCTGGCCGCGGGGATGACAGAAATGGCCACGGCCGGATGGGCAAAATCAACCGGCAACAATTGGAACATGGTTTGCAATGGTGGTCTGACGCTCGGGGCGCTGGCGGTGGGCTTGGATGCGGAAACCGCGGGTGAACGAATGTTGACGAATACGGTTAACTCGCAGGCCCCGGTGATGCAGCACTTCACCACGGACAATGGTCTCTGGTATGAAGGTCCCGGTTACTGGGATTATGCCTGCGACTATAATTTTCGAATGTTGGCCGGTCTGCAGTCGGCGCTCGGCACGGACTTCGGCCTTAGCACCACGAATGGATTGAATAATTCCGGTCTTTTCGCGATGCTTCAGACGAGCGCCAATAACCGGAACTTCAATTTCGCCGACGCCGGCAGCGCAGGGGGAACCGGCGGGCCGCAGATGATCTGGTGGGCGCGCCGGTTCAACGTGCCTGCCTACGCCCGCTACGAGCGTACGAACAATAACGCCGATGCGATTAGCACTCTGTGGTGGGATGGTCGGGGTGGCGACCCGGTGAGCGAAAATATCGGCAGCGACATCATCTTCCTCGGCCCGACCAGTTCCACCCCGTTCAATTCCCAGCATGTCGGCGTTTTCCGTTCCTCGTGGGGCGATAAGAACGAAACCTTTCTTGCGTTCAAGGGTGGACAAATGGGTGCCGACCATGGTGATCTTGATGCCGGCACGTTTGTGATTGAAGCGCTCGGCAATCGCTGGGCGTGGGACCTCGGCTCGGACAATTATGCGCTCTATGGCTACTTCGATTCCAATCCCGCATCGGCGACCAACCGCTGGGACTATTACCGGATGCGTGCCGAGGGTCAAAATACTGTCGTCATCAATCCCGGCAACGGCCCGGACACGGCGCTCGGCTTAGTCGCTCCGGTGATCACTTTCCAAAGCAAAACCGGCGTGCGTGCCTTGACGGTGATGGATCTCACACCGGTGGAAACCAACATTACTCGCGCCTGGCGGGGTTTCCAGTTGTTTGGCCCGCAGCGCAAGCAGGTGCTTATCCAAGACGAAATCACTAGTACCAATGCCAACGTCTGGTGGTTCATGCATTATGTCCGCAGCTCCACGCAGGTAACCCTTTCTACCGACAGCAACAGTGTGACAATGACTCAAGGAACCAACCGGCTTTGGGGCAAAATTCTCAGCGGCGGCGGCGCGTTTCAAATCACGGATGCGCGGCCGCTGCCGACCTCGCCCGATCCGGGCGGGCAGGACCTGAACACGAATTATCAGAAACTGGCGATCCATCTCACCGGTGTCACCAACACCACCATCGCCGTGTGGTTCGTGCCCCTGACCTCCGGCCAGAATCCGCCGATTGTATCGCCCACGCTGACGCCGCTGGCGCAATGGCAGATTCCGCAGAGCGACCCGCCGGTGGCCCTTGACGGTAATTTCACCACGCCGGAAAACACCACCATTGATATTGACCTCACGACGCTCGCCAGCGACGCCGTCACCCCGGCGACCAATCTGGTCTTTGCAGTCACGAGCCTGACCAACGGCACCGTCACGCTTTTACCGGACGGTCATACCGCGCGGTTCACGCCGGCCACCAATTACTACGGCACGGGCCAGTTTATTTACAGCGTCACCAACGCGGCCACCAACTCCGCCACCGCTGGGGTTGCCATCAGCATTTTGGCCGCGACGTGGTATTGGGACACCTCGACCGCGGCGGGACTGCAACCCGCCAACGGCACTTGGGATGGTGCCACGGCGGCGTGGTCTTCCGCCGCCGCCGGCTCCAGTCCGTTGCTGGCCTGGCCGCCGCCGGGCAACGACGCGATGTTCATCGGCGCGGGCGGCACTTACGCCATCTCGATTACCAGCACGCAGACCGTGAACCAAATCACCACGACCAACGGCACGTGGACTTTCAGCGGCGGCGCGTTGAACCACGCCAGCGGTCTGATGACCATCACCGCCAATGCCGACACCACGCTGAATTCACCGCTCATCGCCGATACGGATT
Organism: uncultured Verrucomicrobia subdivision 3 bacterium; assembly: GCA_903922735.1. Lineage (GTDB taxonomy): Bacteria > Verrucomicrobiota > Verrucomicrobiia > Limisphaerales > UBA11358 > UBA11358. The sequence continues at coordinate 23,631 of CAIXUZ010000009.1, forward strand.
TAACCAAGCTGGGCACGAACCGGCTGACGCTCGGTGCACCGGTCAGTTTTTCGGGAAACGCTTATGTGCCCACCGGCACGCTGCGACTCGCGACCAGTAACGCATTGCCGGTCACTGCCGACGTCACCATTGGAAGCGTCAATGGCACGGTGGGTAATCTGGAAGTGAACGCCAATCAGACTCTGCCCACTCTCAATTTTCTATCCCTCAGCGCCGCGACCAACCTCATCAGCATTGTCGTCAGCAACACGCTGGCTATCAGCAATACCAACGCCGGCATCGCCTTTGGCGTCGGTAATTTTGGCACTTCCCTTGGGAGCCTTACCGCGACGACCCGCGTCGCCTTCGTTCGCGGCGGTTCACTGGTTGTCAACGCTTCGAACGGTGCGTTCGCCTTCGAGCCGAGCGGCACCAATGGCGCTTCCGGGACCCCCCAAACCATCGGCCTTCTCGACTTTTCGGGATTGTCCAATTTCACCGCCAGCGTGTCTTCTTTCACTGCGGGGGTTGTCGGCGGCCGGCCCAATAATGTTTCGGGTCAATTGACGTTTTCTCTGGCCACCAATAACACCATCACGGCATCCAATTTCATATTCGCCGCCAGCGGCTATTACTCCGGATCCGCCACGAACACGCTGGGATCGAGCAACTCATTTAACGCTGCCAACATTTTGCTCTTCGGCGGTCGTATGAGCGGCTTGATGAGCTTTCCATCTTCTGCCGGTTCCAACCTCACCCTTCGCGGTGCGTCCGGCGGCACCAGCCGGGCGGATCTTTATGTTGCCGATCAAGTCAACTTTTCCGGTCTCGGCAGCGGTGGTGGCGGATCCAGTGCCTCCACGGGCACGCTAAATTTTGGTGGAGCTACCGTGGACGCCCGGCTCGACCAGTTGACCCTCGGCAGCGGCGGTTCTTCATCGGGTGGTTATGGTCCGGCTGCCGGCACCTTTATCTTTGGCGGCAATAATAGCATCATTGACGCCAATAGCATCATCCTCGGCTACGCCGTGTCGAATAGCGCCTGGGGTAGCAGCAGTACCAATCCTGCCACCCACGTCG
>CAIXUZ010000010.1 GCA_903922735.1 uncultured Verrucomicrobia subdivision 3 bacterium
CGCAGCTCGCCTCCGGCTCGTTTTAACTCGAAACGAAAATCCTTTGACTGAAAAAACAGAACTGATATGAATCCCTTACTTCAGAGTGGCCGGTTTTGAATCGCTCACCTCTGGCCGGTTTTCAACCGCTCGGTGACAGCGCCAAGGACGCCAAGGAGGGAAACAAAGCAGAGGCATTGGAAATTTTGGATCTGGGGTCTGGGCGGGAGGGAATGGGGGCAAAGAGGAAACTGGAGACCGGAAACTTTCAATATTCAGTGTCGTATCTTTCGTAGTAGTCATAGCAGAAATGCTACGACGTTTATGATCTCACTGAATAGTGGTGCTACGCGTGACGCTTACGAAACTTTCAACATTCAGTGGGCGGAAAGTAGAAAGAAGGAAAGCGGAGCTTGGAGCGGGGAGCGGGGAGCAGAGGTCAGGGGGAAACGAAGGGTCACGCCGCTTTGCGCAGGCCCAAACTCCGCCCCGCCTCAAGTGCCCGCAGCGCGGGCAGACCAAATCGCAGCGCGACTTGGTCCACCATCCCCACTTAAGAAACCAATCACGGCACCCAGACCAGGCGGTAGAAACGCTGGCCGCTGACCGGGGCGGTCTGGGAACCATCATCAATGAAGTCGGAGGCACCGTTGCTGATGGTCACCGATGGGTTAGTGATGGTGTTCCAAGGCGCAGTGAGGCTGTCCTTCCATTGGATCTGATAATGGGAACCAGGCGCACGATTCCATTGGAGTTTAGGTCCGCTGGCGGTGACTTTGGCGCTGGCGAATTTGACACTGGCGGGACCCCCGCTCCCGAGGGGATTGCCGTGGTCGAAATCCACTTCCAACGAAAAGGTGACCGCAAAGGCATTGGTGTTTTCGACGCCGAGGAAATACAGTCCACCCGGCAAGGGCGGCGCGGAGTTGGTGCTCAAAACCGGAAGGCCAATACCCGCGGTCGAATTGGTGAGCAACATCGTGTCGTTGGTGCCGGGCGATGCGGCTGGCGGCGTGGCGATGCTGAACCAGAGGTTTACCGGTCCCGTGGCCGAGTTGAGCAGGTTGGTGGCAAAGGTGGCATTGGACGGCACAAAAACCTCAAACCAAACCGTGCTGTTAGCGGGAACCTGATCGGTCCGGCCGATAAAGCCCTGGAGGTAGTAATACAACTGGACAACATATTTAAATCCAATCTGCCAACTCAGCAGCTCGGGCGCCAGACTCGTGGCCCCGGCGCGATTGTCCAACACCTCCAGCGTCCAAGCGCCAGCATCATCCATTGGGGTCAGGATATATCTCAGCGGTTCAAACAGGGGAGGGAAATATCCATTATTAGTAGTAAAGCCACCCTCGGAAAGCGGCCGTTCGGGCTGATAATTAAGGTTGGTGGCGGTGGCAGGCACGAACGGGGTCGGCGCAAACTTGATCGGCGTGGTCGTCAGATTCGTGTCGTCGGTGAGAGTGAGGTAATGATACTCCGCCATGGGGGCCGTGTACGTATAATCCCAAACCGTGCCGGAATTGCCACCACCGGGATTCATGACGATGGTAATGATGGGGGAATTACTGTAGTTCAACACCAAGGTGTTCGCTCCGCTCACATACCCCGTATCCCACACGTTGGTCCCGTTATGGACCACCATCTTATCAGGAATGCCATACATCTGATAATTGATGGTAATCGTTCCATTATTCGTCCCCGTATCAATTATTTTAGTACTTTCAGCCGGACCACCGGAAGATGATCCGCTGCCGGTTTGGATTGAAGATCCGGTATAGCCACAGCCATTGGTGTCATTGTTGCCACGATTTTCCATCACCAGATAACTCGTGCCGTTTGGTCCCGGACTTACCAGATGAAACACCAAATCGGAAATGCGCGGATGATCCACCCGCAGGCCGACGTTGATACCGACAAACGCATTGCCGGTACCCGATAAAGTGTTGGACGCCACGGTCACGGCGTCATCCAAAAGGGGCACCGTCCCGACGGAAGTATATGGCACGGTCTGCGTTGACCAATAGGGATAGGTCAAATTCACATCTATCTCCGGAGTATGGGAAATTATATCCGGATTATAAACACCGATGTAATAAGCTCCCGAGGCCAGCGGCGGACCGGTGGAAATGTAATTGGTAAAATAGTTACCAAAAGGCTGGTTTAACACAACCTCCTGATCCCAATTGTTGGGCAGCGTAGGACGAAAACCGGCGGCGACAGCCATATCCAGACCCGGGTATGCATCTTTGTCAATACCCACCACGTAGAGATTGGTGAAGCCCGGCGGCACGACCACTTCAATATACCGCCACGATAGCGGCGGGACATTGAGGTAGAAGACGGCGGTATTTGTGGCTTTGGGTTCGATTTTCAACGAGAAAAAGTCATTGGTGCCGATGTGATTGGTCGCATTATCCACGACCGTCAAATGCCAGGGCCCAATCGCCGGGCCACCCTCATAATCCATCAGGGAGCCGGGACCATCCGTGTGGACGCTCCCCGTGATATCCCGCTCGTCACTGTCGTCATAAACCATGGTAAAGGTGCCGGCGCCAAAACCATCATGATTATTCAAAAACACGTTGGTATTATTGTGATTCAGGCGGCTATACAAGTCGCCATAGTTCTGGTGCGTGATGGTATTGGTAACCACCGCCCGTTTTACAGTTATCTGCCCGGTCATCAAGACCACGATGTTGGTATAGCCGGGATGCGGATTACTGCCATCAGGAATGCTCGCAGGCGGCGCGGTCAGTTCCCAATTACCATTGGCATCGGGCCCGCTAGGATTGAACTGGTGGACAAATTCATACGTCGCGGCCATCTGATTTTCGCACTTAACCCCGACGTAATAAACATTCCCCAGCAACGCATTGGTCAGCGTAAGCACTTCCGTCGCGCTCCGGCTCAAAGCCGCCCCATCGCCATTTAACCCTTGAATGCAATTGGAAATCACCTGCGAATTCAAGTTCGTCAAATTGAAGGCGTTCGTATCGCTGGGGTAGGCGGCGACATAAATATCAAGGTCCGGCGCGTCCGCCCCATAGCCCAGAACCCCCAACCGGGAAACGGAAAGCGTGTTGGCGCCAGAAACGCTGAACGCGACATTGGTATTGGAGGCCAGCGCATTGCTGATCACAAAAAAACGCCATTGATTGGTCTGGCCAATGTAAAGCACGGCATTGGTGGCATAAATGGTATTGGTGCCGAACGAAATCACGTTGGTGCTCACCACCGGGTCATTGGCACCCTCGATCAAATTATTGATATACGAGACACTGCTGCCGCCCAGATCCGTGAGCTGCGGCGTGATGGAGCCCACCGGCGCATTCGTCACGGGGCTGACGGTGACGCTGCTGCTGATGGAATTATCACCGAGGGAGACCACCAGCGCATAATCCTGCACAATATTGGTCGCCACCGTGGTGACGGCGTTCACATTGACATTGCGGCCAATGACGGTGACGGAATACCGCGCGCCGAGACCGGGCGCGATAAAGACGTTTTCCACGTTGTTGACGAGATCGTATACAGGCGCATCGTTGGTGGCGGACGCGAGGCTGAAAGGCGGGTTGACTCTAACATCGAAATTGTTGCCATAATAAATCTCACCCGTGGTCAGATTGGTGACCACCAGATCGAGATTATTGACGAGCTTGACGGCGGCGGCGGGATTGCCGGGCGGATCGGTCCAGGCGAGCGTAATGCGCAGCGGCTGCGTGGAACTGCCCGGCTGCACAATAAAGGTCCGGCTATCGCCGGTCGCCAGCACGTTGGTCGGACTTTGGTCGAGGAAATACAGCGGCGAGCTGGCGCTGTTCAGATTATTGGGAATGGAATTGGTCAATTCCGGCAGGCCCCAGCCTTGTAAATTATTATCCTGATTGAGGGCGTAAATGTTTCCACCCGTCGGGCGGGCACCGTTGATGAGCATGGCCTTGAGCAAGGCCGGGCTGGGGATGAGATGCAAGGTGTTCGTAAAATAATCCTGCATCAACGCCAGGGTGCCGGACACGGCGGGCGCCGCCATGCTGGTGCCGTTTTCGTAGCGATACCACGGCCCCAACTGGGAATTCATGCCTTGCAATACCAGACTGTAATTATTGTCGTTGGTCGTGGTGATCGTGACAACTATGTCGTAGTCCACGGGGTCAATGGTGGGATCGGTGACCAGCAAAGAAAGATGTCCGTTGGCCGCGACCGACTGCAAGTAATTGGCAGGGCCATCCGGCGGAATGGTAATCGTATTGTTAGTCAAATTAAACTGATAAGTAGAGGGGTTCAATGGATCAATGGCGGCATTGGTGGAAACATAAACATTCAGATCGGGAAACGGCGTCGGCGAGAAAAAAGGGATAGCATAGATATTTATAGTGATCTTTATAGCGTTGGGCGGCACAAAGAAGGAAAAGAAGTTGTCGTAGTTCGTATCCACCGTTTGGTAGTACCGGGGAAAATAGTGATAAAAGGTGTTGTCGCCGTAATAGGCATTGGTATCCCATTTGGCCGAGCGGGTCGAAACCACCATGGAACCCGGCGCGACCACATCCGGCTTGAAGCGCCCATAGGTGCCCTCCGTGCCCACGCCCACATTGCCGCGCGAAGAATACGACGCCACCTGATTATTCGTATCCGTCATCGGATACCAATATTCATCGGGAACGCCATTGGAATTCCAGGCAAAGCCGTCATAATAAGTCATGACGAGGTTGGTAATGTGGCGGAATTGTTCCAGCGCGCCAACGGTGATGACGTTCTTGGCGGTGCCCGGCGACGCAACAGAATCAGAATAGCCGCCAGCGCCATTATCATTACCGCCGCCGTCATTGCCCGCCGAAAACACAAACAACACCGGCTGGGGCGCGGGGTTGGTAGGCACCGCATCGCGCACGGCAGCATCGAAGCTGGCCGCAGTCAAATCATACCCCGCCCCGCTGGCCCCCCAACTGTTGTTGGAAATCAACGCTTTGGCCTTCACCGGCTGTTCCTGCACATAGCTATTGGTAATTCTAAAGGAACCATTTGGATTAGAGGGGATTTTAAGCGCGTACACGTTTGCGGCCGAAGCCTTGCCCCGGTATTGCGAAGCCACTCCGGGATTAAGGGAACCGCTGGCGAAGGTCACGGTGGGGGATTCGAACCCGCTGCCGGCGATGATGCCCGCCACATGGGTGCCGTGTCCCACCGTATCGTAACCACTGCCAAGATTATCCAAAGTCAACCGGCCCAAAAAATCCGGATGGTTGGTGTCCACGCCGGTATCGTTCACCTCCACCACCACATTCGAGCCGGTGAGGTTCAGGTAATTGGCCGTGGTCGTGGTATCGGCCGCCACGCCCAAGGTGACGCGCGCCAGATCATTGGCCGGCTTGGGATCGCGGGCCAGTTCCACCAATTGGACGCCCGGCAACTGCGCCAGCGAGATCCATTCCTGCGCCGGCTGCACCCGCACCATGGAGCCGAAGGGCGTGCGGTCCCGCGCCACAATTTTGGCGCCCAGTTTCTGGATGGCGGCCTCCGTGGCGGCCGCGCCGCCGGCAAAGATACCCAGGGTCAAATCCGTTCCCTCAGGCAACGATTGTTGATTCACCGCCCGGTCGAGCAAGCCGGATTGCACCTTAAAATAAGGCGCATACGGCAGCACGGTCTGCACGAGCGAATTGGCAGACAAACCCGCCGCGCCCGCCGCCGAAAGCCGGACGAGATAGGCGTTGTTCGGGATGTAGGAAACAATCTCCGCGCCCGCGCCCGCCAGCGCCGTGCGGAACGCCGCGCCAATCGCGCCGCGCGCCTGCACAATGAACGCCCCGGGTTCGGCATCGGCGCGCAAGTGTTTGGGAATGGACAAATCCGGCTTCAGCTCGGTGTCAATCAGCGCATTTTCCAGCAGGATGGCGTGCGCCCTGGCCGTGAGTTCACCGATAGTTTTGGGAGTATTGGAGAGCCGGAAAGGAAAACGGTTGGTGGCGGAAACCGCGGACGGCGCGGGTTGGACGGCGGCAAGGGCGGAATGATTGGTCGCGGCGGCGGGGAGGGCAGAAATTTTCGGCGCGGGCGCGACGGTGGACTTGGCTACCGGGGCAACCGCATGCTCTCCCAGCGGCCAAAACAGCCAGGCGGCCGCCACGGCCAGCAGGCTTAAAATTAAAATATTTCTACGCATAAAAAATCATTAAACCGCCAAGGCGCCAAAATCGCCAAGTTTTTCCTTAGCTGGCGCACCGGACGTCATGGCAATTGAATCGTTAGTGTAAACTACTCTTTGAATCCCATTTCTCAAAACGGGAACATTAAAATTGATCTGGCGCTGCAGTTTCGCACGCCCCCTTCCCATGAACCCGAACCCCTCCCCATGAACTCGAAGATGGATGAACGCACACCTCACCCCGGCCCTCTCCCCATCGGCTCCGCCGACTCCGCCGACGCGGAGAGGGGGAAACACTCCCGGCGTCTTGAAGTTTGAAGGCAACTGCTCGTTCAACGGTTCAAGGCGCGAATTTCCAATTGGGAGAATACTCATCCTTACCTTCCCCAGTGGGAGAGAAGGTAGCCGAAAGTCGGATGTCCGACGCGTATTCATTATATAATTCACTTTTCAGCAAAATGCCATGGCTCAAACAGTGCCGATTTCGGCGGTCAATCCGGCGGCAGCACGGTGTAACTTTCGATCGTGGTGGAAAAATTCGTGCCGGTTATAACGCCGAACGCATTAGTGTTCACAGTCTTATCCACGCGGATGACCGCCCGGGCCGCACTCTCGGCCACGACCTGATAATTCGTGACCAATCCGAAATTCGCGCCGCCACCGAGAAAGACCGAATTCGGCGCGGGGCGAAGGGCCTGGCCGTAGCAATACACCATATAGCGCGGCAAGGAGGCGAGGCGCAACAGGCCAAGCACCTGCTGCGGCACCCATTCGTAAAGCACGTCGCTGAGGCTGTTCGTGTCTTGCGGATTCAAGAACGGCGATTGTTCCGTGAGCCGCGGGACACGCAGGATATCGCTGATGCGTTCAAAAGTGCCAACCACACCATCGTTATTGGTCATATTTGCGCGTACATAATTAATATCGCTGACCATCAAACCCACCGGTGAACTCGCACCGCCCGCACCGGCCGGTGAAATGGTAACGTAACTGACCGGTGTGCTATTGGTCAAAGCCACCACGCCACTGAACAGCGCAGACCAGGCGGCGAGACCGCGATCCCAATTCGTTCCGGAACCCACGTTGATGGGGAGATTGCCGCGGCTAGCGTTGTCGTTGATTTTGGTGGTGAACAAATCAATCAGGGCATGATCGGACAACGGCAGGGAGTTGATGGCATCGTAATTACTGACGGATTGCGTGTCACCCGTCCACTGCGCCCAAGTGTTGGTGCCATTCCAAGAACCAGGAATATTGGTGTCAATCACGTTAGAGCATTTGAGATAAACGGTTTGCCAGGGGGTACCGCGATGGATGCGGCCCAGCCAGCCGGGCGAGGGGAATTTGCCCGAGGGGAAATCCCAGAAATCCGGCCGCCACACGCCGGGGTCTTTGTATTGCAGATTATAGCCATTATGATCGAGAAATTTATTGGTATTAAAGGCCAGCGCGGCTTCCAGACCCCACGGTGAAAAACGCTGTATGAAGGCACTTAATTCTGGTTGCGTTTTTCCCACAAAAATATCGTTCGTAAAACGCAGGCTTGCGAGGTTGGTTGCACAATACAAATCGCTGGCGAGATAATGCACGAGCGGATCATTGGCCTGCCAGTGGGAGTAATTATACACCGTCCGCACGGCAGTGAAAGGCGCCTGGACGGTCAACTGGTGATTCGTGTAAGGCCGACCTTTATATACATACAACCCAGGATGAGCCCGGTTCCATTCAAAAAAACCCTTGAAAAATTCTTTTTCAGCTTCACTTGTTGGCGGCAAATCGTTCGGCAAATTGGGCGGCGACACCCAAGAAAACTGACCATAGCCGGATGGAGTTGCGACCCCTAAAGACACCATGACCTGATTGAATATTCCCGATGCCATTGGCTGCGATGGGGCCGGATACCCATTATAATTAGCGGTATTGGCATTGGTGCTCCAAATATTCACCTTCTGGCCGGCTTGTGACCACGTTGAATCGGAATCCGTCAACCCACCCAACCCTTCATCAGGATCAGGGGAGCGATCAATCGCAGTGCTCATCGCCGTCAAATCACAGTTCGTCATCGGCAGGATCATGTGGACGTAGTCAATCACATGGGTGCCATCCAGCAGGAAGACCTGCAATTGGTTGGTGGCCACCAAACCGAATTGGGGCAAGGGCGGTGTCGTCAGACCGTTTTTATCTGTGATCTGCCAGTATAGACCGTTGGTATCAAAAAATTGTTGCTGCCAATTTATAGGATTATAATATCCAGGGAAACGGTAAACGGCACTGTTGGTATATAGAGGAGTCGTCGGCCACAGATAAAAATTGGTGGTGGCAACGGCAAAAGAACTGATGTTGGTCAGTTCTAGTTCTTTCACGGCATTCGTATTTATTAGCGCAAGAGGTGGTGTCAAGCTTTGCCAGTTCGTCATGCCCGGCCAGCTATTAATCACGTTAGCGATTTCAATTTGTTTAGCCACTTGAACCAAATTTGGGGGGGACAAGGGAGGGCTGACCGAGTAGGGCGTCGAACTATTCGTCAAAACCTCGTAAAAGTTATCACGTACAACCATCGTAACGGGATTGGGATATTGATTGGAGTAAGAGTTCCAGAACGACCAGCCCAATGAATGATTGATGCTGAAAACATACATCTGGCTGTTCGTGAACTTGTCCGGCGGCGTCGTCAGGCTCGCTTTGCTAAGCTGTAATTTGCGCGTGATGGTCGCATCATTGCGCATGGAAAACTGGTTGAAGGCGGGGAACCCTTTTTTCGCACCGATGATCCACGGCACGCCATAGACATTGGTAATGATGGTAGCGGGACTAGCAACCAAGTCCGTAACATTGGCAGGAGGAAAAAGCTGGGGATCCGTGGGGCCATTCACGCCGGTCACTTGCACAAAGCCGTTAATAAAAACATTGATGACCCCGCCTTGATCGATCACCCGGAACGTTGGCCGGAACACGGAGGGATAAAAATAATTGGTCGAGGCATCAAAGATGTTCGCGGCGAGCTGAAGCAGCCGGTGGACGGCAGGGGTATAGACAAACTTGTTGCTGACCAGCACGGGGATGTTGGTCACGCCAAACGCCACATTGGCGTTATAGGTCGCGAGATAGAGGTTGGTATTGGCCGCCAGCCAGCTAGCGGTGTAATTGGTCAGCAACCGATTCGCGGCGTTGGTGAAGAAGCGCAACGGCGTCCATGCCACCAGATTCGTTTCCGCACCGGGAATCACCACGCCATAGGTGTCCAGATTGTCATAATTCAAATTCATCCGCGGATCGTCCGCCGTGGAATCCGTGCTAATCTGGTCGAGCAGCCGGTAAAACGTGTAAGAATCGTATGTGGAAGCGCCTTTGCCGGCATTGACCAACCGATTCGTGAAACCGGCCCAAGATTTGGACGGGTCAAATAATTCGGACGGCAGCGCAAAGAAACGGTTGGTGCTGGCGGAGCCAGCCCAAGGCTTGGTATCCGAGTGCCAGTCGCCATCTGCGTTATGCGAACCCAAGCTTTCATTAATGTTGGCAGCAGAGGTTTGCAATGGCCCGTCGCTGTAGATATCAATGTTATCGTAAGGAAAAATATTAACGGCGTTATAGGGACTGTTGATGAAAATCTGATTAGCCTTGAGCAAGGAGTTGGAATCATTGTTGTAACGGTAAGCCAGCAGTGCCTGAGCATCATTAAAGGCATACCCACGATTACCGCCAGATGGATATTGGTAATAATAATAGTTGTAAATTTCATTATCGGAATTCCCGATGACTTGCCCCCATTGGTTGGTATTCAAATCAGCTAAGAATCCTGCCAAATTTAATTCCCATGAGCCGACACCTTGATTGCGGAAAAAACCATCATCCCCCTTGAGAGTGGGGTTCAACGTCTGGTTGTGAATGTAATTCAAGTCGAGCGCATTGCCGGCGGGTTGGGCGAAAAACGCATAGCGAGCCAGGAATCTATTGTTCGGACCCGGATTCAAATCCGGCCGTTCCAAGACACCAATCCATTCCGGGTCGCCTACTTCGAAAACTTTTTTACCAGTGGGCACACCGTTGGTGTCCAGCTCAGCCACCCAGCCGCTCGGGTCGTCCTTGCCGTTGCGGTTCAGGTCGAGATAAAACCGCCTTTCATTCGAGTGCAAGGTGAGATTAGTCATCCACACAGTTGGCCGCGGCAGGATATTGCCAATGGAGAACTGATCCTGATTAGTTCCCCCCGGCAGAAAATTCGTGGACGAGAGTAGATGATACTCATAAAGCCCGGTGTTGTTAACGAGCGCATTGGCGATGATATGCGCCTGCACGGCCGCCAGGGCGGAATCCGCCGCGAGCCGCGCCGTGACGGTATCCGTGGCGGTGGTCACCGCGCCGCGCTCGCGCCGGGACATGGCGAGAAACGCCACGGCCATGATCAGGGTGACGGAAAGAAGGATGAGCGTGATGACCAGGGCCATGCCGCGCTCAGCACGCGGCAGTTTGAAGGTTGAAGGTTGAAGACGCCGCCCGGTTCCGGTGGGGAACCTGCAACCTGCAACCTGCAACTGGGAACTTGGTTTTCATTGGTTGGTCGGGTAATAGGCCATCCGGTCGACATTAGGAATGATCACGCGCTGGCGGAAAACATGCACCGCACCAGATTGCTGCGAAAGATAGTTGGTCCGGCCGGAGAAGGTGGGAAAAGACTCGGCGCGGGCCAGAGCGCGATCCTCCACCACGGCCAGGTTCAGTTCCACGGCGGCGGGAACCACGTTGCTATACAGGACCAAGCCCGCTTCGCCGCCCCAAATCGAAAAAATCGCCGCACGATTGGAGGCCGAGGGGGTAAAGCCGGCATAAGCGCCCTTGATCCCAAAGCCGTTTTTATCGAAGGCACGGACCGTAAAATTCACCACGCCATTGACGAGATGGCTACCCCCATTGGTCGGGCTGGCAAAGAAATTAGTAAAAGCCGAATAGATGGCGGCGGGATTATTGGTGCCGATCCCGTTGGTGGTGACAGGGTAAACCATGCGGTAAAGCGCAAACAGACCGTCCGACGAATTGGCCGCCACGGCATAGCCCACGCCCCACCATTGCAGGTTATACCGGTTCAACATAAACACCTGCTGCAACAGATTCGTCCGGGAAACCGTGCCACCGGTAAGCGGCTGCACCAGCGGCGTCGAATAGCTGGCATTATTGGTCACCACAAAATTAACCGCGCCAAAATTAGCCCCGCCGGAAGGCGCCAAGCCGTGCAAATCGGTGGTGATCAAATCCACCGCCGCCCGGCCGCCTTCCAGCATGTCCGTCTGGGTGATGCCCGAACGGAAGGCGCGCTGGGTGGTGCTGAACACGGCCATGAGCGCCACCACGATGAGCGACAGGAGCGCCACCACCACCATGATTTCGATGAGGGAAAAAGCGCGGCAAAAGCGGAAAGCGGAAAGCGGAAAACGGAAATGACGTCCGCCGACGGCGGGCGCGCCGGCCAGAGGGAATTTGAAATTTGAGATTTGAAATTTCATGGCAATTAGGGCGCGTTGGTGAACGTCTGCGTTTGGTAAAAAGAACACGCCGCTCCGAATAGATTCGTCCGCACCAACTGACCGGAAATGGTGGCGCGGAAGGTCTGGCGGCCGCCGCCGTAGTTGCCATTCGGGAGCAACGGCCATAAAAACCGAAGCCGCAACTCCCACTGATTATTCACCAGCTGGTGGCCAAACCCAGAGCCCGAATAAATCAACGGCATCGGCGTGCTCTCACACACCAACCGATAGCTGAAGCCATCGGCGAGCAGAGTGCTGTTGGTCTGGGGCGGTTTCTGGGACGCCAGTCCGCTGATAGCGCGGACATTGGCGTAGTTGGTAATCCCCGGCAAGCTCAACAAGCCAATCACTTGAGCCCCGCTGCCGGGAGAAATATAACTGGCCCCCAAATTAGTGGAGATGGCGTAAACGTAGTTTGTCAGTTCATCCATGCCCCGCGCACCGGTGCGGATGGCATTAATCAGCATGGTGGCGTCCTGAGTAATGAGGGTTTCCTCGCGGTTGTCGCGCTGGGTATTCATGCCGATGGGCAGAACCCCGATGATGGCCAGGAGCGCAAAGCTGATGATGGCGAGACAGATGGCGATCTCGATCATCGTGAAGGCGGCGCAAGCGCGCCGCGCGGCGCGGGACTGAATAACATTCAACATTGAACATTCAACGCCCAACACCGAAGGAAACGAACGCGACATCCATTGAAGGTTCAAGGTTGAAGGTTCAAGATTGAAGGTTGGCCTGATTCTCATTGGATTTTTTGCTGGCGGAGCGTGGCGCGGCCGGTCAGCCGATCAATGCCGACAAGGTTGAACATAGAGTTGGTACTGTTGCCCGGCGGGTTCTCGATAAAAGTAGCCGCCGTGGGCTGGAGGTTCTTTTGGGCGTCCACCGGATAGGTCACGGCACCCTGCGCCAGCGGGATGAATTCGTCCTGCGGAGCCAACATTTCGCCGACAGCCGTCAGCACCGTGAGCTGACCGAGGTAATTAAAGGCGATGTAGGGCAGCAAAATACCGGAATAATTAGTCTCCGTCGGAAAGGGAAAATTGTTGGTATAAAACCGGCCGACCGGATAGGTCGCAATGTAAGTATTGGTGTAAAATTTGTCTGTGGTAATAAACGCGCCGTTCGGCAGCGATTTCCAATCGGCCAGATAACGGATCCGGCCCTGCCCCGGCTGGTCGCCCACGGAGCGCAGGGAGATAAAATTGTAACCCGTGCACTGCTTGTCCAAAAGATTGGTGCCGGGGGCCAGTTGCGATGCAGGCAAAGAACCCCACCAGCTGCCGACCGGCGGCACAAAAACCATATAGACGGTGGTGCGCTGGCTGATGGCGAGCTGGCGGGCACGGCCAACATCATCCAGCAACTGGCGGGCCGCGCTGACCTGAACCTGGGACTGGCCGATATTTTTGAGGGCCGGCACGGTCAAGGCGGCAAGCAGGCCGAGGATCGAAATGACGACGAGCAACTCCATCAGCGTGAAACCACGACGGAGGATGAAGGTTGAAGGTTGAAGGTTGAAGGTTTTTCCCGCCGACTGATTCCGGCGGGCAACCTGCAACCGGCAACCTGCAACTGGTAATCTGGTCTTCATTTTATTGCTGCCAGCTCAGGACGTTGTCTTTGTTCACGCCCTGGTTGGCTGACTTGGAATTATCAATATTCCCATCCGGCCCGGCAGACCAAACCATGACTTTGCCGTGGAATTGAAAATTATCGGCCGCGCCGTTGGGATTAACCAAGCCGTTGTATCCAGCATTGACGTTCTTCTGCGAAACTGCGGTCAACGAATAAAAGGCATCGTTGCACTGGTCGTCGTAATTCAAATCCATGCTGATGATATAAGGATGGCCCCACGGGTCGCGATAAACCAGATCGGTTCCGACCCCACCGTCGACCGTGTTAGCAACCATGGTGGGGGCGAGGTATTTCACCTGCTTGGGATTTTTCTGATGGTTTTGGTTAACCGCAGTCACCGTGGTATTGGTGATGTCCATTAAGATGGCCATCACTTCGGCGTTGGTGACAAGATAACCCGCCGTTCCAACCTGGTAAGTGGCTGAAGGGGTGTTAAACAAACCACCGTAGGTGAAATCACCGGCGCCCGCCGCAGCTTGGGCCGCCGGGGAAACTGGAAAGCGCCCGTAATCCATGTCATAGGCGTTGATGGCGCTGACGATGCCGGCCATCTCGGTCCTGGCCTTAGCTTTTTGCGCGGAGATCTTGGCGCCGGCTAACGCGGGCAGCAGCATCGCAGCCAGAATGCCGATGATGGCGATGACGACGAGCAGCTCAATCAAGGTGAAACCGCGGGCCGTCCGGGTTTTCGATTTCAGGGATCCGATTTTTTTCATGGGTTGGAACAGGTTCTGTCGCCGGAGAGGATGGGGTAAAATAGAGGCTCCGGGCAATGGTTTTGTGGCCGCGCCCCGGCGGAGCTCCAGCCCCGACCGCAGGGTGATGGCGGGGCAGAACGAACAGTCATGCCATTCGATGTTGAGCGAGCATTTCCAGCAATCCGGACCATTGGGGAAATTCGCGGGCATATCAAATCAGGAATCATGGCAGCGAACTGTTGATCTGCACCTGGCGGCTCCAGTTACAGACAAGGTAGGTTTTTCCGCTGATGACCAGTTTAATCCAGAGATCATAGGAATTGGGATTGTTGACGCCGGGATAAAGATAGCGGAACGGATTGACATCCGACACCCCCAGCGGCTGGTAGGTAACATCCGGCCCGCGCACGGAGGTGATGAGCACGGTGGTGGGAACGGTGTTATTCGTAATTGGATAGAAAATCCGGTTGGGCTTCAGGTCGGGCAGAAAGTTTTTGGCCAGCACCGCATCCTCGCCACTGCCTTTGGTGCAATTAATAATGCCTCCGATGCCGTAGGCGGCGAACACCGATCCAACCGGAATTCTGGAGCTGCCATCGAGCGTGACATAATCGGTGCCGACAATCGTGGTGCCAGACAACTCATAGAAAAGCGGCGACAACAAAAAATTATTGGTATTCGCCGGCGGATAGAAACCGTATCTGGCCTTGTAGTTGTCGAGGGCGGCCTGGATCTGCTCGAGTTCGCCTCTGGCGGTCTGCAGGTATTGCGTGCGCTTGACGCTTTTCAAGGCGGTCAGGGTAAACGCCGCGAGGACCCCGATGACGGCAATGACGACGAGCAGTTCAATCAGGGTGAAGGCCGGGGAATTGCGAATTGCGAATTGCGAATTGCGAATGCCAAAACCGACCGGGGGAAAGGCCGGGGCATGTTCAATTTGCGATTTACGATGTCCGATTATTTTCATTTCAGTTCCTGTTCCATCCGCTCGCTCAACCATTGCTTGATCATGCTCTGGTAGTTCAGATACCGCGCCCGGGCGAGGCGCTTGATGCGCGCCAACATGCGCGGATCAAACCGGAGCGTGACGGTGACGGATTCCGTGGACTCGGCACTGTCGGAAACCGCCGCCTCCATGAGACGCAGGGCCGGCCGGTTTTCCGACCAGAACGCGACCTCGGCATCTTCGCTCGCGAAGATGGGCACGTCCTCCCAGTTGGCAAAAGTTTCCACAGTAAAATCGCCGGCTCAAGTCGCGAGGGTCTGATCCATTTTTCGCTGGTAGAAGAAGCGCTCCTCGGGTTCGAACGGCCGCGCGAGCAGCACCCGGACCTGCCGTCCATTGGTGCGATACACACTGTAAACGCCGGTGCCCGCGGCCGACATCCCGAGATTGAAGAACCGCGCCTGCACCCCGAACCGAGGCGAATCCGGCATCAACCGGACGGCAAACGGATCCTCAAACGACTCTTCTATTTCCCGTTGGATCAAAGAACCAAGCTCAAAAGGCGGGTTATTCCAATCAAAATCCATACTGGATCAGAGTTAAATAATTCGCCCATGCCATGTGAATACAATGTATTTACACAGGGAGGTGATATTTGTCAACTTTTTGGCGCGAAAAGAATCCAAGAGGAGTGGGCAGTGGCAAAGCGGAAACCGGGATTTAACCGCCAAGGCGCCAAGGTCGCCAAGGAGAGAAACAAAGCAGAAGCATTGGGATCTGGGGTCTGGGCGGGGGAAATGGGGGCAAAGCGGACCGGAACTCACCAACCACGAAATACACGAATTACACGAAAAAAACTGAGACTGGAATGGAGCAAAGCGGAAAGAGGAGCTTGGAGCGGAGGTCACCCATTAGCGTGAGCGGTCAATTGCAAAAACAGATTATCGTCAGCCAGCCTTTTTATTAAAAGCTGTCTTTGTTTTTCCGGGCCGTTGCGGGCGGCGTCCAAGGTGCGATTCATGCCTGTCATTTCAGTCGTTGATTCGGA
>CAIXUZ010000011.1 GCA_903922735.1 uncultured Verrucomicrobia subdivision 3 bacterium
CCTGAGCAAATGATAAAACTGGGTGCGCTGGAATGAAGGGAATATCCGCAGAGAATTATTGCCGGTTTTCATCCGCAAACTTACTGCAACCAGTGTTCAGCCGGTTTCAACAAAAACTCATCGAGTGGAATTCCTTGTCCGCCAACAAGCAGTTTGCGCTTCGGTTTGAATTGTTTGGCAAAGGCCTCCATTCCTGGCAGGGCTTCGGGGCGGCGTCCGCTTTTCACTTCGATGGCGGTGATGGTCTTGCCCCGGCGTAAAATGAAATCCACTTCCTGACTGCGTTCCCGCCAATACGTTAATTCTATGTCGCTTCCAAAACTGGTGTTGAGCAAGTGCGCGCCCACACTGGATTCCACCAATCGTCCCCAATAATCGCTGTCCCGACGGGCTTCAGTTATTGTCCGGCTGTCCTGTGCTGTCATTAAAGCGGTGTTTAGCACTTGTAGTTTGGGACTCGATCCCCGTTGGCGAATGATCCCGTGGGCATATTTGGAAAGCCCTGCCACCATGCCTGCACCTTGCAGTAAATCGAGATAGTGTGCCAACGTGACGGTATTGCCGGCATCTGTCAGCTGGCCCAGCATCTTCTGATACGAGAGAATCTGACCGGAATAAGCGCAGCCCAGATGAAATAAACGCCGTAGCAACGCGGGTTTGTCCACGCGCGTCATCAGCAGAATGTCGCGTGAGATGGTGGTTTCAATCAACGAATCCGTGACGTAACGCCGCCAGCGTTCAGGGCTAGCAATTAGTTCCGCCGAGCCAGGATACGCACCGTAAAAAATGTATTGCTCCAAATTCCAGCCAAACGCCTCGTGCATTTCACCGAATGACCAGTGGGGCACTGGAATCAACTCGAATCGTCCGGCGAGGCTTTCCGTCAAACCGCTTTGAATTAAAAGCGGTGCAGAACCGAGCAGAACAACTTTCAGCGGCACACCCGCATGGGTGTCGGCATCCCAAAGCAACTTCACCACATTGGACCAGTCAGAAACTTTTTGCACCTCGTCTAAAACCAACAGTGCGCCGGTCTTGCCTTCCTTCGCCTTGAGTCGGGCCAGATCCCATTGCTGCTCAATCCAAGTGCGGTCTCGCAGGCTTGGTTCATCCGCCGAAGCATAATGAGCCGGCATTTTGGTCGCCTGCATAACCTGACGCGCCAAAGTGGTTTTACCTACCTGGCGCGGTCCAGCCAGCACCTGAAGGAAACGACGTTTTTCCTTTAGCCGTTTCAGTAATTCGTCATGCAATAATTGGCGCTTCATACAATTAACTCAATACGTTGAGT
This sequence comes from uncultured Verrucomicrobia subdivision 3 bacterium, assembly GCA_903922735.1. Taxonomy (GTDB): domain Bacteria; phylum Verrucomicrobiota; class Verrucomicrobiia; order Limisphaerales; family UBA11358; genus UBA11358. The sequence continues at coordinate 1,292 of CAIXUZ010000011.1, forward strand.
AAAAATACTCAAAATTCGGATGTCGTCAAAATCTTTCCGTAGGGTATCCGACCTGTAAAGCACCAGCATGGCAAATCCGCCCAATTAATCTGAAAGCTGCCAACGAAGAGGCTTTGTGTTGACAACTGAACACCACTTTACACCACCATAGACACGAGGGTTCGATTCCCTTCACCCGCTCCACCCCTTGTAAACAAATGGTTTTATGAGTTTTTAAGTCTTTCTAAAACTCACCTTACTACCAAAACTTACTACAATCACAAGACGTTTTAAGGTGGTCAGGACGGTCAGGATGGAAGGTGAATTCGCGGGAAAGTCCCTCAAAAAACAGCGCAAGCATAATCTTCCTGCTCCCGACCCAACATTTTTTCGCGCCACAATAAAATTTAATTTATTACCGCCAGCCGTTCCCGCCATTTCACGCCAGAGACGTTTGTCTTTTGGAAGGTAAAATCCCCGCGTATAGCTCCCAAAACTCGCCAGCGGTCAAATGCGGCGCAAGGCTGGCCGATTATTTAGCATTCTTGGCTTTCGGTAAGCGCACTTTCGGAAAACTCGGCGCAAGCAATTCGTGGACACCGATGCCGTATGCCTTCGCCAGTTTCTCCAACGTGGACAGGCGCAAATCAATCCGGTGGCCTGTTTCAATCAGTTGGTAATACTTGTAGGCCACGCCCGAAAGTTCGCTAAATGATTCCTGTGTTAGCGCATGGCATTTTCGCAATTCCCGCAACCGTGCAATAAGCGGTTTGCCTGTGATTGATTTCGGCACTTTTTCATCGTAGTAGCCCCGCTACGAACCAGACACCCAGTGAATGATAGTGTTTTTCACTTGCAGAAACGTCAGAAACGTCTTCAAATTTCAAACTACGGAAAACCACTGCACGAAATCGGCAACCACAAAAACAAAAATGAAACGCTTTTTAATCAAAACTTCACGTTTTGCTGCACTGTTTGTTTTGGGTGTTTTTATCATCACAAACTGCAAAGCCCAGTCATTCTTCACAAATGGACTGGTTGCCTATTATCCGTTCAATGGAAATGCGAACGACATGGCAGGAACAAATAATGGAGTCGTCAGCAATGCTGTTCTTACGGTTGACCGCTTCGGAAATCAAAATCGGGCGTTCACCTTTAATGGCACAAACAGTTATATCAGAGTGACAAAACAAATCACAACAAACCGGCCTTGTGCTTGGTCTGTTTGGTTACGTCCAAACATTTCACAAACCAATTTGCCTTTAGTCCTATTGAATCAAGGCGGAAATCCTGGGGGGCCGACGATTAGCCCAGCATTGGCAATTAACTGGGGAAATGATGTGCCAACGAGGGCGGCTGGGGCTGGCAGATTTGTATTCTACACCTACAACTCACCTGGCTATTTTGTTAGGTCTCAACAACGCGCTCAATACGACACAAATCACTGGTATCATTTAGTTGTCACACTCGATTCAACAAATGGCTCTCTGTATGTAGATGGACAACTTGAGGGAACACTTGGCGGACAACCCTTTGGTCAGAATAATGGAAATTTTTACATAGGCGGTTCGGTTTCACAAAACACTGAATATTTTTCAGGTATTATTGATGATGTTCGCATCTACAACCGCGCCTTGTCATCAAATGAAGTGGCACAGTTGTATTCAATTGAATCCACCCCTGCCCCTAATCTCGGAATTTCCACTTACGGCAGAAGCCCAGTTGTGTTTTTTCCAACATACACGGGCACAAACTTAACTTTAACAAACTATACTTTGGTAATGGCAACCAATTTGAATTCGCCAGTCTGGGTTGCAGTTACCAACGGTGTTTCATTCTCCGGTGTTCAAATCACCAACGCGCCAAGCAACGCATTTTTTCAACTGCAATAACCAAAATTGCTGCCGTAACCGGACACCAGTCATGCCCGCGCAAGCCGACTGATTCAACGGCCTACCCTACCCCTACCCCTAACGCTTATTTCGACCAATAAAAACAAGCTTTTCCTAATTCAAGGTTAATAAAAAAAGACACTTCTCGCCCTCAAAGGAGTTTCTTCCCCGATGATGATTCATCGGAAAGAATTAAAGCTGGCAAACTGATTTACTTGAAGCCCCGTATCTTCTGTGCGCTTGGTATCTGCGTCGGTAATAAAGTTTGGAAATCGCAGTTCCTTGTGTTCAAGTTGTTGCTTGGCGTGTTCGCATTGGCAGGTCACGCTCCGCCGCAAATCCGTGTGGCAGGTATAGACAGACGTTTTTACGTCCAGAAAGCCCCGCGCTAAACTCCTTAAAACCGGTGTTTTGCTAGTTTCAGTTTGCCAACTCGCTTTTTTCTCGCTCAAGCGGCGTGATTCTTATGTCATCAATCAAAGATGGAAAATCAAAATGAGCCTGATTCTCTAAATATATGATATTAATTCCAGATGGTTTTATGAATTCTTTCTTATACCCCAGATTATTGGCAGGTGAGATAAAGATAAAACAGCCTGTGCCCCATTCCCACGCTTAACAAATCCTTTAAAAAACCAAAAATTAGGGGTTGCCCAGAAACATTGCCTATTCGTGCGCTTAATTAATATAATTAAATATATTTACCAGCACATTTGAATAAATCTCAAAGGTAAATCACAAGGGCTGGAAACCATATCTGCAAGAGAGAAATTGAATATCTCAAGGGCGTCTTGACAGTTAATAAAACAATTAAACAAAGTTAGACTATCTTCTTTACTTAAAGCGAAGTGTCTGGCAAAATGGGAGAATGGAAAAACCAACTTTAACCAACAACCAAAGGACATTTGCAGACATTGTGCCAGCAAACATCGGCGAAGTTAAGCCGGAATTCGGCACAAGCGAAGACGTAAGGAAATACTACGGCATCAAAAAAGGGACGCTCTACAATTTACACAAGTGCGGGAAGGTGCGCGGAAAAGTCTTGCGCGTGACTGGTGAGTTTAAGGGCGTAAGGATATGGGACATGGCGAGCGTCCGCGCTTTCATTTTAACGCAGGGCGACAAATCGCTTGCGCTCGCTGCCTAGTTCGCCGTTTTTGGCAAATTCAAACTTGGCAGGTTTTTCATTGCGCCGCGCAACTTGTCCAAATCCAAATGAGTATAATCCGAATTCACCGCTTTGGTTGTCTGGCCTATCAAAGCCATACGCGTCTCTTGGTTGACGCCATTGTTTGCTAGCAAGGTGTTTGTCGTATGCCGCAAACTGTGGAATGACAACTTACTGAAATTGCGTTTGCCCTGTCCCTTTTTCGTCTGCGGGTCAACTCCCGCTTCAACCATGATTCTCTTAAAGGATTCACTCAATCCGCTCTTGCCTCTGGTTTCCTTGCAGGCAAGTGACGGCGTGATAAATGGATTCGTGCTGTCAGTTGACGCGATGCCTTGCAGGTAATCATCAAACTCCGGCACAATCGGCATGACAACACGCTTCTTGCGCTTGCTTTCAATGTAATCAATGACTCCCTTGTTGAAATTCACGTTGTTCCATTGCATTGAAGCGCAATCAGACAGCCGTGCGCCAGTGAAGTAACCAAACAGAATCACGGTTTTCCACTCTCCTTTTGCCGCCGCAAAAATCTTTGTGACTTGCTCCGGTGTGAATTCCATCCGCACTGACGAAACAACATTGATTGGCCGCATTGCCAGAGCCTTTTCAAACGGATTGTGCTCAATAAAGCCAAGCCGTCTTGCCAAATTGAAAACTGAACTCAAAATCTTGGCATCGGTGCGAATGGTTTTAGAGGCAAGTTTAAGTGCTTCGCGGCTTTTGATGAAACTTGCCGCGTCTCGGTGACTGACTTTCGACAGCAGCATTTTTGACTTATTGCCAAGATGCTTCAAAAACACTTCGACAACGTGAGCGTAGCGTTCTTGCGTTCCTTCATTAACTTTGCCCTTCAACCATTCCTGCATGAAGTGTTCAACCGTGTCGCCGTGCATCTGGTCTTCGCCGTGACGCTCCAAAATGTCGTTTAGAGTCCGCCGCGCTGCCGATTCAATAAACCTGCCCGCCTTGGCGTCTTGCTCCGCCTTCTCAAATTCGTCGGCGATGCGTTGCGCCTCTTTTTTGTCAGCCGTGCCAGTGCTGCGATTGGTGCGCGAGCCGCTTGAAAGCGTGAAAACGGCAATCCAGTTTTTGCAGTCCTTTTTGAGAGTTAGTGAAGCCATATGCTTACAACGAAAACTTACCACAGTCAGGACAGTCAGGCAAGGCAAAGAAGTCATTAAATAAGGCTAAATGCGGTATTAATAACAAGGGGTAGATACGAGGGTTCGATTCCCTTCACCCGCTCCAATCTTCAGAAATAAAGCAAATACGCGGCTTTTATCAACTTCTAGCCCCTATTTTTGCCGTTATGCATAACATATGCATAACACACCCGCTTTCGGTTATTGTGGTTTTGATGGTTATTTCCGTTTATTTTCGGCCGCCTTTACTCTGGGCGGTTTTGCGGGAGCGTCAGGGGGCTAGCGCCCCTGTTTTGCCCACCCAAAATACTTTTCGCATGGACAGCCATTGTCCCACCCTTCCTGTTAGCCTTTGTCCAATCGTGACAATTCATATCCATCTGCGCCATACTCATCGAACTATTTTCCATGGGTGACGCGGCCACAACAATTCAAGGCAGCCACGAGCCGAAAGGTCTCGGCACCAAGCTCTCACCGTTGTTGGGTGGTGGTTTTTTCCGCCCGCTGGCTCGGCCAACCGCCGCCATCTATGTGGATTGTGCCGCTAGTCTTTGCGAGGCGGCGGATGAAGGTGGTCAGGTTGGTCATGCGGAGGCGCGCTTGCTCATCTGGTCGTTGTTGAACTCCGGCCTTGAGCCAACCGATCCCCTCATGGCATCCATTCAGGATGGCGAAATTCAAAAGGCCAAAGATGAATTGATGCGGGCCGTGAACGCTACCGAAGCTGAGGATGGTAAAAAAGACAGACGGTCATTAGACCTGCTCGATTACCGCAACTATCACCACTACGATTTGGAAATGGTGCCGGCGGATAAACCCGATGCCCCGGCCATTTCCTTGGGTCGCAGCGGGCGCAATCTCAGCGGCGGTGAAAGCCAGGCTCCGTTTTTCATCTCCATGCTCGCTGCCTTCCGCCGCGTTTATGACCGTGGCAATCGTTCTTCCGTTCGCTCCCAGCGTCTGGGTCTGGTCGTCATGGATGAGGCCTTCTCCAAACTTTCCGGCGATGGCATTGAAGATTGTCTGACGTTGGCGCGCAACTTCCAATTGCAGCTCGTCATGGCGTTCCCGCCGGAACGTCTCGGTGTCATGGTGCCGCACTCCCAGACCGTGGTGATGTGCAAAAAGGACATCGAGCGCGACCATGATGGCTATGTCAACGGCATCACCAACATCCCGCTGATCAGCACCATGGCGGAGGCCTTGGACGCGCTTTCCTGACCGATGAATCCGACCCTCCTGCCTGTCGCCTGTGAGCTGTTCACGCAATGGCAGCGCGCTCGCGGCAGTCGGTTGGAGCCGGCCACCCGTCCATTTTCACGCGGTTGGGAAGATTTGCTGGAGGATGCGGGTCTGGTTTCGGCCACCGACCGGACCGATGCTGAACGCGACGCTTACTTGCTCGCCACGCACGGCTGGATAGAAATTAAATCTATGCGGTTTAAGGCGCACCTGCTGGATCGCATTGTGATTCCGTTGGCAGCCGAACCGCGTTGGCGCGAGGCTTTTGGCTTTGTGCCGCCATCAGACGAAGAGGCCCGCCTCATCCGCGAATTCGTCTGGGAACCGCCTTTGACCTTCCTGCGCGACGCTCGCTTGAACATTCCGTTCGCCGAATTGCGCCGGTTCAACGATTTCCTCCAGCATAACGTTGGCGAACGTCCTCTTGTCCCCATCAAAGAGCGCTCGCTGGAAATTTTTGGTGATGAAAAACGCTTGGATGAATTGGCGCGGAGCTCGGCCGTGTTCGGCGAAGGCCGGCTCACGCCTGAAATGTTCCGTTGCTTCATCGTCTCTGAGCCGCTGCCGTGGACGCCGGGGGCAAATCCAGCCGGGCCGATTATCATCATTGAGAATGCGGCCACGTGGCATTCCTACTGTCGTTACAACGCCGAGTGCAAACTCTTCAGCGCCGTAGTCTATGGTTGCGGCAATAGGTTTTTGGACGGCATTCGTTCCTTGAACGACATCTTCACGGCGCTCGGCGGTCCGCGCCGCGTGTTCTACTTTGGCGACCTTGATCCGCAAGGTTTGTTCATTCCCAAAACAGCCTCTGCCCGCGCGCAAGCGCTTGGACTGCCCGCCGTCGAACCGCACCTCTGGAGCTACCGGCAACTGCTTGCCGTTGCCAACGGCCGTGGCCAGCCATACGACGGCGCCCCGCTCTCATCCGAGCATTGCGACTGGTTGGGCGAATGTGCCGAGCCGGCAAGCCAGCTTTTCGCAGCCAGCCAGCGCCTCGCTCAGGAACACGTCGGCTGGGAATTTCTTCAACATAAAACGGGAATGGATTGACCAAAACGATGAATGCGCACACACCTTCATACTCGCCGACCGAAGCCGGCTTTGACATAATTCCGAGCAACGATATGACCGCAATTGCCAATAATTCCGGCTGTTTCGCCGCCATCAAGGCGGAGGTCCGCGTATGAGTAAACCCGGCCAGTTTCTCCTCTACACCGCGCCTGACGGCGCGGTCAAGGTGGATGTTTTTATCCAGCAGGAAACCGTCTGGCTCACCCAGAAGGCGCTGGCGGACTTGTTCGGCGTCAAACGTCCGGCCATCACCAAGCACCTCCTGAACATCTTCAAAACCGTTGAATTACTTGAGGATTCAGTTAGTTCCATTTTGGAACATACTGCTGGCGACGGTAAAAAATACGGGACGAAATACTACAACCTGGACGCCATCATCGCCGTGGGCTACCGGGTGAACAGCTACCAAGCCACCCAGTTCCGCATCTGGGCCACCAAAACGCTGCGGGAGTTCATCATCAAGGGTTTCGTGCTGGATGACGAGCGGCTCAAGCAGGGCAAACAGGTTTTCGGCCGGGATTACTTCGATGAATTGCTGGAGCGTATCCGGGAGATTCGGGCCAGCGAGCGGCGTTTTTACCAGAAAATCACAGACATTTACTCGCTGGCGGTGGATTACAATGCGGATGCGCCACAATCGCAGGAGTTTTTTGCCGCCGTGCAGAACAAGCTGCACTGGGCCATCACCGGCCAGACCGCGGCGGAAATAATCTACGCCCGCGCCGATGCCACCAAAATTTACATGGGCCTTACCACGTGGAAACACGCGCCGGGCGGGAAGATTTTGAAATCGGATGTGACGGTGGCGAAGAATTACTTGAGCGAGGCGCACGTCAAGGAGTTGAACCGCATCGTGTCCGCCTATCTCGATCTCGCCGAGAACCGCGCCCATCGCGGCATCGTCACCAAGATGGCGGACTGGGTGAAATTTCTGCACGATTTCCTGACGCTGTCCAACTACCCCATTCTCCAGGACAAAGGCAAGGTCAGCGCGCTGGAGGCGAAGCTCAAAGCCGAGGGCGAATACGAGATTTACCGGAAACGGCAGGACGCGGAATACATCTCCGACTTCGACCGCGAAATCAAACGTATCGAAGGCAAAAAATCTTGAGGCCAGCCGCCAGCCCCATGTCTGACCAAACCAAACCAACCTCAAAAACATCCGGCGGCTGGAGCGCTGTCCGCCAACACCTCGGCTCTTGGGGCAAGCCCGCCTTGCTGGCCTTGGTGAAAGACCTTTACGACACGGATGCTGAAAACCGCGATTTCATTCAGGCGCGCTGTCAAGCCGAGTCGGGCGGCGGCGAGGTGTTGGAAAAGTATCGCCGCAAGATCGTGGATCGATTCTTCCCGACACGAGGCGAGGGCAAACTCAAGCTGGGCGAGGCGCGCAAAGCCACCGGCAATCTCCCCGGCACCGTCGAACTGCTGATGACCTACGTCGAGAATGGCGTGAAGTTCACCCACGAGTATGGGGACATCGATGAATGCTTCTACAACAGCGTCGAGTCCGCGCTGGACGAACTGGCCGCCCTGTTGCAGGGCGAGGCGCGGGAGCTTTATCCAAAGTTTCGCGACCGATTGGCGAGTGTGGAGCAGATGACCGATGGCATCGGCTGGGGTTTTCACGATTTTGTCGCCGGCGTCGTCGGCCAGCTGGAAGAAGAACTCGGCACCTCATGACGAAAATCAATCTCCATAATTTGCGCCGCCATCTCCGCACTGGGCATGAGCGCACGATAATTTGAACTCACCATGCGCACCGCCATTCCAGAAAAAATTCTCAAGATCATTGAGGATATTGACGCGCAGGGCAACGCATCGCTGACGCGGCTCACTGTGCTGAAGAAATGGTTTGAAGCTCCAGGCCGGCTGTCTGCTTTTGGTCTGTGGCTCGCGCGTCGGGCGGCGGGTCGCAAGGGCAAGACCAAGGGCGCGGCTGGTGCCTTGCTGGATGAAACCCGCGCCTTACTGGGAACGAGTTCCACTCGGGAAAGCCTTTTCCAGCAAATTGATCGGGCGGCCGCGAAAAACCTGCACGACCGGGCGCGTGACTTTCACAATGAGTTTCAAAACCAGCAATGGGGACGGGTGCGAATCATCCACTGCTGGCCGGTGTTGCTGGTGGAGCAAGGGCTGGCGCTCCACCTCGGCCTCAAACGGCACCCCGGCGACGGCTATAAACTGGCGGCCGACTGGGCCCAAAATTATGACTCGCGCCACGGCAACGGATTGAACGGCCCCAGCCGGGGCAAATTGGAAGAGCTCATGCGGTTCATGTTCGCCGTCGAAGCGTTGGAAGATGAGCCAAAATAAAAAAATCTATGAATGAGCTCGATAATATTCGTAACCGCATTCGAAAGTTTCGCGATGAACGGGACTGGATGCAATTCCACAACCCTAAAAATCTCGCCTGCTCAATTTCCATCGAGGCCAATGAGTTGTTGGAACATTTTCAATGGAGCACACCCGAAGAGAGCCTGACTATCGCCCGCAAGAAGAAAACGGAAATCAGCCATGAGATCGCGGATGTTGCGGTTTATTTGATCGAGCTGGCTGATAATCTGGGCATTGACCTGGCCAAGGCGATTGCGGAGAAAATGGCGCATAATGAAGCCAAATATCCGGCAGACAAGGTGCGGGGAAGTTCCAAGAAATACACCGAATACAAGACCGCCAAACGATTGCGCCAATAATATTTTGCCGAAAGCTCAGCCACTGCCTATTTTGCTCACCGTCGAGCCACCTAAATGAAATTGTATGTCGGCATAACGGATGGTGACTGGTTCAGATTTCTTCGCGCGCGGAATGCCGATGAAATGAATTTTTGGCGTCCCCATGGTGGTAATAATTTCGGCGCGATCAATCCCGGGGAACTTTTCCTGTTTAAATCCCGCTATCCTGAAAATCGGATTGTCGGGGGTGCTTATTTTGTTCGCCACACCACCCTGCCATTGGATCTTGCCTGGGAGGTCTTCAAGGAAGCCAACGGCGTTGAGTCGCTCGATGCGTTTCGGCGCAAAATCAGCTCCATTCGCGGCGATAACGAACGCAATCCAGTCATCGGCTGCACCGTGTTGACCCAGCCATTTTACCTCAGAGACGGGGAGTTTCTTCCCGCGCCGACCGATTGGGGTCGAAGCATCGTCACCGGCAAAAGTTACGATGCCAGCTATGGTGAGGGTGCCAAGCTCTGGGAGAATGCTAGATTGGCGATGGCCGGTGATAGTTTGCGAGACCAACCAATTCCAGAACAAACTAATCGCTACGGCACCCCGCAACTATTCGCACCACGATTGGGTCAGGGCGGCTTTCGCGTTGTGGTCATGGAAGGCTATCAACGTCGCTGCGCCGTCACCGGTGAGAAGACTTTGCCCGTCTTGGAAGCGGCGCACATCCGACCTTATTCAGACGATGGTCCGCATTCAATCTCGAACGGCATCTTTCTCCGCTCCGATCTGCACACGCTTTTTGACCGTGGATACATAACCATCACCAACGATCTTCACGTTGCCGTCAGCCGCAGGATTCGCGACGAATTTTCAAACGGCCGTGAATACTACGCGTTAGAGGGAAAGGCACTGCAAATCACTCCCCAGTCCGCCGCCGACCGCCCATCGAAGGAGTTTTTAGAGTGGCACCAGAACAATTGCTTCCGTAATCAATAAATCGATCGGTATTCCAACCCGGACAGAATTGCCCCACCTTCCACCGACTCAGTCGAATTTTCTGCGCAAATTCTTTTCGTCGGAGCTCATTTCTGCCATAAACTAGGCGTGGCAAATCTGGCCCATGGCATTTACGAGGCACTTCTGGATGAGGACCTGTCGGCACTCCTCGCGCAGCATCCAGAATTACGCTCGGTTTTTGCCAAGATTGACCCGGAAGAAGAACCGGCGCGCTATGCGGCATTTCTTGCCCGTGTCATTGAAAAAGCCCTTTCCCTTGAAAAGGACCCCGTCGCCCGCCTGCGCCTGTGCAATGAGATCGTGGATCGGATTGCCGGCACCCCGAGCGCAGAGTTTCTAAGGACCCGCCGGCTGGTAACCATGGCCAAGCCGCTGCTGTTGGAAATAACACCGCCGCACTACGCCGTATCGGGTGTTCCCCGGCCCGAAACGCCGTTGGCCAAAAGCACCTTGTTCACTGGTTCGCCAAGCGATCCCCAGCTTGTGCATGAATTGCTCCAGGAAATGCAGTCGGCCGACTCGATGGATGTTTTAATTTCATTTATAAAATGGTCCGGCCTGCGGTTGCTCATGCGCGGCTTTGAAGAGTTGAGTCAGCGCGGCGGAAAGATTCGAATTATCACCACGTCCTACATGGGCGCATCGGATGCGCAAGCGATTGAGTGGCTCGCTAGCCAGGTGAACACCACGGTGCGGGTTTCCTATGACACCGACCGGACGCGCCTGCATGCGAAAGCGTATTATTTCCATCGCAACACGGGATTTTCCACTGCCTACATTGGCTCGGCCAACATGTCCCAAGCCGCGATGACCAGTGGATTGGAATGGAATCTCAAGGTGACGGCGCAAGACCAGCCGCACATCGTTGACAAATTCGTGGCGGAGTTTGAAACCTATTGGAACAGCCGGGAATTTCTGCCCTTCAATCCGGACGAACCACAAGTCCTCCGGGATGCCATCAGTCACGCGCGAAGCCGGACCAGCAGTGTGCCGGTCTTTTTCGACATTCGTCCGCACCCCTTTCAGGAACGAATTCTCGATGCGCTTGGATCTGAGCGGTTGGTGCACGGGCATTGGCGCAATCTCGTGGTGGCCGCGACCGGCACCGGCAAGACCGTGGTGGCCGCTTTCGATTTCAAACGGTTCTATGAAAAGAATCAGCGTCAAGCCAAGTTGCTATTCGTTGCCCATCGGCGCGAAATATTGGAACAAGCCGTTGACACCTTTCGTCAAGTTTTGCGTCTGCCCGCCTTTGGCGAATTGCTGGTCGGACCGCACTCGGCCTCACGGTTGGAGCACCTGTTCTGTTCGGTGGATATGCTCCAATCTCGGAGACTCTGGGAGCAGGTGGGCGCGGAGTTTTACGATTTCATCGTCGTGGACGAAGTCCATCACGGCCCGGCGGCCAGTTACCGTGCCATCTTCGACAAATTTGAAGCGCGCATCCTCTTAGGCCTGACCGCGACGCCGGAGCGCATGGACGGTGGGAGTGTGGCGGCGGACTTCGGCGATCGGTTTGCTGCCGAGATTCGCTTGCCCGAGGCATTGGAGGAAAAATTGCTTTGCCCGTTCCACTACTTCGCCGTGGCGGACCCGGTGTCGGTCGCCGGCGACAATTTTTGGAAGAATGGCCGCTACGACGTGCAAGCGTTGGAGAATGCTTACATTGGTTCCAACCCACTGGCCCAACAGCGGGTCGCGACTGTGCTGGATGCGCTTTCCCGTTACGAGCCTGATCTGGCGCGTGTGCGCGGACTTGGCTTCTGCGGCAGTGTGAAGCACGCCGAATTCATGGCGGCGGAATGCAATCAGCGTGGCATTAAGTCGGCCGTGCTAGTCGGCGACACGGTGGATCAGGCTCGCGCGCAGCACATTGAAGATCTACGCGCAGGACGGCTCACGCTTTTATTCACCCGAGACGTGCTCAATGAAGGCCTCGACGTGCCCGAAGTGAATACGGTGCTTTTCCTCCGGCCCACCGAAAGCCTTACGATTTTTCTTCAGCAGTTGGGTCGCGGCTTGCGCCATTCGCCCGGTAAGGATTGTCTGACCGTCTTGGATTTTGTCGGACAGGTGCACCGTCGCTATCGGATTGACCGCAAGCTCAAAGCCCTGTTGCCCAAGCGGAGATTCAATATCCAGCGCGAAGTGGAGATGGATTTTCCGCACCTTCCGGCCGGATGCAGCATCCAACTCGATCGCGTGGCCCGTGAGCATGTGTTGGCCAACATTCGGGAAAATCTGCGCAATCTGGCCGACCAAGTGCCCGACCGGCTGGAATCCTTTGAGCATGAAGCTGGACAACCATTGACGTTTGGCAACTTCGTCCGCTTCCACGATTACGAGCCGGAAGCCTTGCTTACACGCAAAACCTGGACGCAATGGAAGGCGGGCGCCCGCCTGGCTCCGCCGCCCACCGACCCGGATATAAACCGATTGCAGGATGCACTGATCAGTGCGGCACAAACGAGCGGACCACGGGAAATTACGCGATTACGGAAAGTTGTCTCCCACTTGAAGACTGGGAATGCAGCGGCGGCGCTCGTCGATGCCGAAGATTCTGCCTTGGTCACTCACTATCGTATTTGGGGTAAACCTGGCGTCCAACTGGGGATGAAGAGCCTCGAGGAATCATTCCAGCAAGCGGCCAAAAATCCAACGGTTCTGAATGACCTCGATGAAGTCTTGGCTTGGTCGGATGAAGAGTCCCGGATTGGTGTCGCCTCGCTGAATCTCCCATTCCCATGTTCGCTGGAACTTCACGCCACCTACGGCAACGATGAAATCAAAGCCGCGCTGGGTGGTGCCACCTTCGAATCCGCCGGTAGCACCGGCGTGGGTTGGCTACATTTCCGGCCAATTCAAACTATCGTCGCGTTGGTCACGTTTCAGAAAACTGAAAAAGAGTTTTCACCGAGCACGATGTATCAGGATTACCCGATCAGCCGGGACTTGCTGCATTGGGAAACTCAAGCGCAGACGACCCAAGCCAGTGAACCTGGACAAAACATGATCCACCACGAAGCGCGCGGCTACACCATGCTGTTTTTTGTTCGCGCTCAGAAACGGGTTGATGGCGTCACCGCTCCTTTCACGTTTCTCGGACCTGCCAAACTCGTCAGCCACCAATCCGATCGTCCCATCCAAATGATCTGGCGACTCGACCATTCGATGCCGGCCGAGATGTTTGAGGAAAACCGGCGCGGTGGTTAAGCCAATTGGGAATCACCAGTATTTTGCCTTCGCCGGAATGACCCACCGCACGCCACCGCGTGGATCAGCCGCATCGCCAGTGTGGCGCGGGATGGCGTCGCCATGAAATCTCTGCCGTCGGCTGCCTACCGCACGAGCGACATCAGCTTTTTGATGAGTTCAGTGAAGCGGGCCCACCAGCCCGGCGGCGCCACCGGCTTGCGTTGGTTGATCGCGCCGAATCTGATCAAGCCGATGGCGGTGGCGAATTCCGGCTCTTCCAACGCCTCGACCAATCCGCCGGTGTTTTGGACGCGACCGATGACGGCATCCATCTGGAAAACTTTTTCTGCCATCTTCACTATGCCTGGCACATGCGTGCAGCCGCCGCCGAGAACCACACCGGCGCGCAAAAGATTCGCTAAGCCGGCTTTCTCCACCTCCTCGGCGATGATCTTGAACACTTCCTCGATGCGCGCCGACATGATCAAATGCACATGGCCGGCCTTTACCCGTTTGATCTCCAGTCCCAGCTCATCCGTCACGCTGATGGTCTGGTCGCCGATCTCCTCATTGACGAGGGCAGAGCCGTGTGCCTTTTTTAGTTTTTCCGCCCGGCTCAGGGAAATTTTCAAACCGTAAGCCAGATCGTTGGTGATATGGTCGCCGCCGACCGCCAGCACGCCGGAATGGCGGATGACGCCCTCAGAATAAACCGCGTATTCCGTGGTGCCGCCGCCCATGTCGATGACCAGCGCGCCAAGATCCTTCTGCTCGGCGGTGAGCAGCGCCAGCGACGAGGCGAGGCCGTTAAAGACCACATCATCCACCTTTAATGAGGTGGTCTGGACCAGCCGCAGGACGTTTTGCAGGCGGTTGGTTTTGCCGTGGATGACGTGGAGATTCACCTGCAACTGCGCGGCGTGCATCCCGACGGGATCAGTCACCCCTTCTTCCCCGTCGACGATGAAGTGCTGCCGGATGGAGTGGAGGATCGAGTTGTCGAAGGGCAGGTTGACGGCCTGGGCATTCTGGATCACGTCCTCGACATCTTCCTGGGTGATCTCCCGGTCGGCGGAATACACATGGTGAATGCCCCGGTTATTGAAGCAGCGGATGTGGCCGCCGGTCACCCCGACATAAAGGCTCCGGATCTCGACATCGGCCATTTTTTCCGCCTGGGCCAGCGCCGCGCGCACATCCTCCGCGACTTCCTTCGGATTGATGAACTCGCCCTTGCGCACTCCGTTGGAAGGGGATTGCCCAAGGCCGCGAATGCTCAGCGAGCCGTCGGCTTTCAGTTCGCCGATGACGACGCAGATTTTCGAAGTGCCGATTTCAAGGCCGGCAATGATGTTGGTTCTGTCAAACATGTTCAGGGCCGCAATACAAGATTGTGTCAGCACGCGCCCACGTCGGAGCGGTGCAGGAAGGTTTGAGGAACCGTTTCCCAGGGCCTTTCGGCCGAGGGGCAGGGATTAAAAACCCGCTTCATTTAATTGTCAATAGGCATCCGAAAAATCCGATAATTATTTGAGAAAAACCGCCAACACCCTCAACTACTAGACAAGCACCTTATCATATTTTCATGCCGACAACTTTGGAACCAGTCGTGAAGCCCGTCATCACGAAGAAGCCCAAATCTGATGACGACCTGGATCCGGGCTACCTCGTCATTTGTTGGAATGACCCGGTGAATTTGATGGTTTATGTGACGCATGTATTTCAAGTCGTCTTTGGCTGGGAACGAAAGAAGGCCGAGAAAAAGATGATGGAGGTTCACAACGAAGGGAAAAGCCTGCTTGCGCGTGAGAGCTTGGAAAAGGCCGAATTTTACGTCCACCAGCTCCAGAAATACAACCTGCACGCGACCATGGAGCACGATTCGAAATGAAACTCATTCGGGCAGACCAGGATCAATTCCAGTTTAAACTGAGCAGAGGGGAAATGCTCCGGCTATTGCATGTCCTGAAGCTTTATCCGCTCGTGCCAGCGGATCATCATCGCTTGAGCAAAGGGCATAAAATTCCTGATCGCGAGGAAAACCAGAAATTACTGGATGAAGCCTTGAAAACCCAGCGTCAGGAGACCCGCCAACATCTTGAGGCAATGCTCGGCGAAACTCAGCGGTTCGTGAAATGCGATACCGGTTACCATGCCAGTTTTTCCCGGAATGAAATCGAATGGCTTTTGCAGGTGCTTAACGACGTTCGGGTCGGAAGCTGGATTACATTGGGATCGCCGGAACAGAAGGAGGAAGCAATTAAGAAAATGAACGAGGAGAATGCTCCTCATTTCATGGCTATGGAATTGGCCGGCTTTTTTGAGGGCTATTTTTTGGATGCCATCAGTGGAGAGCTGAAACCTGGAGAGGATTCGTCCCTTCCAATGGTATTGGGTGAAACCATCGCGTTCCCCAATCCTGAGGTGGCAGATGCCGAAAGCATGGTGGCTGTGGGTGGTGATCTTTCGGTAGAGCGATTGTTGGCAGCATACCGGCTAGGCATTTTCCCATGGACGGTTAATCCCATCACTTGGTGGTCGCCGGATCCACGAGGCATCATCGAACTCGCTGATTTTCATGTCTCAGAAAGTTTGGCGAAGGTCATCCGCAAGCAACCCTTCGAGGTCACGATGGATAAAGCATTCCAACAAGTGATGCAGGGTTGCGCCAAACCCGGGCCTAGACGACGAGGCACGTGGATTACGCAAGAATTCATCGAAGCATACACTGAGCTCCATAAACAAGGCCATGCCCACAGCGTGGAATGCTGGCAGGCAGGAAAACTAGTGGGAGGTGTTTATGGGGTCGCTATCGGTGGTTTATTCGCCGGAGAATCCATGTTCCATCTCGTCGACAATGCTTCCAAGGTCGCGCTTTTCCATCTGGTTCAACATTTGCAGAAACACAAGTTTCTGCTGTTCGACATTCAGATGGTGACCGCTGCCGCCGAGCCGCTGGGGGCCAAGGCAATTTCACGCAGCGAGTATTTGAAACGCTTGTCAGTTGCGGTTGCGAAAAATTGTTCGTTTTAGCCGTTCACGTTGCCGCCGGGCGTTTGCGCGACGTTGAAGCAGCTGGTTTGTGCCATCAAATCGGACTCTACCTTTGGAGCCCGATTACCGTCTTTATTCTTCCTTCCGCCCACTGCCATCTGCCATCTGACCTCCGCCCTCCGCCCTCGCTTGGACGTTCGGCGTTGAATGTTGAGTGTTGAATGTTCCTTCCGCCGCCTCTGACCTCCGACCTCCGACCTCTGATCTCTTTTTTTAGCCTTGGACCGCCAATGTCCCACCCCCTCCCGTAAAGTGATGGCGTATGAAACTAAAAAATCTGATTCCCCAACGCCGTCGCCAACAAGTGGTCCAACAATTTGGACGGGCCAAACTCGTTAAACTTCCCAACGGCCAGCACGAACTCATCGGCGGCACCGATGCCGACCGCGCCGCCGCCTTTGAATGGTCCACGCTGTTCGCCCACGAAATCGTCTTCACCCACTTCCACCGTGAATCCAAGCCGCCGGTAGGGCGTGTCGCCCTGCGACCGCCGTTTTGGAAATGTTGGCCCGTTTCCGCCTGATATCCCCAATCGTAATTTGGATTGCGGCACGCACCACTGTGAACATCCACCTTCGTCTGAGCGCTACTGAGGGAATGACGCAACTGGCCGCACCCCTCGATTTGCTTTGATTGGGACTCCGATTCTTAATTCTCATCCGGACTCGGTATCGGCATACTGTCGCCAATGTCCGTTGAACTCACCGAAGCATTGCTCGCCCAGGCCGCTGGCTGGGAGGTGATGAAGCACGCCCGCGCCTGTCTCGCGCAAGGCCAGGTGGTCAGCTCGCATTGGGCGCCGCCGTTGCTGCGGGGCGTGATGCAATCCGGTGGGATGACCTTTCGCGGTTCGCTGGTCATCAACAACGCCGTGGATGTCGAAAACCTTTGCAATTGTCGCGAATCCCGCGAATGGGGAAAAATCTGCGTCCACGGTGTCGCCGTTGGGCTGCATTGGTTGCAGGCGCAGAAGGCGGCAGCCGCCCCGGCTCAGGCGCGCCCGGTCGCTGCCTCGCCGGTCCGGAAAACCCCGTCACTGTTGCGCGCAGCGGGCGGCGAACCTGTTGAATTATTCATCATCCTGCCGCCCAACCTCGATCAGGCGCTCGCCCGCGGCAAGATCATGCTGGTGTTGGAGGGGAAATGGGACGGCGGGCGGTGCCCGCTGAATGCGCTGCCCAAAGGACGCACCTTTGCTTTTTCACCGGCCGACGACGCCATCATCGAGCAGCTCGAAACTTTGACCCATGGCGAGACGCCCGCGCTGTTGCAGCTGGACGCGAAGGATTTTGCCGGGCTCATCCCGCTGCTGGTGGGGCATAAGAATATCACGCTCGGAAAATCCACTGCGGTCACGGTCGCCAAAACACCCTTGATGGTGCCGCTTTGCGCCACGCTGGAGGCTAACGGGGAAATTGTTTTGGCGCTAAAAAACAAATCCACAGCTCTCACCATGGCGGGCGATTGGGTCTGGCACAACCACACGTTGCAGCCGCTGGGCTTGCCGCTGGCGTTGAAAGATCTGTGGCATGCCCCGGTGCGCGTGACGCGGGCGCAGGTGCCGCAGTTCTTGAGCCGGGATTGGCCGCAGTTGTCAGCCGCAGGCGGGCTGGTGGCGAATTTCAAACCCGAAGATTTCTCGCTCGAGCCGCAGGCGCCGCGCTTCCTCCTGGCCTTGAAGGGCGGGCTCACGCAATTGAGCGCCCTGCTGCAATGCGCCTATGGCTCGCGGATCATGACCGTCGGCGTGACGGCGGCGGATGAAGCCGTCTGGCTGCCCGATCCCGACTCGCCGACCCGTTATTCCACCCGCGATTCGAGTGCGGAGAAAGCGGCGCTGGGGCGGTTGCAGCGCAGCGGCTTTTCCAGCCCCGATGCAGGGGGGAAGCTGCAATTGACCGGCCAGAATGCCGTGTTGAACTTCCTGGCGCGGGAATTTCCCCGGCTGCAGCGCGAATGGCAGGTGACGCTCGATGAGCAATTGGAAAACCGGACGCTGAAAAATCTCGAGCGGGTCGAGCCGCGGTTCTCGATCACTTCCTCCGGAGTCCAATGGTTCGACCTGGGCGTCGTGTTCGCTTCCGCGGGCGGCGAAACCTTTTCGGCGGCTGACATTCAGCGGCTGATTTTGTCCGGGCAAAACCACGCGCGGTTGAAGAACGGCCGGATGGCGGTGATTGACTCCGGCGCGGTGGAGGAATTGCAGGAAGTGCTGCTCGATTGCGCGCCGCAGCAGAACGCGGCCGGCTATCGCATCAACAACACGCAGGCCGGCTTCCTCGAAGCGACGCTGCGGCAGCATGCCGATTGGAAAGTCCAGGCGCCGGCGGCCTGGCGTGAGCGCGCGGCGAAGCAAAGCGGCGAAGCAAAATTGGACTGTCCGCCGCTCGGCGACTTGGAGCCGGTGTTGCGCCCCTATCAAAAGCAAGGCGTGGCGTGGCTGCATTTTTTGCGCACGAACGGCTTTGGCGGCATTCTCGCCGACGAAATGGGTTTGGGGAAAACCCTGCAAACGCTGGCCTACCTGCGGTTCACCCGGCAGTCGCAGCCCGGCCTCGCCCCCATGCTGGTGATTTGTCCGACCAGCCTCGTCTTCAACTGGCAGGCGGAATTGAAGAAGTTCACGCCGGAGCTGAAAGTACTGGCGTTGCACGGACCCGACCGGCATGCCCGCTTTGCCGACATCGCCGCCAGCGACCTGGTCGTGACCAGCTACGCGCTCATCCGCCGCGATGCGGAAAAATATCGCGGGCTGGAATTCGACACCGTCGTGCTTGACGAGGCGCAGCACATCAAGAACCGGCAGACCCAGAACGCGCAGGCGGTGAAGGCAGTGCGGGCGAAGCACCGGCTGGTGCTGACCGGCACGCCGCTGGAAAATTCCGTTTTGGATCTGTGGTCCATTTTTGACTTTCTCATGCCGGGCTATCTGGGCACGGCCAAGGATTTCCGGGAGCGCTATGAGCTGCCCATCGCCAGGGAGAAAAATGCGGAGGCGCAATCGCGGCTGGCCCGCCGCCTGCGCCCCTTCCTGCTGCGCCGCCTGAAGCGCGAGGTGGCGAAAGATCTGCCGGCAAAGCTGGAACAGGTTTCATTTTGCGAACTCACGCCGGATCAGCGGGCCGTTTATCAACAGGTCATCGAGGCCAGCCGCAAGGAGATCTTGGAAGCTGACGGCCCACAGGGCATCGCGAAGAGCCGCATGGTGGTGCTGACTGCCCTGCTGCGGTTGCGGCAGGTGTGCTGTGATCTGCGGCTGTTGAAGCTGGATAACCTCAATCCCGCCACCACTTCCGGCAAGCTCGATTTGTTCGGCGAACTGCTGGAGGAAGTGATCGACGGCGGCCATCGCGTGCTGGTGTTCAGCCAATTTGTCGGGATGCTGACCCTGTTGAAGGAGCGGCTGGCGGCGGAGAAGATTGAGTTTTGTTATCTCGACGGTTCCACCACCGACCGAGCCGCCGTCGTGGAGCGCTTTCAAACCCAGGCTGGGATTCCCGTGTTTCTCATCAGCTTGAAAGCCGGCGGCGTGGGTCTTAACCTGACCGGGGCGGACACGGTGATTCATTTTGATCCCTGGTGGAATCCGGCCGTGGAAGACCAGGCGACGGATCGCGCCCACCGGATCGGCCAGGCCAGAGTCGTGACGAGCTATAAGCTCATCACCCGCGACACGGTGGAGGAAAAAATCCTGATCCTGCAAAATCGCAAGCGGGCGGTCATCCAGTCCACCATCAGCGGGGAGGAGGAATTTGCCGCGACCCTGAACTGGGAGGAAATCCAGGAGCTGTTGGCCTGAACGGAGCCAGACTCCGTCATTATCTGGGAAACCACCTGGATGATGCACATCCGCGGCTAAATTCCCATTCACCTCGCAGTGCGAAATGTTTGCCAAACCCGCTCAAGACACACTGTTTTGATGATTGCCATGGCGAAACCGGACGCTTGCCCAGCCCAATTTTAATTGGATATTCCAGCCAAGCCGGCGCAATAAATGCTATATTTAAACGCATATTCTGGATCCCGAATGAATGTTCACTGCTGCTTTGCATCCCGCACCATAATGGTTGCGCTGGCTTTTTGTGTCTGGCTTCAGCTTGGCTGCGCTGCCCGTGCCGCGCAGACGTATGATTTTGGGTTCATTCCCATCGGGGCCACCAACAAGGTGAGTGGTTTCAATTTTGCCGGCGGGACGAACCTCTTCATGGAATCGGAAACGTTCATTGGTTCCAATGCCGCCGATTTCCAGACCAGCACCAACTACGCCGGCCAATTTTTGCTGCCGGCCCAGAATCATTTATATGCACTGAGTTTTATCCCGCAATCAGCCGGTTTTGAATCAGCGGCGCTCACCAACTATGAAACCCCAAATCCGCCGTTCGGCGGCGGCATCCTCTATCTTCAGGGCGTGGGCGTGCCGACCAACCGGCCTGGCACCGGCCCGATAGTGCCGGAACTGGCCCCGCTGGAATCGGCCATGACCAATTTTCTCGCCACCCACAATTTTTCCGCCGGCACCCTCGCGCTGATGAAGGATGGCAAACTGGTCTTCCGCCAGGGTTACGGCTGGCGCGATACCCATTTCAATTCGGTCATCCATCCGGACAATCTGTTCCGGCTGGCGAGCGTTTCCAAAACCCTGACCGCTTCCTGCATCTACAAACTCGTGGCCGCCGGAAAAATCACCACGGGCACGAGGATTTATGATTATCTCGGCATCGCGCCCTGGGGCGGGACTTTGGGCGACAGCCGCATCACCAATATCACCGTGCAGCATCTGCTGGATCATGCGGGCGGTTGGAATCAATCCACCTCGCCCATCGGCGATCCCATGTTCCGCACCGTTCAGGTTTCAACCAACCTGGGGCTGGATTATCCAGCCGGCCCCACCAATGTCATCAGCTGGGTTTTCTCCAAGCCGCTGGACTTTGCGCCCGGCACTACCAATGTCTATTGCAATCTCGGTTACTCGATCTTGGGCCGCGTCATCGAAAAGGCCGGTGGCAAACCGTATCTGGATTTCATCCAGCAAGACCTGCTCGTCAACGCCGGCCTGACGAACCTGCTCGGGTTCACCAACGTCGTCCAGTCCCGCAGCCGGCCCGCCGACCTCGACCCTTGGGAAATCTGGTATGCCGATCAGGCCCAGTTCCTAACCCGCTCCTCGGTGGACTTTCCAACCAACATCAACACGCGCGGGATTGATGGCGTGGATTATTACGAATCCTTCGATTCCTTCGGCGGCTTGAGCGCCTCCGCCATCGGGCTGTGCCACTATCTGCAGAATTATCTGGAAGGCTATTACGCGCGGGTTCCCGGCTCTTCCTTCAGTTGGAATTACTTGTTCTACGGCAGCCTGCCGGGGGCCAGTTCTGTGCTCGCGCAAAACATCACCCAGAATTCTTCCTCGACCAACGGCCTTGAGTTCGCCGCCCTGTTCAATCAACGCTCCGACCTGGTGGAAGGGGCCAACATCGCCGCCTACACTGCCATCACGAACGCCGTCGCCAGCATTAGTTCCTGGCCGGCCAGCGGCGGCGGGATGATTCAATGGGGCGCCACCGTCACCAATATCAATAAACTTGGCGGCTTCATCAACGTGCCGCTCACCCGCACCGGTGCCAACAGCCTGACGGTGAAAGTCAGTTACACCACCTATGCGATCACGGCGGGCAGTTCCAATTTCTTTCCCGTTTCCGGGGTCGTCATCTTCGGCTCCGGCGTCACCAGTAAAAACATCACCATTCCCATTCTCAATGACCGCGTCATAGATCCCACCCGGCAATTCTCCCTTGAACTCATTTCCGCTTCCGGCGGCGCGTGGCTGGGTGACAATGTGACTTGCGTGGTGAACATTTTGGACACCAACACGCCGCCGGCCTTTACCGGCCATCCCATCCGCCTGCCCAATGGCAATTTTCAATTCCAAACGCTGTGCAGCACCGGCCTGATCCAGACCGTGCAATTTTCCACCAACCTGACCGACTGGCAGCCATTGCAAACTTTCACCAACGGCACCGCCTTGACCACCTTCACGGACACCAATTCCACCGGACTCGCCGTGGTATTTTATCGCGTGGTCGTTCCCTAAGCGCGTGTTCACACTCCGCTTTCCGCTTTAACTCATATGCGGCCGCTACACCATCGCCTGTGATCAAAAAGTGCTGGTGTCAAAGCTACAGTAATGGCTGTCCCGCTGCCTGCCAGGCCTTGATGGACTCGAAAGGATGGATCAGCATGAGGATGTTCAGCGTGAGATTGTCCCGAACCCACAGCAGGCATCCCAATTCCATCACCAGGATGAGGGCGATGGTCACCCTTAATTTCAAACGGTTGGCCAGCCAGAATCCCAGGGTGGCCATCAGGACATCGCACGAGGAATTTAGGATGCTGTCCCCGACGTAGCCTTGGGCGATGGTTGCCTCCCGATACCGGTTGATGATGATGGGCGAATTCTCTAGCAGTTCCCAACTCGCTTCCAGGAGCACCGCGATGAGGAAACGGTAGCGGACCGGCAGCTCCCGGGCGAAGAGCCACAGGCCGCCATAAAAAAGCATCCCGTGGATCATATGCGAGAACGAATAGACATCCGCCACGCGCTGCGAATTCTCACTTCCCCAGATATTGTTATCCCACCAGCCAAAACGACCATCAGGTCCCAGCGGCGAGCGACCAAATCCATATTCGATCCCGGCCATCACGGCGATGATCGCCATAAAGCCGCCAATAACCCATCGATGTCGATGAAGTAATTCTGAGATGGAGGTCACGGACGCATCCTAACGATTTGAAATTTGCTTTGGAAGCTCCGCATCTTCGCGGCCGCTACACTATCGCCACCAATTTTAATGAGCTGGAAAAACTCATCCGGTCATCTTCTCCCAAGGTGCCTACCCGGAAGGACCAGTCTGCAATCTCGCCTCGCCCGCCGACTACTCCACCACCGATGAGGTTGCGTGACACCGTACGGTTCTGGCACCATGTCTTACCGTTCTGAAAACCCCATCAAATGAGATCAGTAATCATTTCTGGTTTACTGTTGGTATGCGCCACCGCTGCATTCGGCCAAACATCGAAGGACACAATCCCTATGGACTCCATCCAACACTGTGTTTTTCAATTCAGCGTGGACGTCTCGTGCAAATTTTAACATCCTGAGTTTTCAACCATGAACAACCCCAGCCTCCCTAACCCAAATTCGCCAGCGCCGGCTGGTGGCTCCCAAACCTATCGCATGCCGTTTGCGATCATGACCACGCTCTTCTTCATGTGGGGATTCATGACCGTGTGGAATGACATTCTGATTCCGCGTTTCAAGGAGGCTTTCACGCTGGATTATTTCCACGCGATGCTGATTCAATTTGCGTTCTTCGGTGCCTACACCTTCGGCTCACTGCTCTACTTTGTGATTTCAATGATCTCCGGCGATCCCATCAACCGGATCGGCTATAAAAACGGGGTCATTATCGGCTTACTGATCGCCGCTTCGGGCAGTGCGCTGTTCTACCCGGCGGCCATGCTGACTTCTTACCCGTTTTTCCTATTTGCCCTGTTCGTGGTCGGCATGGGCTTTGCCATGCTGCAAATCGCCGCCAATCCCTATGTGACCATTTTGGGGCCGGAGCGAACTGCTTCCAGCCGGCTCAATTTGTCTCAGGCGTTCAACTCGTTCGGCACCACCATCGGCCCCATCATTGGCGGCTGGCTGATTTTCACCTTGTTCACCAGCAAGACCGCGCACGGGGCGGATTCGGTTAAAATTCCGTACCTGTGCTTTGCCGGGGTTTTTGTGCTGCTGGCGGTATTTTTCAAATTCGCCCACCTGCCCAATTTCACCAACCACGACCAGGTCAGCGGCGGCATGGGTGCGCTCAAACATCCGCACACGGTCCTCGGCATGATTGCCATTTTTATGTATGTCGGCGGCGAGGTGACAGTCGGCAGCGCGGTCATCAACTTTCTGGGCCAGCCCAAGCTCGGCGGCTTGGAGCACGAGCCCGCCAGCAAATTTCTCGCCTTCTATTGGGGCGGACTGATGATTGGCCGTTTCATGGGCGCGTTTGCATTGAGCGACATGCGAAAACATTTGCGCCATTCCCTGGTGGTGTTCGTGCCAATCCTTGCTTTCTTAGTCATCGCATTATTGCCGAAGATTGCCGCCGGCTTGGGCAGCTTGCCGGTGTTCAATACTTTTTTTGACCCATCCACCATCGCCAATATCGGTGCGGTTTGCAGTTGGAACAATGTCACCCACTACGGCATTTTGCTGGTCGTGTTGCTGGTCGTGTTTTTTCTCGGTGAAGCCAGCCCCCAGCGGATGCTTGCCCTCTTCAGCGTGGTCATCATCGCTCTGTTGCTCACCGGCGTGCTGGCTTCAGGGGAAGCGGCGAAATGGGCCATCCTCGGCATCGGATTGTTCTGTTCGGTGATGTGGTCGAATATTTTCTCGCTGGCCATCGAAGGGTTGGGACCGCTGAAAAGCCAGGCCTCTTCGTTGCTGATGATGTCGGTTTTCGGGGGCGCATTACTGCCGCCGCTGCAAGGCCTGGTGGCGGATAAAATGGGCGTTCAATTTTCATTTGTCGTTCCGATGGGAGCCTTCGCCTACATCGCATTCTATGGGCTGTATGGCTATCGCATCGGCAGACAAAAATCGGCGGTCGCCGATGCCAAGAGCAGCTAGCGACCAAATATTGAATGGTGCCATGACCAACGATTTGCTCGGCTTCGACATTGGCGGCACAAAGTGCGCTGTAATCTTGGGCCATGCCGATGGTGATCGTATAGTTATCGCCAAACGAGTCTCCTTTCCCACACCTGTGGGACCCGTAGCTACTTTGGCTCGAATGGAATCCGCCGCGAAAGATCTATTGGCTCAATGCAAGGCTCGGCCGCAAGCCATCGGCATCAGTTGCGGCGGCCCGCTGGACAGCCGTTGCGGTATGATTTTAAGCCCGCCAAATCTTCCCGGATGGGATCAGGTGCCCGTGACTGATCACTTCTCCAAAGCCTTTGGCATTCCGGCTTATTTGCAAAACGACGCCAACGCCTGTGCCTATGCCGAATGGAAATGGGGTGCCGGCAAAGGGGTCAACAGCATGGTTTTCCTCACTTTTGGCACTGGTTTAGGAGCGGGATTGATTCTCGATGGTCGTCTTTACTCCGGTTTTAACGACATGGCCGGTGAAGTCGGGCATTTCCGCCTGGCTGAAGATGGCCCCGTTGGTTACGGCAAAGCGGGATCATTTGAGGGCTTTTGTAGCGGTGCTGGCATAATTCAGTTGGCACGCCAATTGGGTTTGGAAGTTGGAGATGCGCGACAGGTTTTTGAAGCGGCTGGCGCTGGTCATCCTATCGCCATCAAGGTCGTTGAGATCACCGGCCAATACTTGGGACGCGGACTGGCCATGATTGTGGATTTGCTCAATCCCGAACGAATTGTGATTGGCAGCATTTTTGTCCGCCAACGCGACCAACTCTGGCCGATTGCTGAAAAAGTGCTGCGCTCCGAGGCGCTTCCCCGAAGCTTGGATGTCTGCCGCGTTGTTCCCGCCGCGCTGGGAGAGCAAATTGGCGACTATGCGGCATTGTCCATCGCAACGTTAAAAGTATGAACCGTCTTGTCCGCGATGTTCAGATTGCGCCACTGTAGTTTTTCACCTGTCCGCCTGATTTTGGAAAACGTGCCGTTTCGCTGCTGAAATAAACCCACTGAAACTAATTTCAAGTGTGTTCGCGTTAGAAACCGGTGTGAAAAATTAGAAAATCTCTCGTAGTGTGAAGAGCCAGATCAGACAAAATCCAGCTAAACAGTTGATTTTAAATGGTCGGGGCGGTGAGATTCGAATTTAAGCAAATTTAGGTGGCGCGATGCGGTCTATATGGGGCGCGTGCCCGTCCCTATTGTGTGCAATCACTGTTTTATGTTTTTTACAGTTTGTCATTGGACCGCATCAAACCACGTTTTCTGTGGTAGGATTTGGTAGGATATTAAGGGCCTGAAATCTTGCTCGCCACCGCCTCAATTTCAGTCTTACCCGCATCCACCAGCCCGCGCAAAAGACCGTGCCGATCTGCGAAAAACCATACACCCACCCCCGCACCAACACCACCCATAATCAGAAGTTCATTAACCTGGTCCGCGTCCAGTATATGAGCCCGCATACAGAACAATTTCCTGTCAGTCAGCTTGAGTTGTTGTGCTATTGCTTAGTGTCCTTGGCTTTTCTCCTTCTGAGATAAACAACCAAGAAAATTAGTAGCACTCCAAGGAACACCGGTATCGTTACGTAACCCCAGAAGAATACAACAGGCTTCCGACTTTGGGGCCAGCTAACCTGGTTCCAAGGGCTGTTGGAATCGGCTTTGTTCAGCAGCAACCGCTCGATCAAATCATATTTTGCAAAACCAGCCGCACCTTTGAATTCATAACCCACACGGACATTATGGGCAAATTCCTCCCAAGATGAAAACCGGTCTTGCAACGGTTTGAGTCGGGACGTAATGCGATCCCAGCAATCTTTCTCATTCAAAAAGCCACGAGCACGCCCTAGTTGAAGCAGGTGAATATAGCAGGAGGCTTCCCATCCCGCTAAATCGCCTTTGCCACCTTGCGCCAGATATTTGCGGACAATCTGGCGTTGCTGCCGCTGATGCGGATCAGAAACCAGCAGGTCCGCCTGTTCCAGTTCAAATTGCTGGTCGGTTAACTTCCCTACCGCTTTGGCGATCTCGGCAAATTCAGCGCCCGCGGATGAGGACTCAAATTGTTTCACCGCTTCCATCATATTCGCTTTGTATTTAACCCCCCAATAACCGGTGAGTTTGGGCTGCAGTTCCATGCCGCGAACATAACTGTTTTGGTTTTCTTCCAGCTTATTGTAACGAAGGCATTCATCCATCACTTGAAAGGCCGTGAGTGCGTAGGGCCACAGTCGGGAGGTGTTCGTTACTGCGGACAAGTGCAAGTCGCACAGATGAATCTCATTGGTGTTTGCACCAAGCTTTGTCAGCCGGTCAATCATGACGGATGATGGGGCATTGGCGGCATATAGTATGGCACTGTTGCCCTCCAAATCCTTAAGCTGCCAGTCGGCTCCAGCATCCAGCAAAGCTTCGGCAGTCGCGACATGACCGTTCTTCAATGCCTCCAAAAGTGCGGTTCGGCCAGCCTTGTTGGTCGCGTTTATTTCCGCGCCGGCATTTAGCAGCAGGCGCACTGATTGAAGATTGCCAACAGCTCCAATGAGCACTGTATTGCCGGTTATTATTTCCCGACTATTGGCATCCACCCCGAAATCGAGGAATTGTTTAAGAGTGCCTTCATCCCGCACCGCATAAAAGATAGCCGGGCCAAATTGTGCTGGTATTTCCAGGTCTGTTTTTGCAGCAAGCAGCAAGGAAGCCATTTCGCGCTGGTAACCATTGCAGGCCAAAACCAGCGGAGTCTCTCCCCACTTGGTCTGGAGATTGAGTTTCGCCCCATGCTCAATCAAAGATGCCGCCGCCTTCAGACACCCGTATTCGGCGCAATAGTGGAGGGCGGTGCAGCCATTTTGGTTCGTTGCGTTTATATCAACCCCGGCCGCGAGCAGTTTGCCGACATACTCGGCATCATTGTTGTAAGCCAAAGCCAGTAATGGCCAGTTGTGGTTCGTGCCCACGTCGAGAGGGCCAATTTCGGCTTTATCCACCGCCTCCCGTAATTCGTTCAGAGATTTGCCCCAAGCCTTGGCTAACAGGGTTTCAAGCCGGGCTGAATCCATCCGTTGGACTTGGCTATGCCCGATGCCGACAAAACCAACCCAAGCTAGCACTACCAAAGCGGAGATTATTCGGATTTTGTTGCCCATTGTTTTCGCTGGTTGAATTCATTCTGTTGCCAGCACTGGGCATGGCGGTTTGAGCCAATACGGTCAAAGAGTTGCTTGGCCGTGGCACGGTCGCCGGCCAGGCAGGCATACCGGCAATAGTTGTTGAGATTCCAGTTCGAATTGGGGAAGTCCTGGAGGATCTTTTCAAAGCCAGCCTTCATTTTAGGCCACGAAACTCGGCCTTCGGTAAAAAGCTTGTCCGGCCAATAAGCGGAATTTACCGACCAGGCACAACGCGTATAAATCTCCGGCCCATGCTTTTCCGCTTCACTTTCCGCAAATGCCTGCCATTCGCCTGCGGCTCCATACCACCGTGGCAACAACGATTGGACACGCGCAAAATACAGCTCATAATAATCCGGAGCCAGTTTCACTCCCTCATTAAATACCTGATCAAACTTGGCTTTATCCCATCCTTGCCCCAAACCTACTGTTAGCATCGCATCATACCATTCCGGATCGGCTGAACAGCGGTCTTTCGCTTTTTCCAGCACGTCGTTGGCTGCGGCCAGACACTTTTTGAACTTTACAGAGCCGTCTTTGGTTATGGTGTTCGCGTATCCGGTTCCGCGAAAGAACCAGCCATAGCTGGTGAGGATTTTCCCTTCTGCAATGGGGGCGCTGATGGAATCAGGATATTTTGCCTGCCAATCCTTCACCTGCTTTTCTGCCGCCAGAAAACTCGCCGCATCGGAACCTTTGCAATCAAGGCCACGATAATAGCTGGCCAGCTTCCATCCGCCCTCGGTTATCTTTAGCTTCTTGGTTCGCAATTCATTGCCCATGCGTTCCAATGATTCAAAATCGCCTTGCCGAAAAAGTTCGCCAACCGCGTCGGAAAACTTTTTCCTTTCATCCGGCCCATCTTTAATTTTAGCGGAGCCGGTAACAGCGGTATTGTTCTGCGCAGGCAAAACGACCATTGAAACCAACAACAGCGCAAGGGTGAAAGAAGCTTTCATGATTGACCGCGATTAAACTGACCGGCAATTGTAATGTCAACCAAAGAGGTTGGTGTTAATGCCTAGGTGTTAAACCTCCGCACCCGAGCAGCGTTATGTAAATGAGCCCGCAAGAAGACCTATTTCCTGTCAATATTTCACTAACTTACCGGACCGGCCGGCTTTGCCATTCCCGAATCCCCATTCTGCTTCGCCTCCACTGTCCCTCTCAACTGCCCATGCCGATGCGCGAGAAACCACAGGCCGACTGCCGCAGCGACGCCGGCCATAATCAGAAGTTCGTTCCCGACGATGACGGTTGGCAAGACGATTAACGCCAGACCACCAACGGTGATAGCGGCGCTGGTAGTGATGCTGCCGATGAGGACCTTGAGCGGTGGATAAAACATCGTCGCCAGGCCAAACAGGAACACGACCACGCCGACCCACACAATGCCCTTGAGGCTCGCCAGCTTCGCGCTTAATTCGCGCGCCGTGTCCTTCTGAGCCGCGCCAAGCTCGCTCTTGGCTCGCGTCTCCTCATGTTCGGTCACCGGCATCGGCGCGCTGATTAGCAGGACTTGCGAATTCGTCACGGGCGCTCCGCCCTCGGTGACAATTCGCGTTTCCATCAATCGCGAACCGGCTGGCACGGTGTAAGACTTGGTGCGCACAGTTTCCTGATCCTGCTTGGACACAGCGGCCGGGTTATCGGATTGCACAACGGATTGCTCGATGCGTCCACCCGACTGGCTGGTCGTGGCCTTGCCGCCTTTCAACGGCGCAATGGTGCAGCCGGTCAAAGCCAACAGGCACAGAATAATGATGATGTTTTTCATAAATTAAGGGCTTGTTGCGCTGCCACCTTTCGCGTGTTGATCAAACAGAATACTGATGCGGTCCACCGTGCGCGCCATCACCGCCTGATTTTCAGCGAGTGTCGCCAAACTCTTTTTCATGTCGCGCCGCTCCTCGATGGAATAACTCTCGCGCAATTCTACGGCGGAAATGCGCTTGTCCATGTTCACCCACAAGCCGATGACCGCCGCCGCGATGGACAGCAATTGCAGCACGTTCCCCAGCGTGATTTCAGGGATAAACCGGAACTTTTTCAGATTTTGAATTTGCTCGGTCATACGCGCACAAGTTTGATGGAGCCGCTCTTGCCTTTGATCAGGATTCCGTATTTCGCCAGCAAAGCCTGGACGACGGCGGGAATTATCGGCCGCGTGTCGGCCTTGTTGTAACCCGTCTGCGAGCTGCCAACGTTTTGAAAACTCAAACCTTCGCCCGGAGGCGCAGCAGTGCGGTCGGCGATAATAAGTTCCCGCGCCAGCTCGCACGTCGCCTGGACGACGGCCTGCGGCACCACCGTGACCGCGACCAAGTCGCCCGCGTCCGGGTCAGGACAGTTCTCACGCGGCCATTGCAGTGATTGAGTCGCCACGGCGCGAACGCCGCTAAACTGGTATTCGGCATCAATCAAACGCGTCGCCATCACCAGCGCGGGGATTTTTTTATCCAGCGGCGCAGCGGTCCACGCCTCCGCATACAAATGCCCGTCGTGATAAATGTCGCCGTCATCGACGCTGGCGTAGCTGTTCGCGTTCGATAGCCCGGCGCCAGTTTCCTTGACGACGACAATCCCATCCCGCAAAACGACCTCAACAACATTCGAGAACGGCCCGGCCGGATCGGAATAATTATTGAACCGCAGTTTGACCTGGTAATGAATCGGATCCGGGCTCGCCGCGCAGAGATGCCCAATCGTGAAGGCCCGGGCGGCAAAACCAACCGTGCCCCACTTAGAAAAATCCGCGTCCACAAACACCCGGCGAATCCAGATTTCGGTATCGCCCATAGTCTGACCGGTCGCATCCCAGGTGAACACACCACGAATGTCCCAGCGGTCCGCCCAGGTTGCCCCAAAAACGCCGGTGTTGGTTGTAATGATTGGTGCGTTGATGCTCATGCTTCGACGAGTTCGAGCCGCGTCAGAATGGTTTGCTTGATGGTCTCGTCCGTCCACTGACCGAGCGCGTCATAGTCCGCGCCCTCGACGACGATCACCATGGAGTTATTGACGAGGATTTGAAGCCGACGGCTAAAACCATCGTCCACCGTCCGCCACGACAGCGTTGTAAATTCCACCGATCGCGCCGCGCGGGCCGGCATCACTTCCACATTTTTAGGAACCACATTGATTGCATTCATATTTTTTTTGGTTGGGAGAGCGTTAAAAATTACTGTAAGCCAGCCCGCTCCCGTTGTTGTAAAGCTGACTCACATCCGGCACCAACAGCGCAAAAATGGTTTTTTTCATGATTAAGCGGGGTGAAGTGTAATTGTGGCGACCTCGAATAAATCGTTGTTCTCGCCCACATAACAGAGAGTGTAGGTCCCATTGCCGACCCATTCGGCTGAATGGGAAGTCCCATTCCCTCGATAAATTTCCACTGGGGTTCCGCCGCTGGAAGCAGTAACCCCCATGACTACAAAGGTTGTATTCCCTCCGGTGTTATCCGTCCATGAAAGCCTGTCCTCAGACACGCCTGCATGATAGGTGGTCGAGATTGCCTCAATTGAAATCGTGGGCCCGTTGTTATATCTAAAGTTGTAAGTTCCAGACGGGTCGATGGGATTCCAGAAGTCTGACCAATACATATCCGTGTTATATTGCAAACAGATCTGCCAAACCGGATTTCCGTCATTGTCGTTTGACGGAAATAACCAGTCCCCATATTCATTCCATGCCGAACCCCCGCTGAATGTATAGGTGCCATTGCCGCCGCTGCCATTGGCCGCAACCACAGTCGAACCGTCGTCAATCGTGGTGTAATCCGGTGAATTGTAATAGGAGCCGGTAAAATCTTGGGCTGGTGGCGGTTGAGGTGGAGAAGCATCGTCCGGCCGCACAAGGTTGCTGCGCTGCGTGATCTCCTTGCCATTCGCATCCACGCCAACGATGAAATGAAGTTCGCTGCCACCATCAGGCGCAAACTCTCGGGCGTCACCATTCACCCAATAACCCTCCGGCATGGAAAACGTCCCGCCTTCGTCCAGACTCATCCAGACGGCCCACTTGTCCGGGTCCGCCAGCTCCCAATCCCATTGCAGCAGGTCAGGATACGCGGCACGAAGCACCGGCGCAGGCAGCAAGGTGGCCTGTGCGGCACGCACCCGGGCGCGGCGATGATCCTGCGCCCAGAGCGCAAGCCAGGTGCGGCGGTTAATTTTTGTTAGCAACAGCACGCGATTTTTTCGGTTTGGAAATTTCCACCGGTTTTACTTGGGGGACGTCCGCAAGGACCACCGGAACTTGGGGAACCACCAAAGGCACGACCGGCGGCGGTTCGACGGCGACGGGATCAGACGCCCGCCGCCCGCAATGCGGACACACAAACGGTTGCCCACGACGTTTGCGCCGGATGGTGGATAAAAGTTGGCTCATAATTTTGAAGAGCGTCGGCGCACGGATGAAACCATGCGCCGACGCCGTGATCAGACGTTGTGGTCAATCGCCACCATGCGGACGTTCTTCGCCTCGAACACCCGGGTCCAGTTGGCGACCGTTTCCAATTCCGCGTTGGTCGGACTCACGCCCGCCAGGCTGGAGCTGGTGAACTTCACACCGCGAGGGTGAAGCAGGTAGCGGCGGCGGTTGATGAAGTTCGTGTCGCTGGCCAACGCGTCCCGCGACCACTCCACGGCCTTCGTGCCGAAACCGCCCTCGACGGGCTCGTTAAGCGTGGCGTTGCCACGACCGAAGCAGCCGGGGCCGAACAGGAACGACGTATAGACGTAACCGCTCGTGGTGCCCGCGCGAACGGGGAGGCTGTCGTCAATGATGACGCGCCGGCCTTGGAACACCTTGACCGTCAGCTTGCCCTCGCTGTCGGGCAGATAATCAATCAAGTCCTGCTTGCGCAGCGCGGCCTCCACGGCCGAATGCACCGCCAGCGCCGTCAGGTTGTCACTGCAATCGCCGAGCTTCACCGTGGCGTCCACGAAGGTGTCGCCGTTCAGCCGGGTCGCCGCCGCGTAACTGCCCGTCGCCTCGGCGGCGATCGAGAGCTTGTGCGTCGCCGCCAGCGTGCCGCCCGTGCCGAACAAACCTTTCAGCACCGACATGACATATGCCTGGTCCGTGCGCGCCCAATAAGAGCCGACCAGATCGAGCAATGCGTTCAGCGGATCGGAACCCGCCAGCGCACCGGCCAGATCGTTCGCACCCCACGCCTGCGCGTCGTTGTTGAGGATGGCGACATCTTTGCTCGCCGTGATTTTGTTCACCGTCAGCGCGCCGCTGTCCGACAGGACTTGCCGCGTGGGCGAAATGTCCTGCCAGAACGGCATGTCAATCGTCTTGCCGCCGCCGGCTGCCAAAGCGTCGAAATGCGGATTCAATTCGACGATGCCGCTCTGGATCAAAGCGGACTTGGCCGCCGTGAACTCCATTGCGTAATTTTCAAACACACTCGGAATGATAATGTCCGAGATCAGGGTCTTTGCCATAATGTTGGTCTTTCTGTTTTTGTAGCGGCGGGTTATTGCCGCCGCAGATTTTTTGTTTTGTCCCGCGCGTCAGCGCAGTGGCCCTGACGCAGTCAGGCCGAAGCTTTCAGCCGGGCCGCCAAGCCCGGATTGGTCTTCAGCAGTTTCACTTGCTCGGTGAGGTTCCAACTTTCCTTGCGGAACGGATTCACCCCGCCGCTACCGGCCCCACGGGAGCCTGAGCCGGCGGCACCGCCACCAGCATTTGCTTCAAACAGGTGCGGCGCGTCGGACACCAACGCATCCACCCATTCAGCCAAAGTCAAAGGGGACGTGCCGTCCCGGCCATAGCGGGGCACGTCACCGTCAAAAGCCTGGGGCACACCACCCACCAGCTTGAAAGTCATGCGGGCGCGGCCGGTGATGTCCGTCAGCGCCGTGGGCCGCAGTCCGCGCTTGGTGGCCTCGGTCACAACGGCCTGATCAATCAGCAGCGCGGAGAGCCGGCCATTCAGCGCGTCGCGTTCAGCAGCCACGGGACCAACCGCCGCTTTAAGCCGGTCCGCCAACACTTCCTGAAACTTGCCGTCCTTCAACCGCTGCTCTTCTTCGAGGCGCGCTTTTTCCGCCGTGAGCTGACGCACGGCATCGGGGTCAATGCCTTCAAACCGTTTGAGCAGCGCGTCGCGCTCCTTCATCACGGTGATGTTCGTCTGGCGCAATTCCTCGTTGCGCTCCGAATCCAGAATCCAAGCACCATCGCGCTCGACGTAGAACGATTTCAGTTCCGCCGGGATTTCATCGGCCTTCGCATATTTGTTTTTCAGTGCCATAATTTTTTATTGTTGTAGCGTGCGGCCTGTGGCCGCACTGGGGTTAGTTGCCAGAGACGTTTTTGCGGCCGGGGTAGTTGGTGCCTGACCGGAAGGTCCATTAGGAAGAACCCCGGTCTGATTCTCTTGACCGATTTGGCCAATGAGATGCTTCTCTTCATTGTCTGTTCTGCCTGTGGGCAGGACTTCACCTTTACGGAAGAGATCAAACATGGTGGCCTGACTGATGGCGCCTGCCTGCCAGGCACCAACAATGGCTGTGAGTTCCAGACTGGTCAGACCTTTGGCCGTGAAATCAGTATTAATCTGGAGCAGCACGAGAGATTCACTGACGTCTTCTGGATATTGTTCAGTGCTGTTCCACCAATAAACCCAGCGTAATACTTGCGAAATAGAATCGGACAACGAGATGGCCAGTGTCATCAAAACACTGTTTTCACCAGCCTGACGCAGTTCAATGGCTTGTGCCGTTTCACCAACACGTTTCGTGTCTTCCAACATCCGGGAACCCAGAACCGCCATGAGCCGTTCGTCTCTGGTCTGCGCGTTTTCAAAAGTGCTTAGACCAAGTCCTTTGAACTCCAGAAAACCTGCCACCGCACCAACCGTGTCCGACACCCATGCCTCGCTGCTGCCAATGCGCAATTCAGCATTTTTATCAAAACCGGAAACCCATGCGGTGGGCAGAGCGGTGAAATGCAAACCATGTTTGTAATCGGCATCGAGGCGGTAGTGATCCAGGTTGACGTAAATGATGTCGCCAAGCGGCATCTTATCCACGTCCGGCAAAGCATTGCGCGAACCATGAAACACGAACGGAATAAACGGCAGTGGCTGCCCCAAACGAAGTGGCATTCGTGTTTCCACCAATGTCCAGTCGTTCTTGGGTTGGCTGGACTTTTGTCCGAAGAAACCAGACCACAGCGAACCACCATTACCACCACGGCGGCCGTCCGCAAGGACCCAGACTTCGACGACATACTGGGTGCCGCCATCGGGCAGCACTTCCAATTTCAATACACGAATGGTTTCAGTTTGCTTTACAACAAACGGATCATTCGCATCCGGACGTTCCACCAATTCCCGAAGTGCGACCATCGTGACCACGTTGCGCCCATTGATACGTTGCGTCTGCCAATTCAAAATATCTTCAGCCTGATAGCGCACAACATAAGCGCGAGAATCAACACCACCTTGCCAATCGATCAACGTGCCACACCGACCCACAGCCAGCACTTCACCAACAACAGCTTTGCAGTAGGTGAAAAGCGACGTGCCCATTAAATCCACATCATCAGTGAACACACGCAGCGCACCACCAACACCGGCATGGCGGTCGGGAAGTTTTACTTCCGGGTCACGACGAAAAAGTAAACCGAGAAAACCATCCGCCGTGCGACTGGTGGCATTGAAGAAACAGGCGCGAGACTTGTAACCGAGATATTCGATTTCAGATTGGCACTCCAGACGCGGCAGATATTTAATGTTGCCGGCTTTCACGGCATCCTCGCCGGCGATAACATCACGAGCGCGCAACCAGGCTGGCAGGTTGGCGTCATAATCAGGATGAGTTGAATTTGCTGGCATAATCGTTTACGCCAAACAAACCAACCCATCGCACGGTGGCCGTCCGCAAGGACCGTCGTAATCGGGATGAGTAGAGTTCGCCGGCACGAGCGAACCTTAGCATTGGTTTTCGGGAGAGAATCGCGCACCACTTCATGCCCACCACATCCCGCCACCAGTGAAACCATTAGCCCCGAATCCGCCCGCAAAATAAATTATTTATTCTCGCTTGACGGTTTTTTAAATAATTCAAACAGCGACAATTTTCACCACACAACAACGTGCAACACAAAATTAGTTCGCGTTGCTCAATAGAAATATTTGTTCGCACTGCGCAAGCTCGACGCTCAAACGGTGAACACGAACGCGCTCAGACACGCGCTTTCCATTTGCGAATGTTGTGCGGAGTTTTTTTGTGTTCGCTTCGCTCAATAACTAAGGCCGCACATCAGGCGCGTGCGCGGACGCCTGACGCTCATGCCCGGCCAGTCGGCTAACGCCGACTGATGCCGGTCACCGGCACGCCTTCATTGGCTCATGGACGCCAGCTTACGGCGTGCCTTTCGCTTCTCGCGCACGCATAGATCGTCGTTGGTTGTCGAATGGTTTCAGGTCTCCTCCAGCATTTCTGGTTGGCGGATGATTTTACGCGCGAGACAGGCTAACCAATGCTCGCCGCTGGCGCGGCTCGGTTCCAGCCCCGCTCCATGCAATGACCGGCTCTGGAATGATGGCGCAACGCTTCGTTCGGCCTCAGTCGGGCATCAGTCACGCCAGCCGGAAAGGCCCCGGCTGTCATGCCTGCTGCTTTCCTCCTTCGGCCTGCCACTTCGCTCCCGGTTTCAAATTGGTTTACGAACACCTCGCGGAGATAGACGTTTATTGCCTCGCAGCTTTTCGTTGTGCCAGCAAGCTCCCTGTCTGCCTGTTCGTGGCTGCTCAGGGAATGGTGATGAGCAGCCACTTCACATTCAGCCAGGGAGCCCGCAGCTGGGCCGCTACGATTCGCATCAGTTGGTTCCGTTGGCAGTCCAGCGTTGCCAGACTCTACAGCCGGCGCGTTACCAAGCCCGTCCGGCTTTGGAAGGCTCTCGGACAGCCGTCAGACTGCATGCCCCGGTTGCCGTGGTGGCAGCCCATCGTTTACAAGTATCTCGTGATTACCGGTTGGCTCCCGGTGCCGTCCCGGCGCCGGCAGCGCCGGTGATTCTCCCGCTCCAGCCCGCCGAAGGGAATTGGGTTCATTGCTGCCTCGCCGCTGCGCGGCTCGCGACGGCGAACCGGCGCAAGGCTTCCGGTTCGCCTTTTTAGTTTCAGATATTCCCCAGGCTTCACAGAGCGGATACTTGCGCTCCTGCGTCGCGCCAAGGATCCGCACTGTTTCGCCCACAGCCGGGAGCGGACTCGTCAGTTTGCTACGGCTCCAATCGCTACCGCATCCGCTGCACAGATTTCGCGGACGCTCCCGCTCATTCCGCCTGCGCAAATCTGTCGAGACCGCTCTACAAACTCCGGCTGTCCCCAAAATACTGGCAGGTGCGGCACGCACCCTCGCCGCTGGCGCGGCTCGCGACGGCGAACGGTTGAAAAACAACCGTTCGCCTTTCACCGAACGCCGGCCGGGCCTTCGTCCCGGTCGGCTCCAGACTCAGCGCTGCGCGCTTCGCGAGGCTCGAACCTTCACTACGTTCCGGTTCTCGCTATCTCGCTTCGCGCTCCCGGTGCCAGTCCGGAAGGACCTCGTCGCTGGCGCTCCTCGCGAGGCTCGAACGGCTCACAAGTTCGCCAGTCTCGCTGATCTCGCTCGGAGCGGCGAAAAACGGCGCGACCCTCCGGGTATCGCCGAAAATGAACGCAATAGCCGCGCGACTTCGTCCGGCCAAGACAGCAATAGCACCGCGAGGCTTTGCCCGGTGCAAGGTAGGCAATAATTATTCGAGTAATCGGGAAGCATCGTCGCTGAACTCCTCTCCCTGGGGAGAGGACACAGGTGAGGACGGGCGTCCCACTCTTTTTACTCCACTGAAAAATATTTCAAAATAAATGTCTGCTTTTCCGTCCGGCGGACATTATATGGGTAGATGACAACCACTCAAAAATTACTGATTGCCGCCGCGCTGGTGGTCAGCGTGGGCGTTGGGCTTTATGAAGCGAAAGAAAACGCCAAAGCCCGCGCCGAAGTGCGGACGCTCCAGCAACAACAAGCACCGCTGGCCGAACAAATCCGGCAGTTGCAGGCGGAGCGCGACAAGGCGACGAACCGGATTGCTTGGTTGAATGAGCAGTTGGCGAAGAATACGAAGAATAATTCGGAACTGCTAAGATTGCGCGGACAGGTTGGCGGCTTGCAAACTCAACTTGCGAAAACAAAAAACCAACTTGCGAGCGCTAAGCCTAATATTGATCAACCTGCTCTTTCATCAGCGGAAGAGTATTTCCGTCGGGCAGATCTGCACCAC
The DNA here is from genome assembly GCA_903922735.1 of uncultured Verrucomicrobia subdivision 3 bacterium. Classification (GTDB taxonomy): domain Bacteria; phylum Verrucomicrobiota; class Verrucomicrobiia; order Limisphaerales; family UBA11358; genus UBA11358. Next base: position 39,893 of record CAIXUZ010000011.1, read on the forward strand.
TCTAATCACGAGTATGAAGCGGAACTACAGGATCTCAACAAAGCCATCGAATTGGATCCAAACATGATCTATGTCTATAAGAATCGTGGTATTCTTTTTGCCATGGATCTTCCCGAAGAAAAAGGTGGTTTAAAGCAAGGAGTAGCCGATTTAACCCGTTTTTTGGAAGTTAAACCCGATGATTCTATTGCTCGTTGGAACCGCGCAATGGACTATGAACAGTTGAAAGAATACGACAAATCAATTGCAGACTGGACCGCCTACATCCAAGTAGATATCGCCCCCTCGGATAAGGGTGGGCCGAAAACCCAAATGCTTGCCGACGCATTGTTTAATCGTGGCAGGATTTATCATACGTATTTAAAAGATTTTTCCAAAGCGATCGCAGACTATACGGCAGCAATTAAATTAAACACCAATATGATCGGAGTCCATCGCATGCGCGGGCAATGCTATGAAGCACTCGGTGAAAAAGAAAAAGCCCAGCAAGATTTCGCCATCGAGCCGAAACCAAATTGATGAAATACTCGTCGTCGAAAAGGTGAAATAGATTCACGACCTCCCTCACCCAAGCCCCTCCCCACGGAGAGGGCTTTGCGGTTCCCGCGTCCGTGGCAAAACCAGCACGGCAGTGGCCGGACCGTCATCCCAACAAACCGGAAACCCGACCGCTAAATTCCTCCCCGCCGCAAAAATACTTCAAAATAAATTGTCCACTTTTGCCATCGGCGGAGATAATAAGTAGATGCCCGATGCGAACGACATGGATCTGGTGCGGGAATTTGCCCGCAACCATTCCGAGGCGGCCTTCACCGAACTGGTGCGGCGGCACGTCAACCTCGTGTATTCCATCGCCCGCCGCTGCACCGGCAGCGACAGCGACGCGAAGGACGTGACGCAGGCCGTCTTTGTCATACTCGCCCGCAAAGCCGCCGGCCTGCGCGCCCGCACCATGCTCACCGGCTGGCTGGCGGAAACCACCCGCTTCACCGCCGCGTGCATGCTGCGCACCCACGCCCGCCGCCACGCCCGCGAACAGGAGGCTTATATGCAATCCATTTTGACCGATGCCGCCCCCGCCGACGCCTGGACGCGGCTCGCCCCGCATCTGGAAGCCGGCATGGCGCAACTGGGCGAACGCGACCGCACGCTGCTGACGCTCCGGTTTTACGCCAACAAAAGCGGGCCGGAAGCGGCGGCGCTGCTGGGAATTCAAGAAGCGGCCGCCCACAAACGAACCGCCCGCGCGCTGGAAAAGCTTCGGAAATTCTTCAGCCAGCGGGGAATTGAATTATCCGCCGCAACCATTGCCGCAGCCGTCGCGGCAAATTCCGTGCAAGCCGCGCCGGCGGGCCTTGCCGCCGCGATCACTGCCGCCGCACTTTCGGGAACCGCCATCACTACCACGGCATACCTTGCCGCAACCAAAGCCATAGCCATGACTACGATCCAAAAAATTGCCGTGACCGCCGCGCTGGCCGTGAGCGTGGGCGTGGGGATTTATCAAGCCAAGGAAGCCGCCAAAGCCCGTGCCGATGCCCAGACGCTCCAGCAACAGCAAGCGCCGCTGGCCGAACTAATCCGGCAGATGCAGGCCGAACGTGACAAGGCGACGAACATGCTGGCGTGGCGCGATGATGAATTGGCTAAATCAAAGGCGAACAACAATGAATTGTTAAGGTTGCGTGGAGAGATAACGCAATTGAAAGCGAACGAAAACAATGCTTCCGACCAAGCCGCAACTATTTTGCTGGGAAAAGTAAACAAAATCAAACAACGGATTGAAGCAACTCCAGGCGCTAAAATTCCAGAACTCCATCTGGCCACGGAAGAAGATTGGTTACAGACTGCTGCCAAAAGATTGGATAGTAATATTGATTATCGTCGAGCAATGGCTCACATACGAACCTTGGCAAAAGACAAGGTAGCTAGCGAGTTTGGAAAGGCTCTTAATAACTATTTTCAAGAAAACAAAAATCAATTTCCGACCGACATTACACAATTGAAACCTTTCTTCAAATCGCCAATGGATGATGCAATTCTGCAAGGATGGGAAATCAAATCAACCGATAATTTTCCCTTGTTCAAGAACGTGGGGAAGTTGATGATTACAGAAAATGGTGCCGCGGATTTTGTATTTGATTCAAGGCACGCAGTCGGCGATGGATGGCAATCGCAAAAACATCTTGACTGTGATCCCGAACAGGTGAGTTTGTTCTCAACTGTCGTTCGGGCCTATGAAGCGGCAAACAATGGAGCCAAATGGAATAGCGGTATTACATCAGAACTTTTGCCTTATGCAAAAACTCCTGAACAACAAAATGCAATTCAGAATTTGATGACAAGTCAGTCTGACTAAAAAATTGTCTCGCCCCGCCTCGCGCCTTCTTGCCATCACCCGATGACGCCTAAAACAGCTGCCTCCGCGCCTTCCGCGTTCTGGCCAATTCAAGTTTTCAGTCTCAAGTTTCAAGTTTTTTTTGACCGTTCGGCGTTGAATGTTGAATGTTCGATGTTCCCGAATTTCAGCTTTCAGCATTTCAGCGTTTCAGCGTTTGATTTCGCCCCCACCGCATTGGCATTTGACATTGCCGCCCGTCTGGAAAGACTTCTGGCATCACAGACAACAAATCCAACGCTATGCGTTGCCCTTAAAACTCCGGGCATAAACTAAACGGCCGCTAACCATGAAAATATCCGAAGATTTTAGCGTTACCAAGCTCCTTAAGGGTTCGCTTCTTGGACTGACTGGCCTCGCGCTACTTTGTTGCTGCATTTATATCGGATCCAACAACGGCAGTATGGTGTTGTGCGGATTCTTGATTTTTGGCGGATTGATTGCTTTTGGATTGGGCGTTCTGATGGTTTGTAGATGTTTTGAATGAACATGAATGTGGCTGTTTATGAATATTGAAGAACCGAACCTGACGCCCGCCCAGCCGCCGAGTCGGATCCTTCGCCGCGTGCTGATTTCTGTTGGCGTTCTGGCCCTGCTGCTGGCGCTGTTCTATGCCGAAGAAAACTGGCGTGGCCAGCGCGCCTGGGAAAACTGCAAACGCGAGCTCGAAACCAAAGGCGTAGTATTGGATTGGAACAAATTTATTCCGCCACCCGTGCCAGACGACCAGAATTTTTTTAAGGCCTCGAAAATGGGCGTTTGGTTTGTCAGAAGTCAATCAGGACTGACCAATGAATTGACGCGACGGCTGGACAACGTCGTGGACACGATGGCGAACAACTTGAACGAAGCCTTCGCGGTAAAATACCTGGCGTGGAGCGATCAGTTCGCGCCGGATTTCGATTTGGTTCGCGAGGCGTTGAAACGTCCTTATGCACGGATGGACGGCGATTATTCAAAGCCACACGAGCAACCGATTCCAAATTTCGTGACCGTCCGAAGCGTGGCGCAGACGCTCGCGCAGCGGGCGAAATGTGAGTTGCTGCTTGGTCAGCCGGACAAAGCTTTGCAGGACTTGACGCTGTTGCATGATATGTGCCGTTTGCTTGAGGCCGCGCCGACGGGCAAGCCGATGACATTGGTTTCGGCGATGATCAATGTCGCGGTCACCGGACTTTATGTGTATACGCTCGCCAATGGTTTGGAATCACATGCCTGGAAAGAATCGCAACTGGTCGTGCTGCAAAAGCAACTTGCGGAAGTCAATTTGGCCCCCTTTATGATTGGTGCGTTCGCGTGTGAACCGGCTGGTTCAGTTTCTTGGTTGGAACATTATAAGCCGAGTGAGCTTTTTAATTTGTCGGCGATCGTGACCAGATCAAATCGGCCGGAAACGCTTTGGGATAAAATCCGCAGCCTAAAAGGTCGCTGGTGGGATTTTGTCCCGCATGGCTGGATCTGCCAAAACATCGTTCACTACCGGAAAATATCTGATGATATTCATGCCAGTCTTTTTAACGGAACCGGGTTGGTGACACCAAAGAAAGCTGACCGTGCCGCCCTAATGTTGGAAGAAAAGCTCGATCAACCCGGCCTGTTCGATTCATTGGCTGCAATCGCCATTCCCAATTTCAGCAAGGCGCTTCAAATATTTGCCTTCAATCAAACCAAAGCCAACGAAGCGCAAATCGTCTGCGCGCTGGAACTTCACCGGCTGGCGAACGGCAACTATCCCGACTCGCTCGACGCCTTGGTGCCGAAATTCATCGCCAAATTGCCGCACGACATTATCGGCGGCCAGCCGCTGCATTATCACCGCGCGCCGGATGGCAAATTCCTGCTCTACTCCGTCGGCTGGAATGAAACGGACGACAACGGCTCCCCCGGAACCTTGGCGGACGTCAAAAAAGGCGACTGGGTCTGGCAATATCCATTACAATGACCTACCCACATCAAACTCACACGCGCACCGTCCAGCAAATGAGCCCGCATGAAAAGCAATTTCCTATCAGTTCAATTTGCCTTTTTCAGTTGATAAAGCCGACTCACGCGGGGGTGCGTTATTAACATCCAGAGAAAATTTGTTCTTTAAGTATGTATTATTTGTCGAAAAAGCAAAATCATTAGTTGTTTTATATATTACGCAGTCTGCACGTTTTATATCGCTCCTGAAGCGGTAGTCCACAATCACTTTAAGGCTATCACCCTGAATCAGGCCTAAAGGTTTTTTAGCATCCTTTATAGACAAAATCTTTCCACTGCCTTGATAACCGACATACCAAATGCCATTATCAATATTCTTTTGAAAAAAATCAAATTTGAGCGGAAAATTCCAACCTAAAAAGTTTGTTGACTCAGAGACTTCATAATGAAATTTAATTAGATTATCTCCAAAGCCTTTTCTATTTTTTATTTTTTTACCGCGCAATTCATTAAAATCATCTAAAGAAGCAGCAAAAAGGGAGTCCGAAGTGTATAAATCAACTGATTTAGGAAGCCCAAAGTCATCTTTGAATAGTATTGTCTTATCAGAATAGGCATAGGCGTCAAATGAGATTGGCAAGTCGCCAACTGGCGGCGGAATAACTCTTCCTTTCTCTTTGAGATATGTTCCCGAGCAAAATGCGAGCCATGGAAGATTAACCCCCTCATCACCAAACGGGTGCCCTCCTTTTATCGGGCGTATATTTATTTGTATATTTGATTTTGCAATTTCAAATGGAACAGGAGCCACGCCAAATTTTTCAAAAAATAAATCTGTCGTCTCTTTGGCTGCTGGTTTGATCAATTCACTACTATCAAACACATTAGTGCCATCATAGTAGCGATGAATTAGAGAGTTTTGCGAGTAGTCGTTGTCAATCCGCCATTCATTTTTTCCGACTACACAAACGATATGAATTGGGTTATTTTGAATTGGCCTGTTTGTTTGATCCGATTCAAAGTGAACCGATTCAATTAGAGCAGAGATTTCAACATAACGCTCTGACTCTGCGGCTTCTGTTTTTATCGTATGTATTGAAGCCACCAACACCATATACCTCAAATAGACTGCCAATAGATTTTTTGGAGGAGTGAGCCAAAACTCGCCGCCTTGGTTGTAATTCAGAAATTTCCATGAACTGATCCATGGAGATAAGAGCTCATTTAGCAACGGTAGAATGGTTTTTTTGTTGGTCATTTACACGCAACCAAACTAATTCATGAAATTAAACCTTATGAAGAATGTGGAATTCGTCACCCAAAGTCAAATTTTTCACCCGCGCAGCGGCCAGTATATGAGCCCCGCATGAGTCAGTTCTTTACCTTGCCCACTCCACCCGATTCCCGAACGACCTCAAACGTCGCGCCATTCCGGCTTTTCCTTTTAGATTGGTTTTTTGCGCCCTGTCCCCACAACTGGTGACATGCGGTAAATCCCGCCTCTGGTAAGCTTTCCTCGTTGGGAGTTGTGTCCCGACCGAAAAACAAAGTGTGTTGAAAGAGCCCGGCGTAGTGTCCGGGCTTTTTTCTTTTCCCCAGCGGTCTCATTTTCCGCATGGAGCCCGCCGAGGTCCCAGTCAGATTTCAGCGTTTCAGGTTTCAGGATTTCAGGTTTTGGGCGTAATGCCAAACCACTCTTTCGCGTCCTTCGCCTGCACCAGTTCGCGATAATGCTGGAAAATCATTTGCCCCGAGTTTCCCGCCTCCAGTGCCACTTTCGGCACGTCCTGCACCTCCGCCACGCGGTAGGAAATATACGAATGCCGTAGCGCGTTTTTCTTCCACGGACACGGCTGGTATTTCACCGGCGTCTGGTCCGGCAGGAACGTGAGCCCCGGCCGGGCCTTCGGCTGTTCGGGTTTGACGTGGCTGCGTTTGATTTTCCCCTCCTTCAGAGCGTCCTCGGATCGGGCCGCCTTGCAACACTTCCGATGGTATTCCAGCAGCGCGTCCGGCTTCCAATCGTCGTTGCCGGCCTTCGCCGCCGCCTTTTTCAGCGCGGCCATGGCCAGCGCTTCGTCCACGTCCTCCTCCAGCCAGCCGATTTGTTTGTTCACGTTGTCATACGGCACCACGGAGCCGGTCGTTTTGACGCGATCCTTGAGCCACGCCGCCAGATTGTCGCTGATTGGCACGATGCGCCGCGATGCTGTCTTGGCCTTCTGCGCCTTGACCTCGATGAACTTGTCGGCCAGATGGACCTCATTCCAGTCCAACCGCTCAATTTCCGCCGATCGCAGCCCCGCAAACGCGCCAATGGCGAGGAACGGGATCATTTCCACCCGCGCCCTGGTCAGAAATTGCCTGACCTCCCACGGCGTGAAGATGGTGATGTCCGTCACCGGCTCCTTGAACTTGGACACCAGTTCAATCCCTTCATGGTCGCGCGGCAGCCAGCCCTGCTCCTTGCAAAACTTGAAAAACGCGCCGATCGTCGCCCGCGCGTTGTTTTTGCTCCGGGCTCCCACGTCCAACTTGCGCAGATATTCGCTGATCTGTGCCGACGTGATCGAGGTCAGCGGACAGTTGAAAGCCAGCTTGAGCGGGTTCAGGTAAACCTTCAGCACCTTCAGGTAAGATTTATTGGTGCCGCCCAGCTCGCGTAGTCTGTGCATTTCGCCCACCGCAAACGGCAGAAGTATCTTGGGTAGCTTGTGCAGGCCCCGCCGCACATGATCCCGGATGACCTCCAGCGGGGTAACCTTGGCATCCTTGCCGCCCAGTGCCAGCCACAACGCGGCGTATTCCTTGGCCACCAGATCCAGCGGCAAACCGGTGGGCTTGACCGCTTCCTTTGACGTGGCGAGCAGCCTGGCATCGGCGTCCGTGAACGGCAGGGCGCCCAAATGCCCCGAGTCGATGTTCTCCGCACTTTTAACCGCATACGCCTTGGCCTCGTCCAAGTCGGCGAAATCTTTCTGGAACCGCCGGCGATTGGCGAAAAAGGAAACCTTGAAACAGAAGCGGGGCTTGGTTTTGACCGTGCCGTTTTTGAGCGTTGTCCGGTAAACCTTGTTCCGGACCTTGTAGATTTTGACCGAGACCGAGCCAGTCCCGACCACTTTTGGGAACCCTGAATTTTTCGCACTCATGGTGCCCCATTGTGGTAGGATTCCGGTAGGATTTCAAGGAAAAACCCTGAAAACCCAGAAAATAAGGGAAATAATGGTCGGGGCGGTGAGATTCGAACTCACGACCTCTTGTACCCGAAACAAGCGCGCTAGCCAGACTACGCTACGCCCCGAACCAGTGTAACAAGCGTTTTATTCGCTTTTTGATATCGTCGGCTGACAAGCTGATACTAAAATATGATGCTGGTAGCCGTGATTTCAAACCGCCAGCCTATAATTGGTCAAATCCGGTGTGTTAAAAAACACCATACACGAACCTGCTTCACTACAAGCCAGCGCAAGTTTATTTTGCCCGATTAAGCGTTAAGGGCAAGCTCATTCGACGCAATTTGAAGATTGCTCATTATACGGTTGTAAAATTGCGACTGGGCGTGCCAGTGTGATAAATGAGAAGCGGTTTCAGGATCAGGAGGCTTGTTGAACTGCTGCGATGATGCGCTTCGTTGTTGTGTGTGGTGATGGATTAGCGATCTTTTGCAATGGTAGTTTTTACGCCGGGTTAAGCAATGCGAGGCTTCCCGTCATGTCAACACTGATTAAGATTAAGTAGTGAATAAATTTCGGGCAAAAAGTAAGCTTCGAGAATCGGGAATCAATAATGTCGCATTTGAGACTATATACCAGCAACCGGCTGGAAAATCTGGCGGAAGCGCTCTCCGAGTGTATCCGGCAGCCGCTCCGCTCTCCACTAAAGCCGGAGACGATTTTGGTGCAGAGTCAGGGAATGGCGCGCTGGCTCAAGCTGGAATTGGCCCGGCAGAATGGCGTCTGCGCCAATATTACATTCCCGTTTCCAAAGCTTTTCTGCTCCCGGATACTGACCGCGAATTTCTCCAACCCTGATGGCAAACCTACGCCGGACCGCAGTGTCATGCGCTGGTCCATCATGCAAGCGCTGCCCGAAATGCTGGTTCAGCCGGAATTTAGTCCGTTGAACAATTATCTATCCGGTCCGTCGGACATCCGCAAACGGTTCCAGATATCGGGGCAAATCGCGAACCTCTTCGACCAATATCTGGTGTTCCGGCCCGACTTGATTCTGGCCTGGGATGAAGGCCGGCTGTTTTTTAAGAACACTCAAAAGAACCCGCACGAAGCCTGGCAGGCGGCGCTTTGGCGGCGTTTACAGCAGGATAAATCAGGGCAACATCTGGCGAGTCTATGGAAGGAAATCGCCGCGAATTTTAAGCTCCCCGGCTTCCAGCCAGCGGATGTCCCGGAACGGGTTTCGGTCTTCGGAATTTCAGCTTTGCCGCCGATTTACCTTCAGCTTCTCTCTGCGCTAGGCGCCAACATTGAAGTTAATTTATTTCTTCTCCACCCCTCGAAAGAATACTGGGGATCCATTGTCAGCGCGCGCGAAGCGGAAAAAATACTCAAGGCGGTCAAGCAAGGTGAGGCGGCCGGACATGAATTCCACTTGGAAACCGGCAATCGTCTGCTGGCATCCATGGGACAACTGGGAAGGGATTTTCTAAATCTGGTTCTGGAGACCGACGACTGGGAAGATTGCAGCCTGTTCTGCGAGCCGGAAGAGAAAAATCTGCTCCAGAATATTCAAGCGGATCTTTTTCATCTGCGAGACCGGGGACGGCAGGAAGGCGACCGGATCACCATCGCGCCGGATGACAGTTCGGTCCGGGTGCACTCATGCCACAGCCCGTTGCGCGAGGTGGAGGTGCTCTACGACCAGCTGCTGGACTGGTTTGAGCGCGATCCGAAACTTACGCCGCGCGACGTCCTGGTGATGATGCCGGACATCGAGGCGTATGCCCCGTTCATTCAGGCAATCTTTGATTCGCCCGAAGAGGAAGGCAAACGGATTCCCTTCAGCCTCGCCGACCGGGATATCCGCAACGCCAGCCAAATCATTGATGCCTTTCTGAATCTTTTGAGCCTGCCCGCCACCCGGCTGGAAGCGACCCATCTCCTGCGGCTGTTGGAAATCGCACCGGTCCGTGAAAAATTCAGCCTGACCGAAGGCGACTTGGATCTTATCCGCGTATGGATTCGCAAAACCAATATTCGCTGGGGCAAGGATGCCAAATATCGCGAGCATCTGGGATTGCCCGGTTTTTCCGAGAACACCTGGCAGCAGGGTCTGGACCGATTGTTGCTGGGCTATGCCATGAGCGGCGGCGGCGAGAAAATGTTCCAGAAAAATCTTCCATTCGATGACGTCGAAGGCGGGCGCGTGGAAGTGCTGGGGCATTTTGCTGAATTTCTAAACCGGGTGTTTGGTTTGGTTGACACGCTTGAAATCCGCCGCCCGGCCGGAGAATGGGAAACGGTTTTATTGAAGATGCTGGACGACTTCATCCAGCCCGCCGAAAACCAGATTTCGGATGTGTTGCGACTGCGCCTGGCCCTAAAGGAAATCAGCCGGCAGGCGGCCGAAGCGCGGTGCGAGGAAGCGGTGGATCTGGCCGTCATCTTGGAATCTTTGAGCCAGAGTCTGGAGGCAGACCGTTTCGGGTCCGGGTTCATCACGGGCGGGGTCACCTTCTGCGCCCTCAAACCCATGCGCAGCATTCCGTTCAAAATCATCGGCCTCATCGGAATGAATGACGGGGCTTTTCCGCGGTCAGATTCGCATTTGAGTTTTGATTTGATGGCGCAGCAGCCGCGGCTGGGCGACCGCTCGTTGCGGGCGGATGACCGTTATCTGTTTCTGGAATCGCTGCTTTCGGCGCGCGCGCGGCTGCACATCAGTTACGTCGGGCAGGACATTCGTGATAACAGCGAAGCCCCGCCCTCGGTGCTCGTCAGCGAACTTTTGGATTACATCGCCCAAGCCTGCGAGGTGCCCGGCAAAAACATTCTCAAGGATCAGGTCGTGGTTCGCCACCGGCTGCAGGCTTTCAGCCCGATGTATTTCAAACGGGAGGATGCGCGACTGTTCAGCTACTCGGCGGAAAACTGTCGTGCCAGCCATTGCGGCCAGCAGCCCCGCATTGCGCCGGTGCCATTCGTGGACCAACCTTTGAGCGAACCCGAAGCCGACTGGCGCACAGTGGAGGCCGCAACCTTGGCGGAGTTCTTCTGTAATCCGGCCAAGGCGCTGCTCACCCGCCGGCTGGGACTGCGATTTGAGGAGGCAGACAAAGCGCTGGAGGAAGTTGAGCCGTTCATCGTGGATGGTCTGAGCGGCTATTTGATTTCGGAGGAGTTGGTTGATTGGGGTCTCAATGGCAAGGGTTTGATTGACCCGCAGAAGCTGATGAACGCAGCGGGGCGGTTGCCGTCGGGAGAATCCGGAACCATGAAATTCCGCGAGCTTCAGGCGGGTGCTCAGGCCTTTCTGGAACAGCTCAAGCCTTATCTGGGCGGCGGATACCTTGAACCCATGCAGGTTGACCTGAATATCGGTGAGTTCAGGGTGCGCGGCGAAGTCCGTAAACTGACGGCGAATGGTCTGTTGCATTATCGTTGCTCGGGTATCAAGGCCAAAGACCGTTTGCGTCTGTGGATCCAGCACCTGCTTCTGTCGGCGACCTTGCCGGACGACAAATACAAACAGGCGGTCTTGGTGGGTCATGACGAGGTGTTGGAATTTCCGGCGGAAAAAGACGCGCCAGCCATGCTGGCGGAGCTGCTGGAACTCTATTGGAAAGGTTTGTGCCAGCCGCTGAAATTTTTTCCGAAAACCTCGTTTGCCTACGCGGAGGCCGTGCGGAAACAGGCAAAAGATCCGATGTTAGCCGCCCGGACCAGTTGGGAAGGCGTCTCGTATCGCAACATCAAAGGCGAAGGCGAGGACGATTACTATGATTTGTGTTTCCGCAACACGGAACCGCTGGATGAAGAATTCCAGCAGACCGCGCTAAGGATTTTCAATCCGCTGTTGCGTGAACCGAAGCCGGCGGCGCCAAGGAAGGCTGGTGACAAGGTATGAAGCCGATGCCCGTCTTCAAATTAGGCGAGACGCCGTTGCCGGCCGGCACCAGTCTGATCGAGGCCAGTGCCGGTACCGGCAAAACCTTTACGATCGCCGGGCTTTTTTTACGACTGATTCTTGAAAAGAATCTTTCCGTCCGGCAAATACTGGTGGTGACTTACACCACGGCGGCAAAGGAGGAATTACGCCACCGCGTTCGTCAGACTCTGGCGAAAGCCCTACAAGCTTTCACGCAAGGTTCCAGTGCGGATCCGTTTTTACAATCGCTGTTGGCTGCCCACGCCGCCCGGCGGGCCGACCTGGTGATCCGGTTGAATAACGCGCTCTACGGTTTTGACGAGGCGCCCATCTACACGATTCACAGTTTCTGCCAGCGGGTGCTCAAGGATCGGGCCTTCGAAACCGGCAGCCTGTTTGACACCGAACTGATAACGGATCAGAAAGCCATCCTGCGCCAGTTGGTCGAGGATTTCTGGCGCAAGGAATTTTATCCTGCGGGCAAAATTCCCGTCGTCGTTGCGCTTCAGAATGGATTGATGGGTCCCGAAAACCTGCTGCCTCTGATCAAAAGCAGTATCTGTCATCCGATGTTGAAATTAATCTCGCCCGGCGGCGAGCGTCCAGTTGTGGTGCTGGCGGCAGAACTGGAGCAGTGTTTTGACGCATTGCGCAAGATATGGCAAGCCGAGGGAAAGATAATCTGCAGCCATTTTGGCAGCACGGCCAAGTGGGCCAACCGGCCTTATAACAACTCCGACGTGATGGCGGAGGTTTTCCGGAAAATTGACGGCGCTTTCAATACCCCCGATTTCGCGCCGCCGGCAGTGGATGCGCTTTTGTTGTTCAGCCGGTCGGCAATCGTCAAAGCCGTGACCAAACGTGGAAATTATTCGGCGCCCAAACACGAATTCTTTGACCGGTGCGAGGCCTTGTCACGCGCGGTAAAAACCTTTGTGATCGGCGTCCAGCTTCAGGCGGTGCGGTATGTCGAGCGGGAGCTGCCGCGCCGGAAGCACGAACTCAAAATCCAGTATTATGACGATTTGCTGACGCGCCTGCACAGCGCGCTGGCCGGACATGGTGGCAAAGCTCTGGCCGAGGGGCTGCGCCGGCAATATGCCGCGGCGCTGATTGATGAGTTTCAGGATACCGACCCCTTGCAGTATCAGATCTTCCAAGGTGTTTTTGCCGGGAAAGAGAATTATCTATTCCTCATCGGCGATCCCAAGCAGGCCATCTATGGTTTTCGCGGAGCCGACCTCTTCACCTATCTCAAAGCCGGTCAGCAGGCGGATCAGACCTTCACGCTCAAGGAGAATTGGCGGTCGGAAACCGGCTTGGTTCGCGCGGTGAACACGGTGTTCAACACTCCGGATCGGCCGTTCATGTTTCCGGAAATTAAATTTCACCCCGTGGAAGCCAGAGGCGAGGCGGACAATCAGCCCCTGCAAGTGGCCGGCCAGCGTGAGCCGGCGCTGCAGTTTTGGTTTTGGCGACGGAACGGGAAAGAGGCCGGCATCAAGATTGGCGCGGCCGATGGACTGATACCGGACGTGGTGGCCTCGGAAATCGTCGCCCTCTTGCAGGGTGATGTGAAATTGGGCGACCGCCGGGTGCGGCCGGAAGATATCGCCGTGCTGGTGCCGAAAAACCGGCAGGCCCAGCTGATTCAGGACGCGTTGAAATCGCGCAACATTCCCAGCGTGCTTTACACCACCGCCAGCCTGTTCAAATCCCGGGAAATGCTGGAGACGCAACGCGTGTTGACGGCAATCGCGGACCCGGCTCGGGAACCTCGATTGCTGGCGGCGCTGGGTACCGATCTGTTGGGGCGCGACGGTTCACAGCTGTCCGCCTTGGTTCAGGAGGAAGCGCCATGGCAGCAGATTCTGGAACGGTTTCGCGACTACCTTGACCTCTGGGTTGGAAAAGGGTTCATCCAGATGTTTCGCAGTTTCATGCAACGCGAGCTAATCCGGCCGCGACTGCTGGCTTTTCCCGATGGCGACCGGCGGCTGACCAACCTGCTGCATATCACCGAAGTCTTGCACCGCGCCAGCATTGACCATCGCCTGGGCGTTTCCGGCCTGCTCAAGTGGATTGGCGAACAACGGCAATCGGAAGACCCGGTGGGGGAGGAACATCAGCTCCGGCTGGAAACCGACGAGCAGGCGGTCAAGCTCGTGACGATTCACAAAAGCAAAGGGCTGGAATACTCGGTTGTTTTCTGCCCTTATTCATGGCAGGACGCCAGCATTGAGCATCAAGGCGAGGAGCAGGTTTTCTTCCATGAGAACGCGACGGGAAATCTGGTTCGCGACCTCGGGAGCCAGGGTTACGAGGCCAATAAACAGCGGGCGCTGGTCGAAAAAATGGCCGAGGAAGTGCGGCTCTTGTATGTGGCGCTCACGCGGGCCAGGCATCGTTGTTATTTCGTCTGGGGCGCGTTCAATGGCGCTTCCGGTTCGGCGTCCGCGTGGCTGCTGCATCCACCCGCGAATGCGGAGCCTGATCCGGTGACCGCACTGGCCGAACACTTCAACCAGCTCGATGATGCCAGCCTGCTTCGAGATTTGAACCATCTCGCGGAACAATCCGAAGGCGCTGATGGCCGCGCCGCGATGGTGGTCAAAGAGTTGCCCGAACCGACGGCGGCGATGTTTGAAGTTTCAAAGATTGCGGGACCAGCGCTCGAACATCGGGAATTCGCCGCCCTGATTCCCCGCGACTGGCGCATCAGCAGTTTCACCTCCCTCACGGCGAACCACAGCGAAGAATTGCCGGACCATGATGAGTTGGGGGCGACGAGCCGTGAGCGCGTGCCCGCCACCGGCATTTTTGCTTTTCCCGGCGGAGCCAAGCCCGGCACCTGTCTGCACTCGATTCTGGAGCAGGTGGATTTCACCCAATGGAATCAACCGGCCACCCGGCGGCTTGTTCAGGAACAACTCAACGCGCATGGGCTTGGCAACCCGGACTTCACGGAGATCATCTTCGAGATGCTGGGCAAAGTGATGGAGTCGCCGCTCGATGAAAACATCCCCGGTCTGACGCTGTCAAAGGTCACGGCGGCACAGCGGCTGAACGAACTCGAATTTTATCTTCCGCTGGAGGAGATTTCGCCGCCCCTGATTCAGAGGCTGCTGCAGGAACATCGCTTTTTTGGCGAGTCAACCGCAGCCAGTCGCGAGCCGGAAGGCCTTTCGTTTGCACCAGTGCGAGGGGTGCTCAAAGGCTTCATTGATTTGGTGTTTGAATTCAATGGACGTTTTTATCTGGTAGATTGGAAATCCAACTGGCTCGGCCACCGGACGGAGGATTACAGCGCGGCGGCGATGGAGGATGAAATCCGCCGGCGGCATTATTATTTTCAATACCAGCTTTACACCGTCGCGCTGGACCGCTACCTGCGGCACCGGCTGACGGGCTACAACTACGAGCAGCACTTTGGCGGCGTGTATTACCTGTTTCTGCGTGGCATCGACCCGACCCGACCGGGCTTGGGCATTTTCCGGGACCGGCCCAAGGAGCCATTCGTGCGCGAATTAAATTTTCTGCTGTCGGGCACGGCGGATGGGAAGGGGGTGCCGCATGAATGACCTGAATCAATTGATCGACAGCACCGCTTTCAGCGACTTGGATCGTCATTTCGCCCGATTCATTGAATTGCAGGCGGGTGGAAACCGTCCGCTGGTGGCCTTGGCTGCAGCCTTGACCAGTCGCACCCGGACTGAAGGCCATATTTGTTTGAATCTAGAATCACTGGCGGGAACGGTATTTCCGGACAATCAAGCCGAAGGGGTTGAACAAGTTCAACTGCCAGACTTATCCGCCTGGACCCAAGATCTGGTAACTTCATCGGTGGTTGGTTCACCCGGCCAATTCAGTCCGCTGGTCATGGATGCCCATCATCGGCTTTACCTGCATCGTTATTGGCAATACGAGCAGACGCTGGCGGCCGAAATTCTCAAGCGTTCAAATGAAGCAGTGGATGAATCCAGCGATGAGGTGCTGCGACGAAAGCTGGAAGATTTATTTCCGGATGCATCCTCCGGGGCCGTAAATTTGCAATTGGTGGCCGCTTTTGCCGCCGCGCGGGGGAAATTATGCGTTATTTCCGGCGGGCCGGGCACGGGCAAGACCCACACGCTCGTGTTGATCCTGGCGCTGCTTTTGGATTTGGATCCGGCGCGAAAACTTCGCATTGCCGTTGCGGCTCCGACCGGGAAGGCCGCAACCCGGATTCAAGATTCGATCCGGAACATCAAGGACAGGCTGGCGTGCCGCGAAGAGATAAAAGCTCAACTGCCTGAGAACGCCACCACCATCCATCGCTTGCTGGGCTACCTGCCGGATTCGGCGGGTTTCCGGCACCACGCCGATAATCTCCTGCCGTTCGACGTCGTCGCGGTGGATGAAGCCAGCATGGTGGATCTGGCTTTGATGGCGAAACTGTTTCAAGCCATCCCGCCCGCCGCCCGCGTGATTTTGCTGGGCGACAAAGACCAGCTGGCTTCGGTGGAGGCCGGGGCGGTTTTGGGCGATGTTTGCGCGGCAGCGTCCGGTGGCAATTACTCAAAGTCGTTCCGCCAGCATTTCGAGAAACTCACCGGGCAAAAACTGCCAGTTAATCCGGACGTCCAGAGAACGTCGCTGCCGGGGGATCGGGTCGTGCAGCTGAAAAAGAATTACCGGTTCGGCGAACACAGCGCGATCTTCCGGTTGAGCACCGCTATCAACGAGGGACGCGCGGAAGATGGTTTAAGCATCCTGCGCAGTGCCGCTGGCGATGTGAAATCCGACCTGGTCTCGGCCGTCCTGCCCGGACGCGCAAAGTTGAAAGAAATCTTGAAGGACAAAGTAGTTGCCGGTTTCAGCGAGTTTTTTAAAGCCGCCGATCCGCTTCAGGCAATTGCAGCCATGTCCCGGTTCCGTGTCTTGTGCGCCTTGCGGCAGGGACCTTACGGCGTGGCCGGCTTGAACGGGCTGATTGAGGAAATTCTTGAAGCGGCGGGGTTGATCAACTGCCAGAGCCCCTGGTATTCCCATCGGCCAATCATGGTCACACGCAACGATTACCAGCTGAAACTTTTCAACGGCGATAACGGCGTCATCTTAATTGACCACGCCACCGGAGAATCCAGGGCTTTTTTTTCGGGACCGGACAACAGCTTGCGCCAAATTCTCCCGCTTCGCCTGCCCGAACATGAAACTGCCTTTGCCATGACGGTGCATAAAAGCCAGGGCTCCGAGTTTGACCGCGTCCTGCTGGTTCTGCCGGATCGGGAAAGTCCGGTTCTAACCCGGGAGCTGCTCTACACCGGAATCACCCGGGCGCGGAAAAGCATCGAGCTTTGGTCGGATGCGGAAATCTTCACCGCCGCCGTCCGCCGCAAAATCAGCCGCCAGTCCGGATTGCAGGAAATTTTGCAGGCGGGCTCGGCCAGACGATTTACCATTCCGACTTAAAACGATAGCTGCCCGCGCCCACTGCCAGCACCGCCAAGCCATTTTCCTGACACAGAAGTTTGGCTTCGCGCACTTTTGCCAGCGGGTTGCCGCTTTCGGTGATGGTTCCAGCGGTCTTGGCCGGAAGATAAACCGTGGCGGTCGTGTTCGCGGGAATCTCCACGGCCAGTTCAAATTGGTTTTTGGTGATCCGCCAACTGCTGGCGATACGTCCGTGGATGGAGTTGTAGCTGGCTTTTACCCAACTGAAGCCATTCCCGGATTTTAAAATTTCCGGGCGGATGATGAGGTGATTGAAAGCCGGCCCATCGGTGTCAATGCCCGCCGCTTGGGTGATCAACCATTCGCTCACGCAGCCGAGCCAGTAGTGGTTGAACGAGTTCATGCCGGGATCCTGAAAACCCTTGGCCGGCGTCCAGCCGTCCCAACGCTCCCACATCGTGGTGGAACCCCAGATGACTTGTTGCAGCCAGGAAGGATAGGTCTTGTTGAGCACCAGCTTGTAAGCCAGTTCAGGATGACCCGCTTTTTGCAGGGCGAAAAGGATGAACGGCGTCCCCAGAAATCCCGTGGCGATGTGGTCGTCCTGCTTGCGCAGAGAAGCGACGAACTGTTCCGCAACTTTCGCTTTCATGTCGTCCGGAACCAGATCCAACCCGAAGGCCAGGGCGTAAAACGTCTGTCCCGTTTCATTCTTGGCATCCAAAATCCGGCCGTCGTCCTTCAAATAATTGGCGATGAAAGCGGCACGGATGTCGGTCGCGAGCTGGCGATATTTCGCCGCGTCAGCCGATTCGCCCAAAGCCTCGGCGATTTTCGTCATCACCTGCGCGGTGTAGCAATAATACGCCGTGCCGATGGCTTCCGACTTTTGCGGGCCGGCCAGCCGCAGCCAATCACCGTAAGCGCGGGTGTCGCGAAGGAAGTTGGTGCTCGTGTTCGCCAGGAATTCCATGTGCCGCACCAAGGCCGGGTAATATTTCCGGAGCACGCGCGTGTCGCCATACATCTCAAACATGCGCCAACTACAAATCGGCGCGGCATCCGACCAGCCGGTGTTGCCAAAGCGAACCATGCTGAGATAGGGGGCAACATCACCAAAAGCACCATCGGCCCGCTGCGAATCAACGCACAGGTCATCCAGCCACTTCGTGTAAAACGCCGGGGCATTCATGTTCAAACACGCCGTCTTCATGAAGACTTGAGCGTCGCCGGTCCAGCCGGCGCGTTCATCCCGTTGCGGGCAATCCGTCGGCACATCCAGAAAGTTTCCCTTCTGTCCCCAGAGCGAATTCAAAACCAGTTTGTTGACCAAAGGCTCGGAGCATTCAAATGTGGAGGCGCGCGGCAAATCGGAATGCACCACGATGCCCGTGACATCCCCCAGTTGCGGCTTGTAACTCAGCCCGGTGACTTCGACATACTGGAATCCATGAAAGGTGAAGCTCGGTTCGTAAGCGCGTTTGGATTTGCCGGACAGATAATACGTGTCGGTCGCCTTGGCCGAACGCAGGTTGGTGGTGTAAGCCGTGCCATTGGTATTCAACATTTCCACGTAACGCACGACAACTTTCTGCCCGATGTCACCCTTCGCCCTGAGTTTCGCCCAGCCAACCAGGTTCTGGCCAAGGTCAAAAATATAAACCCCCGGTTTGGGCTCCGTTATTTTTTTGGCGGCGATTTCTTCGATCCGCCGCATCGGTTCTCCCGGATGTGCCACCAGATTTGCTTTCACGCTGGCGTCCACTTGAGCCAGTTTCCAGTTGCGGCTGTCGAAACCATCCTTATCCCAACCGATTAATTCATCGCGGGCGTCATAAATACAGCCCATGAGCAAGTCCGCTTCACGGATTGGCCCGACGCTGGCTTCCCAGGATTCATCGGTGCCGACGATTTCCCGGGTGCCGTCCTGATATTCAATCTGCAATTGCACGAGCAACCGGCAATCACCGCCATAATAATGACGTTTGCCGGTGAACGCCAAAAAGCTGGCATACCAGCCGTCGCCAAGAATCGCGCCGACCACATTTTCGCCGGAATGAAGCTGCGCTGTGATATCGTAGCTGAAGTAATGCACGCGCTTGTTGAAATCCGTCCAACCCGGCGACAACACATCGGTATCCACCGGCTTGCCGTTCAGATGCAATTCATACGCACCCAGCGCCGAGGCAAAAGCTGTGGCCCGCTTGATGGGCTTGTCCACGATGAAGCTCTTGCGAAAGAACGGCGCAGGCTGCATGGCAAAGTTATTAGATTTGCCCGCAATAAAAGAATTTGTCGGCGTCGGAAACCAAATCCACTTTGCTTTCCAATCGGAGGCGTTCAACAAGCCCATCCCCCACGTCGCTGGTTTGCTCCAGTCAGAAACCTGGCTGGAGCGATCCCAAACCCGCACCTTCCAAAAAACTGCGCCTCCCGAAACCAGCGGCTTGCCGCCATAAACCAGTTGGATGGACTGGTCAGAAACGACCTTGCCAGTGTCCCACAAATCGCCCTGATTTTTATCCAGCAATTCCCGGCTGCTGGCGACGAGCACCTGATAAGCCGTCTGCGCCTGACCCCGCTCGGCAGCTTGCAGTTGCCAACTCAAGCGCGGCTGCGCCTCACCAATGCCCATCGGGTTGACCCGATATTCACAACGCAGATTCTGTGCTTGGATTGTCGCTCCATGTGAATTGAGTGCCAGTTGGGTGGCCAGCAGCAAAAGGCCGCCGATTTTGGGAAGGCTCATTTTTATTTTGGTTTATTTGCGGTTGTTTGGCTGGCGGCGGGATTGGGTTCAGTAGTCATCTTGAAGTTGTCGGTGCGGAAAGGCGTGACCGGCAGGCCGTCATTGGAAAAAAGATTGCAAACCGGGTTGTCCGCCCACGCGTAGCGCACGGCAATGGGGTTTGCGACCTTGTCGCAGGTCAACTCCACCTTGTCAGACGCGACGAGCTTGCCCTTGGCCCATTGCCACACCTTGTCCTCGCCACAAACGGCGAAACCAATCACATCCTGCACGTCAAACGGACGCAATGTTGGGCTACCGAAGAGATCGAAGGTCACCGTCACCTTGTCGCCTTTAATGTTCAAGGATTTGAATTCCGGGCTGCGATAGGGAAACTTCATCCCATAGTCCTTCACGAGCGCCCAGCGGACCAGGCGTGCCGCAACGTCATGCTTGTTCTTCGGATGGATGTCTTTGCCTTCGCCGAGATCGGTGATGACGCACTGGCCAGTGTTCGGCAACTTCATCGTCTTCGTCTGCGACTCGCGTAATTCGGCCCAATCGCTGTCGCTGGGCTCAGGCTTTTCGGGTTTGTAGTCCGCGAGCTGCACCCAGTAGAATGGAAAATCACCCTGCTTCCACTCCTTGCGCCACTGCTCAATCATGAAGGCGAAGAGCTGAGCATATTCCCAAGCGCGACTTGCGTTGCTTTCACCCTGATACCAGATCACGCCTTTGATGCCGTAGCCGAGGGTCGGCAGCAATTCGCCATTGAAAATGTTGCCGGGGCGGGCGTTGCCTTTCAGCCAGTCCTGGGGCGATTTAGGCTGACGCGGGAGCTGCTGCCCGGGTTTGAGACCGGCGGCTTTCATTTTTTCCACATCCTGTTTCCACTTCGCCATGGCTTTCTCATGGTCGTCCGCGGCCTTGGTTGTGGCGAAGAGGGCCTCGCGTTTCACAGTGTCTTCCATCAACTGTTTGAATTGCACGTCGCCCTCGAGCGAAGAGCGGCGCATCCACGCTTCCGCAGCGGAACCGCCCCAAGCATTGTCAATCAGCCCCACCGGCACATGCAGGATGTTGTGCAGATAGCGACCGTAGAAAAATCCCACCGCGCTGAAACCGCGCGCAGTCTCCGCGTTCGACTCCTTCCACTCGCCCTTGAAATCGGTCTGCGGCTCTTGCGTGCCCACGTTCGGCACCTTGATCAGGCGCAGGTTTGGCAGGTCGGACGCGGCCGCCTCGATGTCGCCATTCCAGTCGCTGTTCAACTGGAAGCCCATGTTCGACTGGCCGGAACACATCCACACTTCGCCCACCAGCACGTCCTGAATATCGCGCTTCGTGGTGCCCGCAATCGAGATCATCTGCGGCGTCGCGTTGGCATTCACCGGGTCAAGCTTCACTTCCCAGCGGCCATCTTTCCCTGCGGTCGCGGATTTCGTCTGCCCGGAGAAAGTAACCGTCACTTTCGTCCCCGGCGTGTCCCAGCCCCAGACGGGGTTCGACTGCTTTTGCTGCAGCACCATGTGGTCGCCAAAAATGGCGGGCAGTTTTAATTCCGCCCGCAGCGTGGACACCAGCCCGAGGCAGAACGTGAGGAGTAACAGGATTTTTTTCATAAAATGGATTTGGAGTCGGATTATCCGGGAGGTTGTAAAACGTGAACCGTTTTATTTCAAGCCAGATGTTGGCGTTTTGGTTTCGATCAATGCCGTGCCGGTGATTTTTTTGTCTAAAATCCACCACGCACCGCGGCGTGTGGCGCGGGCTGGTTTGCCGTCCACCAACACGTTTGAATTTTCGCCGGCGGGAATTTCCACCTGCGCATTCATTTTTGGCGGGAGCGTAATTGTCAGTTTGAAAGTCCCGCTCTTTTCCCAGCGAACCAGCACGGGGCCGAGCGGGGTGGGAACTTTTCCTTCGGCGTGATTTAGTGAGCCGGGATTTGGCCGGATCAATGCGCGACTCCAGCCAGGCGCAAGCGGTTGAACGCCCAGAACAAATCGAGGCAAAAGATTGGCGGGGGCCGCACCCCAGGCATGATTCCAATCCTGATTGGGCTTGTAGCGCTGGTCCCAGGCTTCCCAGGAAATTGTTGTGCCGCTCTCCACCATGTGTTTCCAACTGCGGTCGTTGGGCGCGGTCATCAGCGCCAGCGCCTGGGTGGCACAATCGTTTTCAAAAAGACCTTCCATCAGATATTGCGCGGCATAAACCGAGCACGCCATGCCCCGGTCAGCCAGCCATTGGGCAACTTGCGCTCGCTTGGCCTCCGGCACCAAACCAAAGGCCAGCGGGAAAAGATTGGCGTGCAGAGAGGCATGGTCGGTGCCCTCACCATCCCGATAAACGCCGCGCGCAGAATCGAAAAGTTTTTCCTGAAACGCTTTCCGGGCGACTTGTTCACGAGCGGTGTAATCAGCCGCATCCGCATTGCGATGCAGCGCACGGGCGAGTTCAGCCATCAAGGTGAGGCTGCGCAGATGAAACGCGTTTATCACGGTGTTCACCGGCGTGAAGGCGAAGCCGTCGCGTTCGCCAGCGGGCCAATCAACAAGATCGCCGCGCTTAATTTGAGCCCGGGTGCTCACAATCAAACCATCCGGCCGGGCCTGGCTATTGAGCAGTTTGGTTTTCAGGGCGTCATAACGCGGAGCCAGCCAATTGGTGTCGCCCGTCCGCATCCAGTCGGCGTGGGCGATAAAAATCATATGCGCAGCCCACTCGGTCGGCCAGGTGGGATGCACCATCAGCCGATCAAAAGTGTCCCGCACCATTTGTCCATCCCGATCGGTGTAATACTGGCTGAGCTGGTTGAGATACGCATCCGCCTCGTACGCAATCCGCTCGCGCTCGCCGTCCACATAAATTCCGGCAAAGGTGGAGGCCTTGATGGAATAGCGGCACAA
This sequence comes from uncultured Verrucomicrobia subdivision 3 bacterium, assembly GCA_903922735.1. GTDB lineage: Bacteria > Verrucomicrobiota > Verrucomicrobiia > Limisphaerales > UBA11358 > UBA11358. The sequence continues at coordinate 62,394 of CAIXUZ010000011.1, forward strand.
TTCCCAGACACGATCAAGCGTTTCGTCGGATGAGTGAAAGTTCGCCGCCTGATCGTCCCAAGTGCTGGCAAACGCCGCACGCCGCCGCAACTGGTCCGGGCGCAATTCGCCGGACCAGCCTTCAATCTCCACCCACCGGAACGGCAGCACCACGCCCCACTCCGGCGGCGTCAGAACGGCGTCGGGATTAGTCGTGTTACGCAAGCTGGCGGGCGGGGCAATGACCAGCGGTCTGCTCCCGGCCAGATTGGCGACGGCTTGGGCATAGCGAACACTGCCGGGCGGCTTGCGATTGATGCGTCCATCGGCGAAGGCTTCGCCGAAGTGAACCGTGATCGGGCCGGTGGCATCCGCCGGCGGATGGAAGAGAAGATTGCCAAAAGCGACGCGCCCGAAATCCACCAGGAACACGCCCGGGGCAATATTGGTCATGCTTACCGGCGCTTGCTCAAAAAGCTGCACCGGCGCGCCCGAGGCGGACAATCTGGCCGCCAAAATAAGCACGGTCAAAATCGCTGCGCGCGAGGAGTTGCGCAACCATGATTTCCAGACGGGCGATATAACGATGGCCTTTTCTGACTGGTTCATATTCAGAACAGTTTTTTCGGGATGATGGTTGGAAGCTATCAAGGAGCAGCCAGCAATGGCCTTAACAATCGCGCCAAAAATTAGCACTAATTAGCCACCCAATGAATCGCGGCTGAAATTCAGGCAATAATTTATTTACCAGCCCGCACTATTTTGCGTAAATGCCCGAATGTCCACTCACTGCCGCAAACTCATCCTGCCTGTCTTCAGTCTGCTGTTCATCGCCAGCACCTTCGCCGGCGAATTGACCAGCCGGATGGAATTGACCCTTGATCGCGTATTGCACGGCGGGCCGCCGGTTTACACCGATGATTTCGTGCTGGCCGACGCCGTGCCGGAACACGTGCGCCGTTTTACGGAATTCAGCGGGGACGTGTCCGGTCGCTATATCGGCGCGTTGGCAACGGTCGCCCAGTTCAACGGAAAGAAATTTTCCGAACTTGACCAGGTCGTCGCCAAAATCTTGAAGTTGCAGAAAGAAGACGGCCATTTTGGCGATCCATTCAGCACCAACGAAGTCACCAAAAGCGACATGGCCATCATGTGGGGCAACGGCCGACTGTTGATTGGTCTGCTGGAATATTACCGGCTGAATCCGTCACCCGCCGTGCTCGCTTGCGCCCGCCGGCTCGGGGATTATTTCGTAAAGGTTGGTCCGCGTTACAACGATCCCGCCATCGTCCAGAAGTTTAGCGGCGACCAAGTCGCCGTCGGCTATATCTGTTGGACTCAGATTATCGAAGGCCTGGTGGAGTTGAATCGCATCACGCACGATGAAAAATACCTGAAACTCTCCGGTGAAATCGCGCGAAACACCCATCGCCATCCCAAACAGCACAGCCACGGATTTGCGTGCGCCTTGCGCGGCATTCTGGAGCTTTACCGGGTCACCCATGACGACCAGTGGCTGAAGAAAGTGGAGGCCGAATGGGACGGCATCATTGATTCCGGAAACCTGCTGCCACAAGGCGCGTTGCCGGAAATTTTCAAGCCTCTGATCGCTCGCGACGAAGGCTGCGCCGAAGCCGACTGGGTGCGGCTGAATCTCGGCCTTTGGTCGGAAACCCGCAACCCGCGCTATCTCGAGAGTGCCGAATTATCCCTGTTCAATGAGTTTTTCTTCAACCAGTTCTCCACCGGTGATTACGGCCATCACACATTTACCGATGGCGGCGTCGCATCGCGCAGCGCCCGAGCTTGGTGGTGCTGCACGTTCCACGGATTGCGCGCATTCCCGGACATCGCGCGCGCCGCATTCCATGCCGAGTTGACGCGGCTTCAGATATTCCTGCTCGTCGTACCCGAACCGTCTGGACTGACGCCGGAACTTTTCAATATCGGGCGTCTCCACAAACAGCTGCCCGGTGGCCAGGCTGGCGATGTGTTTACCTTTGACGATGATGGGAAAGGCGCAGTCCACCAGACCATGCCCGCACCGTTCGACCTTCATCTTTCCCGGCTGGTCAAGGCTGCCCAGCAGCTGCCGGTTGCTTTTGAGGCAAATGGCATTGGAAGCCGGGCAGCCCCGGTGGAACCTGGTGCAGATATCCTGCCAGCCGGTGGCAATCAGGATGTTTAGGCTGGGGTGTTCTAGGAAACCGGTGGTGAAGCCGGTGGCTTCAGTGAAACGCGCAAAAATCCGGCGCAGCTCTTCGATATCAACCAGTTCATTGATCCCGTATTTTCCATCCACCAGATGCGGATTGGCCTTCAATTCCATGGGCATAGATTTATGTGTTAATATTTTGCAGAGTGAAATTGTTTAGAGCGACAACTTCCACCGCTTCCGGGTTGCCGGGGCGGTGGACGCAGAGGGCAAGCAATTCGGTGTAGCGGTTGTTGCGATCATGGCTTGTGCCGTAATCCATATATAATCGGCACGTTTGACTTCCCCCCGACTGGATTTTTTGCCCCGCACCAACACGCGCCCCTTGGTGAAAGAAACTTCCTCGCGAATCTGAGATTGGTCCCACTTGTTGCCGGCGACAAAGGTGGGCGTGATGTATTTGGTGCAAATATCACGCTCGCTCAAAGCCTTTTTAGCCGCGTCGCCCATGTGGTGGCAAAAGCCTAAGGGGCAGGCGTTTTTATGCAATCGCAAAGTCCGGGCCGAAGCATGGCGGCGGAGTGGAAGGCGAGGATGGATGATTGAGGATGGATGATGGCGCGACCCCTCACGCAAAGGCGCAAAGCTCAGATGGGAAATATTCAACAACCAACATTCAACATTTATTCGGCATTGGGCATTGCGAGACGAGGCTCGACGCTCCGGAGGATGGTTCAACATTCAGAAGGAGTTTTTAATTTTAAGTTGTTAGTTTTTAGTTGGGATGGGTCGCGCGAAGATCGCGAAGGAGGCGAAGGCAAAGCGGAAATTCGGGGAACATCCAACAACCAACATTCGACATTCAGAAAAAAACAGTTTGCTTGCCGCCTCCCTTGCGGAGTGGAGGAGGTTTTGCGATAGTGCGACAACAACAACCCCAAGAATATCATGGCCCAGGCAATCATGGATCCGGAAAAAGTGCGGCGGTTCGCCGAGGAACTGCAGCGCTTCAACAGCGACATCGAAAACCGGCTGGTCCTGCTGCACGCGCGGTTCGCGGCGCTCGGCGACACCTGGTCGGATCAGGAGCACGAGAAATTTTCCGAGGAGTTCAAGCAGGCGATGAAAGCCCTCAAAAAATTCGTCGAGCTTTCCAAGGAACACACGCCTTACCTGTTGCGCAAGGCGCAGCGCATCGAGGAATATCTCAACCAACGCTGACCATGGCCCAAGCCCAAGTCACTTCCGTCGAAGCCATCGAGTTGTTCCGGGCGAAATTCATCGTGTTTCTCGCCCAGGCCCGCAACGTCCTCGAAGAGGCGAGCAACGAGGTGGTGCGGATGCGGCCCTGGCTGCAGGATGAAAAACGCATGTTCTGGGAACAGGAATTGCGCCGGCGCGCCCGCAAATTGGAGGAGGCCAAGCAGGAATTGTTCAACGCCACGCTTTCCAAATTCCACGAAACCATCGCGCTGCATCGCATGGCGGTGCAGCGAACGCAACAGTCGGTCCGCGACGTCGAAGTCAAAATAGCGGTCCTGAAAAAATGGGACCGGGAATTGGAAAACCGGTCAACGCCTTTGCTAAAACAACTGGAGCAGCTGCACGGGTTTCTGACCACCGACATGACGCGGGCGGTCGCCTTCCTCGACCAGACGCTGAAGACTCTGGCCGCGTATCACGATGTGGCCCCGGCGGGCGGCCAGAAAACCGCCCCCGCCGCGCCGGCAAAAACGGAGGAGCCCACATGAGCATGAGCGGCAGCAAAAGCCGGCTGGCCGGACTGACGCGCGATCTCACGCTCCAGTGGGACGAGACCCGGCAGCACTGGCGCGACACCAAGAGCGATGAATTTGACCGCCGGTTCATGAGCGAACTTACCGCCCTCGTGAACCGCTCGGTCCTCGTCATGGAACAACTCGACGAACTGCTGCTAAAAATCAGGAGCGACTGTGAATAGCCACCTTACCGTCAACGAAACGCTGGCGCTGCTCGACAAGCTGAAAGGCACCGTCCACGATTTCGCCGCCCGCGAAGAAAAGCTGAACGGCGAATTTCGCGCCGCCACCAATGCCGAATTAAACGCCCTGGCCGCCCGCAACCAGGCGCGGGAGAACGCCGCCGCCAATCTGGAAATCAAAGCCGATGACGCGTGGGAATCGGAGAAATCCCGGCTCCAGGCCCGCTTCGAAAAACGCGAGGCGCGAATCGAGCGCACCCAGGCGGCCATGGGCCGGTGGGTGCAGGGCGAAATCAGCGAACGCGACAGCGAATGGAAGGACCACACCCGGCAGGAGGTTCAGGCAGCGGAAGTGCGTCGCGACGAAGCGTCAGCCGCCGCCAATACCGCTTACGAAATTTTCCAGCAAAACCTCAACGTGGCCGCCGGCGTCACCGAACAACTTCAGACCGCCGCCCGTTCGGCCTTCGGCGGCTATGGCCGCTTTCGACGGCTGCTCGCCCACGACCGGCAATGGCCGGAGCCGGATCTGGCGGCGGATGAAAACAAGCTGCTGGCCGAACTCCAGAAGCTGCAGGCAAAAATCCCCGGCGACTTGAAGCGCTTCCGCAAGCTGCCCCTGCCGGTATTTTTTAAATTCCTGCCGCTCTGGCTATGGACTCTGGCCTTGCCCGGCCTGGCGGCCGCGCAGCCGGCCCTGGCCCGATTGGGCGTAAAGATTAATTCCATCATCGGCATGGAAGGCGCCATGGCCACGCTCGCGGCGGTGGCCGTGATTTATTTCATCGGCGGCCGCACCGCAGCGACGCAAGCCAAAACCATTGCCGGCGACCTGGCCAAAGTCCGGCGGCTGTTTGACACCGGCATTGAAAAATCCGCCACACATCTCCAGCAGGAACAGGAGCGGATCCAGACGGAATTCACGGAAACCCGGCAGCGGTTGAACCAGGAATGGCGGCAGGCCGTCAAAGGCATCAGTTCCGTGCGCGGCTCCCAACCGGCGGTGATTGCGGAAAAAGCCGCCCGGCTGAGCGGGAAAAACGAGCTCTGGCGCAACGCCGAACTGGAACGCATTCAGGAGCGACACGCCGAAGCGCTGGCGCGGCTGAAAGAGGCGGATCTGGAAAAAACCCGCCAAATCGCCGAGGCGCATCGGGTCAAGATGGCGCAGATCGAAAGCCATCATCAGCGCCGCTGGCAGGAGCTGGAAACGAATTGGAACAGCGATGCCCGCTCGCTCGGCGACAGCATCCGCGCCGCCCATGACGCCGCTGAGAAATCGTTTCCACCGTGGGACGCGGCCAGCTGGAAAAGCTGGAGCCCGCCGGCGAGTTTTCAAAACGCCGCCGAATTCGGGCGGCTGGAGGTGGCGCTCGAAAAATTCGCCGGGCCGCTGCCGAAAGATCCGCGCTTGCGCTGGCCGGGCCCGCCCCTGATTTCTTTGCCGCTGTCGCTGGTCGGCCCGGCGCAAAGTTCGATTTTATTTGAAACCGGCAAGGCCGGCGGCGAGGAGGCGGTCAGCGCCATCAACAATCTCATTTTCCGGCTGCTCGCCACGACGCCGCCGGGCAAATTGAGCTTCACCATTTTCGACCCGGTCGGCCTCGGGCAGAATTTTGCCGCGCTGACCCATCTTACCGATTATGACGAAAGCAGCCTCAACAGCCGCATCTGGACGCAATCGGGGCAGTTTGAGGAGAAGCTCGCGGAGCTGAACGAGCACATGGAGAAAATCATCCAGATGTATCTCCGGAACGAATACGCCACCATCGCGGAATACAACGCGCAGGCCGGCAGCGTCGCGGAGAAATATCACTTTCTCGTCATCGCCTCGTTCCCGGTGAATTTCAGCGACACGGCGGCGCAGCGTTTGCGCAACATCGCCGCCAACGGGGCGCGCTGCGGGGTTTTCACGCTGATCCACTGGGATCAGCGGAACTCGCTGCCGATGGATTTTGTGCCGGACGAACTCCGCAAGAACAGCGTCAGCCTGGTCCGCAAAGAAAGCGGGTTTGAATTTTCCCACTGGCAGGCACCGGGAATGCGGCTGGTTTTCAGTCCGCCACCGCCGCCGGATTTTGCCACGGAATTTCTGAACCGGGTGGGCGAGCTGAGCCGGAATTCCAACCGCGTGGAGGTGCCGTTTGAAAATATCGCGCCCGGCGAGGCGGAAATCTGGACGGATGAAACCACGGAACTGCTGCGCGTGCCCATCGGCCGTTCCGGTGCGACCAAGCTGCAACAACTCGAAATCGGCAGCGGCACGAGGCAGCACGCGCTCATCGCCGGCAAAACCGGCTCCGGCAAATCCACGCTGTTCCACATCATCATCACCAACCTTGCGCTGCGGTGCAGCCCGGAGCAGGTGGAATTTTATCTCGTGGATTTCAAGAAGGGCGTCGAGTTCAAATGCTACGGCAGCCGCCGCCTGCCGCACGCGCGGGTCGTCGCCATCGAGAGCGACCGGGAATTCGGCCTGAGCGTCTTGCAGCGCGTGGACGATGAATTGCGACGGCGCGGCGATTTGTTCCGCAAGGCGGGCGCACAGGATCTGGCCGGCTACAAGCGGTCCTTGCGGACGGGCACCGCTGCGGAACCGGCCGGCGAACCAATGCCGCGCGCCCTTTTGATGATTGACGAGTTCCAGGAATTTTTCACCGAGGAAGACCGGATTTCGCAGGGCGCGGCGGTGCTGCTGGACCGCATCGTCCGGCAGGGCCGGGCGTTCGGCATTCACGTGATCCTCGGCTCGCAAACGCTCGGCGGCGCCTACACGCTGGCCCGCGCGACCATCGGACAAATGGTCATCCGCATCGCGCTTCAGTGCAATGAGGCCGACGCCTACCTCATCATGGATCAGGACAATCCCGCGCCGCGCCTGCTGTCACGGCCGGGCGAAGGCATTTACAATGACGCCGCCGGTTCGATCGAGGGCAACAGCCCGTTTCAAGCGGTCTGGCTTTCCGACAAAACCCGCGATGGCTACCTGGCAAAAATCCGCGAACGCGCGGATAAAAGTATAAATCAATATCCCGGGCCGATCGTATTTGAAGGCAATGCGCCGGCGGACGTGCGGGAAAATCTTCCGCTGCGAACCGTGCTGGGGAAAACTGCAGATCAAGTTCCCGTCCAAGCCGGGGCCTGGCTGGGAGCGCCCAATTCCATCAAAGGCCCGACGGAAGCGATTTTCAAGCGGCAGAGCGGCAGCAATCTGCTGGTCGTCGGCCAAAGCGAGGAGCGGACGCTGACCATTTTGTCGGTGGCGCTGGTTTCACTGGCCGCGCAATTTCCCCGGAACGCCGCGCGCTTCGTCGTGCTCGACAGCACGCCACCGGGATTTCCGCAGCGGGAATTTTTGCAGCGCATCGCCACCAGCGTGCCGCACGAAGTCACCCAAGCTGGCAATAGCAATCTGATGGAAGTGATGGCGGGCCTGGCGGAAGAGTTGAGCCGGCGCGCGGAAAACGAATCGTCCGGGCCGGAGATTTTTGTGCTGATCCAAAGCCTGCAAAATTTCAAGAAGCTGCGGCAGGAAGATGAATTCAGCTTTTCGAGCAGCAGCAGCGCGCCAAACCCCGCCGCCATCCTGCAGAGCCTGATCAACGAGGGACCGGCGCGCGGGATGCACGTCATCGCCACCTGCGACACTTACAACAACGTGAACCGTTTCATCGGACGGAAGGCGCTCACGGAATTTGAAATGCGCGTCGTCTTCCAGATGAGCGCGAGCGATTCGGCCAGCCTGATTGATGCGCCGGACGCCGGCACGCTGGGTCTGCATCGGGCGCTGTATTTCAACGACCGCGAAGGGTATCTCGAAACGTTCCGCCCCTACGCGCAGCCGGACCATGGCTGGCTGGAAACCGTGGCGCAGGCACCGGCCTTCGCCGCCGGCAAAGTCAATTGACCAGCGCATGCAAAAACTGCGCAGCCACCGCCGGGGTGCGCAGATTTTGCGCTGGCAATCCCGATGATTTGCTGGGAAAGCCGACGCTTTTGGCATGGCATGTATATTGCGTACGACGGTGCATGCCATGTTTTCACGAAAGTGACAGCGCGGACAAAAAGCAACCAACATCTCAAAAACCATAAATAAATCCATGAAACTTAATCGCATCATCACCTTGTGCGCGATGGCGGCCACGCTGGCCATCAGCGCGACCAGCCTGCTGGCGCAGGACAATCCCGGCACCAACCAAAGCGGCGCGGGCGGCCAGCCGCGTAATCGCGGTAATTTTGACCCCGCACAATTCCAGCAGCGCATGCTGGATGGAACGCGGGATCGCCTTGGATTCACGAACGATGTGGAATGGGACGCCGTGAAACCGCTCGTGCAGAAAGTCCTGGAAGCCCAGATGGCCGCGCGCAGCGGCCAGTTGCGCGGCCTCATGGGGGGACGCAACCGGGGCGGCAACAATGGCGATCAGGCTGGCAACCGTTCACGCCCAAGCTTTGGCGGCCAGTCCAATCCCGAGGCGGAAGCGTTGCAAAAAGCGCTAGATGACAATGCGCCGGCCGGACAGGTCAAAGATTTGCTCGCGAAATACAAAGCCGCGCAGAAAGTGAAGCAAGACAAGCTGGAAGCGGCGCAGGCTGAACTTAAAACGGTGCTCACCACCAAACAGGAAGCGCAAGCCGTCCTGGTCGGCCTGGTGAACTAAACCTTCAAAGCGAAAGCTGACGATTCATGGCGATCACGCCGGTTCAGGATTCCCGGCAGTTGCTGGCACGCATGGCGGCGTCCCGGCAACTGTCTTCGCTGGATGCCGACACGCTCGCGAAGCTGCCGCTACACAGCGAAGAAGAAATTCTCCGCTGGCTGGCGGATGAATACGGGCTCAGTTTCACGACGCTCGAAGACGTGGAACCGGATCGTCAGATTCTCTCGCTCTTTCCCGCGCGCATCCTGCTGAAGGAGGAATTGCTTCCGCTGCAACGGGTGAACGGCGCGGTGGAGGTTGCCACCAGCCGGCTTTTTGCCACGCAAGGATTCGACGCGCTTAAAACTTTGACCGGCCTGAACCTCAAGCCGGTGCTGGCCTCGACCGAAGCCATCCAGCGCGAAATCAAGAAGCGCCTCGGTGTCGGCGCCGACACCATCGGCACCCTTGACGAGGAAAAAGGCCTGCAAGTTCTGGACGAAAATGCCGAGGGCAACGATCTCGACAGCGGCGAGGAAGACGAGGCCTCCATCATCCGCTTCGTCAACCAGGTCTTGAAAGACGCGATTGAACTGCGTGCGTCCGACGTCCACCTCGAGCCGTTCGAGGATGAATTCCGCATCCGCTATCGCATTGACGGCGAATTACAGGAAGTTCCCGTGCCCGCCCAACTCAAGCGTTTTCAGCCGGCGATTGTTTCGCGCGTGAAAATCCTGAGCCATCTCAACATCGCGGAAAAACGCCTGCCGCAAGACGGCCGCATCAAGGTGCGCATCGAACAGGCCGAGGTGGACATCCGGGTTTCGGTGATTCCGATGCTGCACGGCGAAGCCGTGGTGATGCGCTTGTTACGGCAGAATTCCACCCTGCGCGGCCTGGGTGAAATCGGGATGAACCAGCGGGAGCTGGAACATTTTCAACACGTTCTCGGCATGCCGCACGGAATCATTCTGGTCACCGGCCCGACCGGCTCCGGCAAAACTTCCACACTCTATACGGCGCTGAACGAAATCAACGATGCCGTCCGCAAAATCATCACCGTGGAAGACCCGGTGGAATATCAGCTCAAAGGCGTCAATCAAATCCAGGTCAATGAAAAATCCGGCCTGACGTTTGCGCGTGGACTGCGCTCGATTCTTCGCCACGACCCGGACGTGATTCTCATCGGCGAAATCCGCGATGCGGAAACCGCGCAGATTGCCGTGCAAGCGTCGCTCACCGGCCATCTGGTGTTTTCCACGCTGCACACCAACGATGCGCCCGGCGCGCTCACGCGCCTGGTGGACATGGGCGTGGAGCCCTATCTCGTCGCATCGTCGCTCGAAGCGGTGCTCGCCCAGCGCCTGGTCCGCGTGCTTTGCCCGCACTGCAAACAGGCCGACAATTCTGCGACAGCGCAGACGTTGAAAGCCAAGCTTGGCATCGCAGCGGACAAAGTCATTTTTAAATCCGTGGGCTGCCGCGAATGCCGCAACACCGGCTTCTTCGGGCGACACGCCATTTTTGAGTGGATGGACACGGACGAGGAAATCCGCCAGTTGATTTTGAAATCCGCCTCCACGGACCAAATCCGCAACGCCGCGCGCCGCGCCGGCATGACGACGCTCGCCGAGGACGGCTGGCGGCTGGTCGCGGCCGGAGTGACGACGGTCGAGGAAGTGTTGAGCGTCACGACGGCGAAGGAAGTCGAGCGCTCGCAGAAAGTCGAATCCGGGGAAACCGCCGCGAGCCTCGCGGTGGCGAGATAGAATGAAGAAACGTTCAACATTCAACGCTCAACGCTCAACGCCCAATGGCTGCGTGGCGCCGCTCCTTGAAGGGTCGGCGTTGAATGTTGGCTGTTGGATGTTTTCCTGATTTTCAAATGCCGACGTTTTCCTACAAAGCATTGCAAGCCGACGGCAAAATGGCCGAAGGCGTGCTGGAGGCCGCCGGCCGTCCCGATGCATTGCGGCAAATGGAAACGCTCGGTTTGCGTCCGGTGAACCTTGCCGAAAAAAACGCGGCGGGAAAAACCGGTTCCGCTCCGGCGGGCACGCCCGGCAATCTCGGCAACGTTTCTTTCAAGTTCGAGTCCAAAAAAGTTTCGGCGAAGGAACTGGAAAATTTCACCCGTTTGCTTTCCAGCCTGCTCGCGGCCGGCGTGCCGCTGAGCCGCGCCCTGGTGATTCTTTACAAGGAATCCTCGTCGCCGGCGGCGCAGGCAAAGTGGAAGCAAGTGCACGACCTCGTGGTGGACGGCATGTCGCTGGCCAACGCGATGGCGCAATCACCGGACACATTCCCGCGCGTCTATGTCGCAATGGTGGAGGCGGGCGAGGCGGGCGGATTTTTGGACGTGGTGCTGGCGCAGATCGCCGATTTTCAGACGCGGGAGAAGGAGCTGAAATCCAAGGTGCTCACGGCGATGATTTATCCGTGCATCCTGTTGTTTCTCGCGCTGGTGGTGCTGACGGTGCTCCTGGTTTTCTTCATCCCGAAATTTCAAAAGGTTTTTGCCAGCGTCCACGGTTCGTTGCCGCTGATCACCCAACTGGTCATCGGCCTGAGCCATCTCGTGCGGTCGTACGGGGTATTCGTCGCCCTGGGAATTGGCGCGGCGGGCTTTCTGGTGCGGGCGTGGTTTGTGTCCGAAAAAGGCAAGCGCTCGTGGGAAGGCATCGTTTTGAAATCGCCGCTCGTCGGCCCGCTCATCGCGCAATTCGCGATGGCCCGTTTCTGCCGGATGCTGGGCACGCTGCTCAGCGCCGGCGTGCCGCTGGTGCAGGGCTTGAATGTCTCGCGCCGGTCCATCGGCAACCAGATTCTGGTGGATGCCGTCGGCCAGTCCATCGAACGCGTGCAGCAGGGCGGCAGGCTCGGCCAGAGTCTGGGTGATTGCAAAGCGCTTTTTTCCGGCGCGGTCCTGGAAATGATTTCCGTCGCGGAAGAGAGCGGCAAACTGGATGTGGAATTAATCCGCGTCGCCAGCGTCACGGAAGTGGATCTGGACCGCAATTTGAAGACCGCCGTCGCCTTTGCGGAACCGCTGATGCTGTTTCTCATCGCCGGATTCATCGGCGTCATTTTCATCTCGATGCTGCTGCCCGTATTCTCATTGCAGGATTACATCAAATAACCCGGAACCTTTATGAACATCCAAATCAAACCACTCATTCAAACAACGAAACTGCGCCGCGCTTTCACGCTGGTCGAAATGCTGCTGGTCGTCACCATCATCGGCATTCTCGCGGCGCTGGTGATCCCGAAAATCGTTGGGCGCAGCGAACAAGCCCGCGCCACGGCCGCGCACGCCGACATTTCCTCCATCAAGACGGCGCTCGATGCATTCGAGGTGGACAACGGCTTTTATCCGAAGAGCCTCCAGGACCTGGTGACCGCGCCGAGCAACGCCAAGAACTGGCACGGGCCGTATCTGGAAAAAGTTCCGCAGGATCCCTGGGGGAATAATTACGTTTACTATTTCCCCGGCAAGCACAACCCGAGCGCCTTCGACCTCTTGTCAATCGGACCGGACGCCAAGGAAGGCACGGAAGATGATGTTGGCAACTGGACGAAGTAAATGAAATTGCGAATTACGAATTGTGAATTGCGAATGCCGTCTACGCGAACGACCGGCTTCCGTTCATTGTTTGAAATTCGCAGTTCAAAAATCGCCTCCGCCTTCACGCTGGTCGAATTGATTCTCGTGCTGGCATTGCTGGTGATTGTCACGTCGCTCGCGGCTCCGGCGCTGTCGAATTTTGTGCGCGGGCGGGCGCTGGATTCCGAGGCGCGGCGGCTGGCGGCGCTGATGCACGCCGGCCAGAGCCGCGCGGTTTCGGAAGGTGCGACGATGGTGCTGTGGGTGGACGAGAAGCAAGGCGCCTACGGCCTGCAAGCCGAGACGAGCGGGCAGGACGGGGATGCGAAGGCGGAGAATCTGAATCTGGATGCCACGCTGCAAATCGCGGTGGCGAGCGGCAGCGCGGGAACGCCGGCGACGTTTCAGAATTTGCCGGCGGTAAAATTCACGGCGGATGGCGCGGTGGATGAAAACAGTCCGCAGACTTTAAAATTGACGGACAGCGCCGGGTTTTCGCGCTGGCTGGTGCTCGGCAAAACGCGGCTGGGATATGAAATTCGCGACACCGAGAAATAGCCGGAATGCGGCGCAGCGCCGCTGCCGCGCATTCACGCTGGCCGAGGTGCTGGCGGCGATGCTGTTTCTCGCCATCGTGATCCCGGCGGCGATCGAGGCGATGCACATCGCCAGCCTCGCGGGCGAAGTCGGCGCGCGAAAAGGTTCGGCGGCGCGCATTGCGGACCGGGTTTTGAATGAAAGCCTGGTCATGACGAATTGGAACACCGGCCAGCAAAAAGGCACGGTGACGGAAGGCGGCCGGGAATTCAACTGGACGCTGTCCAGCCAGGCCTGGCCGCAGGATTCGGCCCTGCAGATGGTGACCGCGGAAGTGAAGTTCACCGCGCAGGGCAAAGATTATTCGGTGAAGCTGGAAACGCTGGCCACCCAGCCGGGGGTGACCACGATGAATTTAACGAAGTGAAAATTGGAACAAACAAACAAGGCGCATTCACGCTGGTCGAGATGATTCTCGCCATCGGCGTGGCCGCCATCGTGCTGGCGGCGGTGAACGCCGTGCTGTTCACGGCGCTGCATTTGCGCCGGGTGACGACGGAAGCGGTGGATGCCGCCACGCCGCTGGATCAGGCGGTGATGTTCCTGCGCCGTGATTTGCAATGCGTTGTCACGCCGACCAACGGCACGAGCAAATTTTTATCCGGCGCATTCAGAGCCGGCACGATCAACAGCATGGGCGCGAGCGAGCCGGTGGCGGTAGAAATGTTCACCGCGACCGGCGCGTTGAGCGTCAATTCGCCGTGGGCGGACATTCAGCGGGTGACTTATGAATTAAAAAATTCCACGGAGGCCGCCGGCCAGCGCGATTTGTTTCGCAGCGTGACCCGGAATCTGCTTTCGATCAGCGGCACCCCGGAGGTGGAGGATCAACTGATGCTGAGCGGCGTCGAGAGCGTAAAGTTCTCCTGCTATGACGGCTCGCGCTGGCAGGAAGCCTGGGACACCAGTGATGCAAACTCACTTTACACCAATTTACCGATCGCGGTGCGCGTGGAAATCCAGATGACCGGCGGCAACGCCAAAGAGCCGATCCAGATGGTCGTGCCGATTGATTGCGTGGCGCGAACGAACATGGTTTTGACCAGCGCGACGAGAGGCTGAGAATGAACATTCAACCTTCAACATTCAACGCCCAACGCCCAACGCCCAACGGCGTTCGGTTCGGTGCTTCATTGAAGGTTGAAGGTTCAATGTTGAAGGTTGGACGTTTCCGTAAATCGCAATCCGGTTCCGTGCTGATCATCGTGCTTTGGGTGAGCATCGGCCTGGTCAGCATCGCGCTGTATTTTGCCAACCAGATGACTTACGAAATGCGCGCTTCGGATAATCGCGTGAGCGGCCTCATGGCGGATCAAGCCATCGAAGGCGCGGCGCGTTACGTCGGTCTCGCGCTGCTGAACTTTGCGACGAACGGCGCCGTGCCGGACAACACGCAATTCCGCTGTGAAGCCGTGCCGGTCGGCGACGCCAAGTTCTGGCTCATCGGCCGCGACCCGGCAGGCGGCAATGCCACCGATCCGTATTTCGGCCTGGTGGACGAGGGCGGCAAACTGAATTTGAACAATGTCAGCACCAATGTTTTTCAATATCTGCCGAACGTCTATTCTGATTTTGCCGACGCGATCATGGACTGGCGCGGCACGAACGGCGTGGTGGCGCTCGATTACACGTCGCTCGGCTACGCGCCGAAATATGCCCCGTTTGAGACGGTGGATGAGCTGCGCCTTGTTTATGGCGCCTCGGTGGAAATGCTCGCCGGCGAGGATTTGAACCGCAACGGCGTCGCTGATAAAAACAAAAAAGACTTGAACAGCAACGGCGCGCTGGATTCCGGCCTGCTGGAATACACCACGGTTTACACGCGCGAGCCGAATTTTCATTCGGACAGCACGAGGCTGACCAACATGAACACGGCGTCGAGCGCCCAGGTCCGGTCGCTCCTGCAAAATGCCAGCATCAGCACTTCCTATGTGCCCCAGCTGATGGCGACCAACCCGACGGCGCGGCCTTATCGCGGATTTTTGGGGCTGGCGCTGCGGTGTAAAAACATCGGCATGAGTTCGGATGATTTCGCCCGGCTGGCCAGCAATGTGACGACGAGCACCAACACCTATTTTCGCGGCCGCGTAAACGTCAACACCGCCAATGCCGAAGTGCTAACGGCTTTGTTCATGGGCGTAAACGTGGATGAATCAACAGCGATCAACGCGGCGCAGACGCTTGTCACATATCGCCAGCAGAATCCCGGCAATCTCGGCTCCATCGCGTGGATTATAGACTCACTGGGCAACACCAGTCCGGTGATCACCGGACTGGCGCGCGGCGATTACGTCACCACGCGCAGCTACCAGTTCACGGCGGACATCGCGGCGGTCGGGCCGTATGGGCGCGGATATCGCCGCGTGAAATTGATTTTCGACGTGAGCAATGGAACGCCCATCATCTTGTACCGGCAGGATTTGAGCCGGCTGGGCTGGGCGCTCGGTGAAACAGTGCGGGAAAACATGGTCGCGAAGAACACGGAATGAAACCTGATTTTAAATTCAAATTCGGCCGAGGCAAAACGCCGACCACGGTGGTCGGCCTGACGCTCGACGGCAGCCGGCTTGACGGCGTGGTGCTGAAACGCACGAATGGTTCGCTGCAGCAGCTGCAGACATTTTCCGCCGCGCTCACGCTCGACCCGCTGACCGCCGCGCCGGAGCTGGTCGGACGTGAAATCCGCAATCATCTGGACGCCGCCGGCATCCGCGAGCGCGATTGCGTGCTCGGCGTGCCGTTGAAACTGGTTTTGACGGCGCAAACGGAATTGCCGCCGCTGCCGGAGGCGGACGCGACGAGCCTGATGCAGCTCGAGGCGGAAAAAGGATTCCATGCGGACGTGGCGACGTTGCAAATCGCCCATTCCCGCACGCCGCTGGCCGGCGATAAAAAACATGTTTTGCTGGCCGGCATTCCCAGCACGCAGCTTACCGCGCTGGAAAATGTTTTGGCGGCGGCCAAACTGAAGCCGGCCAGCTTTGCATTGGGCGCGACGGCGCTGCAACCCGCATCGCGCCAGAGCTCCAATGGCGTGCTGGCGCTGGTGATCGGCGAAACCAATGTCGGTTTGCAAATCACCAACGGCGGCGTGGTGGCCTTGCGCGCTCTGGAAGGCGCGGTGGAAAACACGGCGGGCCGGCTGACGCTGCATCCGGATCTGGTGGCGCGCGAAACGCGCGTGACGCTGGGGCAACTGTCCGCCGAATTGCGCGCGGCAGTGAAACGCATCCGCATTTATGGTCCGCGCGACCTGGCGCAATTGCTGGCGGACGATTTGGAGCTGAAGCTGGAGGCGCTGGATTTGAAAGTGGAAATGGTTTCCGCTTATGCACCGGATGAATTTGGCGTGACGCTGCCGGCGGGCGCATCGGTTTCCGCCGCGTTCAGCCTGGCGGCGCGGCTGCTGACGGGCGAAAAGCCGGGGTTTGAATTTCTGCCGCCGAAGCCAAACTTCGTCGAACAGTTCGTGACGAAATATTCTTCCGGCCGGCTGCGCAAGTCCGGCGCGGTGGCGGCGGGAATCGCGGCGCTGGTCGCGGGAGTTTTTCTATTCCAGCAATACCAGTTGTGGAGCCTGCGTTCGCAGTGGTCGAAGATGCAGATGAAAGTCGCCGGACTCGAAACCATTCAAAACCAGATTCATCAATACCGGCCGTGGTATAGCGGCACCTACAACAATCTGGCGGTGTTGCGGCAGTTATCCCTGGCGTTTCCCGAAGACGGCGCGGTGACGGCGAAGAACATCACCATCCGCGACGGCCGCACGGTGACTTGCGCCGGCACGGCGAGAGACAACGCGTCGTTGCTGGCGGTGGAGGCGAAATTGAGCGCGCTGCCGGGCGTGACGGCGGTGCATCGCGAGCAGAGCCGCGGCAACAAGCCGCCGATCCAGTTTGTGTTCAGCTTCAAACTCAACAACGGAGGTGCGGAGTGAAAATGAAAATTGAGAACCGCCAGCAGTTTCTCGTGGTATTGACCATCGCGGTCGTGGCGCTGTTCGTGGCGGTGAATTTTATTCTGGAACCGCTCGGCGGCTGGTGGTCGTCGCGGCAGGCGCAGATCAAGGCGTTGCAGAAGCAAGTCAGCGAAGGCCAGCAGCTCAGTAAACGCGAGACCGGCGTTCGCAGTCGCTGGAACTGGATGCAGGTCAATGCGCTGCCCGCCAACCCGTCGCAGGCGGAACAGCGGTTTTTGAAGGCGCTGGACGGCTGGTCGCGCGAGGCGGGTGCGGAGCTGACGAGCATTATGCCGCAGTGGAAAAGCGATTCGACGAATTATCTGACGCTGGCGTGCCGCGTGGAATCGGCGGGCGACCTGGCGACGTTGAGCAAATTTCTCTACGCGCTGGAAAAAGGGCCGATGGCGCTCAAGGTGGACTCGGTGGAATTGACTTCCCGCGACGCCGGCGGCCAGCAGATGACGCTCAGTTTGGAAATCAACGGACTGGCTTTGATGGCCAGCGACAAAAAATGAAAACCATGCGAACCCAATTTGTTTTTGCGCTGGCGGTCGTGCTGGCGGGCGAGGTGCATGGGCAGGCAAACCGGAACAATCCCGGCCCGACGGATTACACGGCGTTCAGCCGGTTCATCACGGACCGGAACATTTTCGATCCGAACCGCCAGCCGCATTACACCTCGACCCGAACACAGACGACCCGGCCGCGGACCCGCTCAGCTTCGACGCCGGCATTCACGCTGGTTGGCACGATGGCTTACGAAAAGGGTTTTTTCGCCTTTTTCAGCGGCAATGACACGGAATTGAAAAAAGTCCTGAGCGTGTCGGAAAAAATCGCGGACTACACGGTGACGGAAATTGTGGCGGGCCGCGCCCGGATTGAATCGGCGGACGGCAAACAAAAGCTGGAGCTAAAAGTCGGCGACGTGATGCACCAGGAAGCCGGCGGCTGGCAGTTTTCCGGTGCGGCGGAAATTCCCCCCGGAGCGCCCGCGAGTGAGACCGGCACGGCACCGGCGGGCGCGGCGGAAAATTCCAGCGAACGCAGCACGCCCAGCGTGCCGGTGGCCGCGGGGGCGCAGAGTGAAATTCTGAAACGACTGATGGAAAAAAGAGCAAAGGAGAATCAATGAAAAAAATCATCTTAACCCTACTGACGCTGGGCGTGGCCGGACTGCCGATAATCGCGCAAGACCCGCCGGGCAACAACAATCCGCCGCCACCGCCGCCAAATGTCGCCGGGGACAGCCTGCCGGGAGGTCCGGAGGCGGGGAGTTTGCCGCCCCCGCCATCGCCGGAAATGATCGCCGCGATCGCCGCCGCCTTGACGAATGAAGCCGCCCAAGCCCAGGCGGGGAACAGCACCGCCGTCAACACCAATGACTCCGGAAAGAAAGCAGTTTCCGAACCGCCCATCATCCTGCCCGGACAATCAAAAGTGGTGGCGAGTGAGATCACTCAACTGAGTTTCATTCCGCCGGCGCAGCCCAGCGGCACGAACAACCCGAACGACATCCAGTTGAATTTCCGTAACGCGCCGCTGGAGATGGTGCTGAATTATTTGAGCGACGCGGCGGGACTCATCATCGTGCTCGACACGCGCGTGAGCGGGAACGTGACGATCAAGGGCAGCCATTTGACCCGGGACGAGGCGGTGGACTTGTTGAATTCCGTGCTGAACAAAAACAACTACGCCGCCATGCGGAACGGCCGCACGTTGACCATCGTGGACAAGAATGACGCGAAGACGCGCGATATCCCGGTGAAGACGGGCAACGATCCGGAGGAAATCCCGAAGAACGCCGAGATCGTGACACAAATCATTCCGATTCGTTTTGTCGAGGCGCGGCAACTGGTGTCGGATTTGACGTCGTTTGTCTCGCCGCAGGCAACGGTGGTGGCCAATGAGGCCGGCAACTCCATCGTTATCACGGACACCCAGCAGAACATCCGTCACTTGACGGAAATCATCAAGGCAATCGACAGCAGTGCGCAGTCGGAAACTGAAATCCGCGTGTTCCGCCTGAAATATGCCAGCCCGATAGACGTGGCGTCGGAACTTTCGAGCATTTTCCCGAGCAGCACTTCCGGCTCCACCGCGCAGGCACCGACCCGTTTTGCCGGCGGCGGCGGCGGCGGATTTTTCCAACGGATGGCGAGTGCAGCCGGTGCCGCCAGCGCCGGCAGCGGCGCGAACGACCGCGTCAAAAAAGCGATGCAAGTCAATGTCGTGGCGGATTCGCGCATTCAGGCGGTCATCGTGACGGCCCCGAAAGATTTAATGGATCAAATCGCCGACATGATGACCGATCTGGATGTGCCTTCGACGCGCGACCAGAAAGTATTCGTGTTCCAGATGAAGAACGGCGATCCGCAGCAGGCGGCTCAGGTGCTGCAAAACATGTTCCAGTCGGGCGGCACAACGCGCACCGGCAGCAGTTCGTCGCAGAACAGCCCGTTGATGCAGCGAGCCCAAAACAACACCACGAGTTCATCGTCGTCGGGCAGCACTTCCGGCTTCGGGACGACCGGCGGCGGACGCGGCGGGGCGGCAGGCGGTTTGCAGTTCTAAAATTTAACGCGATAAAAATTATGAAAATAAACAGTTTCAAAACAATTTTCACCGGATGCCTGGCTTTGCTCCTGTGCGCCCCGCTTGAGCTCCAAGCCCAGCAGCGCGGCGGCTTCGGCGGCTTCGGTGGTTTTGGCGGATTGGGTGCCGGGGCGGCCAACCGCGCCGGTGGCAGCTCGTCCACGCAGCCCGGCCAATACAATAACAATGGCACCATCGGCAACGCGGTCATCACCGTGGATCCGCAGACCCATAACATCGTGGTCATCGCGGACGAGGAAACAAGCCAGCAAATCAGCAACATCCTCGTCAGTCTCGACGCGCCCAAGCCGCAGGTGCTCATCAAAGTGGTGTTCATGGAGGTTCAGCGCAATAACGACCTGGACATCGGCATCGAAGGCGGCTGGACCAAGGGTATTGGCGACAATTTGAGCGGCAGCGCGGCAAATGTCTTCGGACTGTCGGGTGCCAACACCGTCGTGACGAATTTCAACGCCCTGGGCTCATCCGGTTTGGCTGCGTTGTCGCCAGGAACAAGCGGAGCAAACGGATTTTACCAGATCATGGGCAAGGATTTTCAGGCAACCCTGAAGGCCATTGCCAAGGCAGGCAAGGCGCAGGTGCTTTCGCGTCCGTCCATTCTGGCCCGGGACGGACAGCTTGCCAAAATCGTGGTCGGCCAGTCCATTTACATGCCGAGCGGTGTTTCCTACACCTCGGTGGGCAACAATACCACGCCCATCATCAACGGTGCCTACACCTCGGTCGGCATCATTCTGAACGTCACGCCGTTCATCGGGCAAAACAATCTCGTGGAAATGATTCTTCAGCCGCAAACTTCGGTGGTGGACACGTCCACGCTCGGTCAACAGATTGCCAGCGGCGGCGGCATCCTCGGCGGCAGCGCCGTTTATGCCCCGACGCTGAATGTCCGTTCCGCCGACACCGTGGTGGTGACACCGGACGCGCAGACCGTGGTCATTGGCGGCCTGATTTCCAACAACAAGTCCTCCTCCGACAACAAGGTGCCGCTGCTGGGCGATATTCCTTTGCTGGGGATGCTGTTCAAGTCCAGCGCCAAAAGCGACACGAAGACGGAATTGCTCATGTTCCTGACTCCGCACATCGTCAAATCGCCGACGATGCTGGCGGCCATGGCGGTGAACGAAACCGGCCAGGCCTCCGCCATCACCAATACCGTCAGCGAGCTGGAACTGAATCGTTTCCTCGAACGCGTGCCGATGAAGAAAAATTAGTCGATGTTTTTCACACCGCCCCGACAAACTTGACCCCGCGATGGAACTCAAACGGCAAAGCAAACTGGTCTATGGCCTGCTCGCCGGCATGTGGTTGGTGGTGGCGGGCTGGCAATGGCAGGAACATTTCCGGGTGGTCGAGGCCGCGAAATCGGACCTTCGCAATCGCTCCCGCGAAATCGCCAGCACCTTGAGCGCCGTGACCCGCGCCCTGCGTTTTCGCGGCGCGATTTTTCAAGAACGCCTCGAACCGGTGCTCAACGAGTTGGTCAACAGCCGCACCAACACCCTGGTCAGTTCCAGCGGACTGGTGGCGGTCGGCCTGCTCAACACCGAGGGCAATCCCGTGGTCACCGCGGGCGACACCAATCTGCTATCACGAGAACTCTCCACCGAAGGCGAACACTGGTCGGATAATTTCGTCATCTTTGTAATGCCCATGGCCGGCGCCAGCGTCAGGCCGGAAGGAGCGACCAATTCCACCGTTGTTTTACCGCCGTTCCGTGAGCTGACCAATGCGACCGCCCGCGACCGGGATTTTTTCCGTCCCGAGCGGAATCCAAACGAGACAAACGCTTTCGCTGGCTCACTGCTTCCGCCAACCAATTCACCCCCACCAACCACGAATGACGCCGGGCAAGCGCGAGCGAGCGGCGGCAGCCGGCGTCCACCGTGGCTCCATGGAATGAAGGAAGCCGAGTTCAAAGCGCTCACCGCCAAGCGCGAGCTGCATGCGCTGGTGCTGGCAATGTCCACGGAAAACTTGCGCGCCATTCGGGCCGATGACTGGTGGCTGCGCTGGGTCATCAGTTTTTTTGCCGGCATTTCTGCGCTCGGCATCGGTCTGGCCTGGCGCAACATGTCGAGAACTGCTGATTTGCAAATCCGCCTCATCCGCGCCAGCGAACAAAACTCGCACCTCAGGGAATTAAACCTTGCCGCCGCCGGTCTCGCCCACGAGACGCGCAATCCGCTCAATATCATTCGCGGTCTCGCCCAGATCGTTTCGCGGCTGCCGGACGCCTCGCCCGAGGTGCGCGACAAAACGAAGACCATCGTGGATGAGACCGACAAAGTGACCGCGCAGCTCACCGAGTTCATCAACTATTCGAAGCCCCGCGAAGTGCGGCGGACGAACATTGTTTTGACGGCGGCGGCGAATGAAATTCTCCGCACGCTCGGCCATGACATCGCGGAAAAGCAATTGCGGGTCGAAGTCACCGGCGAGCCGCTGGCGATCGAGGCGGATGAACAACTGCTGCGGCAGGTGCTCTTTAACCTGCTTATCAACGCGATGCAGGCGGTGGGGCAGGGCGGCACCATTCAAATCAGCATCCGGCGGATGGAAAATCAGGAAGTCATTTTGGAAGTCCGCGACGACGGCCCCGGCGTGCCGCCGGAAAAACGCCGGGAAATTTTCAAACCCTATTTCACCACCCACCAGAAAGGCACCGGCCTCGGCCTGGCCGTGGTGCAGCAAATCGTTTCCGCGCACGGCTGGGAAATCCAATGTCTCGCCAATGAGCCACACGGGGCCGTCTTCCGCATCTCGCATTTGAAACTGGCGGTGTAATAGGAACGGATATTTACCGACCCGCTTCAAAAGCCCCGATGTCAGGAGCCTTACCCGCAAAGTATCCCGGCGGACAACCCGGCAAGGGTTTGCCATGAAACGCAGTTGAAAGGTCGTTGCCGCTGTCAATGGCGGGACTGTCCGGCGGCAGATGATAATCCGGACCGAAGGAAACGGTTTTCACATAGATGGAATGCTTTTCCTGGCTGGGATCGTTGGGCCACGGTTTGCCGCCGCCGGTGACAAGATTATAATCCGCGGTAAAATTCACCGGCGCTTTGGTGCCGTGATCGCTGAAAAATCCGCCGCTGGTGGCAAACAGGTTGTTGTAGTAATGCCAGTGCGGTGCGCCAATTCCATGTTTCGTTTCGAAGCTGCTGTAATACAAAGCCGCCCCATGGCCAATAACCGTGTTGTGATAGACGTATCCCTCGGCGGGCGAATCATCCATGCTATACCAGATATTCCCCGGGGCTCCGTCCACCAAGAGATTGCGGTAGATAAACACCGGACCGATGCGTGGCAGCTTGTAGCGCAAACCGCCGTGGGTATGACGCAGCGTGTTGTGATGCACCCGCACGTTGATGCAGCCGGCGCCCAGTTCGATTCCCGAATCGCGGGTCTCCTCGATGAGGTTGTCCGAAATTTCAGCATCTTCGTCGTCATGCGGGCTGAGCATGGGTTTGTCCAGTGATTCAATGGCGGAATCGCCGATGTCAATGCCGTCAAAGGTTTCGTAAACATGGTTGGCGTGAACCCGGTTGCCGGCTCCGGCACGAATCAGGTTGATCCCCACCCGGTCATAGAATCCCGTTTTTTTGTGGATCTGCCAGACTTCGTAGCGCGCTTTGGATTCGTCCACCGGACGCCAATCCTCATACGAACCGCGAAACACCTGGTTGCTTTCCACCAGACATTCCGCCGCGCCGGCAGTCATGAAAACGCCGTTTTTGTCCCACGGGCCAATGGTGCAGCCGGAAACCGTGCATTGCTTCGCTTGTTCCGACAAGGTGACGCCGCCATATCCATGCGCGATGGTCAATCCTTTGATGGACGCGCCGGAAACATTGCGGAAGGTGACCACTGGATTGCGGTCCCAAACGACACTCCAAGCCAAAGACTTTGGATCGGCATCGTCGGCCAGATGCACATATATGCTCTTATCCCGGTAAATCCATAAACCCCGGATGAATTTGAATCCGCCCAAAGGCGGCCCTGACGCCAGCAACGATTTCCAGTTCCAGGCTCCCGGCTGAATGGCGCGCTTGGCATCCAGCTCGGCCAGGATTTTTCCATCGAGGCACAGCGTCATCGGCTTGCGGTCGATATCCATCCGATACACTCCCGCGCCCATTTCCGGTGTCGGTCGCCAGGCGGCTGGAAATGGCTGGGAGGGATCCAGCGTTGCGCCCGCTTCGCCCACCAGTTGCAGGCGTTTGTTGACGACAATGGATTCGCGATACAAGCCGCGCTTGATATGAAGCACATCACCGTCCGAGGCTTTTTCAATCGCCATCTTGATAACCGCCTGGTCGGGAGAATCACCGGGAGCCACCTCAATGTCTCGCGCCAGCAAGCCATTAATATTCCCAGCGAAAGAAAACAAAAAGGTAATAATCGAACAAGAGTTGCGCATGGCAGTTGGATATCAATGGATTTTAGCGACCGAACGAATCCTGGAGAAGAAAAACCTTCAGCAATCAACCTGGATTGACTACTTTTCACCCATGGGTTCGGAAACTTCCAAAATGTCAGCAGCGCCACGCATCCTGATCGTGGATGACGATCCGGGGCAGCGCAGTTTGCTGGATTCATTTTTGCGCAGCCAGAATTTTGAAACCGTGCTGGCCGATTCCGGCGACCGCGCCCTCAGCATTCTCGCCACCGAAAGTTTTTCCATGATGATTTCCGACGTGCGGATGCCGGGTTTATCCGGCCTCGACACGCTGCGGCTCGTGCGCCAAAAATTCCCCACGCTGCCGGTATTACTGGTCACCGCCTACGCCGACATCCGCGAAGCGGTGGTGGCGATGCGCGACGGTGCGCTGAACTACCTGGCCAAACCAATCGACCTCGACGAACTGCTGGCCACGGTGCGGCAGGCCACGGGCATGGAGCCGACGGCGGCGGTGAAGCTGGGCGCGGCCAAACCGTTGCCGGCAAATGTCGTGGCGCAAAGTCCGCTGATGGCGGCGCTGTTTCAACAGGTCGCACTCATTGCCTCATCGGAAGCGCGCGTGCTCATCACCGGCGAAAGCGGCACGGGCAAGGAAGTGGTGGCGGATGTGATTCACGGCTGGAGTCCGCGCGCCGGCGGCCCGCTGGTAAAAGTGAATTGCGCGGCCATTCCCGAGACGTTGCTGGAGAGCGAGCTGTTCGGCCACGAACGGGGCGCGTTCACCGGCGCAACCGCCCAGCGCATCGGGCGGTTTGAAGAGGCGGACGGCGGGACGATTTTTCTGGATGAGATTGCGGAGATGGCGCCGCCGTTGCAGGCAAAATTGCTGCGCGTGATGCAGGACGGGAAATTTCAGCGCATCGGCTCGAACCGCGAGATTCACACGAACGCGCGGATTCTTGCGGCGAGCAACCGCAATCTCGAAGATGAGGTGAAGACGGGACGGTTCCGCGAGGATTTGTTTTACCGATTGAACGTGGTGGAACTGCATCTGCCGCCGTTGCGCGAGCGCCGGGAGGATGTTTCGCCGCTGGCCAATCTATTTGTCGTGGAATTCGCCCGCAATCGCGCCCGGCTGGCGGCGGCGACCACCGACTGTCTGGAAAATTACACCTGGCCGGGCAACGTGCGGGAGTTGCGCAACGCCATGGAACGTGCCGCCCTGCTTTCGCAAAGTGAATTGATCCTACCCGAACACCTGCCGGCTAAACTGCGGGAGGCAGTCAGGCAAGCGCCGATGGCAACGGCAGCCCCTGCGCCATTGGATGAAATTGAGCGGAACGCGATTTTGCTGACCCTCCGCCAGCAAAACTTCAACCGGACTGAGACGGCCAAGGCCTTGGGCATCAGCCGGCGCGCCTTGCTTTACAAACTTCAGCGACTCCGGCAGCAGGGATTTGAAACTCTTTGAGTTTTTTTCCGCAGCGCATATCATTCACACCATAACCATGAAAGCAAATCGTATCATTGCGACCTTCGGGCTGGCGATTTTAGCCAGCGGCACCATTCAGGCGGCCAACACGGGCAAGCCATTCTATGGCGACCCGCCGGATGATCGCCATCCCTGGGCTATTCATGACCGCAACCGTCCGCAGCCTCCCAGGGTCGAACCCAAGCCAGTCAGCGAACTCGTCGCCAAGGCTAAAGCGCCCGCCGACGCAGTCATTTTGTTCGATGGCACCGAAGCCGCGCTGGCCAAATGGGAAGCGGACAAGAAAGACGTGCATGAACCGACAAAATGGATCGTCCGTGACGGAGCCATGGAATGTGTGCCCAAGTCCGGCTATGTCCGCACCAAGCAGGAATTCGGCGATTGCCAATTGCATGTCGAGTGGGCGGCACCGACGCCGCCGCAGGGGGAAAGTCAGGGGCGCGGCAACAGCGGCATTTTTCTGATGGGCACGCTGGAAGTCCAGGTGCTGGATAACTACGACAACCCGACTTACGCCGACGGTTTTGCCTGTTCGGTTTACGGCATCAATCCCCCGGCCGCCAACGCCCTGCGGCCGCCCGGCGAGTTTCAATTCATTGACATCGAATACCGCCGCCCGATATACGAAAATGAAAAGTGCGTGGACCCCGGCTATATCACGGTTTATTGCAATGGCATTCTAGTTCAAGACCACCTCGCCCCCGACGGAACCGGCGGCCACATGAAGCGCAGCAAACCCGGCCCGATGCCCGAAAAAGGCGTGCTCAAATTGCAAGACCACGGCAACCCGGTCCGCTTCCGCAACATCTGGGTCTGCGAACTGCCGCCGCGCACCGGCGTGACGCCGTCACACGGCCCATTGAGCGCGGAAGAAACCGCCGCCAAGCGCAAAGAGATTGCCGCCACCATCCGCGCGGACGCCGCCAAGCTGGCTTCGCCGGATAATCCGCTGCCGGAATTGCTCCGCGCGTTGGAATCCCTGACTTATGAAAAACAGGATGCCGTCGTCAAGAAGGCCACAGAACTAACCGGCAAATACCTGCAAAAGTTGAGCCAATTGCCCAAAGACCAACTGGCAGGCAAGAAAGACGAAGTTAAAGATTTAGGCGCAGCGTTTAAGTATCTGGATAAATGGAATCTCATACCGGCTGGCTACGGACCCAAGGCGGACGTGGACGCCCTCATCAAGGCGCAAGGCTGGCAGGATGTTCCCAAGGCCAACAAGTAAGCTGGTAAGTCGGCTGAAATACATTGGCGCCCGGCAATGGAGATGAACTCCTGGAGGAGTTTCGAGGCATCGGGATGCGTGATGTTTTCGGGTACATCTGGACATTGTTCCTGTTTTCTCCCTCGCCTCCCCCGAGGATGAGAAGGCCGAGGTGAGGAGGCCAATGATTTTTGGCTCAAATCCCCTCATCCTGACTCTTGCTGGGCGGGGAGAGGGAGTAAGAACAGTGTCCAGATGCACCCGATGTTTTGTCAGCCGTTAGATTTGGCTTTTGCGGACTCGCTTCGTCGTGTTCAATCAACAGGCTATGATTCTAACCCATCCTTTTACAACGACGGCGTTTGAACTGCCCGGCTACCGGATCACCAGATCGTTCGGCGTGGTGCGCGGCATCATGGTGCGGTCGCGTTCGGTGGTCGGTAATTTCGGCGCAAGCATTCAGTCCATTTTCGGCGGGAACATTTCCATCTACACGAGTCTTTGCGAACGCACCCGGGAAGATACCTTCAACTTAATGCTCACGCACGCCGGCCAGCTCGGGGCGAACGCCGTGATCGGCGTGCGGTATGACGCGACGGAAATCGCGCCGGGCATCACGGAAGTGCTTTGCTACGGCACGGCGGTGTTGGTGGAAAAGGTGAACTGACCGCTTAATGAAGGCGCTGAGTGAAAATAGTTTAATGGCGCGACTGCTGGGCCGACTGGCGGTGGCGGTCATGCGTTATCCGCATTGGTTTTTCTGGCCGCAGATCGGGCTGTTTGTCTTGTGCGTGGTTTACACCGTCTTTTTTCTGAAGGCGGACATGAACCGTGACAATCTGGTGGGGCCGAACCAAAAATATCACCAGAACTACCTCGCGTTTCAAAAGGAATTCCCCCAGCCAGACGACATTGTCGTGGTCGTGGAGAGCGACGACATCGAGAAGAACCGCCAGTTTGTCGAGCGGGTTGCCGCGCGGATGCAGGCGGAAACGAATTTGTTTCGCGATGTTTTTTTTCAGCAGAACCTGGCGATGATGGGCAAGAAGGCGCTGCAGTTTGCTTCCGAAACCAATCTGATGGAGATGCGGGACACGCTGCATGTGGCGCGGCCATTCATCCGGCAATTTACGCAGACGACAAATCTGGTTTCGCTGTTTGATCGGATCAATCAGGCTTTCCGCACCGCCAAGCGCGAGGAAAATGCGGAAAACAAATCGCTGGCGAAATCGCTGCCAGCACTGACACGCATTGTGACGCAGGCGGATGCCGCCTTGCACCGGCCGGGGGCCCCGCCGTCGCCCAACATCGCCACCTTGCTGGGGGGCGGAGATGAAGCATTGCTGGAGAGTTACATCACGTTTTCAAAAGGCAGATTGTTTGTGGTGACGACCCACGCGCCGAATGACGATATGACCGGCGAAGTGGTGGAACGGTTGCGCGAGCTGGTGAAGCTGACGCAGGCGGAAGTGCCGGGTGTGAATGTCGGCATCACGGGCGAGCCGGTGTTGGATTATGACGAGATGATCCAGTCGCAGAAAGACACCATGCTGGCGAGCCTGGTGTCGCTCGTGTTGTGCGCGCTGATTTTCATCTATGGCTATCACGAAACGGGCCGGCCGGTGAAGGCGACAATTTGTCTGGTGGTCGGTTTGGGTTACACGATGGCGTTCACGACGCTGGCGGTGGGGCATCTGAATATTTTGACCATCACTTTCGTGCCGATGCTGATTGGGCTGGCGATTGATTTTGGCGTGCATCTGATTACGCGCTACGAAGAGGAATTGCATCA
The DNA here is from genome assembly GCA_903922735.1 of uncultured Verrucomicrobia subdivision 3 bacterium. Classification (GTDB taxonomy): domain Bacteria; phylum Verrucomicrobiota; class Verrucomicrobiia; order Limisphaerales; family UBA11358; genus UBA11358. The sequence goes on from CAIXUZ010000011.1 coordinate 90,799, forward strand.
CGGGAAAACGGAGCAGGAGGCGCTCACCAAGGCAATGGTGTTCACCGGTCAGGGAATTTTCACCGGCGCCTTGACGACGGCGGGCGCGTTCGCGGCGATGGCCCTGACGAATTTCAAGGGGATTCAAGAAATGGGCATTATTTGCGGCGGCGGACTGATGGTATGTTTGATTCCCATGATGACAATGCTGCCGGTGCTGCTGCTGCGTGGCCGGCAGAATGTTTTGGATCATCAGATCCAGGAGAGCAACGCGCGGACGCGAATTGAAAATTTCTGGCTGCAACGACCGGTGATCGTAATGGCGATCACCGCGAGCATATGTGTGGCAGCGGTAGCCGGGGGGCGCAAGGTGTATTTTGATTACAACTTGATCAAGATGCAAAGCCCGAGACTGTCGTCGGTGGTGTTCGAGCACAAGCTGCTAGGCTCGGCGGAAAAATCGCTTTTATACAGCGCCGTGCTGGCGGATTCCCTGACCAACGCGATTGCGCTGCAGAAGAAAATTGAGAAGCTCCCGACCGTGGCGGAAACCCAGCCGCCGTTTTACAAAGACTTTTTAAATCCAAACCCGGCGGAAAAATTGCGGTTAATCGGTGAAATCAAGGACGAGGTCGCAGAGCTGAAATTTACATCGCCCGACCCGCGGCCGGTGGATGTGAATGATTTGAGCCGCACGTTGTATTCTTTGGCTGGGTATATCGGCCTGGCGCGTGAAGAAGTCGGGACCAACGAGCCGGCGTTGGCGAAAGAGTTTGTGGCGTTGCAATCGGCCATTCAAAATTTTCGCAAGGATATGCTGCATGGCGACGCGGCGGAACAATCGGAGCACGCCGCGAAGCTGGCAATTTTCCAGCGCGCACTGCTCGATGATTTACGAGACACTTTTCAGTTGTTGCAGGGACAAGATCATCGCACGGCGTTGAAAACTACGGATTTGCCGCCGGCATTGGCCAATCGGTTCATTGGGGTGAATGGGAAATTCTTGATTCAAGTATATCCCAAAGAAGATGTCTGGCAACGTGCGCCGCAGGAAAGATTTGTCCATGACTTGCGCACGGTAGATGCGAATGTCACCGGCACGCCGGTGCAGTTGTTGGAATACGAAACGCTGCTGAAGGACAGTTATGTGCAAGCGGCCTGGTATTCGCTCGCCGCAATTGCTTTGATGGTGTTATTCCATTTTCGCAGTGTGAGTGCGGTGGTGCTGGCCCTGATTCCGGTGGGTCTGGGCACGCTTTGGCTGGGTGGTTTGATGGGGTGGGTTGGGGTGCCATTAAATCTGGCGAACATCATGACGCTGCCGCTGGTCATCGGTATCGGCGTTACCAACGGCATCCACATCCTTAACCGCTACGCCGAGGAGGGCACGCCGGGCATTCTTTCCCGCAGCACCGGCAAAGCAGTGCTCGTGTCGGGATTGACGGCCATTGCTGGATTCGGCAGTCTGGTTCTTGCAGAGCATCGCGGGATTCGCAGTCTGGGATTTATCATGGCCATGGGCATTGCGACCTGCATGATTGCGGGACTGACTTTCTTGCCTGCTCTGTTAAATTTGATTGGTCGCTGGTGTCCGTTGATTGAAAAACCCAGTGCCGACAAAATGTCTGCACCGGGTTTGGAGGAACCGAGGCAAAAAACCTCAATTAAGGATAGAATAAAACAAAAGCCGTGAAAGTCAATGTCATTGTTAAACCGAGTTAATAAGCGTAAAAAATGCCAATAAGAAAACATCAGGTATCGTTAAGGTTGTTCGGGCGCATTCGCCCCGGGCTACGTTTGTTCCTTTTTGTTTTCGTGGGATTTTCGATTTTCCCATTGGTTCAACGAGTTGAGTCGGCTGATTGTGGATTTGCCTTTGATCGCTTTGCTTTGACCTTGGAAAACGGCTCGCGGACGGAGGCGGCCGGGCCGTTTTATTATTCACAGCAAACAGAATCAGAGACGACATGGGCCATCCCGCCGTTTTATTCCAGCAACAACAAGCCGGACGTTGAGGCGCATGAGGATGATTTTCTGTATCCGCTGCTGACCACCATCCGCTATGGAAAGGAGCGGCGCTGGCAATTTTTCCAGTTGATCAGCACCTCCAATGGGCAGGAACAAAATGGGGCGGTGAAGCATCGGCTTACATTGTTCCCGTTATATTTTGCGCAGCGCTCGCCGGACACCAATTTGAATTACACCGCCTATCTGCCGTTTTATGGCCAGCTTAAAAACCGGCTCTTCCGCGACGAAATCAACTTCGTCATGTTCCCGTTCTATGTCCAAACGCGGAAACGCGATCTGGTCACCGATAATTACCTTTATCCGATTATTCATGTCCGGCGTGGTGACGGATTGCGCGGCTGGCAGGTCTGGCCGTTGGCCGGTAGCGAACACAAAGATATCACCACCCACACCAACGGCTTTGGCGACGTGGAAGTAGCCGGCGGTCATGATAAATCATTTTATCTCTGGCCGCTGCATCTCAAACAGGATGCCGGCCTAGGCACTACCAATGCGGAAAAATTTCGCGCCTCGATTCCATTTTACGCCTATTCCCGTTCGCCCCAGCGCGATTCTACTTCCGTGCTCTGGCCCGTGTTCACCTGGATTGATGACCGGGCAAAGAAATACCATGAATGGCAGGGGCCGTGGCCGCTGGTGATTTTCACGCGCGGTGAGGGCAAAACCACTTCGCGAGTTTTTCCGCTGTTCAGCCAATCGCGCAACAAGGACATGGAAAGCGATTCTTACCTTTGGCCGGTTTATCAGCATCGCCGGCTGCAAGCCGCGCCGCTGGATCAAAATCGCACCCGGGTATTATTTTATCTCTATTCGAAAGTAGTGGAAAAAAACACGCAGACCGGGGCGGAGAAAAAGCGGCTGGATATGTGGCCGTTTTTCACCTGGCATCGCGATTTTAACGGCAACGAGCGCCTTCAGGTTCTCGCCCCCATAGAGCCAGCGGTGCCTAATAACCGTGGCATTGAACGCAACTGGTCGCCGCTCTGGTCGCTCTGGCGCGCCGAAGACAATGCCAAAGTTGGTGCCTCCAGCCGCTCGCTGTTGTGGAATTTATATCGGAGTGAAATGGCGCCGGGCCGCAAAAAAGTCTCGCTCCTGTTCGGGCTTTTCCAGTATCAATGCGACGGGAAGATGCGGCGGACACGGCTGTTTTATCAGACGATTTCGCAAACGCCGCCCGTCGCCAATTAAACTATGTTTGAAAACATCGGCCAAGTCATCACGCTGTTCTGGCGCACGCTGCTGGCGCTGCCGCTGACGTGGCGTCAGCGGCAAAAGGTGTTCGACCAGTTTTTTGAAATCGGCAATGCCAGTCTGCTGATGGTCTGTGTGCTGTCGTTTTTCATCGGTGCCGTCATCGCCCTGCAAACCGGTCCGATTCTCGTCGAGCGCAGCCTGGCCAGCGCCGTCGGCGGCGTGGTGGGCATCGCCATCGCCAAGGAACTGGCGCCGGTGATGATGGCGATTCTCATCGCCGGCCGCATTGGCTCCGCCATGGCAGCGGAAATTGGCTCCATGCGCGTTTATCAGGAAATTGACGCGCTGCGGACGATGAACATTAATCCCGTTCACTATCTCGTCCTGCCGCGCGTCCTCGCCATCGCCATCGCCTTGCCGATGCTGGTGGTTTTTTCCGTGCTGATCGCCTGGTTTGGCGGCGCGGTGGTGGCGAACTCGAACCAACTCATCGATATTCCAGCGCGGGTGTTTTTCTCTGATCTGCGGGACATCGTCGAGTTGAAAGATGTGGCGAACGGAGTGTTCAAGAGCTTTTGCTTCGCGCTCATCATCGGGGTGGTGTCGTGCCATCAGGGATTGACGACGATTGGCGGCCCGCGCGGCATCGGCCGTTCGGTCACGAAGGCCGTGGTGAACTCCATCGTGCTCATCGTGATTTTTGACTACATCCTCACCCGCTTCCTTTTGAAATGAACGGCCCGAATCAAAACCATAACACCTCCGGCGTCGGCCTCGTTGTGCGCGGCCTGCGCAAAAGTTTTGACGGGCAGGAGGTGCTGCGAGACATCAATTTTGAGGTCCGCCCCGGTGAAATTTTTGTCATCATGGGGCCGAGCGGCAGCGGCAAAAGCGTATTGCTCAAGCACCTGATCGGCCTGGAAGAAGCGGATGCCGGCGAGATTCTCATCAATGGCGATCCCATCACCACGCCGGAAATTGCCGCGAAATATCGCATGGCACTGGTTTTCCAGTCCGGCGCGTTGCTGAGTTCGTTGACCGTCGGCGAAAATGTCGGTCTTTATATGACCGAACACCGGCTAAGATCACCGGAGGAGATTGAGCGGATCGTGACGGAAAAACTGGCCGATGTCGGCCTCACTGACATTGTGCACAAAATGCCGTCCGAACTTTCCGGCGGCATGAAAAAGCGCGCCGCCATCGCCCGGGCACTGGTCATCGAGCCGCAATTGATTCTATACGACGAACCGACGAGCGAACTGGATCCCGTTTCCGCAGTCGTGATTGGCGACGAGATCCTCGAACTCAAACGCCGCATCGGCGTCACGTCGCTGGTGGTCTCGCATGACCGCGATCTGGCGTTCGGCGTGGCCGACCGCATTGCGGTCATGGGAGAAGGCCGCATCCTGACCATCGGGACGCCCGACGAGGTCAAAAACTTCAAGGACCCGCAGGTGCAAAACTTTTTGAACGCCGATTTCAAACGCGAAAAATAACCGTTAATCCTATGAGAAATTCACTCGAAACCAAACTGGGCATCTTTGTGGTGCTCACAATTTTTGCCGCCGTGTTCATCATTGAAGTGCTCGGCAGCGCGGACATGTTCACCCGCGGCTACCACGTTACCGCGCTGTTCGACACCGCGCAGGATTTAAAGCCGGGCGACCACGTGAAAATGGCCGGGGTCGAAATCGGCCGTGTGGAAAAAATCTCGCTCGCCGAAAGCAAAGTCATGGTGACGTTGAAGCTGCGCCCGGACGCGGTCGTAAAAACCGACAGCAAGGCCACGATCAAATTCACCGGCTTGATGGGGCAAAATTACGTCAATGTCGCCTTTGGTTCCGCTGGCGCGAAGCCGGCCGTGGATGGCATGGTGCTGGCGACCAGTGAGCAGGCGGACTTGAGCGCCATCATGGCCAAGCTGGACAGCGCCGCCGCCGGCATCGAAAACGTCACCAAAGTTTTCTCCGGCGACAAGCTGGACAACATTCTCGGGCCTATCACGGATTTCATGAAACAGAACAGCGGACCGCTCACCGCCACCATCGCCAACATCAAAAATGTTACCAGCCAGATTGCCGCCGGTCAGGGCACGGTGGGCAAATTGATTTATGAGGACGCGCTCTATTCCACGGCGTTAACGACCGTGAGCAACCTGCAAGACACGGCGGCCACGGCAAAGGATGTCATTGTGTCTGCCAAGCTGGTGATGAATGATGTCCGTGCTGGCAAGGGCACCATTGGCAAACTGGTGACGGATGACACACTTTATACGGCGGCCACCGGGTCAATGACCAATCTGCATTCCATCCTGTTGAAAGTGAATCAGGGCGATGGCACCATCGGCAAGCTGGTGAACGACCAGGAATTCTACAAGAACGCCAAACTCTCGCTGCAAAAACTCGACAAGGCCGCCGATGGTTTGGAAGATCAGGGCCCGTTGAGCGTTCTGGGCATCATGGCGAACAACTTGTTTTAGCTTCAGTCCGCCGCTAGCTGCTGCAACCGGGCGAACTGCGCTGGGGTCACCGCTGTCACGGACAGGCGCGATTGTTTGACGAGCGCCATTTCTTTCAAAATGCCGTCCGCCTTGATGGATTCGAGGGAAACCGGGCGGCTGTATTTCTTTTCCGGCACCAGATCCACGCACGACCAGTCGCCTTCCTCCGCCGTGGCGTCGGGATAAAATTCTTTTTCCACCCGCGCCAGTCCGACGACTTCTTTGCCGGTGACACTGTGGTAAAACAGCACGGCGTCGCCTTTTTTCATCGCCCGCAGATTGTTTCGCGCCTGAAAATTTCTCACCCCGGTCCACGCGGTGTGTCCGTCCTTGAGAAATTGCGGCCACGCGTAGGTGGCGGGCTCCGATTTTACCAGCCAGTAATTCATGAGGGAAGTGTAGACGGAGAGCGGCAAAATTTCTGCAACAAAAAAGGCGTCCGTTGCCGGACGCCTTGAAAAACTTTGGCGGAAAATTAAGCTGCCGTTTCGCCGACCTGGAAGCGAACAAACCGGCGGATGACGATCTCATCGCCCAGTTGTTTGCTGATTTGAGCGACGTGTTCCTTGACGCTGACTTCGGAATTGCGCTTCACGAAGCCCTGATCCACGAGGCAGTAGGTCTGGAAGAATTTGTCCAGCACGCCTTGGAGGATTTTCTCCATCGCGGCGGCGGGCTTGCCTTTCAAACGGTCCGAGTTCGCGGCGATTTCGCGTTCCTTGGCGATGACTTCGGGGGCGACGTTTTCGCGGGAGACGACTTGCGGGAAGCCGGCGGCGATTTGCAGCGTGATGTCTTTTACGAGTTGCTTAAATTCGTCCTTGGCCGTGGTTTCAGCTTTGCCGCAACCGACTTCCACCAGCACACCAACCTTGGCGCCGGTATGGATGTAGGCGGCGACGAGACCGTTGCCGGAAACTTCCAGCTTGGCGTTGCGGGCGACTTTGATGTTTTCGCCCATCTTGCTGACGGCGGCCTGGCGGTCGGCTTCGAGATCGGCATTTGGATTGGAGGCCACTTTTTTGGCCAGCTCGTCGGCAAACGCGCGAAAAGCCTCGTTACGGGCAACGAAATCAGTTTCGCAGTTGATTTCGAGCAGCAGGCCGGACTGGCCACCCGCTGCAACGTATTGGGCGATAACGCCTTCGTTTGCGGCGCGGGTCGCTTTCTTGGCGGCGCTGGCGACACCAGACTTGCGGAGCAAATCCACAGCGGCATCAATGTTACCTTGCGCTTCGACGAGCGCTTTTTTGCATTCCATCATGCCAACGCCCGTTATTTCGCGGAGCTTGGCCACATTTGCAGCAGTGATTTCAGCCATATTTTGGGGTGAAGGTTAAAATTAAATGTTAAAATTGCGGCGGCGGGAAAATTCTTTCCGGCCGCCAATTAAATTGAATTAGGCGGCGGGGACGGGGGCCGGAGCGGCTTCTTCATTCACGCGGCGGGATTTCTTCGATTCAAACTCTGCGCGCGCCTGCGTGATCGTCTGCGAAACGGCCTGCAGAATCAGGCGGACGGAACGAATCGCGTCGTCGTTCGCGGCGATCGGATATTGCGCGTCTTCGGGGTCGCAGTTGGTGTCCACCAGGGCGACGACCGGAATGCTGAGCGTGCGGGCTTCGGCCACGGCGTTGTGTTCACGCTTCACGTCCACGACGAACAAGGCGGCGGGCATTTTATCGAGATCGCGGAGACCGTCGAAATACTTGTGGAGGCGGGCGCCTTCGCGGCGGATGACGGCCTGCTCCTGTTTGACGTAGTCGTTGATGCCGCCGTCGGTTTCCATCTTCTCAATTTCCTTCAGTCGTTTGATGGAGGTTTTGACCGTGGCGTAGTTGGTCAGAGTGCCGCCGAGCCAGCGTTCAGTCACGAACATCTGGCCGGTTTCCTTCGCGGTTTCCTTGACGCAGATTTGCGCCTGCTTCTTGGTGCCGACGAACAAAATTTTCCCGCCTTTGCGGACGGTGGCGGTCAGGAAGTCGAGGGCGGCGTTCAGCTGCGCCTCCGTCTTGCTCAAGTCAATGATATGAATGCCATTCCGGGCGTCGAAGATGAACGGCTTCATCTTGGGGTTCCAGCGTTTGGTTTGGTGACCGAAATGAACGCCGGCGTCTAACAGTTCTTTTACTCCAATAGTGCTCACAATTTTCCTTTGGTTAAAACCTCGATTCATCGAGGCATCCCGCGGAACACGGGATTATGGTTTGATGTTGTTGTGGCCGCCCGCCTTCACCCGAAGGCAGATTTTAGGCCGTTTTTCCCTGCCGGCAATCCTTTGCCCGCAAAGAGCCGCAAATCATAGCGGATAAACCAGGGCTGGCAATCTCAATTATTGACTTTAATCGCGAGCTGGAATGACCAGCGATAAGGACAAAAAAAGCTTTGGTATTTCACAAAATATGGCTAGCCTCAATCCCATTGGTTTATCCATAATGAATATCAAAGTTAATCATTAGAGTTTATAAATAATTATGAAACATCTGCCAACTCTGCCCCCAACCCTCCGGCTGGCTTTTGCCGCAGCAATTCTGCTCGTCGCGGCCAGCGCGGCCATGACCGCCAGCGCGGATGACGCCAAAACAGTTTCCCAGCCGAAAACGGCAAAAAAGCTGACCGGGGCCGAACTGTACGCCATCAACTGCAACCGCTGCCATCCGGAGCGGTATCCGACGGAGTTCACCTCCGGCCAATGGTCAACCCTGATGACCCATATGCGGGTGCGGGCCAACCTGCCGGCCAAGCAGGCGAAGGAAATCCTCAAATACATGAAGGAAGAAGCCGGCAAATGAGCCAACGAACGACCTAACCACTATTATTTTTCCATGAAAAAGAATTTTAACCCCCGGATCCTTGGAGCCGCCGCCGCCAGTTGTGTGCTGGGCCTGGCGATGACGCCGCACACTTTTGCCGTGGTCAGCGATGAAGACTTTAGCGCTTTGAAAAGCCTGGTTCAGCAGATGAATCAGGAAGTGAGCGAACTGAAAAAGACGCACGATCAGGACCAGCAACAAATCCAGAAGCTGAAGCAACAGGTCGGCGACACCCAAACCGTGGCCAACAGCGCCGCGCAAAAGGCCGATTCCCTCGCGTCCGCCAGCCAGGTGCGCAATGCGCTGCATAATTTCACGATGGTTGGCGATGCCGAAATTCAATACGCCAAGAATTTTGGCGGCAACACGCATGGCGGCTTTATGCTGGCCGACTTCGCGCCCATTTTCCTGTATCAGGCCAATGAAAAAATTTTGTTTGAGGCCGGTTTTGACATGATGCTGCAAAACGGCACCGATGCGGGCAGCGGACATCATTCCGGCAGTTCCACCTCGATTGGCATCAGCTTCGCGCAACTGGATTATTTGATGAACGACTACATGACGTTCGTCGGCGGTTACATGCTGCTGCCGTTGGGCACTTACAGCGAACGCAGCGCGGGTTTTCTGAACAAAATCCCGGACAGCCCGTATGGTCGTGATTTCCTGCCCGGCGCGGGTGCGGGCGTGCAATTGCGCGGTGCCATTCCCATAGGTAATTCCGGCCAGCATATCACGTATGCGTTTTATGGCGCGAACGGGCCGAGTTCAGCCGATGGTTTAAACGTAGCCAAGAGCCTTGATCTTGGCGGGAACGTGGGTTTGAACTCTGACGGTTCCAGCGGCAATCTGCATTCGACTCCGAGCGGCGGCGGCCGCCTCGGTTGGTTTTTCCCGTGGGGCGCCCACAAGGATTTGGAAATCGGCGTGTCGGGTCAGACCGGGGTTTGGGATGATGCTGGCAGTCATTATTGGACCGCGGGAGTGCTGGACGCCGCTTTGCACCTTGGTTCGAATTTTGAGGTGAAGGGTGAATACATCAATTCCTGGTATGGCACGACGGATCTCGGCACCGTGCATCCGTGGGCCGTCTGGGCGCAAGCCGGTTACAAACTGGCTGGCTTGAATCTGGATTTGCCGGTCATTAACGATATTGAGCTGGTGGCCCGCTATGACAAGATGAATGCCGGCTGGGATTCGGCAGGCATCGGGGCTAATGCCCGCACCCAACGTTACACGCTCGGCTATGTTTATTACCTGACCAACACGCTGCTGTTTGAAGGCGATTACGAGTGGCTCCACAGCAATGATCCAGCGCAGCCCGCCAATATGCTGGTGTTCCAAATTTCTTACGGATTCTAAAATCAAAATTAAAGACTTATGAGAAGTATCATTTCCATCCGCACCTTAGCTTTGGCCGCGACCGCCGTTGCCATCATTTGGACGAACGAGGCTCGCGCCGAAGACGAACTGGATGCCGCCACCAAGGCGCGCATTGAGAAATTTGAAAAAGGGGCAACCACCATTGATATCTCCAAATATCCGCAGGGAATCAAGGACAACTACGAAGTCTTCAGCCAGAAATGCACGCAGTGCCACAAGTTGAGCCGCCCCATCAACTGCGATTACGTCATGCCCGACGAATGGTCGCGCTATGTCAAGCGCATGATGCGCAAACCCGGTTCCGGCATCTCCACCTCCGAGGCTAAGAGTATCTATGAATTCCTTGTCTTTGATTCCAGTGTCCGTAAAAAGGCACAGCTTGACGAGCGGCTGGTCGCCGCCAAGCCCGAAGAAAAGACTGCCGCCGAGGCGAAAATCAAGGAAGTCCACGATAAATACGACGGCAAGTAAATATCTTGAACCGTTTGCCTGCCGTGAGCAATCAGCCGAAGTGTTGCCGCCAGCAAGACCCCGAACCTGCCGCCAGCAAAGCAGCGGTTCCGGTATGGCTGATGCTAGTGACGCTCGTGCTGATGTTTGCCGGCGGCTGGTATTTCGACCAGCATAGTGGCTGGTTTGACCCAAAAATCTACGCGCCTTACTCCGACACCGCACAACTCGCTGCTTTTCAGCCGCAGTCCGGCGATGCTGCCCTTGTCGCCAAAGGCAAAGCCGTTTACGAAAGTGTCTGCGGCATATGCCACGGCAGCGACGGCTTGGGTAAGGCTGGCCAAGCCCCGCCGCTGGCCGGTTCGGAATGGGTAGCGAAGGATTTGGTTTCGCTTGCCCGCATTCCGCTGACCGGGATGAATGGCCCGATTCAAGTCGCCGGCAAAGAGTGGAACCTCGCCATGGCCCCGATGGGCGCGGGCTTGTCGGACGCCGATCTGGCCGCCGTTTTGACTTACATCCGCAACGCGTGGGGCAATAAAAGCAGTCCAGTTTCCGAAGCGGACCTGAAAGCCGCCCGTGCCGCGATCAGCGGCAATGCGCCTTCCGCCGCCGCCCAGGCCAAGATGACCTCGGTGGAACGCGGCCATCTGGTTTTTGAAAAATACGGCTGTCCCCAATGCCACGGCCCGAATGGCACCGGCGGCGTGACCAACCTCAACGCCAAGACCGCCGAGCAGGTTCCCAGCCTGATTTATGTCGCCGATGGCTATAACAAAGCCGAACTCATGGCCTTCATCAAGCGCGGCGAACGGAATATTCCCCGCAAGAACCCCGCCGGCCCTGAACCGCCGCGCTTCATGCCAGAGTGGAAGAGCATTGTTAACCCGGATGAATTAAGCGACATCTCCGATTTTCTCTTCAGCCTGAAACCCAAGGGCGAAAAACTGGATTTTTAAAATCCGGTTCCGGCGGTGATCAAATCGCAGGAGCATGTTTTTTCCGCTGCGCCAGAATTTTCTCTGACGGCTTAAAACTGGCGATGAATTCCCGGTAAAATTCCCCGAATGTGCCGGCGGCAAGGTGCGCCCGGGCATCGGCCATCGTTCTCAAATACATGTGCGTGTTGTGCACGCTCAACATGCGCAGGCCGAGGATTTCATTCACGTTCAGCAAATGCCGGAGGTAGGCACGGGTGAAATGCTTGCAGGCGAAGCAGCTGCAACCTTCCTCGATGGGACGGAAATCCGCCTTGAACTGTCCACCTTTGATGCCAATGGCGCCACGACGGGTGTAGGCGGTGCCATTGCGGGCCACACGCGTTGGCAACACACAGTCAAACATGTCCACCCCGCGGGCGACCAGCTCGATCATTTGCGCGGGCGTGCCAAGGCCCATAGCATAGCGCGCCTTGTTTTGGGGAAGATGCGGCACGGTGAATTCGATAGCCTGCAACATCTCCGGCTCCGGTTCACCGACGCTCACGCCGCCGATGGCGTAGCCGTCAAAATCCATGGGCACAATCGCCTTGGCGCATTCCTCGCGCAACGCGGGATTATTGCCGCCCTGGACGATACCAAAAACTTTCTGCCCCCCGGCACGCGGCTGTTCGCGGCATTCGCGCGCCCAGCGGATGGTTCGTTCGACGGCGTGACGCTGTTCCCTGGCGGGCGCATCATGCGGCGGGCATTCATCAAAAACCATGGCGATGTCCGAGCCGAGCACCCGCTGGATTTCCATGGATTCCTTCGGACCGATGAACAGCATCGAGCCGTCGAGATGGGAACGAAATTCGACGCCGTGCGGTTTGATTTTGCGGATCTTGGCGAGACTGAAAACCTGGAAGCCGCCGCTGTCGGTGAGAATCGGCAGCTGCCAGTTCATAAACTGGTGCAGACCGCCGGCCGCACGGATGATGTCGAGTCCGGGGCGGATGTTCAGGTGGTAGGTGTTGCCGAGGATGATTTGCGTGCCGCACTCGATGAGTTCGCGCGGGTCCATTGCCTTGACGCTGGCCTGCGTGCCGACGGGCATATACACCGGCGTATCCACGATGCCATGCGCGGTGGTCAACTTGCCGAGGCGTGCCTGCGTTTGCGAATCAGTTTTAAGGAGTTCAAACATCGCGCGAAGGATAGTTTAAAATTCAGGAAATTGCCACCGAGACACCGAGCCCACAAAGAGGAAAAGGTAAAACTCTATACATCAATGTCTCGGCGACTAAATTACCTGCTGGTCAGTTCCGCAAACGATACATCCACGAGCAGGTCGGCGGCGATTTTCTCCAGATCTATTTTCAAAGCCGCCAAATCGCATTGGGCTGGCAGTTGCAGTCGGGCGCTGGCCTTGAACAACGTTTCACCGCTCATCGGCGCGCTGACGACTTCACTGAAAAATTCCTCGACGTTTACCCCGGCGCGGGCCAGCGCGGCGGTGATTTCACGGACGATTCCCGGGCGGTCGCTGCCGATAATTTCCAGTTTCGTCTGTTTCCCGGAAATAGCGGCGGCAGCGGATGGGTCTGCGCGGAAGAGAATTTGCAGCCCGTTGGCCTGAAGTTTTTGCAGGGCGGCCAGCAGCGCGGATTTTTTCTCCGCCGGGATTTCGACACGCAAAATGCCCGCAAATTCACCGCCTAACCGGCACATGCGGCTTTCCAGCCAGTTGCCGCCGTGTTCCGCCACGATTCGGGCGATGGTTTCCACCAACCCAGTGCGGTCCGGGCTGATGACGGTCATGACGAGGGGAATTGACATAAATTAGCGAACCATCCTCATTGTCATCCTCATGCTCATTCTCGTTATTTTTTTGAGGATGAGGATGAGCATGAGAACGAGAAGAATTTCATTTTACGCCTGACTGGTGATTTTCCGCCAGTCCACGCCCTGCTTGCCGGCGTAGATGGCAAAGGCTTTTTCGTTCTGAATCAACACGACGCGCACGACGCTGGAATCATCCGCGCGACCCAAATCAAGAATGCTGTCGGGAATGACCCCCATTTTTTTGTGCGCGTAGATCAACGCGAACACCGCCTGGGCGATGGCCACAAACGGCAGATCTTTATAAGCGCCATCAACGGCGTCTTCGACCGCATCGGCGAGAAATTCAAGCTGGTCCACGAGGTGCGGAAATTTTGGCGCGTTGATCTGGGTGAACTCCAGTTTCCACTGGGGCAGATGCCGCAGAACTTGTTCCGCGACGGCCGGCGTGATGGTGGTGGCACCGTGGTTGACGAACTTGGCGATTTCAGGCATGACGGCAATCTAGTGAATGCGGCGGAGCCGTCCAAGTGAAATTGTGAGTAAAAAACCGCCGCTGACCAGTGCAGTCAGCGGCGGCGATAGCTGCGGAAATTATCCGCGCGCTCAAGCCAGCTTGTAATACTGCTCCCAGTCCTTGCGCGGCGGCACGCCGGCAAGCAGGGCATTGGCGACTTTATGATTGGTGATTTGTTTGGTCGCCGGGTCAAACGTCAGCTTGGCGTTCACCCGCTGCGCGATGATGCCAATGGCCATCGCCTGGCACAACGGCCCGGCCACCGCGAAGTTGGAGTGGCATTTTTCCTCGCCCTTGCAGGCGCGGAGGAAGTTGACGTAGTGGTTCGCCGGGCTTTTGGGCACGACCGGAAGCCTGGAAGCAATGTCTTTCGCCTTTTCGGAAGGAAGAATTTCCAGCGTCGCTGCATGCGAGCCGCCCTTGAAGGTCAGGCCATCGCCGTAAATCACCTTCCCCGGTGGACGCTTTTTATCGGCCGGCACAGCTGAGCCCTTCGAGGGCGGCGGAATGTTCGGGTCGAGGACGGCATCGCCGATGTTGTCCGGCAGGGGCGGCAGGTTTTCCTGGCCGTCATACCAGGTGAGTTCCACCGGTGGTTTTGCGCCGCGCGCTGGGAAGCGGAACGCCAGCGTGGAGGCTTGCGGGAAAATGAATGGGCTATAGCCGTCGAGCTTCACCGCCTCCACTTCCGTTGGCAGTCCGAGCTGCAAAAATTCGTGCGCCGTGTCGAAGATATGTGCCCCCCAATCGCCGAGCGCGCCGTTGCCGAAGTCAAACCATGAACGCCACTCGCCATTGACATAGCCTTTGTTGTAGGCGTGCTGCTGCGCGGTCGCCAGCCAGGTATCCCAGTCCAGGCTCGCCGGCACCGGTTCTTGGGGGAGGTAGTCGGTGAGTTTGCTGAAGGCGAATTTCGGTGTGTCGTGCCAGCGGCGCGAATTGTTCATGTAGGCCGTGATCTTGGTGACATTCTTGATGATGCCGGCCTCGGTCCAGGCCTTGAACTGGAAATAGTTCGCCTCGGAATGGCCCTGGTTGCCCATCTGCGCGGCAACTTTGTATTTCTTTTCCGCCGCCATCATCAGTTCGATCTGCCGGAAGCTGTGGCCCATGGGTTTTTCGCAATAGACGTGCTTGCCGAGGGACATCGCCAGCATCGCGATGGGGAAATGCGAAAAGTCCGGCGTGCCGATACAGACGGCATCAATGTCCTTGCCCATCTTGTCGAACATTTTCCGGAAATCCTGAAAGCGTGGCGCGTCCGGAATCAGCTTCAAGGTTTTCTGCGTGTGCGTCGCCCCCATGTCCGTGTCGCACAGCGCGACGAAATTCACCATGCCGGTTTTGTGAAACATCGCAATATCTTCCGCGCCGCGATTACCGATGCCGATGCAGGCGAGGTTGACTTTGTTATTGGCGCCAGCCGACATCAACAGGTGCGGACCAAACAGGGATGCCGCGCCCGTCGCGAGCACGCCTTTTAGAAACGCACGACGGTGCATCTGCGCCACGGAGAGTTTTTGGAGGTGGTTTGATTTCATAGCTTTGGATTATTAACGGTTTAGTTTGCCGGGAGTTCGCGGATTTTCACGTTGCGGAAGGAAACTTCGCTGCCGTGTTCCTGCAGCAAAATATGCCCATCCGCCCATTCGCCAAAGTCGGGAATGTTTTTAAATTTGCTCAACGCCACTGCTTCTCGGAAAGCCGCCGAGCCACGCTCAAATTCCACGGTCTTCTCGCCGTTCAGCCAGAAAGTGACGTGCTTGCCCTGCGATAAAATCCGCGCGCGGTTCCATTCGCCGGCTGGCATGACTTTTTTGTCCTTGGGCGCGGGAATCAAGTCGTAAAGTGAGCCGATGGTGCGGTCGCCCTCGCGGCCCAGCTTCGCGTCGGGATGCAAGGCGTCGTCGAGAATCTGGAATTCCATGCCGATGGCCGAGCCTTTGCCAGTCGGTTTGCCGGTCTTTTTGTCCACCGGCGAAAGGTTTGGCTGCACAAAAATCTTGATGCCACTGTTGCAGCCGGGCGTGGTCTTAAAATCAACGGTCAGTTCAAAATTCGCATAGCGTTGGCGCGTGATGATGTCGCCGCCACCAGCGGATTCCTCGCCGCCATTTTCATGCACAATCAGCACGCCATCCTTGATGTTCCAGCCATGTGATGGAAATTCCTCCGTTTTCACACTGCGCCAGCCGTCCGAAGATTTGCCATCCCAGAGCAGCCGCCAGCCGCCGGCTTTTTCCTGGGCGGTCAAAGTATTGGGAACGGCGGGAGTGGAAACGGATTTGTTTTTGGCGGGTGCGGCTTTGGGTTCCACATAAATCGGATTCTTGTATGCGCCGGGCGCGGCGGTTTGCAGGTTAGGGGTCACGTCCGCCGAAACTTCGCCGAGCGCCCATTTGATGCCGCCAACGAGGATTTGCTGGAAAGTCGGGTTCGTCCAAACATCCTCGCGATGGCCCATCGCGGTATACCAGACGCGGCCTTTGCCTTCTTTGCGCGCCCAGGTGTTCGGATACGGCGGGCGGTCATACATCGGGCCTTTCATTTGCGAGGCTTCCATCACCGTCAACGCATGGTCGTCCGGCGCAAAATCCTTCAGCGAATACCATTCCTCGAGAAACGCAAAACTGTCGCCGACCGTTTCAAAGCCGGGAAATTTCGGGTCAATCACCCGGTTCGTCGCGACCTGCTGCGCGCCGTGGATGATGAATTCGCCGCCGATGAAACAGCAATACGGATCGGCATCTTTGCCGTGGTTCACATAGCGATCCGGTCCTTTATTCGATTCATTGGCGGTGTGAAAAGTGTCGGTGGCCGCGTGCGTTCCGATGAAACCTTTGCCGCCGCGGACATAATCAAACAGCGCCTGTTTGCCCGCGGGCGTCATGGGCGGCTGCTTGTCGTTGCCTTCGCTGCACAAATCGCCGGTGGTGTAGAAGAACACGGCGTCAAACTGCGCGAGATATCCGGGGCTGAATTTCGAGCCGTCCTTGGAAAAGACGAATTCCCAGCCGTTTTTCTGGCCGAGTTCGAGCAGGATTTTCTCGGCGTAGCTGGGCTGGCCTTTCTTCCAAGAAATGACGGAATGCTCGAAACCGCTAGATTTGGTGAAGAACAGGATCTTCTTGGGCGCGGCTGAAGCCGTGAGCGCGGCGGCGAAGATCAGTATGGCGAGGGTGGCAGCGTTAAAAAAGAATTTTGGTAATTTCATTTTATTTGAGGTGTCAGACGCATTATCGCGCAAACCGGTTACGAAACAATTCTTTTCAATCACACCGTGCAACTGCTAAAAATTCCGTGTGCAAGACCTCATCGCCAAAGCTGCGACGCTGATGGAAGCGTTGCCTTACATCCAGAAATTCAGCGGCGAGACCTTCGTCGTGAAATACGGCGGCAGTTTCATGGATTCGCCGGACGAAAGCGTTCGCAACGGCGTGGCCCGCGACATTGTTTTTCTCGAAGCCGTCGAGATCAACCCCGTTGTCGTTCATGGCGGCGGCAAGGCAATCACCCGGGCGATGGAAAAAGCCGGGCTGAAGGCAAACTTCATCCAGGGCCAGCGCGTGACCGACGAGGCCACGGTGCAAATCGTGGACGATGTGCTTTCCCGCGAAATCAACCCCGAGGTGGTCAAAACCATCAACGCGCTCGGCGGCCAGGCGGTCGGCTTCGCCGGGCCGGACATTTTCAAATGCAAAAAGCTTTACCTCGACGACAAGGATAATCCCGGCCAGAAAATCGACATCGGCTACGTCGGCGAAGTCATTGAAGTCAACGTCGCCCCGCTAAAAGAATCCATCTGGTGCGGTCACACGCCGGTCATCAGCCCGACCGCGCGCGGCGAGGACGGGAAGATTTACAACTGCAACGCCGACGTTGCCGCCGCGATGGTCGCCATTGCGCTCAATGCCAAGCGGCTTGTTTTCATGTCCGACGTGCCCGGCTTGATGCGCGACCCGAAAGATGTTTCCACCGTCATCGCGCATCTCCACACCGCCGAAGTTCCCGGCCTCAAAGCCGCCGGCATCGTGGACAAAGGGATGATTCCGAAAGTGGATAGCGCTGTCGCTGCCATCAAATCCGGCGTGGAAAAAGTTTCCTTCGTTGACGGCCGCACCCCACACTCGGTCATGCTTGAAATCTTCACCGACAAGGGTGTGGGCACGGAAGTCGTGCTCTAAATTTTAGTTGCCGATCAGGGTGACTTGGCTGACTTCAGCCAGGATTGGAAAGCCTGATCGATTTGATCTGCGTCCATTTTCCCGTCCCAAACCGCCACGCCATAGCAGAGGTCGAGCGGTGCGCCGGCCTTGAGTTGAAGCGGCTCATTCCAGTTCAGCGTCGTCGAGAGGTAAGCGAATGGCGCGGACATGGTGAATTTTTTTGCCGGATAACGCAGGTTATCGGGATGGTCAAAGAGGGCAATGGTCACGGGCTGGCCGTCGGCCGCCGGTCCGGTTCCGGCCACCCAGGCAGACGGAACCAAACGCTCGTCGCCGCGCACAATTTCACCGGCCTGGCCGGTGGAGTTCATGAATAGGGATGCCCGGTCCATGGATTGGAGCAATCTCGCGCCCAGTCCGTAGTAATGGTGGCCGGACAAGGTCACCGCATTCGTGCCCGGCGGCGTTTCCAACCGGCTACGCCACGTCAGCAGGGTGACGCTCTGGTTGGTGTGCGGCGTGATGGTGCGGGTTTCGTGCAACAACACCGCGCCGTTGGTGCTCCGCCAATCGAGTTGTTGCGTGATGCGGTCGCCCCGTGCGTCGGTCTGTAGCGGTATCTGGTGGCCGCCGTTCAAAGCCTTGGTCTTTTCCTCCCAGAATGTCACTCCGTTGACGCCGATGGCGAACATCAGGCCGTGGTGATGAATGTGGTCGGGCACGGCGTCGCGCAAAACCGACACGCCGCCCGGCGAATACAGCGGGAAAATATAAGGCTTGAAAGCTGCCTCGGGGGCGAACCGGTATTCAAACAATGGTCGTTTCGCAATGGTGGCTTTGATCACCGTATTTTCTTTGATGAGTTTCAGTGACGAACTGACAACATATTGAATTCCTCCCAGAAGATGTTTCAAGAAAAGCGGTTCGCTGAAACTACTCTCCGTGTGTCCCATGGCCGTGAACCACATCCGTCCTTGGCCCACCGGACGACACCAGGCAATCGGATGATCTATGCCAACCGTGCCGCCGTGATAGGTGGATTCATCCACGGTCGCAAGAATGTGGGCGCAACCGCGCGGAGTGCCGGTGTAATTATACCATTCATCGGTGCGCTCCCAGTGCGCTGGCAGACCGGCGTTGGCTGGATGGGCGGCGTCATCAAGCACCACCGTTGCGGGCAGCACTTTGGAATGGTTGGTGAACGTGCAGCCGAACATTTCGCCATACCACGCCCATTTGTCTTCGCAGGCCTTGGGGCCAAATATGGCGCCATGAATGGCCGCAAATCCGCCGCCCGCTTCAATGTAATTTCGCAATGCCCGCTCTTGATCAGCGTCCAGCACGGCGCCGGTCACACTCAAAAACACCACGGCTTGAAAACGGGCGAGGTTTGCGGCCGTAAACGCGGATGAATCCTCGGTCGCCTCCATGGCGAACCCGTTGGTCGCACCGAGATTGCGGATGGCGGCGATGCCGTCGGTGATGGAGGCGTGCCGATAACCCAGCGTCTTGGAGAAAACCAGAACCCGGAACGCAGGTCGGGTTTCAGCCGCCGCCGCGCGCGGCATGAGGTTCAAACCCAGCAGCACCGCGAGCAAAAAGGAAACCGGCGCAAGCAATTTCATGGGCGATGAATTATAGATGCCACGGCTTCCGCATCGGGCGGGCCTTGAGCCGTTGATTCGCCTCTTCGTCATTGACGAAGCGCTCCTTTTTCAAATCGAACGTGAGCTTGCGTCCGAGGCGGCAGGCGATGTCGGCGATGTGGCACAAGGCATCCCCGGTGACGGCGGCGTCAATCGGGCTGACGGTTTCCGTGCGGCTCTTCACGCAGTCGAGGAAGTTGCGCGCATGGTTTTTGCTCTGGATCAGCTTCGTGCGAAAACTGTCCTCGCTGACCCGGTTCAGTTCCTCCGCTTGCAGGTTGAGGTTGCCGCGATCCACATGGACCCAACCATTATCGCCCTCGAATGCCGTGCCGTGGTTGGTGATCTGACGGTATCGCGCCTTCCATTCGGCCTCGTAAAGAAACGGTTCGCCGGTCGGCTTGCCGTGGTTCTCGCCGTTGGGCACACCGACAAATTTTACCGTCAAGCCGCTGGCGAAAGTATAATCCACATCCCAGATGGTGGCCGTGTCGCAGATGCCTTCGGCAGTCCGATAATTGCCGCGTCCCTCGACGACGACCGAGCCGCCGAGCAATTCACCGCCGCCCCACAGCGCGATGTCCATCGGGTGAATCCCCCAGCCGGCGATGAAGCCGAGGGCATACTGCGAATCAAACCACCACGTCTTGAGATTGCTCTCGGCGGCACAGCGGTTCTCGGTGTGCGGCCGGAATGCCGACGGGCCGAGCCACAAATCGTAGTCCATCCCCTCCGGCGGCGGCACTTCCTTGCGCGAACCGCCCGGCGAACTGCCATACGACCAGACGTTGATGTGTTTCAATTTGCCGATTTGCCCGTTGCGGGCCAGTTCCGCCGCGAACCGGAAGTTGCGCGAGGAGCGCTGCTGCGTGCCGAATTGGAACACGCGCTGCTTGCGATGCACCGCCGCGCGGAGCACCTGGTCTTCTTCCAAGGACAGGCCGAGCGGCTTTTCCGTATAAATGTCCTTGCCGGCGTTCACCGCCAGCAGCGAGGCCGGGACATGCCAGTGATCCGGCGTGGCGATGAGACAGGCGTCAATGTCTTTGCGCCCGATGATCTCGCGAAAATCACGGTAGGTTTTGCAATCTTGATTTTTGTATTGGTCGTCAACGGCTTTCTTCGCCAGCGCCAACTGGTCGGGCTTCACGTCGCACACCGCCACCACCTGGCAATCCATCTGGTTGAGAAAGTTGCGCAGGTCGCCGCGCCCCTGCGGGCCGCAGCCAATGACGCCCAGGGTGATGCGATTGCCGGGTGCAACCGCGCCATCCTTGCCCAGGGCGGATGAGGGAATGATGGTGGGAAAAGCCGACATCGCCAGCGTGGCGAGGCCGGTGTTTTTGATGAATTGCCGGCGGGTGGAATGGAATGGATTCATAATTATTGAGGGATTGGATTTCATGAAAGTTTATTTGGCGGTGTCAGGCCAGCCATTTTTTCAGTTCCTTTCTCAGAAAAGCGAGGCTGCGGCCCGCTTCCTCAATCTGGCCGCATTCCACGCTCAGGAAAATCTCCCGGTTCACCGGTTCCATGATCTTCGCCACGCGTTTCCAGTCCACGACGCCCTCGCCGCAGGCGCAGCCGACCGGCGTCCCGGTGACCTTGCCGCGTTCCTTGGAACTGTGCGCCAGCGAAATGTCCTTGGCGTGGATGTGGAATACGCGGTCGCGCACTTTCTGCAAACCATCGTAAGGGTCTTCGATGCCGGCGAGGTAGCTGTTGCCGGTGTCCCAGTTGATTTGAATCCACGGCGATTTCACGAGGTTCGCGATCTTGAGCAGGCCGGCGGTGGTTTTGGTATAAACCCCGTGCGGCTCGAGGCAGAGGTATTTTTTGTGCCGGGCGCAGACCTGTGCGGCGCGCGTCAGTGTGTAGCGCATGGTGTCGTGCGCGAAATCGTTATCCATCCACGCGGGCTTGATCATCTCATCGGAATTCAAAAAATCGCAGCCCACAAACGACGCCAGCACGGCGGCGCGGGTGAGGCGTGCCAACGCCGCCTCGGGTTTCATCAGCGGCGAATGCGCCGAGAGGCTGGAGACGCGCACGCCGTGGCGGTCGCAAATTTCCTTCATCAGCAGCGGGTCTTCCTCCATCGAGAAGGAGTGGAAGTAATTCACCTCGCTCAGGAGTTCCCAGCCGGTGTGCACCATCGGTTCGACCCAGCGGTAGCCGAGGTCCGCCGCGATTTTGACGCCGCCTTCGAACGATTTATCCGCCGCGCGGCAGAATTCCATGTTGAGAGAAATTTTAAACTTGGCCATGGGTTTTATGGTTTATGGTTGTCAACGCTTTGATGGGTTAGTGTTGAAAATTCTATCCGGTTTGGCAAAGCTCGTCGTGCAACATCCTACACTGAAATATTTTTACCATCATGGCCTTGCCCATTTATCAGGAACGGGGGGAAACTTACCAGGCGAACAACTGCGCGCCCCTGGTGCGGGCTGCCCGGCGCGGCCGGATGCGGTTGACGGCGCTGGCCCGCGACCAGTATCCCGGGCAGCGACTGGCCCGTTCCGCCCTGCCCGGCGTCAAGACCGTGGGTTTCTGGGATGCGCCGTACGCCCAGGACTGGGGCTTGGACTGGCATTACAACGAAGGTGTCGAACTGACTTTGCTCGAACGCGGCGGCGTGGCCTACGCCGTGGATAATCACCGGTGCCGCCTGCGGCCGGATGACCTGACCGTCGCGCGCCCGTGGCAGCGGCATCGGGTTGGCGACCCGAACATCGGCGCCGGCCGGCTCCACTGGCTCATCCTCGATGTGGGCGTGCGGCGTCCGCATCAGCCGTGGCAATGGCCGTCTTGGCTGGTGCTGACAAAAGGCGATCTGAAGGAATTGACCGACAATTTGCGCAAGAATGAACGCCCCGTCTGGCGCGCCACGCCGGAAATTCGCCAATGTTTCCAACGCATTTCGGCCGCAGTGGAAGCCGACCGGCACGGCAGCAACCTTTCCCGGCTCGCCGCGCTGCTCAATGAACTGTTTGTGCTGGTGCTCGAGATGTTCCGCCGGCAGCGGATAAAGCGCGATGAATCCCTCATCACCACCCAGCGCACGGTCGAATTATTCTGGGCCGATATGCAGCGGAATTCCATTAATCTGGCCTCTGATTGGACGGTCAAATCCATGGCCCGGCAGTGCGGGCTGGGGGTGACTCATTTCATCCATTACACCAGGCAAATCACCAACTCGACGCCCGTCTGCTACTTGAATCAATGCCGATTGCAGGCTGCCCTCTGGTTGTTGGCGGAAACACCGAAACGCAATATTACCGACATCGCGCTCTCGTCCGGTTTCAATTCTAGTCAATACTTCGCCAAATTGTTCCGGCAACAGTTTGGTTGTGCTCCGAGGGATTACCGTCCGGCGCGGGCAAGCGTCAATGCCCGTCACCATCAGACTCGGGTGTAATATCTTTTGCGATGTTAGCGCCAGCGTGGAAGTGGTCTTGTGATTTTCAATTTTCGATTTACGATTGGCGCGCGACTTTCGGGCTGCCCTTCGGCTCGTAAATCGTGAAACCAATATCGTCAATGAAAGAATTTGTCCCAGCGCCACCTGCGATTGTGCGGAATGACTACAAGTCCATCCGCGAACTGTTCACGCAAAATGTCGTGCCCAGCTACGGTCGCTTTGAACTCGTTCTCAGTCACGGCGCGGGCAGCTATGTTTTTGACGTCGCCGGCAAGCGCTACCTCGACCTCGGCGGCGGCATCGCCGTCAATTGTCTTGGCAACGCCCATCCGGCCATCACCGAGGCGCTCGTCGAGCAGTCCAAAAAACTGATCCACGTTTCCAATCTGTATTTCACCGAGCCGCAAGGCCGGCTCGCCGCCGAGCTCGTCAAACGCATCGGCCCCGGCAAGGTTTTCTTTTGCAACAGCGGCGCGGAAGCCAACGAAGGCTTGTTCAAGCTCGCGCGGAAATTCGGCCATGACGAAGGCCGGTTTGAAATCCTGACCGCGACCAATTCTTTCCACGGACGCACGCTCGCCGGCATCGCTGCTACCGGTCAGGACAAGGTGAAGAAAGGTTTCGAGCCGGCGGTCACCGGTTTTCGGCACATCCCGTTCAACGATTTGGACGCTGCCCGCTATGCCATTTCTCCCGCCACGGTCGCCATTCTGATTGAAGGCGTGCAGGGCGAAGGCGGCGTCACGCCCGCCACGCCGGAATATCTGCTCGGCCTGCGCTCCTTGTGCGACGAGAAAAAGCTGCTGTTGCTCATGGACGGCGTCCAGTGTGGCCATTATCGCACCGGGAAATTCCAGAGTTTTCAGAAAATTCTAGAAGGCGTCCCCGGCGGCGAGAAATTTCTGCCGGACGGTCTCTCGATGGCCAAATCGCTCGGCGGCGGTTTTCCCATCGGCGCGTTCTGGGTGCGGATGCCGTATGCGGATTTATTGAGCGCCGGCACGCATGGCACAACTTATGGTGGCACGCCGCTCGCCTGCGCCGTGGCGCTGAAAGTTCTTGAGGTCATCGAAAAAGAAAATCTCGCGGAACACGCACACAAACTCGGCGCGTGGCTGAAATCCGAAATCGAGCGGCTGGCCAAGACTTATCCGACTGTCGTGAAATCAGCGCGCGGCATGGGCTTCATGCTCGGCATTGAATTGGCCGAAAAAATCCCTGCGTTCGCCGTGAGCGACAAGCCGGCGGCGTTGCAATTCGTCAACCGGCTGCATGCGGCGGGTGTGCTGACGATTCCGGCGGGGAATCAAATCGTCCGCCTGCTGCCGCCGCTGAATCTCAAGCCGCAGGAAGCCGGCGAGGGCATTTCCATCATTGAGCAAGTGGTGAAATCGCTCGCCTGATTCGTAGCGGCGTCTCGGCAGAGCGCCGCAAACTTTCCGACTTTCAATTGGCGGCGCCCTGCCGAGATGCCGCTACGGTTTTCAGAGCGCCGCCAGATGAATTTTTTTGAATGGCGGCTTTCTACCGAAAGCCGCTACGCTGAAGTCATGACTGCCGCCGCACTCAAGCATCTCTCCGCTGTTGACCCGGTGATGAAAAAGCTCATTGCCAAAGTCGGCCCGTGCCGGTTGGCGCACGAACCCTGGCGCTCGCCCTTTCAATCGCTGGTGCAGGCCGTCGCGCACCAGCAGCTCAACGGCACGGCGGCGGAGACGATTCTCACGCGGTTCAAAAAACTCTTCCCGAAGCGACGGTTTCCCAAGCCGGAAGATTTGGCTGGCGTCACCGATGAGCAAATCCGCGCCTGTGGGTTTTCCTTCGCCAAAATCGCCGCCCTCCGCGACATCGCGGCGAAAACCTTGGACGGCACGATTCCATCGTCGCGGGAGATTGATAAGCTGGGGGATGAAGAAATCATTGACCGTCTGACCGCGGCGCGCGGCGTCGGGCGCTGGACGGTTGAGATGCTCCTGATGTTCCAGCTTGGCCGCAAAGATGTTTTGCCCGTGGATGATTTTGGCGTGCGCACTGGCTTCCGCGTCGCCTACCAAAAGCGCGCAATGCCCAAGCCCAAGGCGCTGCTGGCGTTCGGTAAAAAGTGGCGTCCGCACGCCTCCACGGCGGCGTGGTATCTCTGGCAGGCCGCCAATGCCGCCCGCAAAAAGAAGTGACTCCAGGCCGCGATTCGGGTAAATAATATCCTTTGGGCGTTATCTCCCAAAAGCATCGCCGTCATGAAACATTTGCTAAAACTGGAAACTTTGCCGCGGGCAGATTTTGAAAAAATCCTGGCCGACACCGCCGTTTTCAAGCGGGAACGCGGCCATCATTCGACGCAGCCGCTGGCCGGCCAGACGTGGGCGCTGATGTTTTCCAAGCAATCCACGCGCACGCGGCTTTCGTTTGAGGTGGGCATTCGCGAACTCGGCGGGCAGCCGATGTTTTTGAGCGCGGTCGACATTCAGCTCGGCCGCGGCGAGCCGATCAAGGATACGGCGCGGGTCATGGGCCGGATGGTTCACGGCGCGGTTATCCGCACATTTGCGCAGCATGACGTCGAGGAGTTCGCGAAATTTTCCGGCATCCCGACCGTCAACGCGCTGACCGATGACGAGCATCCGTGCCAGATTCTCGCGGACATTTTCACCTTTCAGGAAAAGCGCGGTTCGCTCGCGGGCAAAACCGTTGCGTTCATCGGCGACGGCGCGTGCAATGTGGCCAACTCGTGGATTTGGGCCGCGTCAAAATTCGGCTTTGACCTGCGCATCGCCGCGCCGGAAAAATTCCAGCCGGCGCCGGAATTGCTGAAGCGGGCCGGCGGGCAAATATCCGTGACCAGCGACCTCCAGGCCGCGGCCGACGGCGCGGATCTGCTCTATACCGACGTGTGGGTTTCGATGGGCAAGGAAACCGAGGCGAAGGAGCGGATTCAGATTTTGACCGGCTACCAGATCAATGCCGCCTTGGTGAAGCTGGCCAAAAAAGACGCGCTGGTGATGCACTGTCTCCCGGCGTATCGCGGCAAGGAAATTGACGAGGAAACGCTCGAAGCCCACGCCGACACGATTTTCGAGGAGGCGGAAAACCGGCTCCATGTGCAGAAGGCGATTCTGAATTTGGCGGTTTAGTAAATCCGCTGCTGAGACACGGGGAGAATTTTAAAACTCTGTGTCTTCCGAGCTTCGGTGGCTAAAACCCGTCGCGTATTGCTTCAGATATTTCACCGCGACTTTCAAGTCTTTCGGCCATTCGGATTTGATGGTCACCGGTTCATTGGTGACAGGATGCGGCAGGCTTAATTCCTCCAGATGCAGCGCCGTGCGGGAAATCAGCGGGCGTTCCTCTTTGCCCGGCTTCAGGCGAAAATCTTTCTTGAGCCGCGAAAGCCAGAGTTTTTTGCCGCCGTAAAGCTCGTCGGCGACCATCACAAAGCCCGCGTGTTTCAGGTGAACCCGAATCTGGTGGGCGCGTTCCGTCAGCGGCAGGCATTGCAGCAAGCACCAGTCGGAAAACTGTTCCTGCACCTCGAAATCGGTGTGCGCTTTCTTGCCGTGATCCAAATCCACGCGCATCTGGCCGGGCCGGGTCGGGTGCGGCGCCAGCTTGGCGTCCACCGTGAAATTCTTTGCCGGCGGATTGCCCCAGGCCAGCGCAGCATGTTTTCGCACCGTCTTTTCCGCGCTGAACAAATTCGCCAGCGCGACGAGGGCGGTTTTGTTTTTCGCGAACAGCAGCACGCCGCTCGTTTCAAAATCGAGCCGGTGGGCGTGGTTCAGGTAAGTGAGATTCCGTTGGCTGGCCCAGGGTTTGCCGGCGGCGATGCCATCGTGCAAAAGCTTCATCAAGCTGGGCCGCTCCGGATGGTCGGCATCGGGCGAAACGAGCAGGCCGCTGGGCTTGTCGAGCGCGAGCAGATGCTCGTCTTCGAAGAGAACGGGGATTTCCCAAAACTCGCGCGTGGCGGGCGACGACAGTTTGACGGCGGCGCTCACGGCTGGCGGTTTTTGCCGCCCATGAGCTCAGCGAGCGGCGTGTTGCGCAGTTCGCGGTTGGCTTCCGCCTGCAACCAGCGGTTAAACACCTCGTTCGACCGCCCCCGGCGGACTTGCTGGGTGAATTGCGGCAGCTCCGTGTTTTTCTTTTGCAGATTTACGGGCAGCACTGCTTGCACAAATAAAACAAATCCGCCATCCGCGGTGGCCATGAAATTGGCGGGTTTTCCGGGGGCGGTCGTGAAGGCCGCCTGTTTGAGCTGGTTGATTTCGGCGCGGCTGCCCGCTTCCGGCACATCCTGCGAGCTCAAGGAGAAGGGCGTCAGAAATTGCGGGGTCTGTCCGGCCGCCAGCGCGATCTGGGCAAAGGTTTTGCCCTGGGCCAGCTGCTGGGTGACGGTGGCTTGGAAATTGGTCCCGGCGCTTTGCGCGAGCAGCGTGGCCGAGCGGTTCTTGAAATCCTGCGTGACGCGGTCGCGGATCTGGTCGAGCGCCGGAATCGAACTGGGCAGGCGCCTGGCCAGCGCGATGACGTAGGCGGCATCGGTGCCGCCGATCGGGCCGGCCAGCGGCTCATCCGCGCTCATCTTGAAGGCGGCCTTGGTGAACGCCGCTGGCACATTGATATCTTCCGGCCCAAACGCGGCATTGAACGGCGCGGTGGTGCGGACGGTAAACTTTTTCTGTTTGGCGAGCGTGTTCAGGTTATCCGGCTTGGGCGGATCAATGGCGAACAGCGTGGTGGCAAATTCCTTCGCCTGCTGGCTGGCGTCGGCCAGCGCGCGGTTGCGGACGAGGATGTCGCGGATCTTCGCCTTGGCTTCTTCGGGGGTTTTGGCGTCGGCAAATTCCGTCGCGCCATACTGGCGATAGGTCGCTTCCACGGTTTCCTCAAAATTGGTTTTGCCCCACTCGGCTTTGGCTTGCGCGAGATAATTGGTGGCCTCAAACGCGACGTAGTTCACCTGCACCTGTTCGGGCTCGCGATAGGCGGCCATGTTTTTCTGGTAAAAGTCCGTCAGCGCGGCGGGCGTCACCGTGATCTGCGCGAGATAATTCGACGCCGAGAAAAACACGGCCTGGGCGGAAACTTCCTGGTTTTCGCGGTCATAAAGCTGGCCAGCTTCCTGCGGGGTGACCAGCGCGCCGGTCAAACCCATCGTCTGCACGAGCTGTTGAATGGTGAGATCGTCCCGCAGAAACCGCTGGAGGTCGGCGGCGGTGAGCCCTTCCGGCGCCAGCACGCGGGTGACGAGCTGGTCCATCGGCACCGATTGGCCGTTGCGACCGAGTGATTTCAGCAGTTCCACCGCGGCCGAATTGACCATCTCATCGCTCACGTGGATGCCGAGATCCTTCGCTTTGCGGGTGAGCAGCAGCCGGACGTAAGTTTCGCGGCTCATGTCTTCGCGCTTGAAGGTCGCGCTTTTCTGCGGCCATTCGCCGTAGTGCAGCCAGTAGTAGATGATGAATTCCCGCTGCGCCAGACTGAACGCCTCGGCGCTCACCTCTTTGCCGTAAATCGTGCCGTAACCCTGGCCGGAGGCGGAGCCGCCGCCGCCGTTCTTCCCCGGGCCGGAGCCCATGAACACGACGAACGAAACGATCGTGAGACCGGCGATGATCCACCACAGCCATGCAGAATGTTTGCGAATTGATCCAATCATAAAAAAAGCGAACGCGCAGCCTAGCTTGCCCAACGGAACATGGCAAACGTAAAAGCAGTCTGCTTTTGCTCGTATTCCCCATCCCTGAGCTTAATCGTAATCCGGCCGGTAGTGTCCCAATTTGAAAACGGAGCGCGGGTCTGTGACCCGCAGCGGCTTGATTAGCAGCGAGACGTGCTGCGGCTCACAGAGCCGCGCTCCGAAATTAGGACAGAACCATCCGGCCGGGAAAATTGATCAAGCTCAGGCAGCTTTCAGCCACTTCGCCACATCCATTGCCGCGTAGGTGATGAGGATGTCCGCCCCCGCGCGGCGCATGGCCAGCAGGCTTTCCAGCGTCACGGCGCGCTCGTCAATCCAGCCGTTGGCAGCGGCGGCCTTGATCATCGCGTGCTCGCCGCTCACGGCGTAGGCGGCGGTCGGCAGGCCGAATTCCGTTTTCACGCGCCGGATGATGTCCAGATACGCCAGCGCCGGCTTGACCATCACCATGTCCGCGCCTTCCTGGATGTCGAGCGCGACTTCGCGGATGGCTTCGCTGGCATTCGCCGCATCCATCTGGTAGCTCCGGCGGTCGCCGAAGGACGGCGCGGATTCCGCCACCTCGCGGAACGGGCCGTAAAAAGCCGAGGCAAACTTCGCCGCGTAGCTCATGATGGGCGTGTCAAAGAATCCTTCGTTGTCCAGCTCCGCGCGGATGGCGCGGACGCGGCCGTCCATCATGTCGCTCGGGGCGACGATATCCGCGCCCGCCTCGGCGTGGCTGGCGGCGGTGGCCGCGAGCAGTTTCAAGGTCGGGTCGTTGAGGATTTTTCCCGAATGCACGATGCCGCAATGGCCGTGGCTCATGTATTCGCACAGGCAGACATCCGTGATGACCAGCAGCGACGGCAGCTCCTGCTTCAGCAGCCGCACGACCTGCTGCACGATGCCGTTCCGGGCGTAAGCGCCGGAAGCCTTCGCATCCTTCTTGTCGGGAATGCCGAAGAGCAGCACGGCGGGCACGCCGAGCGCATGGGCCGCGGCGGCCTCGCGCAGGATTTCATCCGGCGAAAGCTGGAACACGCCGGGCATGGCCGCCACGGGGCGGCGCAGCTTTTTGCCGCTGCGGGCGAAGAGCGGCAGGACGAGCTGGGCGGTGTTCAATTGCGTTTCCGCCACCAGGCGGCGCAGGGCGGGCGACGTGCGCAGGCGGCGCGGGCGGACGACGGGAAATCCGGGCGAATTCATGGGCACAGTCTAGGTTTTGCCGGGCGCGGGCAAAAGCGGAAAGTGAACCGGAAATGGCGCCGCCGCAAACCGGGCGGGGAAAAGCTGGAACGCGGTGGGAAATTCAAGCCGCCGCCGCCGCTGCGCGACCTCATCCGGCTGACGGCGGGGTGCAGGGCTAAGAACCAGTGCAAGAAAACCGCCCGGTCTTGCAGCCTATCCTCATATTAGGCGTCATTTTCGTTTCAGGACTGTATCCTTGAGTCGGTTATAATCTTCATCGTTCAGTGGGACAAGTAAACGCTCATGTGCTTGAATAAAATCAGGCCGGCTCTTCAGGGTAATCCCAACAGCCTTGGAATACTTAAACCCTCCTTTTTTCCATGGGTCTAAATACTCATTTACGCTCGCTCGCTCACCAAAAGCACTTAAATATCCATCCTTTTTACGGTCAACCAAGAACACTATCTCTTGTCCCCACGGTGTAAGAACGGCACCATGGAAAAATACAAGGCATGCCTTGTTGCCATCCTCATCTTTGACAATTATCGGGCTTTTTGACGCAAGATATTCAACGAAGCCATCAACAGTAGCCACGTCGTCACCACCAAGAAATCTCACGCTCTCAGGATGCTGGTCAGTGTAATCGAATAGGTAGTAATTCAGAACATCGCACCCATATACCCCATTAACCCACATGCCGTGAAGCTGGCGCTTTATTTCCGACCGCGGGATTGCCGTTTGGGGTGGAGTATCTGCGGCGATGGCAATACCGCACATGAGCAATAGAGTAATAATAATTTTCATGGTGATGCGCTCAATGACACCTAACAGTTAATGGATGACGCCCTGTGCAGCCTATCCTTTTTCATGAAACGACACTAGGCTCGCCGAAAATTGATGTCCAGCCTGAATTTAGGTCGTTTATGGCCCACCCACGCATTTAACAAACCCGCCGCGTCCGCCGCTGGGTATTGGCGGGAAGGCTAAAACCGTCTCTTTTTGACCATTTCCAACGGCAAAAGCGTTAAAAACGGCCTTTTTGTCGCATTTTGAGCCGTTTTTGCCTTCTCCGGTCGCCAGATTGGAGGATTTGGTGGCGCCATTGGAGGATTTAGCGCGACCATTGGAGGATTTGGTGGCGGGACTGGAGGATTTGGCGCGACCATTGGAGGATTTGGTGGCGGGACTGGAGGATTTGGCGCGACCATTGGGGGATTTGGTGGCGGGACTGGAGGATTTGGCGCGGCCATTGGAGGATTTGGTGGCACCATTGGAGGATTTAGCTCGACCATTGGAGGATTTGGCGGCGGGTCTTCCGCCACTGGTTTTATAAAATCTAATAAAAATACTCTTAAATAGTCTTAATACTTAATGGCTCCCCCTTGCGATTGAGCCGGTGTCGTGATTTATTCGAAGCGAACCAACAACAAATGAGGCCAACATGCCTACTGGGACCATACGGCTTAATGAAGGTTGGACGCTAAACAGCGGCCAGCGTTTTGACGAGCCGCCTCACGAATCCCTGCCTGCCACGCCTCTGGTTCAACACAGAAAGAAGGGAGCCAAAATTATGAATCAAGATTATGTGCCTACCAAACGCAGTGACCGTTATATCTGGTTTAAAAACCTGAGCGGCAATGTCGTGGCGGAGGCGGTGAAATTCGGCGGGGTGGCGGGCGATGCCACCGCCGTGAAGAATGCCGTGGACGGCGTTGTTACCAAGATGGACGATACCAACACGGCGCAGGACGCGGTGGATTCGGCGCGGACACTGGAAACCAATGCGGAAACGGCGGCGCTCGCGCTGGTGCGCGCCAAGGTGGCCAGTTGGAAAAAACTTTCGGGCTGGGCTGCCTCCGGCAGCGCGCAAGTGCTGGAGGTGGTGGGCAGCAGCTCGACGCTGGATCCTTCCAGCTACCACACCTCGCTCAAGGCATCGCTGGTGCCCGGCGGCGTGAAATTGACCTTCACCAAAAAAGGCGTGGAAGGCGTGGTCATTTACAGCCGGATCGCCGGCACGGTCAACTGGCTCAAGGTCGGCAGTTGCAACCATTCGCCCTTCACCGACCACACGCCGCTGGCGCACGCCGGCGTGCCGGAGCAGCGCGAATACATGGCGCGCGGCATGGTCAAGGACGCGGAGATCGGCCAGGACAGCGACGCGGTGACCGTGACCTTCGCGGGCTGAGGTTTTGGCGGATATCCCGCCATCCCCCCTCATCCCAGCCTTCTCCCCCACGGGGGAGAAGGTGTCCGTCAGGACGGTTGAGGGGGCGCGGTTAGCAAACTTCAACTTTAACCATTATTTTTTATGCCCTACGATTCCAATTGGCCCCCGGACCATGCCGACCTGGACGCCGCGCCCTTCCGCAACCAGTTCAACGGCCTCAAAGCGCTCATCGATGCGCTCCAAACCCAAGTCGCGGACCAGCAAATCCAGATCGCCGGTTTGCAGGCGCATTTCCCGCTGTCGGTGCCGGAGATCAGCAGCGACCTCAGTTCCTCCGCCGATGGCAGCATCGACAAAAGCCTGGTGCCGGCTGCGCCGGAGGCGTGGCAATGTGTCGTCACCGTCAGCAGCGGCATCGACCCCAATCAGGATTTGTCCAACTGCACATTGCTCCCCGTGTTGTCCGGCAGCACGGACGGCGGCACAGTTTGGACGAAGCATGGCGGTAACGGCGGGGTCGCTCCGCTGGTGGCCATGCGTTATCGGGTGGGCGGCCAGTGGAGCCCGTTCTCCGCGTGGGTGATGTCCGAAACGTGAGGGGAAAAGCGGAAAGCGGAAAGCGGAAAGCGGAAAGTTTTCCAGCCGCCGATGAGAGACAGATTACGGAATCGCGAGGCGGTTGGTGGCGAGGCCGGTTTGTTGAATCAGATTGGTGAGGCCAGAATTACTCACTGCCTGAACACTGCCGTCAGCAGTCAGGATATTTCCCGCACCGCCATGAAGTTCAGAACTCCAACCGACTGGATGGTTCGTTGTGATTTCAAGAACACCATTTTTCATGATGCCGCCGACGATGTTTCGGTCGCCGGAATGAAAAGCTTGCTGAGATATCATGTTTGCATCCAAACCGACAAAATAACTGATGTTGGTTGCGGAAAAAGCGCCTGAGAAATTAGTGGCATAACTCCGTTTGGCGTCCTTAGGACAGATTAATAGTTTGGGAGTGGATAATTCATTGGACATGACCTGAAATACGGCTGCCGCATTGCCCAACGCCGCCAATTCCATTGCCCCGCCGTTTGTCACAGAAACTTCCATTGGATATTTGTCGCCGTTGTCACCGCTCCAGATCCGGAATGCCAGACCAATTTGTTTCAGGTCATTAACGCAGCCTATCTTGCTCGACCTCTTTTTTGTTGTGGCAATTGCTGGCAATAAAACTGCCACCACTACAGCCAGAACCGCAATGATCACCAATACCTCCATCAACGTCATAGCCGCGGTCTTGCGATTGGAAAGGCGTGGTTTCATGTCCGGACTTTGCTCCCGGCCCAAATTATTGTCCAGAAAATCAGGGCAGAAAAAAACGCGGCCGGTGGGCCGCGTGGTGAAAGCTTGCCGGGGCGGAAATTATTTCACCGTGTCGGCGGCGACGATTTTCACGCTGATCAGGGTTTGCTTGGCCGTCGGCCGGTCGCCGGGCTGCGTGGGCGTGGTGCCGATCTTTTCCAGCACGTCGTCGCCCTTGATGAGCTTGCCGAACGCGGTGTATTGGCGGTCGAGGAAGCGCGGGTCGCCGTGGCAGATGAAGAATTGCGAGCCGGCGGAGTTGGGATCGTTGGAACGCGCCATGGAGAGGACGCCGCGGACGTGCGGCTTGTCGTTGAACTCGGCCTTGATCTGGTGGCCGGGTCCGCCGGTGCCCCACAGGTGCTGCTTGGAGTCGTCCTTGGTGTTCGGGTCGCCGCCCTGGATCATGAAGCCTTTGATGACGCGGTGGAAACAGGTGCCGTCGTAAAAGCCTTTCTTCGCGAGGTCGGTGAAATTCTTGACGTGGCCCGGCGCGACGTCGGGCCAGAATTCGAGGACCATTTCGCCGGCGCTGGTGGTAAGGATGGCAACTTCGCTCATAGATTTTTGGAGGGGATGGGGGTTGATGAATTATTTCACGGTTTCGGCGGGAACGAGGTTTCGGCGGAAACGATTTTGACGCTCTCGATGGTGACGCGTTTCACGGGGCGGTCCGGCGGTTCCGTCGCCGCGGTGCCGATTTTTTCCAGCACGTCGTCGCCTTTGATGAGCTTGCCGAACACGGTGTACTGGCCGTCCAGGAAACCGGCGTCGCCGTGGCAGATGAAGAACTGGCTGCCGGCGGAATTCGGGTCGGAGGTGCGCGCCATGGAGAGGATGCCGCGGGCGTGGTGCTTGGCGTTGAATTCCGCCTTGATGGTGTAGCCCGGGCCGCCCTGGCCCCAGGATTCTTTGGCGGATTCATTTTTGGTGTTCGGGTCGCCGCCCTGGATCATGAAGCCTTTGATGACGCGGTGGAAGCAGGTGCCGTCGTAGAAGCCTTTTTTCGCCAGGTCGATGAAGTTTTTGACGTGGCCGGGCGCGACGTCCGGGTAAAACTCCAGGACCATGGTGCCTTCGCTGGTTTTGACGATGGCGAGGTCCTTGGCGGCCACCGGCATGGCGGCAGCTGGGTTTTTTTTGGTGTCTTCAGCCCGGGTCGCGGCCACGGCGGCGAACAGGCTGAGGGCGCAGAGCAAATGTATGGCTTTCATGGCCGCGAAATCTTCCACAGGCGCGGGCAAAAGTCACGCGCGGAATTTGAATCAATTTCCATCCGGCGGCCGCCGGTCTTTATCCATCGAAGCGGTGATGAGGCTGCCGTGATCGCGGCGGCGGGAACGAATCATCAGGAAAACCAGCAATCCGAGGGCGCCAATGAACAAGGCGCCGATCACCGACAGCCACTCGCGCTCCCGGGCTTCACTGGGAGCGGGAGCGGCGACCGCGCCGGCGGTATTCGTGGCCGCCTCGGTCTTGGCCCGCGGGTCATTTTTAATTTTCGCCGGCTTGGCGGCGGGTTGATTGGTTTGCCCGACCAGATTGGTTGACGTGACCGGTTTGGGTGGCGGGTTGCTGTTGGTCGCCGGAATATCCGCCAGATTGGTGCTGACGTGGGTGCCGACGATGACCAGCGAAGGCACAGCGGGAGGCAGTTGCCGGGGCGCGGTTGATGCCGGCACCGGCGGAAGATCATTAGTGACTTCCGGCGGGGGCGGCGGCAGCGGCAAGGGCGGAAACGGAGGAATAGTAACAATGCCCGGCGGGAAATTAACGGTGCAGCCGGTGGGTTTCCCCCGTTGCGTCCGCACCAGCAGCACAAACGGCTGGCGCAAATTCTTCCGCTCGTCCAGATTTTGCCGGAAAGTCCGGTTGATGCCGTCGGCGTAGGGCGTCCATTTGATTTCGTCCTGGCCGTCGCAAAAAATCAGCACCGTCAGCCGTTCGGAATCGCTGATGATTTCACCGAGCAGGGGTTGCAAGGCGGCAAAACTCGTATTGCCGGTGTAGCGCTGCTGGCGGATGAACGCCACCAGATTCGAGGTGGTGGCGCCCGCATTCGCCGGCGACCAGTGGATCAGCGGAAATAGACCGGGGCGCAATTGCTGGTCAAACGTCCATACCCCCACGCTGTCGCCGGGGTGGATTTGTCCGCCGCCGTTTGAGGCCAGGAAGTTTTTGAGGGCGGACTCGGTCGCCGGCAGCCGTTTTTTCATCGCCGAGGAAGTGTCGAAAACGAGCAGCCAGCGTGCGGCTTGCGCGGCTTGCGCGGCGGGATGACAAAACAAAACCAGCGCGGCCATGCCCGCCCCAAGCCAGCGGGTGAGGGCGGCGATTGTGGTTGGAACGGGTGGCGTCATGGGCAATTCATTTTGAGCGAAGAAAACGGTTTCGCTCGGAACGGTTGTGATTGTTCAGGTTTTCTTGCAAGTCCGCCAGCGCATTCTGAATCATGGCAATGAAGTTGCCGCAGCTGGCCGTCGTCCCGCCGAAGCCGCTCACGGTGTCGCGCTCCGCAAAATCGTCCGTCACCACCAGCACCTCGCCGTAAGCCTGAAACCGATGGGCCGCGCGCTCAATCAGATCATCCGCCGTCTGGCCCGCGCTGGAATAAAGGACTTCCACCGACTGGCCCGCTTCGTTATTGGGTTTGGTTTTGCGGCGGCCGCGACCGTCAAAAAAAACCGTCACCGGCTTGCCGCAGGCGTCTTGATAGTGCGTCAGCATCTCCACCAGCGCATCGCGCGCCGCCTCGGAATGGCGCGGCCGGCCCTCCGCCAGCTCCGGCCAGTTGTGGAGCAGGGAATAGCCGTCGACCAGTATGCGGACGAGCGCCATGAAGACAGCCTACAGTTACCAGCGATTTTCGTCCACCAAGCAAAAGAAAGGTGAAGCTACCGGCGGCAATACTTTGGCGCTGCCTTAATCGAATACAGGTGCTTCGAGAAGCCCGTCTCCGGCTGGAATGGCCCACGCCAACGAAGTTGTGTCGCACAGCGTTCTGGCCCGATTGTCGCCCGCCGCTTTCTTGCAACAATCGTTGACAGAACCATAAACAAAAACTACATAATTCCCCTGTCCGGTTTTAACTGGATCACACAAGGCGAGTTGATTATTCAAGCAATGTATTTTATTGAAAAACTCCTCCGGCAGCCGGCATGGATTGTCGTGGTCGAGGGGCTTGGACTGGTCGGCTTGATCGGGTGGATTGATCATGTGACCGGTTCGGAGTGGAGTTGTTTCGCGCCTTACGCGGTGCCAATCGTTCTGGTCACTTGGAAGGCCGGGCGACGGCTGGGGTTCATGATGGCGGCTCTTTGCGCCCTAACTTATTGGGCGGCGGATCGATTGGATAATCCATATCAAACGCAAACGGGATTTTTATTGGCGGTGTTCGTCTGGTGGTTTTATTTTTCAGTATTGGTTGTAGCGGTGGGGGCGCTGAAGGGAAAAAGCAAGTCGGACCAGCTGCGCATCCAGGCACACGAATATAGCCAGTCACTGGAACTGCAAATCCTCAATGCCAGTGAGGCGGAACAGCAGCGCATCGGACTGGATCTGCATGACAATCTGGGGCCGCATCTCGCCGCCATCAGCTATGCGGCAACTTTTCTGGCGAATGATTTGCGCCGGGGCGGCCTGCCGGAAGCGGCGCAGGCGGACAAGATCAATGCGATGGCGAGCGATGCCGTCATCCTCGCGCGGGATCTGGCCCGGGGAATTTTTTCCCTGCCGATGGAGGGTGCCGGTCTGGCGATTGCTTTGGAAGATCTGGCCCGCACCACCATAGGGAGGAACAAGCTGTCTGTGACCTTTCACGAAACTGGCAATCCCCGAATCACCGACCCGCAAGCGGGCCTGCACCTTTACCGGATTGCCCAGGAAGCGGTTAACAATGCCGCCAAGCACAGCGGTGCCCGGAAAATCACCATTGCCCTGGATATGATTGACGATTACTTCCGCCTGACGATTGCCGACGACGGGATGGGGATGGCGCCGGCACCGAATGGCTCGCGCGGCATGGGCTTGCATACGATGCGATACCGGGCCCAATCTCTCGGCGGGGAACTTAAAATTGAATCCCGTCCGGGCGCGGGCACGATTATTTCCTGTCAAACACCCAACCGTTCATGCCAATCCACGATGCCATCAATATGACCACATTTTCTCCCGGTGAAAAAAAGAAAGCCCTGATTGTGGAGGACCATCCGCTCTTTCGCGCCATGCTGGTGCAACTGATCGAGAAAGAGCTTGGCATGACGGTGTGCGGCGAGGCCGGCAACATCAAAGCGGCGCTGATGCTCATCGAGAGCACGCAGCCGGATATGGCGATTGTGGACCTGACTTTGGAAGGATCGAACGGACTTGAATTGATCAAGGATCTGACCGCGCGAAATATCGGTCTGCCCGTGCTGGTGCTTTCGATGCATGCGGAAAATCTCTATGCGGAGCGGGTCTTGCATGCGGGCGCGAAAGGTTACATTTCCAAGCACGAATCGGCAGCGGAAGTCACCGCCGCCATCCGCGCGGTGCTGGCGGGGCGAATCTATGTGAGCCAGCGCGTGGATGAGACGATACTGGAGCGGCAAAGGCACATCGGCAAACCGATTCCGGCATCGGGGGTGAACCGGCTTTCCGACCGGGAGATCGAAGTCTTTCAACTCGTGGGGCGCGGCCTGAATTCGCGTGAGATATCCCAGCGGATTAATCTCGAACCGACGACCGTGGACAGCTATCGGGCCAGGATCAAAGAAAAGCTGGGCATCAAAAATGCCGCTGAACTCTATCAACGGGCCGCGCAGTGGGTGGCCGAAAGCGGGCTGTAAGCCATGATCCTGCGTGTAGTTTTTTTTGCCACACTATCAGCCTGTTGCGAGCCATCGCCAAGTCGCACAAGCTGCGGCGATGCGGATGGGTTCACAAAAAAAGCAGATTCTGATTGCGGAGGATCACCCGTTGTTTCGCGCCATGCTGGTGCAGCTAGTCGAAAGGGAGCTTGGCATGGCGGTATGCGGCCAGGCGGACAATGTTAAGGACGCTTTGACGCTGGTCGAAAGAACACAGCCGGATGCCGCGATCATTGATCTCACTTTAGATGGGGCGAGAGGATTCGACTTGATCAAGGAAATTTCTGCACGCCACGCTTCGCTCCCCGTGCTCGCCTTATCCATGGACACGGACCGGCTTTATGCCGAACGGGTATTCCGAGCGGGTGCAAAAGGTTTTATTTCGAAGCAGGAACCTCCGGCGGAAGTCATTGCTGCCATTCGTGCCGTAATAGCGGGCCAAACTTACAGCCGGGGGTAGCCGGGGTGATGATTTCATAGTGATCCTGGCAATTTGCTGACTTTGCAGTTTCGGCGGACGATGGATTGAGCAGGTTTTGATTTCTCAACCACGTTATGTAGTGTTTTTTGCCACACGGCTTGCCTGTTGCTCGCTACAAACAGCTTCCGTTAAAAATAACCCGGTCGATTATTATAGACGGGGTTATCCGTAATTTGCAGTCCGGTTCGTCATATGACGCCGATAGAAAATGGTAAAAGGAGAAAATACATGAAAGGTTTAATCGCTCTAATTTTTTTTGCCAGCCTCGTGTCCCGGGCGGATTTGGTGCGCACGCAGGTGGTTAATTTGCATCGGGGTTGGAACGCCGTGTTTCTGCAGGTGGATCCCACCAATCCCAAGCCGGCGGATTGTTTCCAGGGCACGCCGGTCACCATGGCCGCTGTTTTTACGGGAGCCGACAAATCCCTCCAGTTCGGCAAGAATCGTTCCGTTCGCAACTTGGTCTCGCAAAACGGTTGGGATATCTGGTATGCCGCGAACCGGGCGGACGCGTTTCTCACCAGCTTTTTCCAATTCAACGGCGGCAAGGCCTATTTGATTCGCGCGGACAGCGATTTCACTTGGACTGTGACCGGCAACGTCGTGCCGGTAACCGTCAAATGGCAGCCCAATGCCTTCACGCTGGCCGGGTTTTGTTTGGATGACGTTTCCCCGCCGACGTTCGACCAGTTCTTTGCCGGTTCGGCAGCGCATCATCCCTATCAGATTTACCATCTCGCAAATGATGCATGGGTCAAGGTGGACACCGCGCAGACAACCCAGATGCATTCGGGCGAAGCCTATTGGATTTACTGCAATGGCAGTTCCGACTATCAGGGACCGCTGGCGGTCAGTGCTCCCAATCCAAACAGTTTTTCCGTCAACGGCACGACGCCGTCGGGAATCCTCCTGCAGAACAATTCCCCCAATCCGCTGATAGTGCAGGCGCAAAATCTCGCCGGCAGCGACCGGTTGCCGCTGGCGTATCAATTGCGCGCGGTTACGGACACGAACGTGGTGACTACCACGCTGGATTTGCCGAATACGTATTCGATGCCTTCCTTTGACGCCAGTGAGAAGCGCGGGCTGTGGCTGACGGTTCGTCCGGAGCGGATGACGTCGGCCGCGCAGACCGGCCTGTTGAAAATCACCACCGATTTGGGCACGCAGTTCTGGCTGCCGGTGACCGCCAACCGGTCCGAAACGCAACTGGTCAACTAACCATAATCCTTGAGGAATCTCATCATGCGCAATGCCCTCGTCTACGCCGCCAGTTTGGCGATTTTATCTCTGACCGCCACCGTTGCGGTGGCGGACTTGGTCAACAACCCCGCCGCCGGCCTGTGGGTGGGCGAGGTGGTCCTGCAAAACGTCAATGAAACGGTGAGCGGCGTGAATGCCGCCAATCAGGTGGTTTCGCCTGATCCCAGCGTGACCACGGCTGTCTATACGCCGGCGCGTCTGCGCATTATATTGCATGTGGATGCCGCCGGGAAAGTCCGTTTGCTGAAGGGCGTCGCCCTGGTGGCCACCAACTTGAGTGCTGTCACTTCCGCGCCCACCAACTTTGTTTCCGCCTCGGGCCTCCGCTTGTTGTCCAACCCTAATTTGTATGCCCAATACGGCAACCTGCCCGGGCAGCGGCTGACGGCTGTGGGGTATGATTTTGGCGACGGGCCGGCGGCGCAAAACGCCTTGCAAGCGGTCGCGACCGCCGCCGCGACCGCCGCCGCCAACAATTTTGGCGCCTTGCCGGCCATGAAGACCGCCGCGCTGGCGGCGGCACAGACGGCCGTGCTTGGGTTCCAGTCCGGCATTCCGGGCGGTTCCACGGCTGGTTATACCAACTACGTTAACTCGACCGATTTTTCCGGTATCGTCACCAATGTGGCTTACAGCGCGGCGAAAAGTCTGGACGGCGTGGCCGCGTCGGTGCCGACCAGCCGCAAGATTGAAATCGCCACGCTGGCGGCGTTGCAGAACCTGACCGCTTCCGGCGCTTATCTGGCCGCCGACTCGCTCAGCCTGAACGAATTGCCCTTGACGAGTTCCGGCGGTTCGCCGGTGACGGATTTCACGGGCGTGCAACTGACGGGAACGATTTATTTGGGGGCGGACCATCCGACCAATCCGTTCCGGCACCGGCGGAATCCCATTGAGCAGCACGGTTACGCCATCACCCGCAACGTGACCATGACTTTCGCCGCGACGAATTCGGCGGGCATTTTGGGTTTCGGGGTGGATCACATCACGGGAATTTACAGGGAAAATATTTTCGGCTTGCACAAACCGCTCGGTCCCAATCAGGACGTGGGTTTAAAAACGGACGGCACCATCAAACTTGATCGCATCAGCCCGATTGCGGTTTTGAACCAATAATTTTATCCCCACAATGAAAACCAGCGTGATTTTTTCCAGCGGAGTTGCCCGCCTTGCCCGGCTCGCGTGGCTGTCATGGATGCTGACGATGGCGATGTCGTCGTTCGCGAGCGGTCTAACCGACGGATCCTTTGTCAATGGCCTGTTGACGGTCGGCTCCCGCAGCGTGGACATTCAGGTGGACAACTCAGTGGGAACGACCCAGTCTGGAAAAACTTATTTGTTGGGCCGGGACGATTCGGCCAATGCTTACCTGACAATATTGGACCAGAGTGGAGCGCAGATTGCCACCAATGTCATTTCTGGCATCACCCCGGCGGGAATGGCCGTTGTGCCGGGCACCAATGCGGTTTATCTCGTCGGCGGCAGCAAGGTGTTTCTTGTCAATGCCACCAACGGTGCCATTATCGCCCAAACCAATTTACTGCCCAACGCCTCCGGCTTGAGCCTTAAAAGTGTCTATTGGGACAGCGTCAGCAATCTTCTTTACGTTTGCGGCAATTACAGCGGTGCGGCCACCACGGATGCGTTTGGCAGAACACTGAAAGCCCGAGGCCAGCAGGCGGCGGTGGTATTCAGCTTGGCGCGGAATTTGTCGAGTGAACTGGGCATGACCACTTTCGGTTGCGATGACAGCTTTGCGGCTAATAGCGCTGACTCGGTCGTGGTGGACGAAAGCGGCGATGTGTTTGTCGCCGGGCATTTTGGGGGCGGAAATTTTAAGTCCGACTATCTGAACTCGGGGTTGTTTAACTATGTTCAGAACACAACTGCCTCCGTGGGCAATGTTCAGAATGTAATTGATAATGTGGCAAGTCCGAATGCTTCAGGCACCGTATCAACCATTGATTTTCCTACCTCTACGGCTCCCGATTCACGTCGATATGACGGCTATGTTTTTGCGCCTGTTACCGGCGATTATGTTTTCTATAACAAATCCGATGACGGCGCGCGGCTTTTGATAGATGGCAAAATAATAATTGATGACAATGCCAGTCATCCAGCTTTGACCACGGCGCACACGAATACGTTGGTCGCCGGACTGCATAAGCTACAGTATTTTTATTTCAACGGGGGTGGTCCGGGTGAAGGGCACGTCAAGTGGATTTTACCCAACGCCGGCGTCTCGGGTTATGATAATGCGACGTTTATCCCGGCGGCAAACCTGGGAGCCAATGAAGGCTATGTTTTGAAGTTATCCGCCGGCTTGAACCAAATCCAAGGATTTTATTCTTCTACGGTGGCCGCAGGTCAAGGGGGCGAAATCAACGAGTTGGCGTATAAAAGCGGATTTGTCTATGGCATTGGCTATTGGCAGGGGCAGGTGGACACCAACATGACCGGCGTGGCAGACAGTTCCACTGCGGGATCCAAGAACATTGAAATCATCAAGCTGGACACCGACCTCAAACTCAAGAAGCGCGCCACGGTCAAGAACACGCATGACATCAACGGCTATGGCATCACGGCGGATGATTCCGGTAATATTTATGTAACCGGTTCCCACGGCCCCGCCTCGAGTGATCTCTTTGGCAGCAGCGATCCCGCCACCCAGCCGTCCAAATCCATTTCCGCCGCGCAGTCGAGTATTTTCATGGCGCAGCTGAATGCCAGCCTGAATTTCCAATGGGTGCAGACACCGGCCGACCCACAGGCGAGTTTTGATTTTGTAAATTCCCCGCCGCGCGCTCGGTGGAGCACAGCGCTGCAGCGCGCCTATTGGTTTGGGTATCTTGTCGGCGGCTCGCTCACCATGGGCAATCCCAGCACGATGCGGACGGTTAGCGACGGGAATGAAGGTTTTCTGGCTTTGCTGGAGCCGGGTGGACAATTCGCGGAACAGGTGCTGCTGACGCTCTACTCCGATTATGGTTCCGTTTCGCCGTGGGGGGGATACAACAATCCGGCATTCTTGGATGGCTTCAATCGCCGATTGGTCATCAAGGGCTCGCAAGTCGCGGCGAGCGTGCCCAGCGTCATCTATCTGGACTTGGCCGCAAATAACGTCGCCGACGACAGCTCAGATCAGGCGGAAACGCGCATCACCTGCACGGGTTACACCGTGGGCGAGAACGTGGCCAATGGCACAGCCAATAATTACACTTTTACCGTCGCCCAAGATACGGTCGTTCGCTTCAACTTTACCAAGGAATATGCCCTGCGCATCGAGTCCGATTTGAGCGACACCACGCGTGCGGATTGGGCCGGGGTTGGTTTGGCTTCATACGCTTCCGGTTCGCCCAACCCCACCGTGCAGAAACATTGGGTAAAGTCGGGGGATCCGGTCATTGCATCCGTGGATTCCTCGGTGGATGACCAGAACTTCCTTTCGCAGGGGCTCAATGTTCGTTATGCCGTGGACAGCTATCGGGCCTATGGGCCGGCGCGCAGCGATTATATCTCGGTTTCCGGAGCGATTACCAACCGATATGCCTTCACCGGCAATGACGTGCGGTGGCAGATTCCGCAATTCATCATGTCCGGGCCGGCGGGCATCAAATACCACTGGAAGATCAAACTGGGCGTTCAGGTGGTGACTACCGGGCTCAAGTCCGCCAGCTATCCTCACGTTCAGGTCATTTCCGATTTGGGCGGGCTGCCCTCCAGCCAGCCGGACGGCGCCGGATCGGGAACTTTCTATTTCGACTATGGCACCGTCTTGAACATCGGTTCCATCTTGAATCAGGGCACCACGCAATTGCAAGGCTGGTTGGACGGCGATGGCACCATCTTTACCGGCACCGGTTCGCTGGGCGATTTGAACGGCAGCTTCAGTCTCGGTTCGACGAATTACTCCGCTCTGCAGGTGTCCCTGACGCGGCCGGCGCGCGTCATTTGGAATTACGGCGATCGGATTTTTGATGAGACCGTCACCCTCGGCAACACCGTAACTTTCTCAACCGTGGACGATCCGGCCATTGCCGGCAGCCTGCAGAAATATCTGCCGCCGGCTTCGGTGCAGGTCGTTTCCGGACCGCAGGGCAGTTCGGCCAATGAAATGGCCATATGGGATGATGTCGGCAAAAAATACTATCCGTTGCGGCCGGGCGTGGTGATGAGCTATTGGCAGACGACAGACACCGACACCAACGCTCGCGTTATTGTCCGACTCACATTCCAGTATCCGGCTTCGCCGCATTATCGTCACATCGCCAACACCCGCGGCGTGACCTTGAACGTGTCCAACAGCCCCATTTCGTTCGTGAACCTCAAATACACCGAATCCTCCACGGGGGCGGCGGTGGATTCCCAGACCAACTTTACTGCGACCGGCCCGGGTCGCACGGTGTTGTTGTTCAACGAAACCAGCAGTTCCGGCCGCAGCGGCAAAATCGTGACCCCCCGCGTGCGCGTCGTTCAAACGATGAATTGGAGCGATAATTTGCCCGCCACGCAGACGGCCGTTATTGGCAAGAAGATCACGAGTGTTTATGACACGGCCGGTTTGGGCACGGGCTACCTTTTTTCCCCGAACGCCCGTTACAACGCCTCGATTTACGACCGCAACAAACTGACCGGCCCCATCATTCCGGTGAATCTCAATCCCACCG
The DNA here is from genome assembly GCA_903922735.1 of uncultured Verrucomicrobia subdivision 3 bacterium. Classification (GTDB taxonomy): domain Bacteria; phylum Verrucomicrobiota; class Verrucomicrobiia; order Limisphaerales; family UBA11358; genus UBA11358. The sequence goes on from CAIXUZ010000011.1 coordinate 135,307, forward strand.
CCGGTGCCAACGACCAGCTCGTGGTGGTTTGGTATGAAAACCGTGATCAAATCCTCTGGCCGTATCAAGCCATCCGCTATCAGTCCGCCTGGCCGACGAACGCCGCGCAGGGCTTGAACCGCATTGTCATCGCCAGCCGTTACGGAAACGAAAGCGTGGCGGCCGACGGCACTGACCAAAACGTCGTGCCGGCCGAAACCTACGGCACCAACACTTATCCGGCGGAGAAAACTTTCAATCCGGCCCGCTTCTCCAGTGTCAAGTTATACAACCAGCCCGACCGCACGTTGCCCGGTTACAATCCGAACGAGGAGCACGCGCTGCTCGCGCCATCGTTGCGCTCGGCGGCAATTGCGCCGCAGCCGCCGGCGGTTTACGCCCTCCGCAACGGTGATTTGAACATGACCAACCGGGACGCCACTTACACCTCGGATCCTTATGTCCTGGTGCAGTTCTTCGACAATGTGGCACAGGAAAACCGCATGGCCGTTTACAACATCGTGACGGCGGACAGCAATTTGAATCTGGGCACCAACAGTTACAATTACACCTTTACGCAGCAGATGACGGCAGGTGAACCGGTGGTGCCCTTCTATCCATTGCCACAAGTCATCGGCGCGACGCCGAGCGCGAGCACCTATGGTCGTGACGGTCAGCCCGCCCAGCAGATCTGCTATTGGAAAGACCACAAGGGCGGCGGGTGGGCGGTTTCCGGCAACAGCTATTTTGACGTTTATTACTACTATCCGCTGCTGCCGGATTTCTGGTGGCCAGCGGCCGGCAATAAGAATCCGGGTGACGCCGTGGCCTTCCTGCCGACCACGCCGGGTTACGCGGCGCCCGCGTTTGCGATTAATTACACCCGTAACGACCAGACGCCGAACGCGCAGGGCATTCATTACACCACCCTCTGGCCGTTGGACGTGCCGATTTTGAAAGTGGGCGAGACGCTGACTTTCGCTGGCGGCGAATATCAGCTGGACAATCCCAGCACGGCCTCCTTTGATGATCAGGGCAATCTCGTGCAGACGCCCACGCCGGGGTTGCCGGGTGTTGTCGGGTTCGCCGCCGGCCAGGTGGTGTTCGACATGATGAACCCCACGATGGATGACCAGCTGGCGTTCGACCATTACACCGCGCGGATATTCCCGGCGTTGGAAGAGCGCTTGGTCAGCCTGCCGGTGGCCCAGTTCCCGACGCCATTGCTGCCCGCCAACGGCCGCAGCACGGTTCAGAGCGGGATTTACATTTTCAATCAACTGCCGTCGTCGCTACAGAAACGTATTTTCTACGATCCCATCCGTGCCGTTCTCGGCATCAAGGGTTATCTGAACGACAAGGACATTAGCGATTCGACGCTGACGGCTTCGCCGCCAGCGGTTTACTGCCTGGAACCGAACGTGCTGACAACTTTCGAGAAAAATCTGCTGGACGGCAGCGACAACAAGAGTCCGTTCACCGATTTGCAGGGCACGCCGTTCGCCGCGGCCATGGATGCGCTGTTTAACTACAGCCGCAATCCAAACCAACTGGATCAAGGCGGCAATGGTGCGGATATCGCCTACCGCATCGGTCTGGAGCAGAAGGTTAAGGCGGATCCCTCGACCGGCTTGCCGCTGACCACCCAGACCGGAACGGTCATCACCGTGAAACGCGACGCCACCAAGGCTGAGCCCATGCAGGCGCTCGGACCGGGGCTGGCAATGGTGGCCAATGCCAATTTCCTGGATCCGGCCAATCCGGTTCAGATCAGTTACGTGACAGTCGCCGAGAATAACAGCGACGCGCTGGGCAGCGCACCAGTGGCGTTACATATCATCAAGGTGGACAAGACTCAACGGTATCGGGGTTCCATCAAGACCATCCTGTCGGCGAATGCCTTTGACGAGAACATCACACTCCGCCACACCGCCGATTTCGGCGGCAACGCTGATGATCTGGTGTTTGAATGGTGGTATCGGCCGGAGGATGGCACCGACGCGCTGCCGCCAGACCGGCAGTCTTCGCCCTCGCCGTGGAAATTGTTTGCCGACCCCAGCGGCAATCAGGGCCTTGGCTTTTCCCAATTGGTGCTCAAAGGTGACCCGAGCGCTCCGCAGGTGCTGCTGGGCGACACGTTGTTCTTCCTGCGCTACCGGCATAAGAACGAGACGGTCAATGGTGTGAATTGGGAAGTGACGCAGCCCAACGGTGAGCAGCGGGATATTTTGGGCAGTTACGTCAATGGCATTCCATATGACTGGATTGGTGCCGGCAACTCTTCCCCGACGACGGATTACAACGTGCCCGGCCAGCCGGATTATCTGCCGCAATTGGCGGAAGGCTGGATCAAGCGCGTGATGACGGCGGTGAACCCGTATGAAACGCGAATCACCGACTTCTCACAAAACGCGCCGGCGGTGTATTCCAGCATCATCCAGCAGCTCGGCGCGGCTTACACCGGGCCGGTGGCGCTCAATTCGGATCCGAACGTGATTCAGAATGTCGGTTTGATTCAGTTGTATCAAACCGTCCTGCAGCGCGGCGAAGATTTGAGCATCAACCTGTCCACGCCAGTTTGCGATAATTCCATTGCCAACGCGCTGGAGCTGGCGGCCACCCGCCTCAGTGAGTTTTATCTCCTGCTCGGCAACGAGGCGTATTCCGACTCCCTAGATCCGGCCATCGGCTACGGCAGTGACAACCTATCCAGTTCCGGCTTGGTTTTTGGCGACATGGAGCCGAATATTCTGGCCTTCCAGAACCAGTTGTCCACGCGGCTGGACGAGGAACTCGGGTTGCTGCGCGGGTTGGCGGCGAACAACGGTTCGCCGGTTTACAACCGTCTTTACTGGAACTTTACCCACGCCGAGGGCGAGGCGGTTTACGTGATGAAATACAACGTCACCGACGCTAACAACGACGGCGTCATTGACGTGAAGGACGCGATGACCCTTTATCCGCAGGGACATGGCGACGCTTGGGGCCATTATCTCACGGCCGAACGGATGGATTATGATCTGCTGCGCCATCCGTATTTTAATTGGGTGTCTCGCTCGGAATACGTTAATTCTCAGGACGTGGTGATCCCGGTGGATTATTTGGACGAGCGCAACTTCGCCAAGATTGCCGCCGCCAAAGCTCAAGCTGGCGCAGAAATTCTCAATCTGACTTACCGGCAGAAATACGTGGCCGACCCGCGCAGCCAATGGCAGGGCTATCTCGATACGGATAAGAACCAAGCATGGGGCGTGGATGAATGGGCGCGGCGCGCCGGTCAGGGGGCGCTTTTTGACTGGGTGTCAGCGAACGCGCTGCTGCCGGCGGTGCATCCCAACACCAATTACACCGGAATCCAGAAAGTGGATCGCACGACGGTGACGGATATTTCCGCCGTGGCCGCGAACTTCCGGGCCATTCAGGAAACGATGGATCAGGTGGACAACGGCAACAATCCGCTGGGGTTGCACAAGGGCGCGTTGTCCTTTGCTGTGGACTTGACGCAGGGCAGCTTCTTCAACCAGACGTATGCCAAGGCGGTGGTGGCACTCAACAACGCGGCAGCGCAGTTCAACAACGCGAACCAATACAACAACCTCATCCGGCAGGTGGCGAATTCTCAAGCGGATTTTAAAAACGCAGTTCGGGAGCAGGATTTGTCTTATCGCAATCAGTTGATTGAAATTTTCGGCACACCGTATGCCGGGACCATTGGTTCGGGCAAACTGTATCCGGCCGGCTATCAGGGGCCGGACACAGCGCTTTACAATTATGTTGGCGTCAACAACGTCAACGACAGCACCGTGCCCCAGCCGAGCATGGCGTTCTTAAGCAGTTTGCAGAGCCAAACGGGTGCCGGAGCCAGCATCTTCCAGCATCAGTCCTTCGTGGACATAAATTCGGCGTCCTGGCAACAGCAGTTCAACCTAACCATCCTCAGCGGCGGTGCCGAAGCGGTTAACAGCACCGACTTCGCCTCAGGTGCCGTGCCGACCAACCAAATGCTGCAAAATATGCAATTACCCGTCATGGCCAATGGCTATTCCTACGTGGCACCGACCGAGTGGGGTGCTCGCGCCTCGGTGGGTCAGTTGCAGAAGAACATCGGGGACATGGTTCAGGCGCAGGCTGATCTCGACCACGAAATCAGCGTATGGCAGCAGATTTCGAGCGACATGATCAATAAATTGACTTACATGAACCAGAAGTTCCAATGGGATAACACCATCGACAGTCTAAAAATTGCCAAAGGCTCCTTGGACATTGTCTTCGACACAGCCAAGGGTGCGGCGGAACTGGCTAAAACCATACTCGATTACGTTGACTCCAAAGAAACCCAGGCCGGCATTGACGCCGCTGAAGCGGTGCCCAAGACGCTACCTACCGGCGGTCTGGCCATCAGTCCGGGTGATGCTTTGGCACCGGTGCGCGCCGGCTTCCTTTTGGGCACGCTGGTGAGTTCGACGTTGACGGAGGGGGCTGATGTTGCCGTCCAAGCCGTCGGACTCGCGGCGGATCTGGGCAAGGCGATTTCGGACATTGCCATCGACACGCAGGTCGATCACATCACCGCCAAGGAGGAATTGCTCAACAGCCTGTATGAGGTTCAATCGCTGGTGAAGCAGGAGGCCGACCAGCGCATAGCCGTATTCAAGGCAGTTCAGTCGCTCAAAGGTGCCGGCGACGATTATCGCACCACGCTGGCCAACGGCATTCGCCTCGTTCAGGAGCGTTCTAACTACAATAAGAAGGTGGCGGTGCAGAATCAGCAGGCGCAATATCAGGACTTCACCTTCCGGTTCTCGCGCAACACCGCGCTGGAGCAGTATCGTTCCGCCTTTGACTTGGCTTCGCGTTACGCGTATCTGGCGGCCTCGGCCTACGATTACGACTTGAACCTGGGGCCGGACGATTCCGGTTCCCCGCTCGGCATCATGGCGGACATCATTCATCAGCGCAGCATTGGTTTCGTGGATGGGACCGGCACACCGCAGGTGGGCGGCAAAGGTTTGGCCGAGGAACTCGCGAAGTTGAACGCCAACTATCAGGTGCTGAGTTCCCGCATGGGACTGCTCAATCCGATTCAGGAGAACGAAACCATCTCTCTGCGCGCGTCGTTGTTTGAGTTGGGGAGCGAAACCAACGACACGGCCTGGTTTAACAAGTTGAGCACCTATTATGTGACCAACCTCTGGAATGTGCCGGAATTCCGTCGCTATTGCCGCTCGTTCGCGCCCGAGACCAACGGGCCGCAACCGGGCTTGGTTATTCCCTTCTGTTCGGTCATTAAGTCGGGTCAGAATTTCTTCAACCAGCCGTTGGGGGCCAATCCGGACGTGTCCTACGATCCGTCGGTTTATTCCACGCGCATCGCCTCGGTGGCCGTCGGTTTCAATAATTACAACGGTTATATCAACGGGGCCAACACGCCGATGTCCGCCACGCCGCGCGTTTATATGATTCCGGTCGGGGCCGATGTTATGACGATTCCCAACGACCCGAACTTGAAAGTGCGCTATTGGAACGTTTACGATCAAAAAATTCCGCTACCGTATCCCGCCACCAGCGCGGATTTTAGTAATCCTGATTGGCGGCCTTTTGTTGACAGTGTGACCGGCAGCAGCGGCACTTTCGGCGACATCCGGCAATACTCCAGCTTTCTGGCCAATGCCAATAACAGTTATTGGTATTACATCAACAACTACACTAACTCGCCGTCCTTCCCCAGTGCGGATCAGCGGTTGATCGGGCGTTCGGTTTGGAACACGCAATGGCTGTTGATCATCCCCGGCGCATCGTTGCTTAACGATCCCAATGCGGGTATTCAGGCGTTCATGAGCACCGTGGACGACATTCAACTCAACATTTCCACTACCGGATATTCCGGCGACTGATCAAACCGAGGCAAAGCCATGAAAACCCATCTCTTAAAACTCCTTCGCGTGGTTGCCTGCGGTGTGGCTTTGGCCCCGGCGCTGGCTGGTGCCCAAATCATTGAGCCGGACACCATCTTCTACGGGGAAGTTATCAACCGCACCACAGCGCAGATTGACCTCCTTACCAGTGGCAAACTCACTTGGACCATCGCGCGACCTGACGGTCAACTGATTGCCGTCCATACTTCCTTGGCGCCGCTCAACAACGGCCGTTACTCCTATCGCCTGTCCGTTCCGCACGGAGCGCTGACTTACGGTTTGACCGTGGATTCCAGCCAGGTGCCGCTGTCGGCCTCGGCGGCCACTTGCACTATTGCATCCATCGTGGTGGATACCAATCCCGCTAGCGTCATCGCGCCCGGCACGAGCACCTTCATCGTCGGTCAGGGCTTGCGCGCTTCCACCTACCGTTTGGATTTGGAATTGACCAATCAACTAACCAGCACCAGCGGCGACGGAATTCCCGATTGGTGGAAAGCGCTCTACGGCGTGAATGATCCGAACGGCGTCACTTCGGCCGACGGCTTGTCCAACTTGCAAAAATTCAAGATGGGTGGCACGCCCTATCAGGACAACCGGTTTCCCTCGCTGTTGACCACCGAATACTGGGCTTACGCCGACGGGTTGACGGAAATTCCGCTGGTCGTGGTGGATTCCGACAGCGCCAGCACAAACATCGTTTTTACGCTGAACAGTCTGCCCGGCAACGGTGGCTTTTATCTGCGTAATTATACCAACAATGTGTCGCTGGCTATCGGCGGTCAGTTCACCCTTGATGATGTGAACTGCGGCCGGCTGATTTTCGCGCACAACGGTGCCGCTGCTTATGCCGGTCCAACCAGTTTCAGCCTCGGATTGTGCGACGAAAATCCGGCGCATGCTACCAACTATGTCGTTTGGCTCGACGTCTATCGGCCGAATTATCACGATAGCGTGGATCAGGCTGCGCAGGCCGCCGCCAATGCGCCGTTCGGCTTCAGCGACATCCCCGGTCTCGCTTTCGGCGAACAGCAGATGCTCATCAACTATTTCCTGAGCCGCGACCACGGTTACATCGTCGCCGACGCGTCCCGCTTCGCAATTTCCCGCACCAATCAGGCGGCGGTCGTCACGATTGACCGCGAGCTGCCGCATGTCCTCGTCGGCGGTTCCGGCAATGACCGGCTGGTTGGCGGCGCGGGCAACGACATTCTCGTCGGCGGGCGTGGCAACGATGTGTTGCGCGGCAACGGCGGTTCAGATTTGTTTATCATTTCCGGCCCCAATTCGGGCAACGATACCATCGAAGATTTTTCCACCAACAATGCGGACGCGTTGGACATTTCCCGCATTCTGCGCGGCTCGGCATGGCAGCTCACGAATTACATTCAACTCACTACCGACGGCACGAACACCTATCTCGGCATTAATTACCAGGGCACCGGCGGTTTCACCAACATGACCGTCAACCTGCTCGGCGTCCAATATTCGCAGGCCAGCTTGCGCGCGCTATGCGATGGCGGCTATCTGCTCACCGGCGTCAAGGCGCTTTCGCCCAGCGTGACCATCACGGCCACGCAGCCGGCAGCCAGCGAAAACGGCCCCGTGGCCGGTCAATTCACCGTGACGCGCAGCGGTTCGCTTGCGGCGGCGCTGCCGGTGAACCTGACCATTTCTGGTTCGGCGGTGAACGGCACCAGTTATCAGTTGATTGCCAGCCAAATAACCATTCCCGCCGGTCAGCGCACCGCCACCATTGCGGTGAATCCGTATCTGACGGCCGACTCCCTGCCGCAAGTCGTGCAGATAGCCGCCGTGGCCGGCACGGGTTATGATCTCGGGGTGACGGCTTCGGCGCAAGTGACCATCGCGCCGCTCTCCGCGCAGGTGAGCATTCAGGCCATGGCCAGCGTGGCGGAAAAGGCCAGTTTGACGCCGGCCATCTTCTCGGTCACCCGCGGCGGCATTCAGAACAGCGCGATTTCCGTCCGGCTCGGTTTGGGCGGCACGGCTTCTAGCAACTTGGATTATACCTTGACGGACGATTCCGGTCACACCATCACCCCGTCGTTCCCGTTGCTAAACTTCGCGGCAAGCCAGACCGAGGCGTTCATCTACGTCACGCCCAAGGCGACGGCCAATCTCACAGCTGGTCCGAAGTCGGTCACCATCACGCTCAAGACCAACGCGACTTATGTGGTGATGAACCCGAGCTTCGACCGTGTGTTCCTCGTGAACCAGTTGCTGACCGGTTCGGCGTGGCAGCAACAGTATTTCTCCGGCGCCAGCGGCGATTGGAACACCTTTGCCGGCTCCGATACCGGCAACAGGGGCATCAAAAACCTTTACCGATACGCATTCGGTTTGAATCCGACAAATCCGGTGACCACGAATGGCCTGCCGTTTTACCGGATGCTCAACGGTCATCTTTGCGTTTCGTTCAGGCACCCGCTGTCCGTGACCGATTACGACTACGTGACGCAGGTATCCGATGATTTGGTGAACTGGAGCGCTCTCTCGAACGACGTCCAATCGTTCACACCGACGGATGTCAACACGAACGACCCGGAGACGGTCTCCTATCGCGCCACAGCCCCCATTAGCGGGAAGCCGAAGCAGTTCATGCGCGTCACGCTGCAACCCCATTGAAATCGACGAGCCCATACCGGATGAAACTACTGCAGCCATTTCGTATTGCCTGCGCACTCTTCGCGCTGACGGTCACTTTGGCTGGTTGTGCCAAGAAGCCTGCCGCCGACGTGCTGGCGCACGTGGGCGATAAGGAGATCACGGTGGCCGAATTCAAGGCGGAATACGAACGGCGGCTGGATTTGCACCAACCGCTGCCCGACCGCCAGACGTTGCTCGAGCAGATGGTTGAGCGCGAGACTTCCCTTCAGCAGGCCCGTGTCGCCGGTCTGCAAAACGCAGCAGACGTGCGCCGGGCGTGCGAAGATGTCCTGCTTGGAAAATTTCACGAGACCCAGGTCGCGCCCAAAGTCGCCGCCGCGAAAGTGACACCGGAGGAAGTCAGTCAGGCTTACGCGCGGGATATAGCACGGTACACCCAACCCGCCAAGGTTAAGCTGGCCATCTTGTTCTTCGCGGCGGATGCCCGGGCGGACACCAATCAGGTGGCCACCGCCGAGGCGCGCGCGCAGGTTGCATTGACCAAGGCGGTGACGCTGCCAACGGAGGTTCGAGGTTTTGGCCAACTGGCGGCGGATGGTTCGGACGACCAGTTAACGCGTTATCGCGGCGGAGACGCCGGATGGTTTGCGAACGATGGGCTTGAGAGTCGTTGGCCTAAGGAAATCCTGTCTGCCGGTTTGGCGCTGAAAAATTCCGGCGGGCTATCGTCCGTGCTGCGCGGGCGGGACGGCTTTTATGTCGTGAAACAAATGGATTCGCGTCCGCCGACGGTGAAGGCGCTGGCCCAGGTGCAGGCGGTGATCGAGCGCCGCCTGTTGGCGGCCAAGCGTGAGGAAGTCGAGCGGCAGTTCAACGCGGCTGCGCGCGCGTCGGCGAAAGTTTCCACGGACGCCGCATTGCTGTCCACCGTTGATTACCCCAAGCCCAATTCCGGCAAGAACGCGCAAGAGTCGTTTCCCGTTCTGTCGTCCACCCCATGAATTTAGACATGAAATCCCATTCCTACTCCAAGCGCGGCATTTGTCGCCAGCTTTGCTGGTGGACGCTGGTTTTGCTGACCCCATTCGGCGCGCTGTCGGCGCGTGCGCAGTCTGTTTCCGGGACCGTCACCACCGCCGCCATCACTGACGCGCAGACGATTAGCCTGTATTCCAGCGCGACCGTCAGTGCGGGGGCCACGAATTGGCTGACCGTCGTCGTCTCCCTTTCACCTGTGAATTTGGGCGGTCTTTCTTCGGTTTTCACCAACCTGATTCAAAAAAGCATTTCCGGGACGAATGCTATTTACGGTATTGACCCTACGAATGCGGCGCAAGCCGGTTCAATTTTGCAAAGTTTGGTTTTCACGCCGACCAATAATTATATTCCCGTGCCGTTTGGTTCCAATGCGGTGCTGAAGGTCTATGCAGTGGATGCGTTCAACAACTATTCACCCACCCAAACCACCGTCATCCAGATTACCGCCGCGAATGACGCGCCCCAGCTCACCACATCCAATCGGGTCAATATCACTGACCAGCAGACGACCAATCCGTTTACCGATGTCATGGTGGTGGATCCGGACAACTTGGGTTTGCAGCCGCAGACCGTCACGGTGACCTTGTCCAATACAAACGGTTTTTTGGTGGTCGGTTCCAGCGGATTTGTCAGCAACAGTCTGGCTTACAAATTGACCAACGCGACGCCGGATTCCATCAGCAATGCGATGAGTGCGCTGGTTTATCAGCCGATTAACAACCTTTTCCCAGTGGGTCAGTCCTTCACCAACGTGTTCACTATCACCGATTCCGACGGCTATGCCGCTCCGGTGGTCAACACGAACGTCCGTGTGGTGGTTTATTCCACCAACGATGCCCCCATCGTCGCGGGCAGCGGCACGGCCAACATTACCGACCAGCAGACGACCAATCCGTTTGTGAACGTCACGGTCACGGATCCGGATGAATCGGGCCGGCAGTTGCAGCAGTCGGTCACGGTGACACTGTCCAATACGAACGGCTATTTGCTGGTGACCAACAGCGGGTTTGTGAGCAACAATCCGACGACCTACGTGTTCAACACGCCCGCGAATCCAGCAGTCGTCACCGCAGCGTTGCAAAAATTAATCTATCAGCCGATCAACAACCTGTTGCCGGTCGGGACCTATGATACCAACGTGCTGACCATCGTGGATTCCGACGGTTATGTGTTCGTGACCAATGCGAGCCTTAGCGTGGTGACTTATTCAACCAATGATACGCCGATTTTGGGCGGGCTGCCGGCGAATCACATCGTGGCATACACGGGCAAAACGCTGACGCCTTCGCCGTTTGCCACAACGGTGCTGTCGGATGTGGATCACAACGACAATCCGAACAATCCCAATGGCCAGGATTTGGCCTGGACGGTGACGCTGACCGGTTCATCGACGCCCGTGGGCAATCTGCAGCTCAATTCCCAGTCGGGAACCAGCTTCGCCTTCACCAACGACCAATACTCGGCGGGCATCAGCTTGCGTCAGTTCAGTTACGTGCCGCCGTCGCAATACGTTTCCGGAACCAACTTTCTGACGATCACCATTACGGCGAATGACCGCCATGGCGGCATCATCTCCTCCAACCTCTACATTGATTTGTCGACGTTGGTGCTGCCGGTAATTTTGTCCGGCACCCAGCCCGGTCAGTTGGTTTACGACAATGGTTCAATCAACCCGTTTGCCAACGTCACCATCCAGAGCCGCAACGGCAACCCCGTCAACCTCACGGTCAAGTCCACTAATGTCCTTAACGATGCGCAGGGGCAATTGATCAATGCCGGAAGTCTCGGCTTCTCCACCACCACGACTTCGACAAATTCGACCTGCCGGCTTTCCGGCACGAGCTCGGCCGTCACCGCCGCTATTCGCTCACTCGTCTTTCAGCCCGTGCCCAATCGGATCGGGTCGGCCGGCTTTGACCTGGCCTTGTTCGAGATTGATTTGGACGACGGGTTGAGCACCAATCTGCCGGACTCGTCCACCACAGTAATTATTCAAGCGATCAACGATCTGCCGCAGATGTCGGGCATCACGCCGTTGACGAGCATTCTGGACAGCCAGACGGCCACCCCCTTCGGCGGAGTTCAAATCACGGATGTCGATGAAAAGGGCCAGCAGACCAACGTTTGCCAGATCAGCTTTGACAACACGACCGGCGTGCTTACCAATAGTTCCGGCAACTCCAGTCTCCAGTTCGTGTTTGCCGGTGGGCAATACCAGTTGACCGGCACGCCGGCCAATCTGACCGCGGGCATCCGCCAGTTGGTTTTCGTTCCCACGCCTGGCTTGGCACCGGTTGGTTTGACCACCAATACATCGTTTCAAATTGTGGTGTTTGACAACCATGGCGGCCAGATTCAGAACAACGGCACGGTCGTGCGCGTGCAATCCACGGCCGGCAACCCGATCGTGAATTTGCCGTCACCGCTGCCGTATTCACTGATGCAGACGACGAACGTCTTCCCATTCGCCAACTCCGTCAACGTGTATGGCCAGGCTCAACCCTTCAAGCTGCTCTTGACGGTAAGCGATGTCGCGCAGGGCGATTTCACCACCAATTCCGTCGCGACCAACTTCACCAGCCTTGGTGGTGGAAAATATTTTATGACCGGCTTGGCTACTAATATCGTGACGGCTTTACAGGCGCTTGCTTTTGCGCCCAAGACGAATTTATCAGCCGGCACGGTCATCAATTTCACCCTCAGTGTTACTAATTCGCTCACGCCGCCGGGCATCACCACGAAGCCTTACTCCATTGTGCTGCGCAATACTCGTATTTCACATATCGTCACGCAATATACGGACGATGGCACCACCACGACGCTCGGCACCTTGCGCAACGCCATTGCCAGTGCAGGTAGCGGCGACCACATCACCTTCGATCTCGGAGCCGCCGCCACGCCGCAGGTGATTGCCCTCCAGGCACCCATTTACCTGAATAACGACTTGGTGTTCGACGGTCCCGGTGCCGAGCGCCTGACCATCAGCGGTGATTCCACCGGCACGGGCACGCCTACGACCCAGATTTTTGTCATTAACGCCAAGGTGACCATGAATCGCCTGACCTTTACCAAGGGCTATTCGCCCAACAACGGCGGCGCGTTTGAGGTGAACCCGAACGGAAATTTGAAATTGAGTTACTGCGCCGTCACCGATTGCCGCGCCGATCAATACGGCGGTGGCGTGGACGTGAACGACGGCGCGCTGGACGTAGAGCACTGCCTGTTCCGGGGCAACAGCACCAGTTCGCAACTGGGCGCCGGCGGCGGTGCCGTCTCGCTCTACACCGACCAGACCTGCCGGTTCATGGATACCACGTTCGCCACCAATCGCCAAAACGCGGTGGGCGACGGCGTCTATACCGGTCTGGGCGGTGGCGCCATTTACGCCGAGCCGGACTATTTTGACTTGCGGTTCCCGCCCTACCTGAACACTTATGTCCTGAACTGCACGTTCCACGACAACGTGGACGCCGCCGGACACGGTTCGTCCATTCGTCCCAACGACGACAACGCCAACGTGCTCCTGCAAAACACCATCGTGGCGGACGGGCAGGGCAACAATTTGGAATTGGATTTGAGTGGTCACGTGACTTCTTTGGGCGGCAATATTTCGGATGATGCCACGCACCAGACTTATTCCAGCGGCGGCACACCGGTGAACAATTACGTGTTCCACGCACCGCTGGATTACACGAACCGTCCGGCCACGAGCCTCTTCGCCGCGCTGGCCAATAATGCCGGGCCGACGGCGACCTACGCGCTGCTCACCAACAGCATTGCCGTCAACAACGCCGTGTCCAATGTGCCGGCCGCGCCGTTCAACACCAACGTCGCGGGAGCCGACCAGCGCGGCTATTTCCGCACCAACGCATCCGACATCGGCGCGTTCGAGTTGGGCGCATCTCAGAAAATCATCATCGAGGAAATCGGCTTCAATCCAGTCAACGCCAATGACCAGTTTATAGAATTTTATGTGCCGCGCGATTCCGCTCCGCTGAACGTCGGCGGCTATCAAGTGTTGGTTGATGGGGTGAAATGCTACACATTCTCGAACCAGTTGGTGCAGCCGGGGCAGGCGCTGGTGCTGACCAAGAGTCCGACCATCAGCCCGCCGGCGGGGGTTTTGCGGCAGACGAGCACCAGTAACTTGAATTTGACACAGGATGGCAGCGTGGTCACGGTGATGAACGCCAATAATCAAATTGTCTTCGAGGCGGATTATTTGGGCAATTTCGCTTCCACCGATACCACGGATGCCGGCCATTTGACGGCCGCCAATCAATCCGTGGTGTTGTGGCCGCAGTTCCAGGGCGTGTTCCTTCCCTACGAACGCGTGGTGACACTGGCGGGTGGCACCGATACCAACGGTTTTTCCAATCCTGGCTACGATGCCACTTACAAGTCACTGGGCGGCGGCAACGCTCCGCCCACGGCTAATCCCGATGCGGCCATCACGGATACGCACACGATGCTGGCCGGCATTCCCGTCCTAGCCAACGACGTGGATCCCGACATTATCGACACGCTCGGTGTGGTTTGGGTGGGAACCAACTCCGTGGTGGGCGTGACCAATGCCTCGGCCGGGGTGAACAACAACGCCGTTGGCAAAAGCCTGTTAGGGGCGACGCTGTCGGTAAACACCGATGGCACCATCGCCTACGATCCCACGGGTTCGACCATCCTGCAGTCGTTGCCGCAAGGGGTGATCACCAACGATTGGTTCAAATATACGATTTTGGATTACTCAAATGCTTACGCCGGGCCAAATAGCCGTGGCAGCACCGGGACGGAGATTTCCAACAACTGGGTCAAGGCCACCGCAACCGTTAGCGTTACGGTGGTGGGCGTCAATTCCGCGCCCACGCCGCAGAACGATTACGGCACGAACAATCCGAACCTGGCGACCTATGCCAACCTGCCGATTGATTTCACCACCGCCACGAACGTGCTGTTGAACGACACGGATCCCAACAGCGATGACAACGGCACCACGCTCAACATTGTCGCCATCAACGCCACCAACGGTTTTGTGCCCTATCTGGCGAGCATCACCACCGCGTTGGGCGCCACTGCGGTCCTGGACATTCGTTACAACCGCAGTCAGGCGCACATCACCTACGACCCGAGTGGCTCGGCGATTCTGCGCGCGTTGAATCAGAATCAGACCACCAATGACGTCTTTTACTACACGGTGCAGGATAGCCACGGGGCCGTGGGCACGGCGGCCATCAGCATTCTGGTGCGCGGCGTGAACAACGGGCCCGTTGCGAATCCGGATTTCCTGACCGCCGACGAGGACACTCCGCAGATCATCCCGGCATCCTATTTACTATCTAACGACACGGACGTGGACAACGCTGCCATTCTAAGCATTGCCGGCGTTTCATCGAACAGCGCCTTTGGCGCGGGAGTTCAGTTGACCAACTGCGTCAGCATCCTTGGCGCGGGAGTTTGGTTGACCAACATCAACGGCACCAATTATGTGGTTTACGATCCGACGCATTCCACCAAGCTGAACGGTCTGGCTCAGAAGGAGTTCACCAACGACTCGTTTACTTATCGCGTGACGGATCAGTGGGGCACGAACAGCTTCACGACTGTCATGGTCACCGTGGCGGGCGTGAACGACCGGCCGGTTTCGCAGCCGGATTATTACTCCACTGACCAGAATACGCCGCTGGCCATCCCGGCTGTGAGCGGGGTGTTGAGCAATGACTATGATCCCGACGTTCATGACCTGCTCCGGGTGATTCCTTTCAGCCAAAACACGGTGACGAATTGCGACACTGGCAACAACGGCGGTGCGCCCGTGACCGTCAACGCCGACGGCAGTTTTACCTTCGACCCGCGCGTCGTCTTTGATTGGGTGAAGCAGGGCGACACGAACTACGATACGTTCAGCTACGTGATGATGGATCATAGCTTGAGCATCGCCGCCGATGATAATTTTGCCGTGAACGCCGGTTCCTCCAATAACGTGCTGCCGGTGTTGGCCAACGATGTCGTGTTGTCCGCCGTAGGTGGTGCTTTCACCATCATCGGCGTTTCCGTGCCAACCAGCGGCAGCACGGTCTCCATCACCGCCTCAAACAACGCGATTGTTTATACCCCGGCTGCGGGCTTTGTCGGCACGGAAACCTTCTTCTACACCAACGCCGACGGCTTGGGTGGCAAGGATTGGGCGAAGGTCAGCGTGGATGTGAAGGGCAATACGCTGTTTGCGGTGAATGATTCCTTCACGGTGGCCAATGGCACGACCAACGTTTTGAATCCGCTGGCCAACGACGTCATCCTTCCGGCGTCCGCCGCGAATCTCACCATCACCGCGTTGGGGACGCCGAGCCTGGGTGGCACGGTGACCCTTAACGGCACCGGTCCGAACAACACCGTCATCTATGTTCCCAGCGCCACCAATTCTGGTTCTTATGTGGAGCAGTTCACTTACACTGTCACCAGCGGCACAAATGCGGCCACCGCTACGGTGACGGTGGGCGTAATGAATCGTTCCAATGCGCTCGTGGCTAACACGGATCGCTTCACCGTCTTGGCGGGCAGCGCCAACAATCCGCTGGACGTGTTGGCAAACGACAACAATCTCTCCGGCCTCAACACGAACCTGGTTATCACCGGCTTGAGTGTGTCCGGCAACGTGCTCGGCACGGTGTCCGTCAACAACGCCGGCAATCGGCTGCTTTACACACCGCCGAACGGCATCTCCAACCTGTTTGAGTCGGTGACCTATTTCATCTCCGACGGCGCGGGCGGCACCGCGCAGGCCAACGCCACCATTCAAACCGTCTCCTCCGGCTTCGTCGCCAACAACGACTATTTCACCATCATCAAGAACAGCACCAGCAATTCCCTGCCGGTGATGGTCAACGACGTCATTCTGCCGAACCTAGGCCAGCATTTGTATATCAGCGATGTTGGATTGGGCGCCAACGCTCCGCAGCACGGCTCCGTCACCATTAGCCCGTCGCGAACGAGCCTCATTTACACGCCTTCCACCGGTTTCAACGGGAGCGACACGTTCACCTATGAAATCACCGATGGCAGTCCGGCGCGCGCCCAGGGCGCGGTCACGGTTTCCATCCTGGATTTCTCGGCGGTGCCCTCCAATCCGGACTACTACCGCGTGGCGCGCGACAGTACCAACAACGTCCTGCCGGTGCTGGCGAATGACTATACTTTGCCGGTTGAATCAGTTTCGCTGACCATCACGGCCGTGTTGACTAACGGCGTGCACGCCTATGTCGGTTTGACCGCCACCAATGCCAATAACATTTTGACTTACGTGCCGAACACCGGTTTCATCGGCCGCGACGTCTTCAGCTACGTCGTGCGCGACAACCTAGGAAATTTGGGCACAAACCTGGTTATGGTTGCCGTCGGCGACCTCGCTCCGCGCGACGATGCCTTCAACGTGCTTTCGGACACGACCAACAACTTCCTCGACGTCCGCGCCAACGATTATCCGCTCCCCGACACCAACGCGCTGCGGCCGATTTTCAGTTTCAGCGCACCGAGCCATGGCACGGTCACGACCAACGCGGGCGGCACGGCCCTGCTGTATACGCCGGCGCTTGGCTACGCCGGCGTGGATCAATTCACCTATCAACTCGGCGATGACACCACGGCATTCACCAATCGATACAACGCCAATGTCATCGTGACCGTTCGGCGCGCCGGTTCCGACCGCGACACGAACACGGTGACCGTCGCCGTGGCCGGCGTGAACGACCTGCCCACCATCGTCGGCACGCAAAGCGGCTTCCATATCACCGACAAGCAGACGGTGGCACCCTTCACCAACATTGTCATCGGCGACCGCGACGAGTGCGGCTACCAGACGAATACGGTGACCGTCAGCCTGGATTTGGCTGCAAAGGGCGTGTTGCAAAATCTCGGCGGCTTCGTGAACGTCAATCCCGGCGTTTACCGGATAACGGATACGCCGCCGAACATCACGGCGTCGCTGCAGGGCTTGGTGTTCCGGCCGACGGAAAACCGCATCACGGTGCCGACCAGTGAATGGACTCGGTTCACAATCCAGGCGAATGACGGCTACGTCGTTTCGCCGGTGACCGACACCAACACGACGGTGCTGGTGACTTCCGTGGACGACGCGCCGACGATTGTTGGAACGACCACCAACAGCATCAACGACAAGCAGACGGTGCAACCGTTCTCAAGCGTGGTGGTGGCCGATGTGGACAACCTTGGCAACCAGGCGCTGATCGCGCACATCACGCTGGACCATGTGGATAACCAGTCGCTGACCAACCTCGGCGGCTTCACCAATCTGGGTGGCGGTGTCTATGTTTATGGTGCGACCAACGGATCTGTGACGGCCGCGATGATCACCACGGCGCTGCAAGGCATTGTCCTGGTGCCGACACCGAACCACATCATCGTCCCGACCACGGTGACGACGCACCTGACTCTGGCTGTGGATGACACGTTCACCAACACCGTGATTGACGGTTCGACGGCGGTCAGCATCACGGCTTCCAACGATGCGCCAACCATTGTCGGAACGGCAACTTACGCAATCGATGACAAGCACACGGTGAACCCCTTCGCCTCGGTGGTGGTGGCCGACGTGGACGACGATGCCCTGCAATTGCTGACCGTGCACATCGCGCTGGATCACCTCGATAATCAGTCGCTGACCAACCTCGGCGGTTTCACGCTGGTGACCAACGGCTATTTTGTCCTGACCGCTACGCCCACAAACATCACCACCGCACTGCGCGGTATCGTGCTCGTGCCGACGCCAAATCACATCCCGGTGCCGGCCTCGGTGACGACGCATCTGTCGCTCGCGGTGGACGACGGCTTTGCGCCGACCGTGTCGAACAAATTCACCACCGTGACCATCTTCTCGACGAACGACGCTCCGGTCGTCACCGGCAACGGCAATTACTTCATCAGCGACAAGCAGTCCATATATCCCTTTGCCACCATCAACGTGGTTGATGTGGACAATGACGGTCTGCAGCCGCTGGTTCTGGAAATTTCCATGGACCATCTCGACAACGGGGCGTTGCAAAATCTTGGTGGGTTCACCCAGATCACCAACGGACTGTTTGAGATTTATGGCACGCCGACAAACATCACGAAAGCGTTGCGCGGTATCGTTTATGTGCCCGTGCCGAATCACATTCCGGTTCCCACCACGGTGACGACGCACCTCACGTTGAGCGTGGACGACGGGTTTATCGCCGCACTGGTGACTAACCTGACCACGGTGAGCGTGACCGCCTCCAACGACGCGCCGGTTATCAGTGGCACGGTTGCAGGACAAACTGTTTACGACCGCAGCTTTATCCGGCCTTTTGCCACCACGCTGATCACTGAAGTGGATAATGATGCCACGCAGGCGATTCGCATCTCGGTATCACTAGACGATCCCGCTAAAGGCAATTTGTCTTCGCTGGGTGGCTTTAGTGATTTGGGTGGCGGAGTTTATTCGTATGGTGTGTCGAACGGAACCGTGACGGCGGCGATGGCCACGACGGCGTTGCGTGGCCTGTTGTTCACACCCACGACCGCCAGCCGGGTGACGCCCGGTTCGCCGGAGACAACACGCTTCACCATCAAGGTGGATGACTTCTTTGCCCCGACAGTGGTGGATTCCAATACCACCGTGTTGGCCATTGATCCGTTGACGGCCGCCGTTGCGCCAAACTACAAGACCAATCTGACGAGGTTTGGTTGGGTGGTGGCCACCACCCGCGATCTTGCCGTGGTTGGCGCACCGAACGACGGGCTGAAAAATAATTACGGCGCGGTGTACCTGTTTGCTCGCAGCCTCAATGGCTCAAACATTTGGACACAGGCTCAAATTCTATTGCAGCCGGATGGTAGCAGCGGGGATGCCTTTGGATCGGCGGTGGCCATCAGTGGTAACACCATCGTGGTGGGCTCGCCGTTTAATGTGTACTCTGCCACTAACGCTGGCGCTGCCTACGTCTATACAAATCTGGCTGGCACCAATCTATGGAGTTTCGCGAAGAAGTTGGTTTCGACCAATCCGGTGGCCAACGACCAGTTTGGCACTTCAGTTTCCATCAGCGGGGACGATGTGGTGGTGGGCGTGCCGTTGTCAGATTCAATTGTTGGCGCCGATACCGGCTCGGCATATGTTTTTGAGCGGAACCAGTCTGGTGCCAACCAATGGGGTGTTGTGAAACGGCTGGCCTCGACCAACCCGGTGACCGGCGACCATTTTGGCAGTTCAGTTTCCATCAGCGGGGACGATGTGGTGGTGGGCGTGCCGTTCTCAGGTTCGACTGCTGGCGGCCATACCGGCTCGGCGTATATTTTTGAGCGAAACCAGTCTGGTGCCGGCCAATGGGGTGTTGTGAAACGGCTGGTCTCAACCAACTCCGTGGCCAACGACCAGTTTGGCAGTTCAGTTTCCATCAGCGGGGATGATGCGGTGGTGGGCGTGCCGTTCTCAGCTTCGACTGCTGGCGGCCATCCCGGCTCGGCGTATGTTTTTGAGCGGAACCAGTCTGGTGCCAGCCAATGGGGCATTGTGAAGCGGCTGGTCTCATCCACCCCGGTGGACGGCGACCAGTTTGGCAGCTCGGTCGCCATTGATGGCGACGCTGTAATTGTTGGAGTCCCGCAGGCGGATGCGAACGGCATTGATTCTGGCGCGTCTTATCTGTTTAACCGGAATCAAAACGGCACGAACGTCTGGGGACAGGTTGACAGGTTCCTGCCGGCGGCAGTCGGAGCGTCGGACAATTTTGGCTCTGCCGTGGCCATCGCCAGCAACACGGTGGTGGTGGGCGCTTACAACGGGCTGAACAATGGCGTGCGTTGCGGTGCCGCGTATATGTTCCGGATTAAATTTAACAACGGCCCGCGGGTGGTCCTGCCGCTGGCCGACCAGACTGTTACGCTTAGTTCGCCGCTGGCCTACACCTTGCCGGCGGGGGCATTCTCTGACCCGGATGTGAATGAAACTTTGCAAATTTCGCTAGGCAATAGCCCAGCGCCTCCAGCTTGGCTGAATTTCGACCCGTTGACCGGTGTGTTCAGCGGTATTCCGGGTGTCGTGGGAACCAACGTGGTCGCGGTGATCGCGACGGATTCGGAAGGCTTGAGTGTCAAGAGCCAATTTAACATCTACGTCAATCAGGTTCCGGTAGATAATCACACCTTGGCATTGGGCTTCCAAACCTTGGGGACAGATCATGTAATTACGGTCAATCTGACCGGTGTGCCGGGGGTAATTTACAAACTGCAAAAGACTCCATCTTTAACGGGTATCATAATCTGGTCTGACGTGGCAATGAGCACGGCTGATGTGAATGGTGTTATCGTTTTCTATGATGTGAGTTCGTCGAACCAGATGTATTATCGCGCGGTTCCTCAGTAACAGGATGAATCGTGATGATTTGGTGGTCGAGCTGAAAGCCAGACCGTCATCTTTTTATTATCTCATCGGTAGGCTGGTTTCTGGGAGGCGGGATGGGGATGGCGAAGATTGCGCGTCCGAGCCGTCTGAGGCGTCCGAGGGCATTTTTGAAATTCTGACGGATGCGAGAGGCTAACGCGGCAAATTGATAAAAACAAATCTTGGCATTTTCAATGGTCTGGCAGGGAATAGCCGTCGACCAGAATGCGCACCAACGCCATGAGCGCAGCCTACAACAGGCAATAGTTTGCCAGAAGATAAAAAAGCCAGCCATTCTGACCGGAAATTGAGGTGGGGCAGGGACTGAACTAGTTGTGGCTTTGAAAAACCTCCTGTAACCTGCCCGTCTTCAATCGTGTCCGACCATCGTAGACATATGAAGCGCACCATTCCAATGATTCTCGTCCTGCTGCTGGTTTATTTGGCCGTATCACAGTCCGAAGCGGTCAAGGCCATGCCGGTTTCGTCGCTGGGCCGCGACATCCGGGTCGGCACGGATGTGAAAACGATCCGCGAGGCCATCAAGCTCGCGCAGCCGGGCGATACGATCCACCTGCAACCCATCGTGTATCACGACACCGCAATCTTCCAGAACAAGAAGGGCGAACCGGGGAGACCGATCACGTTGGAAGGTCACGGGGCGACCCTGGAAGGTTCTGATCCGCTGGATTCGGCGAAGTGGAAGGAAGTGTCGCCGGGACTATTTGCGAATGATGAATTGCTCCCGCCGGGTAGTTTGAATGACGCGGCGATCATGCGCTGGTTTTTCCTCTGGAACGGCAAGATGAATCACATGGGCCGCACCTCGAAGGGAATCAAAGCGCCGTTCAAGAAGGCTGAAGACCTGCAACCGGGCGAGTGGACCTTCGTGCGCGATTCGTCGCGCGAAAAACCGGGGTCAGCTCAAATCTGCGGCACATTTTTTGTCAAGCTGCCTCTCGGACAAAAGCTGGCGGATGCCAACATCGCCGCCCCGATACGCTTGAATGGAGTTCAACTGGGCGGTGACAACGCCCATCTCGTCATCAAGAACCTGACCGCCACCCATCCCCACAATGACGGCTTCAACATCCACGGCGATTGCCGCGATGTTTTGTTTGAAAACATCCGCGCCATCGAGTGTGGTGACGATGGCATCAGCTCGCACGAATCGGCTGAGTGTCGTGTGAATGGGTTTGTCAGCATCAGCAACAGCACCGGCATCACCGACATATTGTCCGCCCACACCAGTTACAATCACGTCTTCATCGCCGACTGCCTCGCTTATGACTTGTTTTTTTTGAACAATGGGCGTTACCAGGTTGAAAACACCGTGGTGTTATCTTCGTCCGAGCATCCGTTGACGATCAAGGCGGACAAGGGCGAGCACACGGAATTGACGCTGGATAATGTTCTCATCCTTCGCGCTGGCAAGCCTGAACCAGTGCGGGTTCAGAAAGACACAAAACTGAACGCGACCCGAGTGACTTTCGAAAATGGAACCGTGGTCGCGCAAGGCGAAGTGAATTATAAAAATTGTCTCATCAACGGCAAGCCGATGCCCGAAGGCACTTCCGCCACGGGGGCCGACCGCGTAAAGCTCATCAAAGAACTGGTGCCGGCGGAGTATCAGAAGCGATTCACGCAACTTAAATGATTGCTCATTCCTGCTGCTCCATTGTCGGAGCGCCTCGCTCACCCATGAAAATTTCCCGATGCCGACTGCTGGCCGTAACCCTTGCCGTCGCATGGCTAACCGTGAGTTTCAATCTGGTGCTCGCGGTGGAGCCATCGGTCGCTCAATCCGCCCCGGTGGCGCCAAAGTCGGCGCCGGGGTTGCCGAAGATCATCACTTCACCGGGGCCGGAATTTGCGGATGAAGCAAGACCTGGTGCCATGATTATCGGCGGTGATCGGACTCCCAAGGGGCGCATCTGGGGCTGCTGGACCCGGGATGGCGACAAGAGCGGTTTTTTTCTGCTGGCCACCAGCGACGACGGTGGCATCACCTGGTCGAAACCCCGGCTGGCGGTTGGCGGCGTGGATGTCTCGAAGGAACACAAGGGTGGCGCGCTCGTTGGCAATTTGTGGACGGACCCCTTGGGACGATTGTGGTTATTCTTTGATCACAAGGTTAAGGGAGAACCCGGCGGCGCAACCGGCTGGTTTATTCGCTGCGATCATCCCGACGCCGCGACGCCGGATTGGTCGGTACCGGTTAATTTCAGCGCCGGTTGCACCCTCAACAAACCGGTTGTCCTCCGGAACGGTCTTTGGCTGCTCCCCGTATCTCAATGGAGCACAAAAACTGCCCTGGTGTATGCCTCTGCCGACCAGGGCAAGACTTGGTTGGAGCGGGGTCAGGTGATGTTCCCGGACTGGAATTTTGACGAGCACATGATGGTCGAACTCAAGGACGGTCGGCTTTGGATGCTGGCCCGGACCAAAGGGAACCCCTGCGAAAGCTTCTCTTCCGATCAGGGAAATACTTGGAGCAAGCCCCAACCCGCCGCAATCCAAAACCCTAACTCCCGCTTTTTCCTGAGGCGTTTGACTTCCGGCAGGCTTCTGCTGGTAAAAAACGGCCCCACGGACCAGCGATTGGCCAGGCGTTCCCATCTCATGGCCTTTCTTTCGGAGGACGAGGGCAAAACGTGGGGCGGGGGGCTGCTGCTGGATGAGCGGGCGTCGGTGTCTTACCCCGACGGGTTCGAGACGCCCGACGGTCTCATTCACATTCTTTACGACTGGAACCGGCATACCGATTCGGAAATCTTGATGGCGCGATTTCGGGAGGAAGATATTCTCGCCGGAAAACCCGTTTCGCCAGAATCTAAACTGCGGATGCCCGTCAACCAGGCCACCGGACCTAAACCGATAAAGCCGGCCAAATAAAACGCCATCACCATCTATGAAGAAGATCCTCACGTTCCTCACCATCTTGTTGCTAACTTCGGCAACAGCCGAGGACTTTGCCTTTAAAACCGCAACGGCACAACTGACGCTGGATGACCGTGGCTTCTGCACCAGCCTGCGCGACACAGCGGGTGGCGCGGAGTGGATCCTTGAGAAGCCCGAGCCGTTTTTTGCCTTGCGTAAAAATGGCGGCACCTTTCCTGTGACTAAACTGATGCGCAACGGCTCCCATTGGCGGGCCGAGTTTGGCGCGGCGAGTGTGACGGCTGACCTGCAGATATCCACACCGCCCGATTTCATCAGAATCCAGCTTATTCGCTTGAGTTCGCCGGATATTGAATCGCTCGAACTGGCGCACCTGGCCTTGCGCCCGTTGAAACGCACTGGCAGTTGGCTCGGTGCGGTGTGGGATGAACGGTTTGCCATCGCTTTGCTCGGTCTCTCCGACTGCGTCAACGTGACTGCCGGCGGCAGCCGTCTCACCGCCACGGTCTATCGCGAATTTGGACTCGAAGGCCAGGGCGTGGCGCTCGTCGCGGCCCCACCGTCAGATTTGTTGAAGCAGATACAGGCGGTTGAGCGCGAATGCGGCCTGCCTTCGCCGCAGCTTGGCGGCGTCTGGGCCAAACAATCGCCGGATGTGCGCACGGGCTACTTTTTCAGCGACCTGACCGAACCGAACGCCGACGAGACCATCCGCCATGCCAGGCTCGGCGGATTTCGCTATTTGATGACCTACGACGGCACCTGGGCAAGCTCGCTCGGTTCCTATCCCATCAACATAAATAATTTTCCGCGCGGCGAGGCAAGCCTGAAGGCCGTCGTGGACAAATGCCACGCCGCCGGTCTCAAGGTGGGCATGCATATGCTGACCAGTTTCGTCGGCAAGAACGACCCGCTCGTGCGACCCAAGCCGGATCCGCGCCTGCTCAAGGATGATCACGCCACGCTCGCGGTGAATCTGGAGGCCAAGGCGCAGGAAATCATCGCCACTTCGCCGCTCACCAGTTTCCCCACGGAAGGAGCGTTCTACGGCGGAGCGAAGGCTGGTTTCGACCTCCGGATTGATGACGAAATCATCCAATACCGCGCCACCGGGGGCGCGGGCACCAACATTTTTCTCCGATGTGTCCGCGGCTTTGCCGGCACCCAGGCCGCGCCGCACCAGGCGGGAACGCCCATCCACCACCTTGCCGAGCGCTACGGCTGCTATCTGGTGGATCTGCGCACGTCGCTCAAGAACGAAGTCAGCGAGCGCATTGCCGGAATCATCAATCGTTGCGGTTTCGACATGATTTATTTCGACGGCGGCGAGTGCAACAGCGCGAACGGACCCTTTTGGTATTGGGTCAGCCAGCAGCAGCGCGACGTCTGCGAACGGGTTCGCCGCCCGCTGTTGGTGCAAGGCTCCGGCGGCACGCCTTGGACGTGGCATTGGTTCACGCGCGGTGTCTGTGACGATTTTGCCGCCGTCGCTCCCAAGCAATACCTTGACTGGCATAAGATCGCCGACTTATGGCGTTCACACCGCGACAGCTTCATGCCCGCCGAACTCGGTTGGTGGGGATTTCTTGCCTGGGCGCCGTACCAGCCGGCGACAACGCCCGACGAGGTGGAGTTTTATGCCGTGCGGATGCTCGCGCTCGACTCGCCCGTTTCGCTTGAAACCCACTTTAGCTCGCTCCGGCAAAATGGGCGCACGGAGGAAATGCTGCGCCTGCTCGGCGACTACGAGCGCCTGCGCCTCACCGGGACCGTGCCCGCAACCATCCGTGAACAGCTGGCCGCCGGCGAATGGCATCGCACCGGCAACTCTTTCCGGCCCGTCAACTACGCCGTGATGCGGATCAATACCGGCGGCGAAGGTGTGGTCACCAACCCTTATGCCGCGCAGGCGCTCCAATTTCGGCTGCAATGCGTGCCCGGTCTCGCGCCGCCGGGTGCGGCGACCAATCGGATTCTGCTGCGCGCTGCTGCGCCGCTCGACCTGCCTCCCCCCGGCGCGCGGGCTGCAATGCCCGGCGCACTCGCCGCCCGCATTGAGTTCACCAAGCCGGTCGGTGACCAGTTCAGCGTGTTCATGGTCGGCCAAACCGCACCCGCTACTAGTGGTGGAACCTCCGGCAAGCCACTAGACCTCCAGCACCACCGCGCACTGGCCGTGCGCCTGTGCGTGACGAATGCGCCGCCCGCCGGTGCGCCGCCGCCCGTGATCAACTTCCAGCTCGAAGCCGCCGGCAAGGTTTACCGCGACTATTATGTGAATCTCGATTTCGTTGGCGAGCGCACCATCATCCTGCCGGAGCCGGCCACGGAACGGATGCTGCCGGAGTTCCGGCCCGCACCCGCCAATTACGCGTTCAAGGCGGCGATGTATGGCTTCAATTATCGCAATATCGTTGCGCTCAATCTGCGTTGGATGCGCACCGGTCACACGAACATTGCCTGCACCGTGAAACAGGTGGATGCGCTGGCGGAACTGGATGCGCCGCTGAAACGGCCGACACTGGAGGTGGCTGGCGTAAAATTCGTTTTGCCGGTGGATTTAGGCGTGGAGGATTACGCCGAGTTTCGCGATGGCACCGATGTTCGCGTTTTTGACAAACAGGGCAAGCTGCTGCAAACCATCCATCCTGCCGATCGCGTGCCGCAACTGCCTGCCAACACCAGCCGCATCAAACTCGACGCCACGGGAGGCGGTTCCGCGAAATTGACCCTTATCGCCCTTGGCGAGCCGCTGAAGTTCTGACGCCCTGCGCCGCTTCCCGGTTTTCTAGATTTCGCCCCAAACCGGATGGTGATGAGTAATAAGATGGTGATTACGATTGAAAGCTTGGGGGTTTATACGGTTTAATTGGTCGAAGTTCACATGGCTGAAACCCCCGGCAAATCCAACCGTAATATCGCCGTCATCGCGGCGGTCGTGTTCGTGTTCGACCAGTTCACCAAATGGCTCGTGCTTAACCTGCTCGAAAAGGGCGACGAAAAAATCATCGTTCCCGGCTTCTTCAAGTTCGTCCATTGGGGCAACACCGGCGCGGCGTGGAGCCTCTTCCGCGACAACAACGGCCCGCTGGCCTTCGTTGCGCTGCTGGCCTTCGTTGCGCTGTTCCTCACGCGGCATCATTTCAACTCCCACACGCTGCCCGGCCAGATCGCCTTTGGTCTCATCTTTGGTGGCATTGCCGGCAATCTCACCGACCGTCTTCTGCCCGGCCGCCACGCGGTCATTGATTTCATTTACTTTTATATGCAACGCCGCGGCGGCGGCGAACTCGGCTTTCCCGCCTTCAACCTCGCTGATACCGCGATTTGCACCGGCGTCGGCCTGATCTTCCTCATCACCTGGCGCAATGAACATTCGCCGAAACCTGCGTCATGAAACCGCAACCTAGGGAAATTCGCCCCGTTTCGCAGCCTTTGCGCCACCTTTCTGAATGAACTCACGCACGGAAAAATTCATCGTCGAACACTCGCTGCCGCAGGCGCGATTGGATATTTTTCTCCGCGAAAAATTTCCCGCCGCCTCGCGAAGCATTCTCCAGCGGCTGATTGAGCAGGGGCACATCCGCGTCAACGGTCAGCCCACCAAAGTCACCCATGCGCCGCATGCGGGCGAGGAAATCGAAGTCCACTGGCCCGACGCGCGGCCCGCCGAGGCGCAGCCGGAAAATATTCCGCTGGAAATCTTGTTCGAGGATAAATCGCTGCTGGTCATCAACAAGCCCGCCGGTCTCGTCGTGCATCCGGCTGCCGGGCACGAGGAGCACACGCTGGTCAACGCATTGCTGCATCACTGCGCGGGTTCCTTGAGCGGCATCGGCGGCGTGGCCCGCCCCGGCATCGTCCACCGGCTGGACAAGGACACCAGCGGCTGCCTCGTCGTTGCCAAAAATGACGAGACGCACTTCTCGCTTTCAAAACAATTCGCCGCCCGCACCGTGGAAAAACTTTATGACGCGCTGGTCATTGGTGCGCTGGCCCGCGAGGCCGGGGAAATCCACGCGTCCATTGCCCGCCATCCCACGCACCGCAAACGCATGGCCGTCCACGCCGGCGGCGCCGGCCGCGCCGCGCACACCAGCTACCGCATCGTGGAACGTTTCGCGCACGCCACCCACGCCGAGGCGGAGATCCATACCGGTCGCACGCACCAGATTCGCGTCCATTTCCAGCACCTCGGCCATCCGCTTGTCGGCGATGAAACCTACGGCGCGAAACCAAACCGGAAACTTGCGGAACTCACCGGCTACGCCGCACCGCGCGTTTTGCTGCACGCCCGAAAACTTTCTTTCCTCCACCCGCGTACCGGGAAGCTGGTTAAGTTTGAAGCGCCCCTGCCGGCGGATTTCAAACAGGCGTTGAAGTTTCTGCGCCGGAAATAAATTTATTCGCCCCGCGCCGGAATTTTTCGCATATTCCCGCCGATGAAATCCATGACGGGTTACGGGCGCGGCGAGTGCGCGCAGGACGGCTTCAAGCTCACGGTGGAATTAAGCTCCGTGAATCGCAAGCAGGCCGAGGTGTCGGTCACGCTTCCGCGTGAGCTGGACATGCTCGAAACGCAGATTCGTGATGTGGTCAATCGCAGCGTCGCGCGCGGGCGCGTGAACGTCCGCGTCTCGCTCCACGCCGCCGAAGGCCGACTCTCCGCCCGCAAACACATCAACCACGCACTCGCCAAAGATTACGCCACGGAACTGGCGAAGCTGGCGAAATCGCTGAAACTTGACGGCGGGATCACGCTGGACCAGGTGCTGCGGGCGCCGGGCGTTTTCCATACGGATGAGGAACTGGCGGAGACGGAAGATTTGTGGCCGGCGGTGGAAAAATCATTGAGTCAGGGCCTCGCCGCGTTGCTGAAAATGCGCGAACGCGAAGGGGCTCATCTGGCCAGGGATTTGGCGGCGCGCATCGCCGTGCTGCAGGCGGCGGTGGCGAAGGTTCAAAAGCAGGCGCCGGTGACGGCGGAGAATTACCGGCAGAATCTGTTGGAACGCATCAAGAGCGCCGGCCTTGAAAATATCGCGCCGGATGACGAGCGGCTGCTGAAGGAAATTGTGTTGTTCGCCGACCGTTCGGATATTTCGGAGGAATTGACGCGGCTGCAAAGCCATTTCCAGCAGTTTGCGGACTGTTGCAAGGCGAAGGAGCCGGTTGGGCGCACGCTGGATTTTCTGGCGCAGGAAATGAACCGGGAAATCAACACCATCGGCTCCAAGGCCAGCGACGCCGTCATCTCGCGTGAGGTCGTGACGCTGAAGGCGGAGCTGGAAAAATTCCGCGAGCAGGCGATGAACGTCGAATGAAAACGAGCCGCCAGAAACCAGAAGCCGGGAACCCGAAGAAAACTTCTGCGCCGCTGCTCATCCTCATTTCCGCACCGTCGGGCGGTGGCAAGACGACGCTTTGTGATTTGCTGCTCCAGTCGCGGCAGGAGATGACCCGCGCGGTCACCTGCACCACGCGTCCGCCGCGTCCGGGCGAGCAGGACGGCGTGGATTATTATTTTTTCACGGCGGCGGAATTTCTGAAGCGCGTGCAGGCGGGAAATTTTCTGGAGCACGCCACCGTTTACGGCAACAGCTACGGGCTGTTGAAATCGGAATTGTTGGGCAAATTGCGCGCGGGTCAGGATGTGCTTTTGAACGTGGATGTGCAGGGGGCGGCGACGATTCGCGCGGCGGCGCTGGCGGAACCGGAGCTGCGCGAGGCGTTGGTGACGGTGTTTCTCACGCCGCCCTCGGTGGAGATCTTGGAACAGCGGTTGAAGCGCCGTAATTCGGACGCCGCTGCGGTCATCCAAAAACGGCTGGCGGTGGCGAAACAGGAGGTTGGCCAGTGGAAGAATTTTGATTATCTGCTCATCAGTACGAGCAAACCAGAGGATTTGCGGCGCATGCTGGCGATTGTGGAGACGGAAAAGATGCGCGTGGCGCGGTCATCGGCGCCGGAGTTTTAGGATTAAAGATTTATGATTGCGGATTGCGGGTTTAATTTCAGATTCAAGCTATGAGTACTGCTCAAAAAATCATTCTCGGAGTCACCGGTTCCATCGCCGCGCACAAGGCTGCGGATCTGGCGTCGTTGTTGTCGAAGGCAAAGTGCGACGTGCGCGTCGTGATGACGGCGGATGCGCAGCGGTTTATCACGCCGCTGCCCTTCAAGACGCTCACGCGCAATTCGGTGGTGACGGATCTTTACGACGAGGATGAGGGCTGGAAGCCGACCCATATCCAATTGGCGGACGCGGCGGATTGGCTGGTCATCGCGCCGGCGACGGCAAACATCATTGCCCGGCTGGCGCATGGTCTTGCGGATGACGCGTTGACCTGCATCGCGCTGGCGTTGAATCCCCAGGCGAAAATTTTGATTGCGCCGGCGATGAACGGGAAGATGTGGCTGCATCCGGCGACGCAGGCAAACGTCAAGCTGCTGAAGCAGCGTGGCGTGGAATTCATCGGACCGGACGAAGGACTGCTGTCCTGTGGCTACGAAGGCATCGGGCGGTTGTGGCCGGTGGAGAAGATTGCCGGGCGGGTGTCAAAAACTTGTCGCTGAACTTGTTAAATTATCGTGGTGAACTTTGCCTGACGCCCACCCTAAAAAACTAAGGCGCCGCAACATTGCTTGAGTTGTTGGCTAAAATGTTGAAGAATTAAATTTATTCGGCCGCGAAACCTAATGACGAAATTGACTGATGGATGGCTCTTTTGATTTATCAAATCCAGGCGTGTCTTCGGACTGGCTGGTTTTTCTGGCTATATTGATACCCGTTGCGCTCGTGATTGGTGGGTTTGTCATTTGGTTCTTTTCCCGTGATAAAAGCGGCAAACGCCGCCGTAAACACGACAAGCGCCGAAAACGGCGCAAGCTCAACCCAACGCTCGCCCAGACTGGTGGTCTGCCGCCATTCCGCCGGCCCGACGAGCCACCGCACGGAATTTGACCATGCAGCAAAGCCGCGCCCTCACCCGGAAAAGCGCCTCCAACCTCGCCCTCGCCTTTGTGCTTCTGCCGCGTGAAAAACGCGACGCCATGTCCGCCCTATATGCCTTCTGCCGCGCGGTGGATGATGTGGCGGACGAGGATTCCGTGCCCGTGGAAAAACGGCGCGAACAACTCGCGGCCTGGCGCGGGGATATTCGCCGAGCCTGCGAAAACAAAAACCCGCAATTCATCCTCAATCAGGAGTTTCAACCGGTCATCCAGCAATTTCAGCTGCCGTTTTCACTGCTGGACGAGTTGATCAAAGGTTGTGAAATGGATTTGGATGCCCAGCGCTACGCGGATTATGAATCGTTGGAGCTTTATTGTTACCGGGTTGCTTCGGTGGTGGGTTTGTTGAGCATTGAAATTTTTGGCTACCAGAATCCGGCGTGCCATGACTACGCTGTTTATCTGGGCAAGGCGCTTCAACTCACGAATATCTTGCGCGACGTGAAAAACGATGCCGCCCGCGGACGGATTTATTTGCCGCAATCCGAACTGGCAAAATTCAACGTCAGTGAAGCCGAGATTTTGGATGCAAAATATTCCGAACGCTATTTTGCGCTGGCGAAAAGTGTGGCCGGTCGCGCCCGGGAATTTTTCCAGCTCGCCCGGAATACCCTGCCGGCCGAGGATCGCCAGGCGATGGTTGCCGCCGAATTGATGGGCTCGGTATATTGGCAATTGTTCAAAAAACTGGAGACGAACCGGTTTGATGTCTTTGGGCCACAGTCGGTAAAGTTGGGTAAGCCGCGGAAGCTGGCGCTGGTTTTTCGCTCTTGGCTGCGATTTGCCTTTGGTTCCACAGTTTCGGATTACGGGATTCATTGAAGTTCAGCGTTTCAGCAGATTTACCCGAAGAGTGTCCAGAAAATGGAAGGCCATTGTCTCGCTGCTTCACCATTAACTAGATTTGGTCGATAAAAAAGCGCGACTGGATTTATGTAAATAATTGATAATGAATGCTTTGCTTTTTTATTCGACTTTGGTATTGTTAGTGCTATGATTCATTCAATGCGGTTGCGATGGGCTATCAAGTGGACAAAGTCGTAATTATATCTAACCCGCCTGTCGCGTTGTTCACACTGCTATAATGAAAGAAAAACATATGAAACCGACCCAAAACCTCCGTAAATCAGGCTTCACGCTCGTTGAAATCATGATCGTTGTGGCCATCATCGGCTTGCTGGCTGCGATTGCGATTCCGAACTTCGTGAAAGCCCGTGCCACCTCCCAGGCCAATGCCTGCATCAACAACATGCGTCAGTTGGACGCGGCCGCCAAC
>CAIXUZ010000012.1 GCA_903922735.1 uncultured Verrucomicrobia subdivision 3 bacterium
CTGCTGCTGACGGCGGCATGGACCCGGGCGACGCTCTATCCGGTGGGAATCATTCCCGACGGCAGCCCCGTTGGCGTGGTGTTTTCGGGTTCGGTGAGCGGGCAGCCGGCTGGCTCGACGGTGTCGGGGTTGACGGTGGATCTGACGATCACGGGGGGGTACAACGGGGATTTGTATGCGTATCTGATCGCGCCGAACGGGACTTTGGTGGTGCTGATGAATCAGCCTGGGGTGGCGGTGAACGGGTTTGGGGCGTCGGGCGCGGGGATGAACATCACGTTGAGCGACGCGGGGAGCACGAGCATCCAGAGCGTGACCACCGGCGCCGATAATTTTACGGGCACGTATCAGGCGGCGGGAACGCTATCGTCCTTCAACGGCTCGCAGGCCAATGGGAATTGGACATTGTTTTTTGCGGACCTGGCGAGCGGGGGCGGGCAGTCGTCGCTGACGGGCTGGTCGCTGAACCTGACGGTGGTGCCGGAGCCGGTGGAAATGGCGCTGGGCTTGTTTGCGGCCATGCTGCTAACCCTCGCGGTTTTGAAACGGGTGTGGACGCCGCAGTCCAAATAAAGTGGATTAAATACGGCTCACGTATCATCCGGGTTATTCGTCGGATTCAACATTGTGCGGCCGGTTGGGAGTGTGACCTCGTAAGTAAGCACATGGTTTTTATGGCGAATGCGGCGCTGTAAACGTGCCTCCCAAACGCCGCCCGGGACGTATCACTTTGCAGTCGGCACATCACTGTGGAATGTTTTCCTCTTGCCGTCTGCCCAGGTTGTAGTAAGTTTGCGGCTCGTTTTTGCCGCCGTCGGTTTGGTTCTGTTTGGGTTTGTAATCAATGCCCAAAGTTTGGTGCCAAATGACGGTATGCAATGCGAAAACTTTGAAAACAAAAAACGTATAATCGTCAATGTTTTCAAGCAAATGCCTCGGTAGCTCAGTTGGTAGAGCAGTTGACTCTTAATCAATTGGTCCACGGTTCGAGTCCGTGCCGGGGCACCACTTTCAAACCGCCTGTGTTCGCAGGTCTTTTTAACCCGATTTCCGAAGTTCAATTCTCAATCACCATTCGCAGCGGAGCTTGAATTCATGATTATTTCACTGGACCTGTGTGTATCAATATGTCATAATACACCTAGTTCAGCGGACCTGCCCTGAGTCTGCGGCCGGACGAGGGTGTCTCTGACACTGCCTTGCCGGTGACGGTGCGGTTTTCCGCGCGGCGTGCGTGGCCGTTCTTTGACATCTGGATTTTGTCTCGCAGTCCGTTCTGGGTTGCCCGGGTGGAGCATGCCCCCTTCGCCCGGCAACCCGGCAACCGTCACAATTACATTTTTTGGTGCGGTTTGGTGCGCTCGCGTCCGCCGTTGGCCAGCACCGGCTGGATCGGTGGGGCGCTGATTCCTTTTGAAACTTTACCCCCATCAAAAAATAAAAAGGGTAAAGAAACGGTAAGTTTTAGATGCTCTATCAACCACTTGCAACCATCAGCCCTCCGCCTGGTAAAGTTTCCGCTTTTGCTCCCTTGGCGTCTTGGCGGTTTAAAATTATTTCCCCGCCGGTCCCGTCTCAGCTTGAAATAATTCCTGGTTTCCTGGTTTCCTTATTTGATTTTTTGACCGGCTTCCGCCTTCCGCTTTGCCTTTGCGCCTTTGTTGTTAATAAATCACCTGCTTTGGTCCCATTTTCAGCATGTCAGCGTTTCAGCGTTTCATCTTTTGAGTTCCAGCCTCGCGCGCGCCAGAAAACAGGGTGACAAAAAGTGCCAAAAGGTGCCAAAAAGGGCCAAAAAGTGCCACCTGGTCTCCAGCATCCAGAAAGCGACCCCGGAAAAAAACCGGTAGCCGGTAAAAATCGGTAAAAATCGGTAAACCATCCGTTCGCCTATTCGTGGTTAAAAATGAAATGTTTTCCGCTTTGCTCCCTTGGCGTCTTGGCGGTTTAAAATGATTTCCCCGCCGGTCCCGTCTCAGCTTGAAATGATGCCTGGTTTCCTGGTTTCCTTATTTGATTTTTTGACCGGCTTCCGCCTTCCGCTTTGTCTTTGCGCCTTTGCTGTTAATAAATCACCTGCTTTGGTCCCATTTTCAGCGTTTCAGCTTTTTAGCTTTTGATTTGAGTTCCAGCCCCGCGCGCGCCAGAAAACAGGGTGACAAAAAGTGCCAAAACGCGACAAATCGCGACAAAATGCGACATGGGTTGTGGTTGTGGGCTCCAGTCTCTGTTCTCTGTGTTGTCCGTAGTCCCGTGATCTGGTATGAGCTCTGGCCTCCGATCTCCCTCTTGGCGGTCTTGCAGTTTAACTTTCTGGCTGACCGGTTGGTCCTAATTGAGGTGGGGAGTGAAGGTTAACGCGAAATCACCCACGGCAACTTCCAGCGGCCGGTCGGTGCGGGTGACCACTTGGGTGACCGACAGGTCCTGCGTTTTGCCGGCTGCCGATTTGGATTCTATGGCCATCGTGATCTGCACGTTATGCTTGTCGAGCATTTTGGGAGTAAGCAGGCAATTTTTCCCTCCGCCCAGCTGCACGCAGGTTTCGTAATGGTTGGTCAGCATCACGTCGCCGAGGTTGTGCAAAACATCAACCGGTTTGGTGCCGGTGGTTGCCATCGCCAGTGCCGCCGGCGGGGTATTCTTTTGCTGGGGAGACGTCTTGTGACAACTCGCCGGCAATAGTCCGGCCAGTGTTAAAGCCGCCACGGATATGATCTGTGATATTCCCATGGCTCGGTTTACAGCAAAAACCGGGCCGAAGTGCAATGAGGCTGATTTCCCCCTTATTTATTCACCTGAGTGTCCAAAAAATAGCAATTGAGTCCAATAATTAGTCTTCGTGGTCAAAGGCCAGACGGGTTTTGCCATCATCGATTATCACCCGGTCGGCTTCAATGGTTGCCGTCCAATTTTTTTCCTCATTGCCGGCTGTGGCATGCAATAGGTAACCCGTATCGCCGTGATTCCATTCGCCTTTGCCCTTGTTAAATTCGATGGCCGGCGGCTGGCCGGGTTCGGTTTTGAACTTGGGCAGGTTCTTGATGAAAAGTTTGTTGTCCCCGGCGAATAGCAACTGCATTTGCGAATAAGCTTTGGTCAGAGCTGCCCGGGCGGTGCGGGTTTCGTTGACGGTCATAAGCGGGCGGGACTCGTGTATCCATGCCGCCGTCACCCCGGCATTGAATATCCATGAGCCGAGGATTTTTTCGCGGTCGAATTTTGCCGATTTTCCCGTCTCTACATAGGCGGAAAGATCGTCGATGTTCGTTTGTAATATTCCCCAAACCATGTCGGTCAGTTCTTTGTTGGCAAAAAATCCCTGCACGGCGGGATCTTTCATGATTTCTCCGAGGGATGCGCCGCTGTTTGCCGCATTGGTCAGCGTCGGGCTTTGCATCATGGCTTGCATGTCATCGCGTTCCCAGAGCGAAGTCAGGGCGGGGTATTTGGCCAGCCGCGGCCCCGCTTGCGGGGTTTGCAGAACCAGCCCGGATAAATCGGCCAGCTTGTAATACATCTCCGGAAGTTTTTTTACCGCGCCTGCGGCTTTCGCCATCCCGGTGGATTGCAGGTCGCTCCCCAGCAGGTTCACAAATTTAATCAATGGCGGTTGTTGGTCGGCCGGCGATACTTGGATTGTCCAGTAAGCCAGGTTGAAAATGACGAAGCAGATTAGCACAAAATAAAGGGCGCCATTGACGATGCCAAGACATAGGCCCAATCGTGCGTTGAGGCGTTCCCACAGCGCCTGCCGCAGGTCGCCTGCATGGTATTTGTAGAAAATATCAATTTTCCGGTGCAGCACTTCGCCCGCTATTTTGAAGGCAATCGAAACCAGGATGAATCCCGTTACCGGTGCCAGCACCCAGGCCAGGAGCGGGTTGCTGATTCCAGCATGCGGGAGCAGGGGCTGCAGCAGGTGTCCGATGGGCTCTGCCAGCAGCATGGCCGCCAGGATGCCGACCAATGAGAACGCTGTACGAATCGCGCCCTGCCGGTGGCCCAAACCGGCGGCCGACGCCATCAATATCAAAGCAAGTATCCAAATGGTCATGACGCCATTAAAAATCATGCCGCAAAAAATGCACGACGAAAATTGCACCGGGCGGCCCCGCCGGCTGGGAGTATTTTGGGCTTTGGCCTTGGCGGCTGGCGTTTTAACGTGTCCGGGTGAAAATTTCTGTCATCGTTCCGGCTTTCAACGAGGAGAAACTCCTCGGTGCCTCGCTGTCGGAAATCAAGTCCGCCGCCGCCGCCTTCACCGCGCGCGGGTGGTCGGTCGAACTCATCGTTTGCGACAATAACTCCACCGACCGCACCCCTGATGTCGCGCGCGCTGCCGGCGCCAAAGTCGTGTTTGAATCCATCAATCAGATTGCCCGCGCTCGCAACACCGGTGCCGCGGCGGCCACGGGTGACTGGCTGGTGTTTGTGGATGCCGATTCCCATCCTGGCGCCGGACTTTTTGCGGACGTGGCGGAGCAGATGCTTTCCGGCCGCTGTCTTGCCGGCGGCGCGACCATTCGGCTGGACGAATATTTCTTCGTCGCCAGCCTGATCACCCGGCTGTGGAATTTTGCCAGCCGCTGGCGGCGATTGCTGGCCGGTTCGTTCATTTTTGTCGAGGCCGCGGTGTTCCGTCAGGTGGGCGGATTTAGCCATGAACTGTTTGCGGCGGAGGAGCTGGACCTGAGCAAGCGCCTCAAGCAATTTGCCCGGGGAACCGGTCGGAAGATCGTGATTCTGCACCGGCATCCGCTGCGCACCTCGGCGCGTAAAATGAAGCTCTATACGCCGCGTGAGCATTTGCGGTTTTTTACCCGCGCCTTGTTCAACCAGCGTCGGATGCTGACCAGCCGGGAGGAAGCCCATTTGTGGTATGATGGACGGCGATGATCTGCTCGGTTGCCGCCATCCTTCGTGACAATGGCCGATGATTTGTTTATTTTAAAATCCAAACCAAACCTCATGGAGCCCTGCCAATGAAACTTGTTTTTTCAGCCCTCGCTGTTGTTTGTGTGCTGGTCGTCGGCTGCGCGTCCGTGCCCGCAGTGCGACCCGGCTTGTCGACGACGACGCCGGTCATGCAAAATCGCGACCACGCCATCTATGACTGGCCGCAGCGGCATGCGGAGATTCTTGAATATAACCGCACGCATCATCCCGACGTTGTCATCATTGGTGATTCCATCATCCATTATTGGGGCGGCGAACCGGCGGCGCCGCGTGCCTGGGCGCCGCTCGCCTGGGATGATGCCTTTTTCGGCGTGGCGGTGGAAAATCTTGGTTTCGGCTGGGATCGCACGGAAAATGTTTTATGGCGCATCCAGCATGGCGAACTCGATGGAATCAAACCCAAGCTTATCATAATAAAGATCGGCACCAACAACACCGGCCTCAACACCGACGAGGAAATCGCCGATGGCATCGAGGCGGTCTGCGCGTTGGCGCACCGGCGACAGCCCCACGCTAAGATTCTTCTGCTGGGCATTTTGCCGCGCCGTGATGAAAAGCCGCCGCGCCCGGTTATTACCGACCGGGTCAACCAATTGCTTCAATCCCGTCTCGGAAAAATTTCCTGGCTCACCTATTGCGATTTCGGCGCATTGTTGCGCCAGGCCGATGGCAGCGTGGATGCGGCGTTGTTCAAGGACGGTGTCCATGTCAACGCCGCTGGCTATGAGATTCTGGGCGCCAAAATTCACGAGCAGATCGCCATCCTGCTCAAGTGAACGGCGCGGGCATCGTTTTAACTGATGCCGGGAAAAAGTTTTTCAATTCCCGCTTTGCTGTGTCATTGGTTAGCTTGAGCATGTGACCGGCGATAATCCGCAAACTGCAAACCGCAATCCAAAATCCGCCCCGCGCGGCTTCTGGGCGCTCATTGTCACGCAGTTTCAAGGCGCGTTCAGCGACAACATCGTCAAGAATCTCGTCGTCTTCGTCGCGCTCTTCGGGACGGGCCTGTCGCTCGCTGAAAAAAACAGCTATGGCGAGAGCATTGGCGCGCTGTTCGCGCTGCCGTTCATTTTATTCTCCATGGCCGGTGGTTATCTCGCGGACCGTTTCAGCAAGCGCGCCGTGATGCTCGGCGTGAAAATCTTCGAGCTCTTCATCATGGCGCTGGTGTTCGCCGGGCTGTGGACCTGGAATAAAAACCTGCTGCTCGCCAGCGTGTTTCTGATGGGCACGCACAGCGCCATTTTCGGCCCGTCCAAATACGGCTCGCTGCCGGAGCTGCTACCGGAGCGGAAGCTGTCGTGGGGCAATGGCATTCTGGAGCTGGGCACGTTCATGGCCATCATCCTCGGCACCGTCGCCGCCGCGTTGATGGCGGAACATTTCCGCGGGCACCAATGGTATTCGGGCGTGGTGCTCATCGCGTTGGCGGTGGTCGGCTTTGGCGCCTGCCTCGGCATCACGCGAGTCCCGGCGGCGAATTCGCAGAA
Organism: uncultured Verrucomicrobia subdivision 3 bacterium; assembly: GCA_903922735.1. Lineage (GTDB taxonomy): Bacteria > Verrucomicrobiota > Verrucomicrobiia > Limisphaerales > UBA11358 > UBA11358. The sequence goes on from CAIXUZ010000012.1 coordinate 6,453, forward strand.
GCAGTTCAGCCCCAATTTTCCGGCCGAGATCTGGCGGCAGATCCGCGCCATGCGCGGCGACCGTCCGCTCTGGCTGGCGCTGGCGGGCAACACCTATTTCAACTTCCTCGGGATGCTGCTGCTGCTGAACCTGTTTTTTTATGGCTCGGAAACCTTGCATGTCACCGAGACGCACATCGGTCTGCTGAATGTCGCGCTCGCGCTGGGCATCGGACTGGGCAGCGTCGCGGCGGGCTATCTGTCCGGCGGCAAAATTGAATACGGCCTCGTGCCGCTCGGCGCATTTGGATTGTCCCTCTTCTCCGCGCTGCTCGCGTGCCCGACGGGATCGCTGGCCGAATCCTGCGTCCTGCTGGCGCTGCTCGGTTTCGCTGGCGGCTTCTTCATCGTGCCCATCGCGGCGCTGTTGCAGCATCGCCCGGCGCGCGACAACAAAGGCCAGGTGCAGGCCACGGCCAACTGGCTGTCGTTCGTCGGCGTGTTTCTCGCATCCGGCGCGCACTGGCTCCTCGCGCAGCAACTGCACCTCACGCCGCGCGGCATCTTTCTCGTGGGCGGCGTGCTGACGTTTTTCGGCGCGGTCTATGTTTTGGTCCTGCTGCCGGATTCGCTGTTGCGCTTTGCCCTGTGGCTGGTGACGCATTCGATCTACCGGATTCGCGTGATTGGCCGCGATCATATACCTGAAAAGGGCGGCGCGCTGTTTGTCTGCAACCATGTTTCCTATGTGGACGCATTGCTGTTGCTCGCTTCCACGGACCGCTCCGTGCGCTTCCTGATGTTCAAGGACATCTACGAGAAATCGTGGGTCAGGCCGTTCGCCAAAATTCTCCGCGTTATTCCCGTCTCGTCTGAACAGCGGCCGCGCGAGCTCCTCCATGCGCTGCAAACCGCCAGCGCCGCCATCCGCGCCGGCGAGGTGGTCTGCATTTTTGCCGAGGGGCAGATCACGCGCATCGGCCAGTTGTTGCCCTTTCGGCGCGGCCTGGAGCGCATCATGAAAGACGTGGACGCGCCGGTTATTCCCGTCGCGCTCGACGGCGTGCTGGGCGGGCCGGCGAGTTTCCGGCGCGGGCGGCTGGTGCACCTGCTCACCGCGCGCTGTCCGCATCCGGTCACGGTGAGCTTTGGCCGGCCGCTGCCGGCGAACGTCACGCCCTTTGCCGTGCGTGAAGCGGTGCAGGAATTGCAGGTCGATGCCTGGCAATTGCGCCGCGAACAGATGCGGCCGCTTCACCGTAACTTCATCCGTATGGCGCGCGAGCATCCGCGCCGCTTCGCCTTTGCCGACGCGCAAACGCCGGGAATTTCCTTCGGCGCGGCGCTGGTGAAAACCGTTTTTCTCGCGCGCCGGCTGAAACCCGTCTGGAGCGGGCAGGGGATGGTCGGCATATTTCTGCCGCCGAGCGTGCCCGGCGCGCTGGTGAATTACGCCGCCTACCTCTGCGATAAGGTGCCGGTGAACCTGAACTACACGCTCTCCGCCGCCACGCTGGCCGACTGCGTGAAACAATGCGACCTCCGGACCATCATCACCTCGCGCAAGTTCCTGGAGAAAATCAAACTCACGCCGCCCGGCCAGTTGATTTACCTCGAAGACCTCGCCGCGCAGCCGGCGGTTACAGAAAAGCTCGCGGCGTTTTTCATGGGCAAGGTTATCCCGGTCCGGATGCTCGAAGCCGCTTTGTTTCCCGCTAATAACTCAAAACTTAAACCTAAAAAATCTTTGGACGATCTGGCGACGGTCATTTTCTCCAGCGGCAGTACCGGCGAGCCGAAGGGCGTGATGCTCTCGCAGTTCAATCTCCTCGCCAACATCGAGCAATGCGGCGAAGTCATCGCGCTCGATGAATCGCAGCGGTTGCTCGGCATTTTGCCGTTTTTTCATTCCTTCGGATTCATGGTCACGCTTTGCCTGCCGAGCGTGCTGGGCGCCGGCGTTGTTTTCTATCCGAACCCGCTGGATGCCCGGGGCGTGGGGGCGACGGTGCGCGAACACAACGTGACCGTGATGCTGGCCACCGCCACGTTTCTGCAAATCTATTTGCGCGGCACCGCGCCGGAGGATTTTGGCAGCCTGAAACTCATCGTGACCGGCGCGGAGAAACTGCCCGAACGCCTCGCCGCCGCGTTCGAGGAGCGCTTTGGCGTGCGGCCGTTCGAGGGTTACGGCTGCACGGAATGTGCGCCGGCCGTGGCGGTGAATTCTTGGGATTACCGCGCCGCCGGCTTTTATCAGGTTGGCGGCAAGCACGGTAAAATCGGCCAGCCGGTGCCCGGCATGTGCGTGCGCATCGTTGATGCGGACAATCCCTGGGGCGACAAAATCCTTTCCCCCGGCGAATCGGGAATGCTGCTGGTGCGCGGGCCGAACATCATGCTCGGGTATCTCGGCCAGCCGGAAAAAACGGCGGCGGTGTTGCGCGTGTTGCCTGAAACCGGTGGGGCGAGCGTCCCCGCGAGCCGGGCAGGCGTGGAAAAGAGTGCGGCGGCTCGCGAGGACGCTCGCCCTACCAAAGCCGGTTCACCTGCCCTTTGGTATTGCACCGGCGACATTGCCCGGCTGGACGAGGACGGTTTTTTGCAAATCACCGGCCGGCTGAATCGCTTCAGCAAAATCGGCGGTGAGATGGTGCCGCATCTCAAGATTGAGGAGCAATTGCAGGAGCTCGCCGGCGTGGCCGAGGTGGCGTTTGTCGTCATCGGCGTGCCGGATGAGAGGAAGGGCGAACGCCTGGTCGTGCTGCACAAGCTGCCGGCCGCGGACCTTCCCGTGTTGCTGGAAAAGTTTGCCGCCTGCGATCTGCCGAACCTATGGAAGCCCAAGGCGGACGCGTTCTACCGCGTGGAAAGTTTCCCGATGCTCGGCACCGGCAAGCTGGATTTGCGCGGCGTGAAGGAAATGGCCGCGCAGCTGGTCGTTTCGACGGGTATGCCATGAACATCCTGCTCCTTCACGGCTGCTGGGACACCGGCAATGTCTTTCGCCGGTTGCAGCGCGAGTTGACCGCGGACGGTCACCGCTGTTTTGCGCCCACGCTGCATCCGCGTGACGGACGCCACGGACCTGCCGACCTCGCCCGCAAATTGGCCGCGCAGGTGGATGAGCAGCTGGCGCCGGTTGAACCGTTAGTTTGAGATGCGTACGTGCCATGCCTCAATGATCTCATGCCCCATTCCCAAAACAAAACATTGTGATGATTATCACGCAGAATTGGTATGACCCAGCCTTCCCCCGCTTTCTGTTTTCAGCGTTTCCCGACCCTCGTTTACCGGCGGCACGGAGTCGCTGGTAAAACTTTTGGAGTTAATGATTGGAATGGGCGGCGACGAGTTGAATTTTCTGGATGATGAAGACCGTCGCAAAATTTTCCCTCTCCGGCCCACGTAGTGGGAGGGGGGGGGTAGGGCGGGCCGATACATTGTGTACAGCACCAGAAATCATTTCCGCTTTTCCCGCCACGCCCTCACTGCTTCGGGCCGCGCATGCCATAGCCCGGATTCCACAGCGGCACCGACTCCATGCTTAGTGTCAGCATTTCTTGGTCGCCCCGTTTCGGATCGTCTTTGAAATTAAACAGCCGCGCCGTGTGCGGCTGCTCCTTCGCCATTTGCCGCCACTGACCAAAACTATGTGTCAGTTCTAGCGGCCCCTTGCGCTGTTCCAGTTGCGCGTCGATCCCGTCGCCCAGTTCAAAATCCTTCCGCGTCTGCTGGCACCAATGGATGAATGACCCGATCACCCCGGGCAGCCGCGTGTTCTCGGCACCTTGGCCGTATTTTGCCGCCGCGGTGAATAGCAGTTCCAGCGTATCCACGCAGGGGCGTAGTTGCCGCTTCACGCTTTCCTCGGCCGTCAGCCCCCAGAACAGCTTCCGGTGCTTTTGATACTGCTCTTTCGTGAAGGGTTGCCGCTGCGGGTTCGGGTTCATCGTCAGCAACGGCAGCTCGTGGTTCATCAGCGCCCGCTCATCCACCCCCGTCACCAGCGCAATCCGCCGCGCCATGGACGCGGACACCGGGTTCCGCCCCGTCTCCCAGCTCGCCACCGCGTCCTTTGATATGCCGATGGTCGCCGCAAAATCGCCCTGCGTCTCGCCTAGAATCCCGCGCAGCGCCCGAATGGGATGATATGGTTTTTTGTTCATAGTGGTGGTTGTTAATGTATCAAATAAATGCGTACATTATATTTTTTGCGTCGGCAACAAAAATGTGAGAAATGTGTTTCTTAGGAGGAGTGGTACATTTATCTCCCGTCTTGCCGTTATGTCCGTTCCGCCTTCATTGGCGGTTGAAGGTTCCCCGCCGCCGAACACCACCGCCCGAGATGACAATGGTAGGCGCTGAGGGATTCGAACCCCCGACCCACAGCGTGTAAAGCTGCTGCGCTACCACTGCGCCAAGCGCCTGACCGTGGTTACACTACCAGAGCTGTCAGCAGCGGCAATCACAGAATGATTCCTGAATGTTTGATTGATTCCACCGGCATTTGTTTGCTTTTCCGATTCCATCGCGCAATTCGTCTTTTCCCGATTGCGGTTTTGAATTATCGTGGTCGTGTGGAAACAGCGATGGTTTTGGCGATTCTGGTTTTCGCAGGCGCGAGTTTCTTCTTTGCGCTGGCGGAAACGGCGCTGTTTTCCCTCAGCAAGTGGCAGGTCGCCCAACTGGCGGAAAAATCTTCCCGCGGTGGCCAAATTGTTTCCGAACTCCTCGAACGCCCGCAAGATTTGCAGGCCACGCTCGCGCTGGGCAACACCTTCGCCAACGCGGCCATTCTGGCTGCCGCGTTGCGCATGGTTTTCAATTCCCAATGGGCTTTTGGGCTGACGATGCTCGCGTTGGTCGCGGTCGTGTTGCTGATTGGCGAGGTGCTGCCCAAGACGCTGGCCGTGCGGCAGCCGGAACGCTGGGCGCAGCGGGTGGCCTGGCCGCTGTTGTTCTTCAGGAAAATCACCAAGCCGTTTTATCGCGCGGCGCAATGGACCAATGCCGCGATTCTGAAACAGGCCGCCGCCCAGGTCGCGCCCCCGGCGGCGGTGACGGAAGCTGAATATCAAGAACTGCTGGAGCTCGCGTGGATCCAGGGCACGTTGGAGGAATCGGAGCGCGAAATCATTTTGCAAATCATCAGTCTCGATCGGCGCACGGCGCGGGATGTGATGCGGCCTCGCGCCGGGATGGTCTGTGTCTCGGACAATGCCACGGTTGATGAAATGCTCGCGGTCGCCCGCAAACATCAGCATCGGCGCCTGCCGATTTACGATGAAAATCCGGACACCATCGTCGGTATTCTGAACACGCGGGCGTTGCTGTTCGATCCCCAGACCGATCTGGCCGAGGTGATCGAGTTTCCTTCGTTCGTGCCGGAGTCCATGAATCTGCTCCTGCTTTTTCGGGCGTTGCAAAAGCAGCAGCGCGGCCTGGCCATTGTGCTGGATGAATTTGGCAGCGCGACCGGCCTGGTGACGATGGAAGATATTCTTGGTGGTATTGTCGGGAAAATTCGGGTGACGACCGCGCCGCCGGGATTCGTATTGGAAAAAATTTCGCCCGGTCATTGGCGCGTCAACGGCACGATGCGACTGGAAGATTTCCGCCGCGAATTTCCGACCCTGCCCGAGGTGCTGGAAGTGGAGACCATGGGCGGGTTGCTTACGCACCTGCTGGGCATGGTCCCGGCGGTCGGCGAATCCGCTGGGTTTGCCGGCCTGAAACTCACCGCGCACGTCGCCGACGAGCGGCGCGTCCGCGAACTGTTGGTGCAACAAATCAAATGATCGGACAACTGCCAACGCTTATTGGTTTGGGATTGTGCCTGCTCCTTTCGTTTTTGCTGTCTGGCATGGAGACGGGCGTGTTTGCGTTGAATCGTCTGCGCGTGCGCCGGTTAGCCCGCGCCGGCAATGCCCAGGCCCGGCTGCTGAATGATTTCCTCGAAAAACCGGAACGGTTCCTCTGGAGCATCCTGATTGGCAACACGCTGGTGAATTTTATCATCCTCGGCTGGGTCATTGCGAAGCTGCACGCCCAGTTTGGCGGTCATACCGTATGGATTGTGATGATGTTTACGGGAATTGTTTTCTTGTTTTATGCGTTTTTTGACCTACTGCCGAAAATGCTTTTTCGCTCTTTCCCCAACCGCCTGTGTCTCGCCACGGCCAGCGTGTTCCGCTGGGTGCATCTCGCCTTGAGTCCGGTCGTCTTTGTTGTTGCCGGGATTTCGCAGTTTGCGCTGCGCTGGCACGGTTCACGGACGTTCACCGGTCGCCTGTTTGGCAACCGTGAGGAGCTGCGCGCGGTAATGGCTGAGGCGGCTCAGGCGCTCACCGGGGACGAACACGTCATGGTGGATCGGGTGTTGGATTTGCAGCATTTCACGGTTGCCCAAATCACCGTGCCGCTTGAAAAAACCTTTTCGGTCCAGTCCTCCAGCACCTTGCGCGAGTGTTTGTTGCTGGCGAAGGAGAAAAACCTTTCGCGCCTCCCGGTCTGGGAAAACCGCGATGGTCAAAGGCGCATTGCCGGGTTGCTGGACATCAACCAGTTGTTGTTTCGTGAATTGGTGGACGAGCAGGCGTCGGCGGCTGAATTCCTGTCGCCCGCGTTGTTTTTGGATGACGACACGCGGTTGGAAATTGCCTTGCGCCGGATGCAGCGCGCCGGCCAGCGATTGGCCATCGTTCTCGCCCGTGATGGCCGTGAGGTGGGCGTGGTCACGTTGGAGGATATTTTGAAACTCATGTTCGGTGAGGTGAAACTGTGAGCTGGAATGATGCCATCCAGGACGGATTCAAGTTGCTGGCCGTGGCGGCGCTGGTGCTGGCCAATGCCTTTTTTGTCGCGGCGGAGCTGGCGCTGGTGCGGATCCGCGATACGCAGCTTGCCTCGCTCGCGGAAAAGGGCAACCGTCGCGCCCGCACGGCGCGGCATATCATCGCCCATATCGATTCCTACATCGGCGCTACTCAATTTGGCATCACGCTGGCGAGCATGGCGCTCGGGGTTTTGGTGGAGCCGGTTTTTCGCGCGCTGCTGGCGCCGGTTTTTCCGGTCTTTAAAATTTCCAATGAACATACCCAGGGCACCATCGCTATTGTCGTTGGCTTTTTCGTAAACTGCTATCTGCTCATTATCGCGGGCGAGCTGGTGCCGAAAGCCATCGCCATCCGTCGCACGCTGCCAACTTCGCTGTGGGTCGCGTCGCCGCTAAATTGGTTTTATCGCATTTCCTATCCGTTTGTCTGGGTGCTGCACCGGTCGTCGCAAATTGTATTGCGTTGGATCGGCTTTGCTGGCGGCGAACTGCACGACCGCCATTCGGAGGAGGAGTTGCGGGTGGTGCTGGTTGCCGCGCAAGGGGCCGGTGACCAGCGCAACTTGATATTGAACGCGATGGATTTGCGTCATCGCACGGCGCGTGAAGTGATGCGGCCGCGCAATGAAATCACTTTTTTTGACTCCACCCTGCCCCTGGCGGTGTGTTTGGCACTGGCGGAAAAAACCCGTTACTCGCGGTTTCCAATTTGCGCCGATGGCGATCTCGATAAAACGCTGGGGGTGGTGCATATCAAAGATTTGTATGCGTTGCGCGATTCGGCGAAGACCGCCGCGGATTTGTTGCCCGCCGCGCGTCCGCTCTTTTACATTCCTGAAACCGCGCGGCTGGATGGTTTGATGCGACGTTTTCTCGATCGGAAAACGCATTTTGCCGTGGTGGTGGATGAATTCGGCGGGACGGTAGGCATCGTGACCCTGGAAAATACCATTGAAGCCGTGGTTGGGCAGATTCAGGACGAATTTGACACGGAAAAATCCGAACTCATCCGGCTCGGTGAAAATGTCTGGGAAGCTGCCGGCACGCTGGCATTGCACGAACTGGAAAGAATTATCGGCACCGTGCCGCACGACGAAAATACGACGACGGCCAGCGGTTGGCTCACGGAAAAGCTCGGCGGATTTCCAAAACCGGGCGATTGTGTGAGCGTGGGCGGTTTCGAACTCCGGGTGGATGAAATGGACGGGCCGCGCGTCCGGAAATTGAAAATGGCGCGTAAGTTTGAGGCTTCACCACTTGGCGCCGCGCCAGCAGAATAAAAACACCACGCTGGCGAGAACCGCGTCCAGCACCACTACCGACCATAAACCTGCGCCGCCGGCGCTCAAGGCAAAAAAAATGATCGCTCCGAACCATAATGCCGCCGGCGTGTAATCTGGTGGTGGCTGGGCTCCGGGTTGTTTGCGAATGAGCGAGGGCGTGATGAAGGCCATGATGAGCAGCGACACCGCCAGCCAGCCGAGAAACGCCACCGGCGACGTGCCGTGCCAGGTAATGGAAATTTTCGTCGGCTGCCAGAGCCAGAGATGCTTGACGTGAGCCGCGAATGGTTCCAGCGCGAGGTCGAACACCAGCGCCAGCAGCGCCGTGATTGCAATTAGAATATAACCGTAATTTTTGACCCGTCGCCATGGTCGCAAAATCAGCCGGGCCACGCCGCGCGAGTTTAAAATGGCGATAATCCACAGCAGGGGAACGGTCCACGGAACATAATTAAAATATTTCGGCCCGGCGGTTTCGCCAAACGTCAGCGGGCCGAACGGAATGCCGGTTTGCGCGCTCAAGCCGTGGGCCGCGCCGCCGATGAGCGCGGTGATGGCGGCGGCGAACAGGATGTTTTGGAGCGGTAACTGTTTGGTGACTTTGGCCACGCTGACGATGGTAGCCAGCAGGATGATGAAGGCATCCAGGGTGTCGGTTTGTCCGGGCTTGAACAATTCCCAGCCCGCCGCGACCCCGGTCAGAGCCATCGCCGCCCAAATCAGCCCGTTGAGAATTCTGGCGCCAGTTAGTTGCATTAATGTCCGGACAGTGTAGGGGAAGCCAGCGCGTGGAAAAACCGAAAATTGTGAGATTCGGATGACGCGAATTGCCTTGAGCGTTGGCAGCCGTTTTGCTCTGCTCACCCTATGACGCTCGACGAGATTGGCGGACAGATCAGCAACTGTGCGGAACAGATGAACTCACGCTATGGCAGCGTGGTGTTCGATGAGTGGGCCGTGGTGTCGCTCGCCGAAAACAAGGCGCGGGTGCTGTTCTACATCGGACCACGGAATGATGAGTTTTTATCCAACTTTGTGAAAGACCTCGGTGCCTTGCGTGCCGAGCTGCTCGGCGGCAGTCACGGCGTGGGCGATTTTGAATTTTCCCGTCACGGGGTCGGCACCAGCATTGAGGCATTTCTGGCGGTCGGGCAGGGGGTTTATCTCATCTGCAACAACACCCGCGAATCCATGGACCACATCGCCAAAAACCCGCGTTGGCTCGGCGCGCAGGTCCCGTTTGTGGATCTGTCGGAAAAAGTGCGGGCCAATCCGTTGCGGGTCTCTTGACTCACCTTACCCAAGCAGTCCCTTCCACAAGAAATATCCATAGGCTCCGACTAGTGCGAAGCCGGCAATTCGCGGCAGTCGGCCGAAAAACAGCACGAACAGCATGTGTGTCACCGTCGCGCCCAGCAGGATGAACATTCCCGTCTCAAAGAAGGCTGGCATCGCCATGGTGTGATACAGCGCGTAGATGCCGAGGCACAGGGGAATCGAGACGTGCGCGTCGCCGATCTGCGAGGCATAGACGATCTCCGGCTGTTTGCGCCAGCTATAATAGAACGCCAGCAATGCGTTCGGCATCACCATCAGCCAGCCGCTCAGCCAGCCGAGATGTTTCACGCTGACGAAGCCGGTCTTGATGTGCGCCAGCCATTCCACCAGCCAGTTGGTGCTGATGTATATGGCATACGCGCCGATCGCCAGCAGGGCGAGATTCACTGGCAGCATCAGGCTGAAAGTGGATTTACCCTGCCGCACATTGGTCTTCAGCACTTCAAAAACATGGAAGCATTGCCAGAAAAGAAACAGGCCGACTAACACCAGTCCGTCATTAAAATCCAGCCGGCCTTTGCGTCCCAGCGCCCAGACGGCGCCGGTGAAAAATAAAACCGCCGTCAGCGTGAGCAGCAGCGAGAGCCGGTTCAATTCATGTTCCTTGCCGCCCTTGCCGCTGGTTTTGGCTTCAACTTTGGCTTCCGCCTTGACCTCGTTTCTTTTCCTTTTATTCGCCCCGGATTTTTTTTGCGGCAACACGTTCAGGCCCCAGAGAATCGCCGGCAGGCCCAGCACCAGCGTCATGTTGGTGACGTTATTGACGAGGGAATTGATCATCACCTCCGCGCCATTGCCGCCATTCCGGCCGAGGATGAAGGCAAAGAGCAGGTTGCCCATGCCGGAACAGTAAGGCATCACCAGCGTGCCCAGCACCGTGCCTTCAAAACCGCCCGCGCTCATCGCCTCCAGCCGCCAGATCATCAGCAACGACGCGACCACAAATAGCGCCAGAAACAGCCACGGCGCCCAATTTCCTTGGGCTTCGATCCAATGGGTGAATGGCTTCAACACGCTGCGGATTTTATGCAAAAAACAATCCAGCGCGATACAAACCTGTGTCCGGCACCCTGGCCATGGGCAAAAATCGTTTGACACTCTGACTAATCAACATCATTATATCCGCATCCGTTGATTTGACGGACTCATAAAGAGTGGCTGAGGGACTGGCCCGCTGACGCCACGGCAACCGATTGAATTTAAGTTTCAATGACAGGTGCCAATTCCAGCTCAAGCATCATTGGCTTGGGAAAAATGAGAAGCGCACAACCGTTTTGTCGCCCCTTCTCCTTGTGAGTCGGGGCTTTTTTATTGCCTGAATCAAACACGGATAAAATGTATGAGTGAAAAGCATCAAGGTTTCATGAAGGCGCTTAAGTGCCGCGAGTGCGGCCGCGAATATCCGCTGGAAGCGACGCACGTTTGCGAGTTCGACTTCGGGCCGCTCGAAGTCGCCTACGATTACGACCGCATCAAGAAATCTTTGACGCGTGTGGCCATCGAAGCCCGCCCGAAAACGATGTGGCGGTACCGTGAGTTGTTGCCCATCGCGGGTGAACCGACCGTGGGTCCGCTCGTTGGTTTCACGCCGCTCGTTAAGGCCGATCGTCTCGCCCAAGCCCTTGGCATCCGTGAACTTTACGTCAAAAACGACGCCGTCAACTACCCGACGCTCTCGTTCAAAGACCGCGTCGTCAGCGTCGCGTTGAGCCGCGCGAAGGAGCTCGGTTTCGAAACCGTCGCCTGCGCTTCCACCGGCAACCTCGCGAACTCCGTTGCCGCCAACGCCGCGAGCGCCGGCCTGAAATCCTACGTCTTCATTCCGTCCGATCTGGAGCAGGGCAAAATCCTGAACTCGCTCATTTACGGTTCCAACGTCATCGGCATCAAGGGCCATTACGACGAGGTGAACCGCCTCTGCGCCGAGATCGCTGGCAAGTTCGGCTGGGCGTTCGTGAACGTCAATATGCGCCCCTATTATGCCGAAGGCTCGAAGAGCATGGCGTATGAGATCGCCGAGCAACTCGGCTGGCGCTTGCCGGATCACACCATTGTCCCGATGGCGTCCGGCTCCTTGCTGACCAAGATCCACAAAGGTTATCAGGAATTCACGAAGCTCGGTCTCGTTGCGCCGCACGACGCCCACATTCATGGCGCGCAGGCCACCGGTTGCTCGCCGATTTCTGTCGCGCAAAAGGCCGGCCTGGATTTCTTCAAGCCGGTCAAGCCCGATACCATTGCGAAATCGCTCGCCATCGGCACGCCCGCCGACGGTTTCTACGCGCTCAAAGTCATGCGCGAAACCAACGCCGCGGCCGACGACGTGACCGATGATGAAATCCGCGACGCCATCAAGCTGCTCGCCGAGACCGAAGGCATTTTTGCCGAGACCGCCGGCGGCGTGACCGTGGGCGTGGCCAAGAAACTCATTGCGTCCGGCCGGATTCCGAAGGATTCTTCCGCCGTCATCTGCGTCACCGGCAACGGCCTCAAGACCCTCGATGCCGTCAACGGCTACTGCGGCAAGGCGAAAGAGATCAAGCCGAGCCTGCGCGAGTTTGAGGCGCTGCTGGCGCAGGCAGAAAAAGCCAACGCCTGAAATATTGTTTTATGTCAAAGAAAGTCCGCATCCCCACGCCGCTCCGCAAGTTGACCAACAACGAGGAGCTGGTCGAAATCAACGCCGCCAACATCGGCGACGCCATCAACGAACTCCAGGCTCGCTTCCCCGGCATCGCCGAGCGCTTGATTGACGAAAAAGGCGAAGTCCGCCGGTTCGTGAACGTCTATGTGAACGAGGAAGACATCCGCTTCCTCCAAAACCGCGCCACGCCGCTCAAAGACGGCGACGAAATCAGCATCATCCCGGCCATCGCCGGCGGCTAGACCGTTTTGAAATGAAATCACGCTTCTCCCTCACCCTGACTCTCTCCCGCTGGGAACAGCCGTTGTCTCCGCCCGGTAATCCGGCCAATCGTTCAGCCGCAGCCGGTTGCGGATTTACCATCAAGCTGGGAGCGTTTCTCCCTCTCCCTCAGGGAGAGGGCCGGGGTGAGGGCCAGCGTTCCAACCAATAATATTATGCCTGCCAAAAAGAAAATAACTGTCTCCAAACCAAACTCGCCGGTGCAGCAGCGGTTGTGGCTGATGTATCCGCCCAAGCTCATCAAAAAGCCATTCATCTGGGAAGTCGGCCATAAGTTCAAAATCACCACGAACATCCGCCAGGCCAGCGTGACCGATGAAATTGGCATTGTCTGCCTCGAACTCGCCGGCCAGCGCACCGAAGTGGACCGCGCCATCAAATGGCTGGAGCAGAACAAAGTGAATGTGGAGCCGGTGGAAATTGGCGTGATTGCCGGCTGAATCTTTTGTGGGGGACCAGCGAACGGCGTGGAGGAATCCGCGCCGTTTTTGTCTTTTCTGCTCAGGTTAAGCTAAAAACTCGACAAGTGCGGGGTGGTAAAGTAGGCTTTTCCACGTCAGGAGGCTTCTCCGAATTCTGCAGCATCAAACCAGCTTGCTGCTTCTGGCTAATCGCCAGCTAAATAAACACCACAACTATGAAACCTGTTAAAACCAGCAAAACCCAGCCCAAGAAAAACACTGTCGCAACTAAAAAGCTCACAGCATTGGCAACCCAATCCACCAAAAAATCTGCCGCCCTGTCTAACCCTGCCCCGGCTCGCGAAGCTAAGCCCGTGTTCGAAATCACGACCGAGCGGATTTCCCTCCGTGCCCACGCCATCTGGGAAGAGCAGGGGCGTCCGCAAGGCCGGGAATTGGAACACTGGTTGCAGGCCGAGAGCCAGCTTAAGGCGTCGCAATCCTTTGCCGCCTGAATTGAATCAGTTGCAGAAAACATAATCCACGCTGCCGATCATCGGTGGATGAAGGCGACGGCGCCAGCCGCCGGGCAACTCAGGTCGCGCTGCTGATGTTTCAGGCGGCACAAGGCGGGGGGTGGGCGTAGCGGCGTTTCGGCAGAGCGCCGACATCGGAAAATAAGCGGAAATCTTTGCGGCCTCTGCCGACGCGCCGCCACGGATCCGGGAAAAGCGGCGGAGGGCCGCCGCACGCTCCAAGACGCTGGCCCGCTGGCCTGAGACTCCCGAACGGCGCGATAGGCGCGATGGCGAACCCCTGGTAGGGACGGCGCGCTGCGCCCTCCGGACTGGAATGGTGGCGTCGAGGCCGGGCCTCGAGGGGTTGAGCCGCCGGCTCAACGCAACCGGGGCGGAAGGTGGCCGCAGGACCAAAGATTCCGCTCCGACGAAGTTAAAGTGAAAATAGCCCGGCCATTCATGGCTGGGTAATGGATTGGCCAAACGGCAAAGTCCCGTGAGGGACGAAAGGTCCTTGCGGACGGCCACCTGGTTCTGCCGTCCCATCCGGGACTTGATTGTTGCCCTCCGTCAAACCCAGCACTGAAGTGCTGGGCTATTCTCTGAAGATTACATGGCAAGCCATCGGAAGGTGTGTCCATGCGCCATGATGCCCCGCCGGAAGGCGCTGTTCGGCATCATTTAAGCAATCATACTTCATCATCACACCCGTCTGATTCCTTGGCAGGCACCTCTATCGCTATTATCGAGTTGTCTGCCATCACGCCAGACACTTCGTTTGCGACGTTATACACTTCGATTGTTGCAATCGAAGTGTCTAACATAACGTTATAAGTGCCGAAAAACGCCAAAAAAGGCAAAAAACAGCAAAAATGAAGGTCCAAAGGGTGGTTTTGTCCAAAAACAGGTCAAAAACGGGGTTTTAACCGGAACGAGCTGCGGGACCGATTTAGACCGATGGAACCCCGAGGCAGAAACGGGGGGAAAAGCGGCGGAGGGCCGCCGCACTCCAAAACGCTGGCGCGTGGACCGGCGATTCCCGAACGGCGCGAAGCGTCTTTGAGTGCGCTAGCCATCTAGCGCTTTGGGCCGGCGGTGGCGAACTTAAGGGCAAAGCCTGAATTTAGCTGGCGTTAATAAGCTGGACAAAAAACAAATGCAACGCTAAACCAGCCTCAAAGTCCCCTTATGAATAGGTCGCAAAACTTCAACCCACTACTCTGTTAGCTCATATGAATCCCGAACTATTAATGTGGCTGCTCTTCGTGGTTGCTATTTGGCTTGTGATTTGGTTTGTCACTCAAAATTGGCAATTGGGATGGCTTGGCATATTGCGAGCTGGACTTAGGTCTTTTGCTGTTTCACTTGCGTTTGCACCCACAGCGATTTCCACAGGAATGCTCGCGATTCCTTGTCCAGCATCGGCGGTGATACTGTCTTATCCTTTCGATTCAAATCGCGGCGATCGGGATTTGCTAGCCAACACGCACACAGCAATTTTTTGTTTCTTTGTGTTTTGGGGCATCTGCTTTGCAATATCGTTGGCCTTATTCAGTATGCGACGGAAGCTCCGTGATGAGAAAAAGAAGGCATGTTGAAGGAGTCGTCGCCGTATGACGCAGTGAATCCGCTTTCGCGGTCGGCGTCATTGGGTTCGGCGCGGCTGACGCCATGACGCGTCTGGTAAAGTCTGCCCACAAAAACCACTCCGTCCCTCGTTTCCAACTCCCCGCCTGCGGTCGTCTGTTCCCGTTTCCCGCACGATTTTGATTGCGTGTTGTCGCCATTCGGAAAAAATATCGGTTCTTAATCCCCATGAAACCGATCCTGACTTCATTCATCCTCGCCGTGGCGACGGCGGCAGGTTTTGCCGCTGAACCGATCAAAACCACCGACCAAGCCGTCGCGGAATCTGCCGCGCAACACGACGCCCGCATGGCCTGGTGGCGCGAGGCGCGGTTCGGCATGTTCGTGCATTGGGGGCTTTATTCCGGTCTGGCCGGAACCTGGAACGGCAAGGCCGTGGCCACCAACGGCGGCATGGAATGGATTGAACAGCGGGTCAAGGCGGACACCGACACCTACGCCGCCGCCGCGTTGCCCAAGTTTCAGCCGGTGCCCGGCTTTGCCCGCGAATGGGCCAGGCTCGCCAAGGCGGCGGGCTGCAAATACATCGTTTTCACCACGAAGCATCACGAGGGCTTCGGGCTTTTTGATTCCAAGGCCGGCGATTACAACGCCGGGGCCAGGCTGCATCGCGATCTGGTGAAGGAGATTGTCGAGGCCGCTCATGCCGAGGGATTGAAGGTGGGTTTTTATCATTCGGTGATCGACTGGCATCACGATCAATATGCCTACCAGAAGTCCAAGCAGCTGCCGCATCCGCTCAAGGGCCAGCCGTATCCCAACGGCGAGCGCGACCACGCCAAGTATGTTGATTACCTGCACCGCCAGGTCGGCGAACTGATGTCCAACTACGGCCCGGTGGATGTGCTGTGGTGGGATTACAGCGCGCAGGATTTTCAAGGCGACGAGGCGTGGCGCGCCACGGATTTGATGAAGCTGGTGCGGGCCAAACAGCCCGGCATCATCATGAACAACCGCCTTTACCGCACGCGCGAAGCCGGCTGGGGCGGCATGGGCACGGAAGGATTCATTCCGCAGCTCGACACGCGCTACGGCGATTTCATCACGCCGGAGCAGCACATTCCCGCCACCGGCATGCCGGGGGTGGATTGGGAAACGTGCATGACGCTCAACACCACCTGGGGATTCAGCGAACACGATCACGCGTGGAAATCGGATGAGCTGCTCATCCGCAATCTGGCGGACATCGCCAGCAAGGGCGGCAATTACCTGCTGAACATCGGGCCGAAAGGCGACGGCAGCCTCACGCCGGAAACCGTGAAGTCGTTTCAGGCCATCGGCCAATGGATGAAGGTGAATGGCGAGGCGATTTACGGGACGACCGCCAGTCCGTTCGCGAAGCTGGACTGGGGCCGCGCCACGCGCAAAGGGCAGGATCTCTACCTGATCGTTTTCGATTGGCCCAAGGACGGCAAACTGGTCGTGCCGCTGAAAAACAAAGTCAAGCAGGCCAGTTTGCTCGCCGGTTCCAATAAGCGGCTCACTTCAAGTTCGAGCGATGCCGGCGTGACCATTCAACTGCCCGCCAGCGCGCCGGATGCCATTGCCACGGTGATCAAACTCACTCTTGCCGGCGAACCCCAAGTCATCACCCAATAAATAATCATGAAAAGAAAATCCATTGCCTCGCTGGTTGCGCTTGTCGTAGCGGCCAGCGCCATCCAAATCCCGGCCGCACCCAAACCCGCTGAAGAAATTGCCGGGGTCACCGTCGAGGAATCCGCCGTGACGGCGAAAGCGGGCGAGACGCCCGCCCAGCGCGATGCCCGCATGGCGTGGTGGCGCGAGGCGAAGTTCGGCTTGTTCATCCACTGGGGCGTTTATGCTGTGCCCGCCGGCAAATACGGCGACGTCACCAATTACGGCGAGTGGATCATGCACTCATGCAAGATTCCATCCGCGGAATACCAGCAGTTCGCCAAGCAGTTCAATCCGGTGAAATACAATCCCGTGCTTTGGGCGAAAACCGCCAAGGACGCCGGGATGAAATACATCGTCATCACGTCGAAGCATCACGACGGCTTCACGCTGTATCCCTCGGCGGCGAGCAAGTGGAACATCGCCGATGCGACGCCTTACAAAAAGGATTTGCTCGGCCCGCTCGTGAGCGCCGCCAAGGCGGAGGGCTTGAAGATCGGTTTCTATTATTCGCAGGCGCAGGACTGGAACAATCCCGGCGGCGCCAAGAGCCGTTACAAGGAAGGCGACGGCTGGGATCCGGCCGTGGGCGGCAGTTTCGATGCTTACCTGAAAAATGTCGCCGTCCCGCAGGTGAAGGAAATTCTCACGCGTTATCCGATTGATATTCTCTGGTGGGACACGGCGACGTATATGACGCCGCAGCGGGCCGCGCCGCTGGCCGCGTTGCTAAAACTGCGTCCCGGCCTCATCACGAACAACCGCCTCGGCGGTGGTTATGGCGGTGACACGGCCACGCCGGAACAGTTTGTGCCGGTCACGGGTTACCCGGGCGATTGGGAAACGTGCATGACGCTGAACGGCCACTGGGGCTACAACGCCTATGACCAGAACTGGAAATCCGCCACTGATCTCATCCGCAAGCTCGCGGACATCTGCGCGAAGGGCGGCAACTTCCTGCTCAACGTCGGCCCGACGGCGGAAGGTGAATTTCCGCCTGCGTGCGTCGAACGGTTGCAGGCGGTGGGCCAATGGCTGCGCGTGAATGGCGACGCCATTTACGGCTCCAGCCGCAGTCCGTTCGCGTATCTCCCGTGGGGCGTGGCGACGCGCAAGGGCGGCACGCTTTACCTGCACGTCTTCGACTGGCCGAAGGATGGCAAACTCATCGTTCCGCTGAACAACAAGGCGAAGTCGGCTACGCTGCTGGCCGCTCGCGGCAAGAAACTTTCCGTTGCCAGCAGGAATGGCAAGGTGGTGATCGATGTGCCGGCGGTTGCTCCCGATGCGGCGGACTCCGTGGTCGCTTTGGAAATTGAAGGCGAGCCGGTGACCTTGCCGCTGCCAACCACGGGCGCGAAGGCGACTGCTTCCGCTTTCATGCCCGGCAATGAACCGGCGAATGCCTTTGACGGCACCGGCGCGAAGCGCTGGCGGGCGCCGGCAGATGTGAAGTCCGCCTGGCTGGAAGTGGAGCTGGCCAAGCCGGCCACCATCGGCGCGTTTGGTCTGGACGAGCCCGATGTCTGGCCACGGATGAAACAGCAGTTCGCGCTGGAGGTTTTTGACGGATCCGGCTGGAAAAAAATCATTGAAGGCAAGACCGACGGCCACGGGCTGAAGAAATCCATTGCGCCCGTCACCGGCCAGAAATTCCGGCTCACAATGAAGTGCGACACCGGCTCGCCCGGCGTGGCGGAACTGCAATTGTATCCGGCGGATTAGCTCTGCCGTCTTGAGCTTGGGCCATAAAATATGACGACGCATACGATCCTGCGGAAAGTATTGCTATTCACCGGCAGCAGCATCTGTTTGCTGCTGCTCACTGCCGCTGCGTCTGCCAGAGCCGCTACGTCTACCAATCCGCCGCCGGTATTTGTTCCGGCCACGGCCAATGCGAAGCCTTACGCGGGTGATTTTGGGCCACTTCCCACCGGGGCCCGGGAGTTTTCCGTGGAACTGCCCAAGCCGGCCAAGGCTTTGGTGGTGAATGCCGCCGAATTTGGCATCACCGAAAACTCGCTGAACCTGGCGACCGAGCTGAACAAGGTCATCGCGCACTGCAAAAAAGTGGGGGCGTCCAAGCTGGTGCTCAATCGCGGAAACTACCGGGTGACGGAGAGCCTGCCGATCACCTTTGATGGTTTGAAGGACTTTGAGTTCGATGCGCAAGGCTCGACCTTTGTTTATCGGAAGGAGAAGGGGGAAAACATGCGGGTGGTTAATTGCGAGCGGGTGCTATTCGACAACTTCAACTTCGACTGGGATTGGGAGACGGATCCGCTGGCCAGCCTGGCTGAAGTCGTCGGGATGGGCGTCGCCGGGGAAAATCCATATGTGGAATTCAAATTTCTGGAGTATGACAAGTTTCCCAATCCAACCACGCGGATGATGAACACAACTCCCTATGATCTGAAAACCCAATCCGTGGGCTGGGAAGGCGGTGTTACAGCATACTTTTGTCCACTGGGCGTTCCAAAGGTCAAGCAACACATCGAATGGCTTTCGGACAATGTGGTCCGGATTTATTACGAAGCGGGGGTGGCATTGTCCGGCCGGCAGGTCTTCACGAGGTTCAAGCTGCATCAGGTATATCGGATTCAGCATTACTACTATCACATGAACGGGATGGTGCTTCAGGACAACACCCACCTGACGCTGCAAAACATCAACGTTTACTCCTGCACCGGGCACGCCTTTCTCGTGAGCGGCAAGCAGCAGTTCTGGCAGATGCTCAATGTGAACATCAAGCGGCCCGCAGGCGCGGCCCGGCGGGCGATCACCTGCACGGCGGACCACCTGCACATCGACCGCTCCCTGGGCTTCTTCAAAATGCTCAACTGTGAATTTTCGCTGGGCGCCGATGATTGCATCAACATGCACGACAATAGCGGATTCGCCCGGCGCACCTCCGATTTTTCCATCACCTCCCAGAATGCCCGCGTGGCCACCCAATATAAGGTGGGCGAACTGATCGAGCTGCGGCAGGGCGATTACTCGCCCAGCGGCTTCCAGTCGAAAATCAAGGAGCTCAAGAAAATTGACGCCGCGAAAGGGATTTTCGAAATCACCTTTGCCGACAAGGTGCCCGAGCCAACGCAGGATGGGTTTATCATGTTTAGCCGGGATTACGACACTCACAACATGATCGTCCGGAACTGCAATTTTCATGGCAACCGCGCGCGCGGCATCCTCATCCTGGCCCGGGATGTGACCATTGAAAACAACCGCTTCTATCATCAGGAGATGGGTGCCATCCGGATCGAGACGGGATATTCCTTCGACCATTGGAGCGAAGGCTACGGCGCCCGCAACATCGTCATTCGCAACAACACCTTTGAAAAGACGGTGACGGACGATGCCGGACGCGACATTTACATGAGCGTTTATATGAGGAAAACTTCCCCGGGTGCCGACACCATGTTTCCGATCCTGTCGGATATCCTGATTGAAAATAACACGTTCAAGGATTCATCGGGCTATATCATCAAGATGGGTTCCACCGGCAACGTGACCATCCGCAACAACACCTTCATCAATGAAACGCCGCGGCTGGTGAATGAACCGTGGCGCGGGACGTTCTCGGTGGCTTATTCCACGGATGCCCGGATCGTGAACAATACCTGGGTCAGCTCGACCAACATTCCCGCCCCCGGTGTGTATTACGACGCCCGGACCTCGCCCGGTATCGTGATCCAGGGCAACAAGGTGGTTGCCCGATAACGACGCGTTTAGCAGAAAATCAAAAACATGAACCCCAATATTATTCGCCTCATTGCTGGTGCGTTATTATTCATAACCGCCAATATCCACGCCGCCGATCAGGATGTCCGCAAACACCGCGCCGTGGGGGATGGAATCACTTTGGATACCGCCGCTTTTCAGGCGGCGATTGAGGCGGCCAAGGCCGGCGGCGGCGGGGTGGTGCGCGTGCCGCCGGGAAAATATCTCGTCGCCCATGTGGAACTGCGATCAAACGTCACCCTGCATCTGGACAAAGGCGCCACTCTTCTGGGAAGCACCAATTACAGCCATTATCCGCGCAAGGTTCACGACGCCGTGCTGGTGGCCAATAGCACGGAGCACATTGGTATCGAAGGCGAGGGGGAAATCGATGGCCAGATTACCGGCAATTTGACTTCGCGCGAGGCGGACTTGCTTGAAACCCGGAACCAGCGCACGGATCTGATCCGGCTATCGAAAAGCCGGGACGTGATGGTCCGTGGTGTCACGCTGCGGAATTGCGATATTTGGACGGCGGTTTTCCAATCTTGCGAGCGCGTGCGGATTGATGGCATCACCATCAGCAACAACCTCCAGCGGATTGAAACCGATGGCATCGATATCAATAGTTGCAAGGATGTGAAAATCACCCGCTGCCGCATCACCACCGGCGACGACGCGGTTTGTTTGAAGAGCTTCAAACCGCTGCCCTGCGAAGATGTTGAGGTGAGCGACTGTGTGCTCGAAACCGCGGAGGCCGCCCTGAAGTTCGGCACCTCGTCGGAAACGGACCTGCGCCACATCCGTTTTCACGATTGCAAAATCGTCAACTCCCGGGTGGGCATCGGCTTCTATGTGAAGGATGGCTCGGCGGTGTCGGATGTGATGGCGGAAAACATCGAGATGGATTTGTCTCCCATCCACAGCCAGGCGGGGCCGCTGTTTATTGATATCGAGAAACGTAATCCGGATTCACCCATCGGTTCGGTTCGTGATGTTACCTTCCAGAATATTCGCATCGCTGGCGGGACGAGTGTGTTGTTCCAAGGCATGCCCGAACGCTTGATGGAGAACATCACCCTGCGGAACATCACCTTCGACGTGAAGACTCCGCAGGACTATGCCAAGCGCAAGAAACCCATTGGCGGCAAGCGAACCACCAGTGATGAGCGGGACACCAAATACGCGCGGATGCCGACCTACGCCGCGCTGGCCAACATCAAGAACCTCACGATTGATGGTTTGCACGTCAATATTTCCGAAGGAGATTTCAAAAAATTTCCACGTTCCGCCTTGGCGCTGTTTGCGGTGGATGGGGCGCGGATTTCCGGCGTCTCCCGCACCCCGGCGGCGGGTGGTCCGCCTGTTGTGGAGCAGACGGATTGTAAACAAGTGCAAATCCTCACCGGGAAAAACAAACCATGAACCCAAACCTCACCCGCATCATCGTCGGCGCGCTGGCGCTCATCAGCACGGTCGCCATCGCTGCCGACTTCTACGTCGCGCCGGATGGCAATGACGCCAATCCCGGCACGCAGGCCAAACCCTTTGCCACGCTGGAACGCGCCCGCGACGAAGTGCGCACCTCGAAAAGTTCAGGCGCAGCGGGTGGCGTCACCGTCTGGATTCAGCCGGGAACCTACTCGCGCTCCCGGACACTGGAACTCACCGGTGCCGATTCCGGCACCGTGCAGTCGCCTGTCACTTATCGCGCCGGTGCCGGGGGCGAAGTGCGCCTTCACGCCGGCCGGATGATCAAGCCGACCGATTTCACGCCCGTCACCAAGGCCGGTGTCTTGTCGCGTTTGGATGCAGCCGCGCGCGGGAAGGTGGTTCAACTCGACCTGGCCGCGCTGGGATTGAAGAACATCGGACCGTTTCCAGCCGTTTTTAACAACGGCGCCGGGTTCACCCCCGGTGGCGGTATTTTCGAGCTCTACTTCAACGACCGGCGGATGCCGCTGTCGCGCTGGCCCAATGAAGGCTTTGTTACCATGGGCAAGGTGCTGGACCGGGGTGATTGGTCGAAAGGACCGGGCCGGCATGCCGGGAAATTTATTGCGCGCGAGGATCGAGTGGCCCGATGGCACGCGGACAGCGGCGTGTGGCTGGAAGGCTATTGGCGCGTGCCGTGGGAACCGCATACGATTCAAGTGAAATCCATTGTCCCTGCGACGCATGAGATTACTTTCGCCGAACCCATCAACGGCGGCATCGGCTCGAAATACGCCAAAGCCGGCGAACTGGGCGATGGCAAAGAGGCATGGTGTGCGGTGAATCTGCTGGAGGAAATTGACCAGCCCGGTGAATGGTGCGTGGATTTCACCACCCGGACGCTTTATTTCTGGCCGCCGGGCGACTTGACCCGCGCGGTTGTCTCGGTGAGCGATTTTGACCAGCCGATGGTCGCCCTCCGTGGAGTACAGCATGTGACCCTGCGCGGACTGGTGCTGGAAGGCGGTCTGGGCAATGGCGTGGAAATCACCGGCGGCAACGGTGTTTTGATCGCGGGCTGCACCTTCCGCAATCTGGGCGGCAGTGGTGTGCTTATCAAGGACGGCGTCAACCATGGGGTGCGCAGTTCGGATTTTTATGAGCTGGGCCGGAGCGGGATTATCCTGAACGGTGGCGACCGCAAGACGCTTGCCCCCGCGAACCATTTCGCCGAAAACAACAACCTGTATCACCTCGGTATCCGTCAGAAGACTTACGCTGCCGCCATTCACGTCGGAACGGATTCCGTGGGCTGCCGGGTGGCGCATAATTTCATGCACGACCTGCCGCACGCGGCGGTGCTTTATACCGGCAATGACCATCTCTTTGAATTCAACGAAGTCGCCCGCGTCGCGCTCACCTCCGGCGATGTTGGTGCCTTCTACACGTGCCTCGACTGGACCAGCTTCGGCAATGTGCTGCGCTATAATTTCGTCCACGACAGCCCGCGCGCGAACGCCTTTTATCTGGACGACGGCGACAGCGGCGACACGGTTTTTGGCAACGTGGTTTTCCGTTGTTCCTACGGGCCGTTCATTTCCGGCGGGCATGACAACCTCGTGCAGAACAACCTCGTCATCGACACGGCCCGTGGTTTGCACATTGACACCCGTGGCGTTTCCCGCGGCTATGCGACCAACAAGAACCTCGTCGGCCGGTTGATGTCCGTCAATGTCCAGCAGCCGCCGTGGAGCACGCGTTACCCGGCGCTGGCGAAGCTGCTCACTGGCCGCCGCGATGTGCCGACAGGCAACGTCATCGAAAACAACGCCACCGTGGCCTGCAAACAGCCGCTTCATTTCGACGGCAAACCGGAACATCTTGCCTTCAGCACCCTGCGCAACAATCTGATTTTGACGGAAGCGGAGGCGGGATTTGTGGATGCCGCCAGGCTCGATTTCCGCCTGCGCCCGGATTCGGCGGTCTTTAAGCAGCTGCCGGCGTTCAAGCCGATTCCCTTCGAACAGATCGGACTTCAACGCGATGCCGACCGCACCGTTCTGCCGGATGCGGGCCGCAGCCGGGCGGCGGGTGCGGGCAGTGGGTCGGTATTTGATTCCAACACCGACATGCAGCGATCCAATCAATCACCGAAGCCTTGATTGCCGGTGGCTTCGGGCGTTTTGTACAAGAGCAGTTTTGGTAACTGCCGGGCAAGAATGTCCATGTTAAAGCCAATTATAGCCATCCCCTCGGCGTCTGGTTTTTGAAACAATATTGAATATGAACCACGCAATCCTCATTTCTATAATTCTGCTGCTGTCTTCGCTGGCTTCGATTCAGGCTGCCGATGCGCCCGCCGGTTTGCCACCCAAAGAAACCGTGGCCCAGCGCGACAGCCGTCTGGCGTGGTGGCATGAGGCGAAGTTCGGCATGTTCATTCACTGGGGACTTTATTCGCTGGCGGCCGGCGAGTGGAAAGGCGGCTATTACTCCGGCATTGGTGAATGGATCATGTACAAGGCGCGCATCCCCATTGCCGAATACGAACAGCTCGCCGCCCGGTTCAACCCCGTGAAATTTGATGCCGAGGCGTGGGCGCAACTGGCGCAGGACGCGGGGATGAAATATCTCATCCTCACCTCCAAGCACCACGATGGCTTCGCGATGTTCGGCTCCAAGGCGGACGCTTTCAACATCGTGGATGCGACGCCGTTCAAGCGCGACCCGGTCAGGGAACTTGCCGCCGCCTGCGCCAAACGCGGCATCAAGTTCGGCGTTTATTACTCTCAGGCGCAGGACTGGGCGGCCCCCGGCGGCGCCATCTGGAAGGGACAGCACGAAGCGGATCCGGTCTATGAGGTGCCGCAGTGGGATCCGAAGCAGAAAGGCGATTTTGACACCTACTTCAATTCCAAGGCGCTCCCGCAGGTTCGCGAACTGCTCAGCAACTACGGCCCCATCGCCGTGGTCTGGTTCGATACCCCGCTCGGCGTCATGAACGTCGAGCGCGCGTCCAAGTTGGAAAAACTGGTGCGTGGATTGCAGCCCGACTGCCTCGTCAGTGGCCGCCTCAGCCGGGATTTCAAGAGCGATTACGATTCCTCCGGCGACAACGAAATTCCCGATCTTTCCCGCGCCGGCGCGTGGGAAACGCCCGCTACGCTCAACGACACCTGGGGTTTTAAGAAAAATGATCACCATTGGAAAACGTCCGACAACGTCATCTTCAAGCTCGTGGACATCGTCAGCAAAGGCGGCAACTATCTGCTCAACATCGGTCCCGATGGCGCGGGCGTTGTCCCGCAACCGAGTCAAGACACGCTGCGCGGGGTGGGCCGCTGGCTGAAGGTCAATGGCGAGGCGATCTACGGTGCCGGCCGCACGCCTTTCGGAGAAGAATTCGGGGTTGTCCCGAAAAGCCAGCCGGAAAAGAAAAGCCGGGTGGAAAAGCAATGGCGCTGTGAAGTCTGCGGCGCGAATCAGAAACGTCCGTCCACCTTCGAGCCGCTGACTCATTGGCGCTGCACTACCCAGCCGGGCAAACTGTTCATCCACATCTTCGATTGGCCCGAGGACGGGAAATTTCAGTTGTCGGCAGTGAAGGACAAAGTTGTGAAAGCCTATCTGCTCGCCGACCCGAAACGCGCGGCGTTAAAGGTGACACAGACGGAAGCCGGCGTTTCCATCGCGCTGCCGGCCAAGGCCCCGGATCCCATCGCGTCGGTGCTCTGCCTGGAAACGAAATGAAAAATCCCGTCCTTGCAATTCTCGTCGCCCTGCTGCTGGCGCCGCTGGCCGCGCTGCCTGCGGAGACCACTTCTTTGCCCATCCCGGCGGCAAGCTTCACGCAGATTCGTGTCATCTCCTCCGCGCCGCCCATCCGCACCGCTGCTGAGAATCTCCGCGACTTCCTGAAGGCAAGAGGCGTGGATATTCCGATGGTGACGGCCGCTGGCATCAACGAAACTCCTGCTGCCGGGCTGATCCTCCTCGGCACGACGGCGGAAACGCCGCTGCTCGCACGTTGGGCGAAGGCAGGTCGCTTGGGCATCACCGCTTCGGATTCAGCGGGCGATGCTTACGAAGTCGCCGTGCTTGACGGCGTGATCGTCGTGAACGGAGCGAATGCCCGTTCGGTGCTCTACGGTGTCTTCGAACTCGAAGACGTCATCGCGGAGCAAGGTAGCGTGCCCGTCGGCCTCGCACGGTGCGCTAAGCCATCCATGGGGCTGCGTTTGCTGCACCCTCGCGTGCGCGGCGGGTTTCAGGGTTATCGGAAGAGCGATTTCGAGTTTCTCGCGCGTTGTGGCGGCAATGTTGCTCACCTCACGCACGACTGGATGGGAGAAAAGACCCTCTTCAGCTACATTCCCTCCACGGAGTTCCCCAATGCGGCGGATGCGAAGGCCCTCGATCGCAATCGCGCCCGGCTCCGCCAGTATCTCGACTGGTGCAAGCTCTTCGGACTCGATGCGGCGTTGTGGCTGTGCGAAATCCCCTGCCAGGGCGGACCGTGGACCCCGGAGCAGGTCCGCAAGGCATTCCTCGATCGCTTCCCCGCCGAGTGCCTTTCCGATACCGGCACCTATCAGGGCAAGCTGCCCTGCCTCGCTCATCCGCGGGTCGAGCAGGAGTATCGGCGTATGCTGCGTCAGTTCCTCACGGACTTCCCCGGCATCTCGATGTTCCTGATCTTCACTGGGGATTCCAATGGCGAACTCTGTGACCCGGCGACTTGTCCACGCCACCGGGGCGTCAGCAAGCTGACGCAATATAACCGTCTGCTCGCCTTGATGGCAGAGGAGGGGCGCAAGGTTCGGCCCGACTTTCAGGTGTTCTCCGTGGGATGGAGCTGGAAGTTCCGCAGCGATCCCGACTATTTACCGCAGCAGGCCGCGTTACCTGCCGGCGCGGGCCTCACCATGCCGCCCGACGGCGAGGCTTGGTCTTTCGACCGGAAGACGACCGACCTTCTCGTCAAGTCGCGCGCGCTGACCCGGGAGAAAGGACAGACGTTCCTCGGCTACGACATCTTCCTCTGGGGCGACGACACCGTGTTTGGCCAAATCAAAGACAGCAAGCTGCTGCCTGGCCTTGGCATCACGAAGCTCTACGACTTTCCGTTCGGCATCGCGGCCAAGATGCGCCGCTGGCAGACGCTGGGAGCGGACGGGTTCTTCGACCAATGGGGCACGATGCCCGAATACATCCAGGCCAATGCCGTTGCGCTGCGCGAGCTTGTGTTTCATCCGGAGAACACCGAACCGGCGAAGGTCAACGACTGGGCGCAATCGCTCGCCGCCCGCCGCTTCGGCCCCGCCGCCGCTTCACTGGTGCTCGCCGCGTGGAAGGAGATCGAGGCGGCGCAGCAGATTCAGTCCGACCACACCTACTACTGGCACCACCTGCGCCCCGCCTGGTCGGCACCCGTGCTGCAATGCCCGATCACTCTCGAAGCTCTGAATGCCACCGAACTCACGCACAAAGGACGCTCCAGCGCCGAGCCATCGAAACCTCACGGTTCGCACGACTACTCGCCCTATCGTGATGACGTATCGAGCGCCAAGGCCCTTGCGCCCGCCTTGCGCGAGGCCGCCGGGCACTTCGGCAAAGCCCTCGCTCATCTCGAAGCCGTGTTGCCGCAGGTGCGCGATGACGCCCGCTCAACTCTCGACCACTGGTATCAGCCCGAGCTTGGTGCCGCCACCCGTCTCACCCCGCGCCAGGCGCTCGACGAGCAAATCATCGCCGTGCGGCTCCAGGAACAGTGCCTGCGCCGCATGAGCCGCTTTTTCGAAGCTTGGGCCTTGGTCAAAACCCTGCCGCCCGCCGGGACTGCCGGACACAAAGTTGCCATCGAAAGACTCGCAACCCTCCGCCAGGAGGATGAAGCGCCCCCGCCCCAGTCCCAAGCCACGAAATGAAACCTACCCTCCTCATCGCCCTTCTCCTCGCGCCACTGACCTCGCTGTTCGGCGCGGATTCAAGTCTGTCGGTCAAACCGCCCGTTCAAACCGCTCGCTTCTCTCCGGCTGCGGACTGGTTGCACGATGCACGTTTGGGTGTCTTCATGCACTTCTACCCGGGCAACACAAATCAACTGGCGCTGGTGGATTCGTTCGATGTGACGGCCGTGGCCTGGCAGTTGAAGGAGATGGGGGCCGCATATTTAATTATTACGCTGGGCCAGAACACCGGTTTCTATATTTCACCGAATTCGGTCTATGACCGGTTTCTCAAATGCGGGCCGGGTGAACGTTGTTCGAGCCGCGACCTGCCCCTCGACCTTTACCGTGCGTTGCAAGCCGAAGGCATCCGGCTGATGCTTTACCTGCCGTGCCAGGCTCCGAACCGGGACGCCCGGGCACAATCGGCTTTTGGATTGCCAGTGGGCCAGCGCGACCAGCCCATCAACCAGGAGTTCGCGCGCAAATGGGCGCAAGTCATACACGAATGGTCTGCGCGCTACGGCGACAAGGTGGCGGGCTGGTGGTTTGATGGCGGCTACCAGCGCATCCAGTTCGACGATGCGATCGCGGCCATCTACGCGGATGCGGTCAAGCGCGGCAACCCGCGCGCCATTGTCGCCTTTAACCCGGGCGCCATTGCCACCTCTAAACCTGACGTCAAACTGGTGCGACACACGAAGGCCGAGGATTACACCGCCGGCGAGGTGAACAACCCGTTCAACCTCCTTCCGACCTCACGCTGGATGGATGGCTCCCAGTGGCACGCGCTGACCTTCCTCGGTTCCACCTGGGGACGCCGCGACACCCGTCATCCCACTGAGGACTGGATTCAGTGGGTTCGCGCCGTGACGGAGAAGGGCGGTGTCGTGACGCTTGATCTCGGTCCGAATAAGAACGCGGCGGCCGCTCCCGTTGGCACATTCTCGGCGGAGCAGGTCGCCCAGTTCAAGACCATCCGCCAGGCCCTGCCAACGAAAGCCGCGCGCGGAATAATCAAAATCTCATCATGAAACCAACCCTCTTCATCGCCCTGCTGCTGGCGCCGCTGGCGGCGCTGCACGCCGCCGAGCCGGTACGAATCGTTGTGGATGTTGACCAGCCGGGACACGCGGTGCCGGCAACGCTCTACGGTATTTTCTTCGAGGAGATTAATCACGCGGGCGAAGGCGGCCTTTACGCGGAGATGGTGTTGAACCGCGACTTTGAAATGACGACGCTGCCGAAGGGCGCGAAGTGGGCCGGTAATCTCTTGCGGACGGCGGACGATTGGCAGGAGCGCAAGTGGTTCGGTAATGAATTATGGGGCTGGCAATTCGTCGCGGATGGCGGCGCGCGCGGTTCCATCCGGCTGGATGATCGCGAGCCGCTCAACGACCGCAACCCGCACTCGCTGCGGTTGACGGTGCGCGAACCTGGCGCGCGCGCCGGTGTGGCCAACGGCGGTTTCTGGGGAATGAACTTTGTCGCGGGCCGGTGGTATGACCTGACGTTTCACGCTCGCACCGACGGTGCCGAACGGTTTGACCTCAACGTCGCGTTGGAGAGCGCCAACGGACGCGATCGTTACGCCAGCGCGGTTGTGTGCGGGGTCGGCGGCGCTTGGAAGGAATATCACGTCAGTCTCCAGGCCCAAGCCGGTGATCGGTGCGGGCGGTTGACGCTCTCCGTCAACCGGGCTGGCACGGTCTGGTTCGACGTGGTGTCGTTGTTTCCGCGCGACACCTTCCAGAACCGGACCAACGGCCTGCGGCCTGATCTCGCGCAGGCGCTGGCCGACCTCAAGCCTGCGTTCGTGCGGTTCCCCGGCGGCGCGATCGCGGGCGGGTTGAACCTCGACAACCGCATTCAGTGGAAAAACTCCATCGGCCCCATCGCGCAGCGCAAGGGCACGATGAATCTTTGGGGTTACTGGACCAGCAGCGGCCTCGGCTTTCACGAATACCTCCAGTTATGCGAAGACCTCGGCGCCGCCGCACTCTGGGTTTGCAATCCCGGCTTCAGCGACAACTACCGCCACGCCGAATACGCACCGGCGGATCAAGTGAAGGAGTTCGTGCAGGAGGCGCTCGACGCAATCGAATACGCCATCGGTCCCGCCGACTCAAAGTGGGGCGCACAGCGCGCGGCCAACGGTCATCCTGCGCCGTTTCCGCTGCGCTACGTCGAGATTGGCAACGAAGCGTCCGGCAAAGTTTATGGGACGAACTATGTGCAGTTTGCCGAAGCCATCCGCGCCAAATATCCGGCGCTCACGCTCATCAGCAACCAGCGACTCAAGGACGCGCCGGTTGAGATTGTGGACGACCACAAATACGGCAACCCGTCGTCGTTTTTCAATGCTTACGGCCAATACGACTATGCCGACCGCAATGGCCCGAAAATATACGTCGGCGAATATGCCTGCAGCCGCGACGTTGGGGAAGGCAACCTGACGGCGGCGCTCGCGGAGGCGGCCTTCCTGCTCGGCTTGGAACGCAACAGTGACGTGGTCGTGATGAGTTCCTACGCGCCGCTGTTCTTTCACGTCAACGACATCGCCTGGCCGGTGAACCTGATCGGCTTTGACAACGCCCGCGTCGTGCGCCGCAGTTCCTACCACGTCCAACGGATGCTGGCATCCAATCGCCCCGACATCGTGCTGCCCACCCGCATCGAACCCGCCGCCACGCCGAAAGACAGTGACCTGTTCGCTTTCGCCGGCCTCGACCGTAAATCGAGCGAGATCGTCCTCAAGATCGTCAACCGCTTCGCCGCGCCGCGCTCCGTCACGATTCATCTCAACGGTAGCGGTCCGCTCGCCAAAAAAGCGCGAATGATTGCGCTCCACCACGACGATTCGACAGCCGAGAATTCGCTCGACGACCCCGAGGTAATTGTCCCGCGCGAAACAACCTTCGCCATTCCCGGCGCCGAATTTCAGCACATGCTACCCGCCAACTCCCTGACGGTGTTGCGCATTACCCAAGAAGGACGAATGAAATGAAACAGATAACACCACTTATTCTCATCGCCGCCCTGCTGCTCGCGCCGTTGGCCGCGTTAAACGCCGCTGAAGTCAACTCTTCACCCGCCGTGCAACACATCGCCACTGGCGAATATCAGGTGTTCTATCTCGTGGAGAGTAAGCTCTGGGGGATCGGGGCTCATCGTGCGGGGCAGCTTGGTGTCGGTAACTCGCAGGCCTTTTATCAGGTGCCGCCGGTGCTCATCGCCTTTCCCGAAGGTGTCAGCTTCACAGATGTGGCGGCGGGAGGTTATCAGAGTTTGGCCGCGGACCGTGCGGGTCATGTGTGGACGTGGGGGGCCAATGACTTCGGTCAGAAGGGTGAAGGCACGACGCTCGATAAACGGGAGTCCACCGCGCCGGGAAACAATGGCATCCCAGGCATGATCCTGAAAGGTGATGACGGCACTGCTTTCGACCATGTCATCAGCGTGAAGAGCGGGCTTCAGTTCAATGCGGCGTTGAAGAACGACGGCAGCGTGTGGGTGTGGGGCTTGAGTGGGAAGGAAGCGGTGGATTCCACGGGCATCGGAGGCGATGGCGACAAAGGTCGCAAGGTCATCACTCGGCCCAGGCATGTGCCTTTCGAAGCAACGGTGCGCATCGTCCAGATCGTAGCCTCGGACAACATCATGTTCGCCCGTGATGCGAAAGGTGGCGTGTGGTCGTGGGGCGGAGGACCGGACTCGGTCGCCGATCGCGGTTCCGGTAGCACCGACTACTGCAAGCCTCAGCAGGTGGCGAATCTGCCTGCGGTTGTCGATATCACCACGGGCTCTGGCTTTGCCTATGCGGTGGATGCCGATGGCGCTCTCTGGGGTTGGGGCTCGTGCGGCACCTATCTCGGACTGGGCGATTCCAAGGGTGGATGGATGCCGATTCCCAAGGCGACGAAGTCAGCTTTCCCGAGTTCGGCAGCGGTCGCAAAGTGGTCGCGATGGCGGCTAGCGCACACGCAACGCATGTGATTCTCAACGATGGCACTCTCTGGGGCTGGGGCGACAGCGCCATGGGCGAGGTGGGTGATGGCACGATGCTCGACTTCAGCAAGCACAAGCACTCATGGGATTGGGGCAAGTATGAAGCCATGGTCTTCAGGCCGGTGCGGATTGCTGCTGACGTGCATGATTTCAAGGCGCTTTACTCCACCTCCCAGTGCTTCTACAGTTACGCCGTGACCGCCAGCGGAACGCTCTACTCCTGGGGCCGCAACAAGACTGGAATCTTGGGCAACGGAGTCCTGCCCACCGGTGACGCTGGCACCTATCCCGACAGTTGGAATGTCCCCGTGGCGACCAAGGTGTCCCCGCTCACCATGAAGACGGCAAACAAAGTCCCAACGAAGAGCGAGTGAGACCATATATGCACACAACCATGCGCCTAACTCTCCCACTCCTCATCGCCTTCTTGCTGGCGCCGGTGGCTTTGACTGTCCGTGCCGATGCCGGCAAGCCGATTACCGGGGTTTTTGTTGATGTATCGCGCATCCGGCACGACGCGAAATCGTGGGGCGACACATGGGATCATCTCTGGGCCGATGACGACAATCTTTATACCTTCGGCTGTGACGGCGGCGGCTACGGGACGAATAATAATAATCTCAATTTCAATCAGCTCACCGGCCCCGCGTGGGATCAACTGGTCGGTAGTCCGGTCAATCCGATGTCGGAATACGGCAAGAACGGCGCCTATCTGGCGGAAAACTCCACCCAATTATTGGAACGGGTTTGGTCCAAGATTACCCGCCGGCCGAACTGGAAGGTGACCGGGGCCGATTCCATTGATGGCGTATTTTATGCCTTCGTGGCTCAAAACTGGTATGGCAATCAAAATGCCTATGGTGGCAACACGCTGGATCCTTACCTGCGCCAGACGGTCAACAACATGAGCCTCATCAAGTCCATGGACAAAGGACTTACCTGGACCCGCACCATGGCCGCCAATGCGGAGCAGCCGATGTGGACCAACAAGATGTTCAGCACCGCGTTCTTTTTCAAATACGGCCGGAACGGCGGCAATACCCGGCGGGATGAGCAGGACCAGTTTGTCTATGCCATTTCCAACGACGGTTACTGGAACTGCGGCTCGGCATTTTATCTTGGCCGTGTGCCGCGGGCGGAAATCGGTAACTTGAATGCCGCCGACTGGCAGTATTACTGCGATGGCAAATGGACGAGCGATCTGACATCGGCGACGCCGGTGCCCGGTCTGCCCAATGGGGAAAACAAGTGCACAATGGGCAGCCCGGTCTGGTTGCCCTCGCTGAAAAGATACGTCACCGTGACCTGGTTCGATCCCTGCACCACCACCAAGTGGCATTATCCCGTGGACGTGACGTTTGCCTTTTATCAGGCTGAACATCCGTGGGGACCGTGGTCTTACGTTGGCGCCAAATCGGCCATGGAATTCATCGGTCAGCCGGGCACGAACCGCGTCCACCGCTGGTATGGTCCGTCGTTAAGCCCGAAGTTCATCACCGACAATCCCGATGGCAGTGTCACAGCCATCCTGCTTTTCTCCGGTCAGACTTGGGAGAACACGCCGCAGAGCCTTTACAAGAACAACTCCTGTCCCGTCACGTTCTACACCCGGCCGTTGCCCAAACTCCGCGAGACCGCCAACGACACCGCCGCGAAATACTCCGACGGCTGGCGCTACGAACCGAAGCGGGGCGTGGGCGATTACCAGGACGATGTGCATGTGAGTGAAAAGACGGGAAGTTTTTGTGATTTTGAATTCACCGGCGAAGGCATTGAAATCCTCTCCGAGAAATTCCACGACCTGGGTGAGGTGGAGGTGCTGCTGGACTGCCAATCGCAGGGCAGGTTCAATCTTTATCAAGACCCGATGCCGCGTCTCTACCAGATTCCTTTCTGCCGCAAAATGGATCTCGCCAAAGGCCGGCACACAGTTCGCGTGATCAATCGCGCACCCGATGGTGTTACCTGTATTGTGGATGGATTCAAAGTCTATGGCGTTCCCTGAAACGACATGAAACGCAACCTCACCTTCCCGTTGTTGATGCTGCTGTCGGGATTCTTCACTGTCTCAATGGCGGCTGATCCTGTCCTCCTGCCGGTTACGGGCAACATTAACCCGGCATCATGTCCCCAGATCATAAAACAAAACGGGATTTATTATTTGTTCTCCCATAGCGGCGACGCGGCATCCGCCATTAACCTTCGAGGAAAGAGCGCCAACATCTGGATACGGACCTCTACGGATCTCAAGCATTGGAGCGACGACTGGAATGTCTTTGGGACGAACCAGCAGGCGACCGATCGCAAAGTGTTGGGACGACTGCCTCTGCCTGCCTGGTGGATGGGAGACAGCTACTCCTTCTGCTACCTTTGGGCGCCTTCGATCAATTACTACAATGGAAAATATCATCTCTATTACGCGCTGGCGCCTGACTGGAAGAATCCAGTAACCAAGAAAACGCCTTCCGCCATCGGCCTGGCGACTACCCCGACCCTGGATCCGACCTCTCCGGCCTACCAGTGGACCGATCAGGGTCTGGTCGTGGGAGGGAAGGGTGCCATCGATCCCTCCGTGGTGTGGAATGGTTCCACCCCCTATTTGCTGTATGGTTCCCAGGTGCCCCTCTCCGAACGGCCGTTGAGCATCAACACAGGCAAGTTGGCGGATCCGATCACGGTGAAGGCGGTGGCCCATTGGTCGGGTGTCCAGGAGGCACCAGTCATCCTGCATCATGGCGACTGGTATTACCTCTTCTTCGCCTACGGCGATTACCGCACCGCCGGCTACGGGGAATATGTCGGCAGGTCGAAATCCTATGCGGGTCCCTTCCTCGATCGCGATGGCAAGGACCTGATGAATGCCGGCGGGACCAGGTTCATCGCCGTCAATACTCTCAACGGCATCTATTACCATGCGCCAGCCCACGGTTCGGTATTCACCGAGGGCGACAAGGTCTATTGGGTCGGCCAGCATTATAAGGACAGCACCCATACCGGCGGCCGCCATCTGTGGATCAGCACCATCGAATTCGACGGGGACGGCTGGCCGCGTTGCGCGCTCACGCCTTCCTTCCTCCAGCCGAAAAAAACTGCCGGCGCTAGTAAGCCGCCGACGGGCGGCTCAACGGTCCCGGCATCCCCCCCAATGGAACCGAGAGCGCAAAATAAATGAAGCCGGCTAAACCCATCATCTTCAGCGCGGCGGGTTTGACTCTTGAACTTTAAAATTCGTCAGCTAGGAACACCGCCATGAACAAAACTGGATGTCGTGATCTCGGCCAGATATAATCTTGGCCGCCCACAAAATAAATTTATTTTCGATACCTATTCAGTCGATTGAAAGAAAGATGACCGCGAGCGGAACCGCCATGAAACACCACGTCACATTTCTCGCCGTCCTGTTGTTGGCGCCTATTGCGCTCGCCGCCGCCGAGCCGGGGGACACAGGGCAAGCGCGGCAAACCCCCTCGATAGAAGACCCGCGGCTGCCGCGCGTCATGATCATTGGCGACTCCATCAGTGTCGGCTACACCGATGAAGTGCGTAAACTGCTGGCGGGCAAAGCCAATGTTCACCGCGTCGCCGGCAATGCCGGGCCGAGCAGTTCCGGCGTCCAGAAGATGGCGGAATGGCTCGCCCCAACCAATGGCACTTGGGACGTGATCCACTTCAATTTCGGGTTGCACGACCTCAAGCTCGGGACCGGCGGCAGGGATAACCATCCCTACGCCACTTCCGACGGCCACCAGATTCCGCCGGAAGAATACGAGCGAAACTTGGGCCGGATTGTCGCCCGATTCCAGACCACCGGCGCCGCGTTGGTCTGGTGTTCCACCACCCCTGTCCCCGCCGGCAAGCTCGATCCACCCCGGCTGCCAGACGACGTGATAAAATACAACGCGATCGCGCAGAAAGTGATGACTGAGAACGGCGTGGCCATTGACGATCTCTTCGCCTTCGCGCTTCCCCGGCTGGCGGACATTCAATTGCCGCACAACGTCCATTATACCAGGGAAGGCTCGGTTGAACTGGCTAAACAAGTCGCCGCCAGCATCGAGGCAGCATTGAAGAACACGCGGCGATCAGTGCGATGACCTCACTTCAAAAGCAAGATTGCCAATCCACCAGCAGCACAACGTTTGACCAAGGAGACTAAAACATGTCACATCAGTCGCGCCGCAAGTTTCTCATTCAGTCAATGGCTGCCCTAGCGGCGGTTGGTATCCGGCCCCGTGGATCCGGCGGATATCCCCAGGAAAAAGGCAAAAAATTGACCTCTATTCTTTTACGCGTGACAGAACCATGAAGCCCACCTTCCTCATCACCCCGCCGCCCTCGCCGCGCCTTGACTGTTCGCGCCGACTCCGGAAAAAATGACAACCATGGGTTTTTCGTTTAACTTGGCCCTTGTGAGACTTGGTTGGAATTGCCAGCGCGCCCTAACCGCCCTGATGCAGATGAAGGGGTTGATCTTGTTGCTGTGGTTCTGCTCGTGGGGCGTGCGCGCGCAGATCTATTCGTTTGAGAACGGCCTGTTGCCGGCCGGCTGGAGCGTCACTTCCGGAACCCTTCAGGTCACCAACAGCAAATTCAAGCTGGGCACCAACTCGCTCAATTGGACTTGGAATGCCGGCGCGACCTTGACGGTGACAAATCCCAACGGCTTGACCGTCGCATCCACCAACAGCTCTGGCGGCATCTACCTGTGGATTTACAACCCGACGCCTTCGACCTCGAACCTGTTGTTTTCTTTTCTGAACACCGCCAATCAGGTGAAGTGTCACGCCGATTTCAATCTGAATTTTCACGGCTGGCGCTGTCTCAATGCCGCGTTTGTCAACGATATGCGGCACGACAAGTCGCTCCTGACGCAAATGCGGGTGCAGGCCCCGGCTGCCGGCGGTGGCGCTTTCTATTTTGATTACGTAGAATTTCAAGCTTCCATCGCGTGGGATCGGGCCTCCGATGCCCAGTACCAGGTGAAACAGAGTTCCGCGATTGTGGATTTCTGGGGCATTCGTTCTAACGGCAATTTTGGCGTGGTGTCCACCGCCACCGCGGCCCAAATTGCTGGCGCCGACACCATCGCCCAGCGGCTCGACAATTGGTATTTGTCCACCCGCAAGTATCCCGCCAACGCGTCCTTTCTGAGCCGGTCCAATGCGGTCAAAAGCCAGATCAACTACGCCCTGACGCACAACACGAATGATTTTACCCTGACAGTGGCTGGCGATGGCACCATGAAGGGTGTCGGGCTGTTCCCAGCATACGCGGCCAGCACGATTGATGGCGTGGCCGTCAGACAATTCCAGGATGTAATGACCGGTTGCCTGTTGCCGCTCGCCTACGATTACCGACTGTATCGCACTACGCTCAGCAGCAATCGCTGGATCAACGTGCTGGATTGGTTCTACGATCAAGGCTGGGCCGATGGGAGCGCGATGGGCGGAAATCGATTCGAAAAACTTCAAAGCGCGGGCTATTTCCACTCGGTGTTCCTCATGCGTAACGCGCTGGATGCCAGCCGCCTCAACCGCGAATTGAACACCCTCGACTGGATGGGCCTTTACGGCAGCGCCAATATGCCCTTTACCGTTCCCGGCGAAAATGCGGACCAGCTTCGCACGATGTGCATTGCCAAGCTGGCTTTTGCCTTGATGCAACCCGATCCCGATAAACGCGTCGCTGCGCTCTGCGCCCTTACCAATTACTTCAACAACGCCTTCGCCAGCGCCCCGGGTTTCGCCGAGACTTTTAAGCCGGATTTCTCTGGATACCATCACTCTGGCATTTACGACATGGCCTACTATCCGGACGCCCTCTACTCGGCGGCCTGGGTCTATTACCTGTTGCACGACACCCCGTTTGCGCTCTCCGACGCGGTCTATGCTGAGTTGAAAAACTGCCTGCTCACCTACCGGCTGGTCGCTTCGATCTATGATGTCCCGGTGGCCACCTGCGGGCGGTTTCCCACCGGCACCGAGTATATGGACAACACCTTGCCGGCGTTCGCCTATCTCGCGCTTTCCAAAACTCCGCCCGATCCGGAGCTGTTGGCCGCCTTCAGCCGATTGTGGCAGCCGTCGGTTTCTCCGATGAAAGATTACATCGCCAGCGCCGCCACCTGGATCACGCTTACGACGACACTGGGTGAAATTGAATGGTGTCTCGATGCCGCCGCCCTGAACGTGCCCCCGGAGGCTTCGCCGCAGACCTCGCTCTATTTGCCCTATTCCGGTCTGCTGGTGCAGCGATTGCCCACCAGCCACGTCTCCCTCAAAGGCTTCAGCAAGTACATCTGGGACTACGAATCGGACACCGGCAATAACAACCCATTTGGCCGCTACCTGAGCTATGGCCAGCTCGAATACACCGACTTGGTGACTGGCAAGGAAAACAACAGCTACACCAACAGCGCTTGGGACTGGGCCCGGATTCCGGGGACCACCACGCTGCACCAGCCCACCAATGCCTACATTTACACGTCGAGCACCCCGTATCGCAATTTCTCGGATTCCACGTTCCTGGGAGGCATCGCTCTCAATCAGGCGACCTGCCTGTTTTCAATGCAGCTGCACGACAATGCGTTTGAGAAAACGTTCTACGCGAACAAGTCCGTTTTCTGCTTCAGCAACGCGCTGGTCTGCCTCGGCAGCAACCTCCGGAACAGCGGCAGCGTGCGCACGGAAACGACCCTGCTGCAGCAGGCGCTGGGCACGGGGGAAAACCTCAAAATCAACGGGACCAATGTCGCTGCCAGCCTGACCGGTCTGACCCAACCGGTCATTCGGGACAACTTGGGAAATCGCTTCATCGTCCGGAACGGATCGGTGGACATCGTAAAGAGCAATGCGGTTTACTCCGCCGTCATCAACCACGGGATTGCCCCGGCGGGCCAGTCCTACCTCTACTACATGCTCCTGCAAGGCAGCGATGCCCAGGAGGCGCAGTACAGCAATGCCGTGACTTGTCCGATCACCGTCCTGCGCCAGGATAATGTGGCGCACATTGTCGCCAAGACAAATGAGAATGTCTGGGCCTATGCCATCTTTGATGCCGGCGCGGCGTTGAATGACACCTGGATCAAGCAGGTCAATATCCCTTCGCTGGCCATGTTCCAAGCTACCGGCGGCTCGGGCTACAATTTGGTGGTGAGCGATCCGGACATGCATCGCCCTAGCGCAGCCAGTACAGACAGCGGATTTACCACCGCCATCCAGAATACTCCCAGCGCGCCGTTCAATTACCAGATCACCCTGAACGGAACTTTCCACCTCGCCGCCGGGGTTTCCGGAGTGAGCTTGACCAATACCGGCACGACGACCCAGCTGGGATTGACGGTGATTGATGGCCGCACCTATGCCGTGGGCCTGATTCGTGAACCCGATTCTCCGCCAAAGTTTGCCTCCATCGTCCCGCAAGGGACCAGACTGACGTTGCAGGTGAGTAACGGAATCAACAGTGCTGGGCTGACCTATTTCCTGCTGAGTTCCACCAACCTGAGCCAGGTGACCAACCCCTGGTCGATCATCGCCACCGGAATCTGCGGCTCCACCCCGAGCTTCACCATCACCAGCACCGTCCCTGCCAACACTCCTACTCGATTCTACCGACTGAGTTTTCCATGACGCGAATACTCTCCAACCCAGCGCAGCCAAGAAACACCCCTATGAATAAAGTCACCTTCCCCGCCACCCCGCTGCTCGCGCCGCCAAGATTGTTATGGCTTATTGCCTTGGCGTTGATCGCGATCTTTGACGGAACCTCCTTCGCCCGCGGCGAAGTCACGGCTTATCCGGTTCCCCAGGGGATGGCGCCGTCGCCGGATTATCAGGTCATCGCCGGCGGCAAACCCGTCTTCGTCTATAAAACGCCCGTCTTTTCGTTTGCGGCCTTCGCAACGACGGGCGACGTGGACGTTGAAGTAAAAGTTCAACGAGCAATAATTCGCCCGGTGATTCGGCCGCTGGCGCGCGGCCTCAAGCCGGTGGTGGAAGGCGGCAGCCTCCGTTTCCATCTTCCCGGTCCCGGTCAGCTGGCTGTCGAAGTGGACGCGGACCTGCACCGCCCCCTGTTTCTGTTCGCCAACGCGCCGGAGCCAAACATCCCGCGATCCGGCCTCGTGCACTATTTCGAGGGCGGCCGGATTCATGAGGCGGGCCGCATTGATCTCAAAGATAACGAGACCGTTTACTTGGCTGGCGGTGCCGTGGTGCGCGGCGTGATCCGCGCCAAGAATATTTCCGGCGCGAAAATCCTGGGGCCGGGCATTCTGGATGGCTCCACTCGCACCACGCAATCACGGCTGGTCGAGTTGGACCATTGCCGGAACATTGACGTCAACGGGGTCATCCTGCTGGGCAGCTACGGTTGGACCCTCGTTCCGCGATATTCGGAGAACATCCGCGTGCGCGACGTCAAGGTTCTCGGCTGGCGCGACAACGACGACGGCTGCGACCCCGACAGTTCGCGGCATGTGACGATCGAGAACTGTTTCTTCCGGACCAAGGACGATTGCATCGCTGTCAAAGCCCATGGCAATCTCGAAGCCCGCGGGGTCATCTCCAACAGCAGTTCGCCTGCGCTCGACACCGACGATGTGCGCGTGGCCAATTCCATCTTCTGGAGCTCGGAGTGGGGCCACGCCTTGACGGTAGGTTTTGCCGTCAGTGCGCCCGCCATTCGCAACGTCGTGTTCACCAATTGCGACATCATTAAGAAGGAAAAGGGGCCGGCCATGAGCATCGACAATCACGATCTCGGTGCGGTGGAAAATGTCCGTTTCGAAGGCATCCGCGTCGAGGACGGCTGCGACCAGCTGCTGGCCCTGAAGGTGGCCTTCTCCCAATACAGCGTCGACTGTCCGCTGGAGTTTTTCCGCAACAATCCGGCCCGAAAGCAAGCGGCGGGTGACGCTTGGCAGCAGGTGCTGCAGGCGAAGCGTGCCGGCCCGCGGGGCACCATCCGGAATGTGCTGTTCAAGGACATCCAGATCGTTGGCGACCGGCTGCCGGGTTCTGATATCGTCGGCTTCAGTTCGCGCAATGAGGTGAGCGATGTCGTTTTCAAGAACCTCCGGTTTCAAGGCAAAGTTTTGGAATCGCCGGCGGCGGCCAATCTTCGGATTCAAAACGCCGCCAATGTCCGGTTTGAACCATAGGAAGCCGACATGAAAGCCGTTGTCACCCTCCTCTCCGCCCTGCTGCTGGCAGGCGGTTTCCTCTCTACGCCTTTGCCGGGCGCTGATTCTGTCACCAGTGAAAAGGTGACTGAAGTTACCGATGTGGGCGGGCGGAAGTATCCGCTCGTGCCTTCAACTCCCCGGGAAGCT
Organism: uncultured Verrucomicrobia subdivision 3 bacterium; assembly: GCA_903922735.1. GTDB lineage: Bacteria > Verrucomicrobiota > Verrucomicrobiia > Limisphaerales > UBA11358 > UBA11358. The sequence goes on from CAIXUZ010000012.1 coordinate 47,465, forward strand.
TCGGTCCCGATAAAAACCACGGACGTCTGTTTGCTGAAATGGGATTTTGACGGCCCGGATTTCAAACTGTTGAAAAACGGTAGTCTGGCAGGCAATGGCTACAAAAGCGTTCCCAGTTCATGGGCTCAGTTGTTGCCTTACGCCAAGGAAGAGGGCGAGAGCCTGTGCCGGGTGGCCAGATATTCGGTGGTGCCTTCCGGTCTGCCCGGCGGCGGCAATGCACTCCAGTATTTTTTGGGGCCGCAAAAGCCGACCGATCCCAAGGCCCGGACCGAACATTATTTGACGGTTGAAAACTTCGATAAACCCTATGTGTCCGATTTCAGCTTGAAACTTCATCCGGGTTTTACCCCGATTGATCTGAAGCGGCCGGACGGCGGAAGCGCCTGGTGTTGTTTGCGGCAATGGCATCAGGGAGTTCCGATACCACCGCCCATGGCGTTGAGTCTAAAGCAAGGCACCCGGGATGTAATCTCAACCGGTTTCGGTTGGGGAACCTATAAAGGTGGTAAAAGCGGTAAAACCTATGGCACCCGATCCAGTGAGAAGCAGATTCAATTGGGACAATGGTATCATTTCCGCTTCGAATGGCGCATTGCCCCGGGGACAGACCGGAGTTATTGCAAGGTTTGGATGAGCGCCCAGCGCAAGGGCGATCAACTCACTGCGGAAGATATGTGGTGCAACTATCACGGCCCCATCGGCTATGTCGCCTTGGATGGCAAACCCAGCTGGGACGGCCATCCTATCCGTGAACAAGAAGGGCTTTATCAGAATTCACACCTCGCCCCCGCCGCTTTCCACGCGGTGATCTACGACAATGTCAGCATCCATTTACGGAATTGACAGTATTATAGGCCTCGGAGAAACCGGCAAAAAACGGAAAACAAGCGAATGAAAATCAAATCACCATGAAACATACATTCGCACTCCTCGCCGCCCTGCTGCTCGCGCTCGCGCTCGGCGTAAGTGTTCCCGAAACGCGGGCGGAGGATCGCCGCCCGGTTCCGGCCCTCGATCAGGTGCAGACGGCGACGACGCATCCGATGCGGTATCGCCTCTCGCTGCCGAAGCAGTGGTCGCCGGACCGCCGGTGGCCCGTGCTGATTGTGCCCAGCGCGCATTATGGTGATCAGGGCAGAAGTCTGGCACTCTTCGCGGCGGAGCGCGACGCGCGTCAGGCCGGTTTCATCCTCGTCGCGCCGTTCGTCATCAATGCCGACCCCGTGCGCAATATGGCGGAGTATCGCGGCGCCGTCACCGATGCCATCGCCGCCGCGGACGCGGCCACGGGTGATGGCTCACGTGATGCCGGGGCGCGCGCAAAGTTTGATTCGGAAGGTGTTCGCGCCATCATCCGCGATGTGCAGCGGCTCTATCACGGCGAGGAGAAGGTTTACCTCGCCGGCTTCTCGTCTTCGACGCATATCGCCTACCTCTTTCTTTTCACGCATCCGGAGTTGCTTAAGGGCGCGGTCATCAACTCCGGCGTGTATCTCGGCCGCGGAGTGGATGAGAATCAGTTGCCGCTTCCAAACTCGCCTGCGCGCGCCGGGCTCGCCGTCAAGTTCATTGTCGGCGAAAATGATCCCGGCTGCGCGAGGTATTCAGAGAACTGGCGGGAGACCAGCGTGAAACTCCTCGGTTGCGGCCACGTCGCGGCGAAGCTCTCGATGGAAGTGATCAAAAAAGGAAATGCCGCGCACCTCGGCACCGGCCATCAATGGTTTCCATCGCGCATTCTGGATTTTTGCACCGCCACTGCATCGGCCACCCGCCCATGAAACCCGCTCTTAGCAAAAATTTCCCCTTCGCCGGCTTCGCGTTCTTCGCGCGACCCATCCCAACTAAAAACTAAAATCTTAAAACTAAAAACTCTCCACCCTTCCGCCCTCTGACTTCTTCCCTCTGACTTCTGGCTGTTGAATGGCCGTGTGGCACTTGACGGGAAGTCGGCGGGTCCGCATCATCAGCCCGCTGTTTGACCAACAGTGTTCAGTTAAAAGAGTGTATGGGTAAACCCCAATCAACCCTGGCCGCTTCCTTCCTGAATCGAAGGGCTTTGCCGTTGCTGCTTGCCCTGATCACGGGTTGGGCCACCGCTTCTGCTCTGGCTGCCACTTATTATGTGGCCACCAATGGCAATGACTTTGCCAGCGGGTCGCTGGCCACCCCATTCCGGACGATTCAAAAGGCGGCTACTGTGATGGTGGCCGGCGATACCGGTTACATACGCGGGGGCACTTATCGGGAGACGGTGATCCCCGCCAACTCGGGCACGGCCGGTTCCCGCATCACGTATGCCGCCTACAACAACGAGACCGTGATTATCAGCGGCTTGGATCCGGTGACTAACTCGTGGAGCCTCGACACCGGTAGCATTTACAAAGTCTCGGGCATCAATCCCGGCTTGGCCGCCAATCAGGGTAATCAGGTCTTTTTTAACGGCCAGCTCGCTTACGAGGCGCGGTGGCCCAATAACGTCGGCACGCCGGGCAATTCCAATGATTTCACCTACGCGACTGTTGCCCGGTCCGAGGGCGGCAATGTGATTCCCGCGGCGGGCGGCAATACGCTGATGTTGCAGGACAGCCGCCTGCCGTTTCCCAATGATGCCGACCTGAACGGCGCCACCATCTGGTGCGGTCGCAACGTCAATTTTTACAACAACATTGTGGCCAAGGTTAACTCCTATTCGGCCGACACCCGCGAGATTTTTTTCACCGACGACGGCGGCAATTCTCCGCCGGTCGCAAATTCCATGTATATCCTCTGGGGCGCCCGGGTGTTGCTCGATACCACTAATGAGTGGTGGTATGACAGCGGCAGTCAGCAATTGTATGTCTGGATGCCGGACGGCATGATGCCGGCGAACGGCGCGGTCGAATACAAGGCTCGGATCTTTGCCTTTGACCTCAATAACCGGAACTTCATCACCATCTCCAATCTCGCCACCTGGGCTTGCGGCATCTGGGGTCCTAACACGGCGAATCCGACGCCGACTTCCAGCGGTATCCGCTTGCTATCCCTCCGGGGCCTCTACCCGCAATCCAGCGTGGGGCGCTCAGGTTTTTATTTGGCCGGCAATAGTAACGAAGTCATTGGCTGCGAATTCGCCTATGGCCCGGCCCGCCTGCTGGAGGTCCGCGGCAATGACTGCCGGGTCATCAACAACTACTTGCACGATGGCTGTCAATATTACACGTCAGCCCTGCTTTTCACTAAAGGCAAGCGCATGATCGTCAGCCACAACACGCTTTGTGACGGGGCCAACCAATTGGTCAATCCGCTGATCACCAGCGGTGTCTTCCAATACAATCACCTCTATCGCGGCATGTGGCATTGCAAGGATGAAGGCTTGTCTTACATCAACTACACGGATGGCCAGGGATCCCTCATGCATCACAATGTCCTTCATGACAATTTGTGCCAGCTGCGCACCGATCAGGCCCACGGGTTTTATCAGGACGGCGGGGTCAGTGATTTTATCTATTTCCGCAACCTCATTTATGACATCCCGGCGGGGAATGCCTTTTTCTTCGGCACGATCTTTAACACGCTGATCTATAACAACACTTTGTTTCAGGCCAAGAACCATGTTCTGCCCTATGGTTTGAATCCGGCGTCTTCCGCCTCGTCCGGCGTGTTCGCGAACAATGTCGCTCCGCTGTCGCCCGTGGCCACCCCGGGCGGCTGGGATCTGCGGAATTTTTACAGCGATTATCCGAACCCGGCGTTTGCCAGCGCCACCAATGACGATTTCCGTCCCACGGCCGCCTCGCCGCAGCGGGACAAGGGCGCCGTCATCTCCGGTGTCACCACGAATTACACCGGCCTGGCGCCCGATGCCGGTGCTTACGAGTTCGGCGACGCGCTGTTCAAGGTGGGGCACGACTTCACCAATCCGCCCGATCCGGCGTTGCTCGTCCTGCCGGACCTCACCCCGTTTGAGTTTCGCAACCTCGTCTTGAACGGGTCGTTTGAGGATGCCGATAACACCGCCATCAACTGGACGCTTTCCGGCACGGCGCGGGTCAATGCGGCCGCAGATGCTAGCAACCAGCCCCGGACTTTTAACGGCAATTATCGACTCGATTTTTCCCCGGGCACCGGTGGGGCTTCTCAAACCGTGACCAATCTGTCGCCTTCCACGCGCTATGTGGCCACGGCCTATTTTCAGGTGCCCGGCACCGAATCCGCCACCTCCGCGCAATTCATTCTTTCCGGTTACGGGGGCGCCAGCCTCACCAACTATGCGCCCGTGACCGGTTCCTCCGGTTGGACCAATGTCACCGTCAATTTCATAACCGGTTCCGCCGCCACCGGCGTGACGCTTGCCGTCCAATGCACGGTTGCCAATGCGGGAAACACTAACCGGGCGGATTTGATTTGCCTGCGCAAAGGCCCGCCACCCGTTCTGCCGGCGTTGCTCGATCTGGTGCTCAACCCGTTTGCACCGCAGCTGCAGGTGGCCATCGCCGCGACCTATGCCACCGTCGGCGGAGTGGTTAATTACCAGCTCGACTCTGCGCCCGTCGGTGCCGCCATCAATCTCACCAACGGTCTCCTGACGTGGGACGCCACCGGCCAGACGAACGGAACTTACAATTTCATGGTGCGCGCCTTTGACCGGGACTATCCGGCGGCGCACTTTAATCAGGCGGCCTTCCAGGTGTTGGTGACCAATGGCTGGACTATGCCGTTTTTTACCAACAGCGTCGGCAATCCGATGATCATCAACGCCGCTGTCTCGGGAACCGCCGCCACGAATCCCGCCGTCGTTTACAGCCTCGGCGCGGGTGCGCCCTCGGGGGTGGTCATCAATTCTTCGACGGGTGTTGTCACTTGGACACCGACGAATAGCGGCGCGTTTTCCATTCCCATCGTGGCGACGCTGGGCGGTTCAAACCAGACCACGACGGTGGCGGTCAGCATCACGGACATGGTGGCATGGTATCCATTTGATACGGCTTATGGCGGGTTGGTTCCTCCCGGACCTGGCGCGGTGTTTTCGGCCTTTACTCCGGACGCCTCCGGCAACGGACTCGATGCCGCGCTGTATGGCAATGCGGAGTTGACCCCCGGGAAAATGGGCAGCGCCCTGCATACGCCGTCGGGCGTCGGCTGGGCGCAGCTTCCCGGCGGCATCTTTTCAAATATATCCAGCAACTTTACCATCGCCTGCTGGTTGCGCATGGACAGCGCGAATTGGTTCGCCAAGGCCTTCAATTTTGCCGTGAGTCGCAGCAGCGGTCTGATTTATCTCGCCCCAGTCACTTATCTCAATGATCCGGCCAATGCGGCCACGCTCCGTTTTTATTACATGAACGCCGCCGGCGTCAGTCGGCAATTGCAGGCCGGCGCCCTGCCGGCCGGCGTCTGGAAACACGTCACAATCACCCTCGCCGGCAATACGCTTACGATGTATGTGGACGGGGTGCAGGTGGCTCAGGACACCGGCTGGACCTTGCGGTTGTCCGACCTGGGGTTGGATGACAACAATCTGATTGGCTATAACCCGATCAACAGCGGCGTGGACCGTCCTTTCGATGGCAAGGTGGACGATTTCCGTGTCTATACCCGTGCGCTTTCCGCCGGCGAAATTGCCGGTCTCGCTTCGGCCGCTCCCGGCCGGTGGACCGGTGGCGGGACGGATAACAACTGGTCCACGGCGGCGAACTGGAACGCCGGCGTGCCCCCCGCCAACAGCTCCCTGTGGTTCAAAGTCGGCACCCGCCCGACCTCGACCAATGATTTGGCCGCCGCCACCCCGTTCTCGAATCTTAACTTCGGCACGAACGCCGGCGGGTTCAATTTATTCGGCAACTCCCTTGCCTTGACGGGAGATATCGTGTCCGAATCAACCGCGACGCAAACCGTGGCGCTGCCGCTGATTCTGGCGGCCGGGGGGCATATTCTTTATGCGCCGGCCGGTGGCCGGCTGGTTGTATCCGGTGCCTTGTCCGGTGCCGGACAGTTGCTGGTGCAGCCGAATGGATTGGTCATCCTGGCTGCCTCCAATACTTTCACCGGCGGCGTGGAAATCCAGTCCGGATCACTAAAACAAGGTTCCGCCGCCGCGCTCGGCAGCGGGCCGGTGAATGTGCGCGCCGGCGCGACGCTCGACTTGGCGGGCTGCGATGCTGCGGTGGCCTTGGTGGAAAGCGGAGCCTTCATCACCAACAGTTCCGCCACGCCCGCCACCTTGACCCTCAGCAACAATGCGGACACCGCCATTTGGCAAACGTCGTTGCGCGGCGGAACCATCGCGCTGGCCAAGGCGGGTGCGGGCAATTTGCTGGTTCACGGCACCCCGGCCTTTGCCGGTAGCGTGAATGTTCTGGGCGGCACCTTGACGCTGGGCTATCAACCGCCGCTCGCTGTCGCTTTGCCGGTTGTTTATAATCCCGGCCAGCGTCCGGATGTCCACTTTGATGCCTCGGATTTGGCCCATATCGTGACCAACGCGGCCGGGGCCGTGTCCCGCTGGTATAATTCCGAGAGCAATGCCACTTACCTTGCCGCCCAGGACGCCACCAATCAGCAGCCGCAATTGGTGCTCAATGCCCTGAATGGATTGCCGGTGATCGATTTTGGACCGACCGGTTCCGGCACTAATCTCGGTTGCTGGATGCAACTGGCCTCGCCCTCCGCGACCGCGCCCTATTGGACGGCGGTCAATGGCTACAACACCATCCGCAGCGCCTTCTGGGTCATCAAAGGCGCCGGCAATCTGTTGGGCGACGACGCGAGTTCAAATTTCCGGCGCGGCAGCCCCGACGGCAGCGCCACGGCTCCCCTCTGGTCCGCCAGTTCGGCTTCGCCCCGCTTGCTCGCGGGTTCCACTTACTTGAATGGGCAGCCGGTGGATGGCACAGTCACTCCGTTGTCCACCAATTACAATCTGGTCAGCCTGATTGGTTCTGGCGGCGACACCGATCAGCCAAACCGGTTGGAAGGCAGCCGGCTCGCCAATGACCAGAACACGATCGCCCGGAGCGGCGGCCAGCAGATTGCCGAAGTCCTGCTTTACAGTCGGGTTCTGGGCGATGACGAACGCCAGCAGGTCGAAGCTTATCTCGCCAAAAAATGGTTCAACCTTCTGCCCGCCCAGCTCTGGTCGAATAATCTGCCCGCTAATCTTAACCTGGCAATTGCCGCGAATGCCGCCGTGTCGCTCACTGGTTCGCAGCAATTCGGAAATTTCAACGGCATGGCCGGCGGACAGTTGATTGCCAGCAACGGCGTGCTGGTTGTGGGCGCCGGCAATGCCACCTCTACCTTTGGCGGAAATATCGCGGGCAACACCAGTCTGGTCAAAATCGGGAGTGGCCTTGTCACCCTCGCCGGCACCAACACTTATACCGGCTCCACCTCGGTGAGCAATGGCACGCTGGCCGTCAGCGGCCGGCTGGCGAACGGGGCGTTGACGGTGGCCACTAACGGTACCCTGGCCGGCAGCGGCAGCATCGCTGGGGCGGTGACCGTTCAGGCCGGCGGCCTGTTGTCGCCCGGCCTCGCCGGCCCGGTCGCTTTGACGGTCAGCAACGCCCTCACTTTGCAGGCCGGTAGCGCGACCGCGATGGATATCAGTAAGTCGCCGTTGACCAACGATCAGGTGCGCGTGACCGGATTGCTCACCTACGGCGGCACGCTGATCGTGACCAATCTGGCCGGCCCGCTGGCCGGCGGCGATTATTTTCAGCTGTTCAGTGCGGGGTCTCGCAGCGGTGACTTCGCCGCGCTCGCCGGTTTGCCGGGCCCCGGTCTGGCTTGGAGTTTCAGCCCTGCCGGCGGTATGCTTTCGGTGTCGAACTCCGTTCCTTTGTCGCCCACCAACCTGGCTTGGAGCGTGAGCGCCGCCGCTCTGAATCTAAGCTGGCCTGCAAGTTATATCGGCTGGGTGTTGCAATCCCAGACCAATACCCTGATGCGGGGTCTGGGCACCAACTGGGTTGACATATTCGGTTCCGCCTCGACGAATCAGTGGTCCGCCTCTTTTCCATCTTCGAACCCGGCCGTGTTCTTTCGGTTGCGATCTCCGTAAAACCTATGATGGCCATGATCTGATCACTCTATTGAATGATCCGATGAATCGTGTACCCTCAAGCCGTCACCATGAAACCCATCCTCACCCGCATCCGCGTGAGCGCGCTGGCGCTCGTCGGTCTTTTCACATTTTCTATCGCCTCGCATGGTGACGATGCCTGGCCGCCTTTCACCGTGGGCTGGTCGGCTGATGGTGCGTCGCCTGCCGATGTTTCGTTCCTGTTGTCGGCCCCGGCGGGCAAGGCCGGCTTCGTGCGCGTGCAAGATGGGCATCTCGTCCAGCCGGACGGCTCGCGGTTCCGTATCTGGGGCATCAACGCCACCGGCCGGGGCGCGCTGCCGGCCACGAACTCCGCGCCGGCCATTGCTGCGGGTCTGGCCCGGCGGGGAATCAATTGCGTGCGGTTTCATTTTCTGGACACCACGTGGTCGTTGCTCGCCGCCAAGGCCGCGGACACGCGCGCGCTGGATCCGGACGCGCTGGCGCGGCTGGACCGGTTTGTCTTCGAATTGAAATCGCGCGGCATCTACGCGGACCTGAATCTGAATGTCTATCGCACCTACCAGCCGGGCGACGGCGTGCGCGATTGCGAGTGGCTCGGGATCGGCAAGGGCGCGACCTATTTCGACGCGCGGCTCATCGAGTTGCAGCGCGAATATGCGCGGCAGCTGCTCACGCACACCAATGCGCTGACCGGTCGCGCCTATCGCAATGAACCGGCCGTGGCGGTGATTGAGTTTGTGAACGAAAACTCGCTCGTCGAATCGTGGTTGCAAAACCGGCTCCTCGGCCACCAGACCAATAAACCCAGCGGCACCTGGAACGACATCCCGCCCGGCTACGCGGCGGATTTGACGAAGCAGTTCAACGCCTGGCTCCCCGGTCATGTCGCCGCCGGCACGCTCGCCCGGTGGCGGCGGGATGCCGGTGTGGCGGCGGACGCGTCGCTCCCGCGCCTGCGCCAAGAGCAATTCCGCACCGCCTCCCCGGAGCGCTTTCAGACCGAGGCTGCATTCTACATGGAGCTTGAAAGCAATTTCTTCCGCGGCATGGCGAAATTTCTTCGCGCGGAAGTCGGCGCGCAGAGTCTGTTCATCGGCGACAGTGACCACGGGCACGGCGCTTCCGGCTACCCGTTGACGGCCTCCTTGGCGCAGCTCGACGTCGTGGACGGCCACGTTTACTGGCAGCACCCGAATTACCTCTCCGATCCCAAGACCGGCAAGCGCACCGGTTTCAGTATCGCCAATACTCCCATGGTGGATGATCCGCTCCACTCGAGTCCCGTGCAGCTCTCGCGCACCGCCGTGGCGGGCAGGCCTTACACGGTTTCCGAGGTGAATCATCCGTTCCCGAACGAGTTCGCCTGCGAAGGTGTGCCGGTGCTCGCCGCCTGCGCGGCGCTGCAGGATTGGGACGGGATCTTCTGGTACTCGCTGGCGCATGACGACGCGACCGCGCTGCCGGACGAAATCCACGGCCACTTTGATTTGGCCAAAGATCCGGTGAAGATGAGTCAGCTTGCCGCCGGCGCGCTGATGTTCCTGCGCGGCGATGTTCAGCCGGCCCGGCGCGTGGTGACTCGCACCTACAGCCGCGAGCAAGTGTTGGAAAGCCTGCGCCTGCCGCGGGCGGAGGCGCCCTACTTCACGCCCGGCTTTCCGCTGGCGTTGCCGCTCACCCACGCCGTGCGCGTCGCGTCCTTCAACGGCCCGCCCACCGCCGGTTTCGAACCGCTGCCGACGAATTCGATTGCCTCTGATACCGGCGAAATGATCTGGAGTGCCGGTGGCAAAGGGACTGGTCTGGTCACCGTGGACACGCCGCGTTCGCAGGCGTTGATCGGCCACGTGGCGAAGCCAAGCTGTTCGACGAAAAACTTGCGCGCGGAAATCCAGACGCCGTTCTGCGCGCTCACCCTCGGCGCGCTCGATGCCCAGCCGATTTCCGCTTCCGGCAGATTGCTGCTCACCGTCACCGCGCGTGTCGCCAACTCCGGCATGGTGTGGAACGAAAAACGCACCTCGCTCGCGCAATGGGGTGTGGCACCCACCCGCATTGAGCCGGTTCAGGGAAAAATCATTCTCACTGGCTTGGATCCGGCGGGCGGAGTTCGTGCCCAGCCATTGGATGGGGCAGGGCAGCCACTCGGCCAAGTCATCGCATTGACCAGGACCGCGGAAGGTTGGGTGCTGGAATTGGGGACGGTGGCCACCACTTCATTTGCCATCGCTGTCGATCGCCGGCCATAGTTCAAACGAATTTAATTTTTTACGTCACCATGAACCCAACCATCAACCGCATCATCGTGAGCGCGCTGGCGCTCGTCACCACTGTTGCCACGGCCACTGACTTTTATGTCGCACCGAACGGCAGCGATGCCAATTCCGGCACGCAGGCCAAACCGTTTGCCACCGTGGAGCGCGCTCGCGATGCCATCCGCGAGTTGAAAAAGGCCGGCCCGCTCAAGGAGGCGGTCACCGTGCGGCTGGATGGCGGCACTTATCCTCTGGCGCGGGAAGTGCGGTTCGGGCCGGAAGATTCCGGCATGGCAGCCTTTCCCATCACTTACACGACGTCGGGAACGGTGCCGGCGATTTTGGATGGCGGCAGCCGCATTACCGGTTGGAAGAAGCATGACGCCAAACTTTGGGTGGCCACTTTGCCAGAAGTGGCCAGCGGCAAGTGGTATTTCCGCCAGCTTTATGTGAACGGCCAGCAGCGCGTCCGCGCCCGCACGCCGAACGAGGGATTTCTGCGGGTGGCGGGCTGCCCGGAAGGCACCCCCAAGACGGCCGACTATCACAAGGCGTGCCAGAGTTTTCAGTTCAAGCCGGGCGATATTCGAGCCGACTGGAGCAACCTTCAGGATGTGGAAGTCATCGTCTATCATTTCTGGACGGATTCGCATTTGCCTATCAAGAGCGTGGACACCACGTCCAATCTCGTCACCTTTGCTCACAAGGCGGACAAGACATTCACCGACGACTTCACCGAGGACGGCGCGCGTTACATCGTGGAAAATGTGTTCGAGACCCTGGATGCGCCGGGTGAATGGTATTTGAATCGCCGCACCGGCCAGCTCTTTTACTACCCAAAGCCCGGCGAAGACATGGCGAAGGTGGAGGTCGTCGCACCGTTCTCTCCCGCCTTCGTGCGATTGGAAGGTGACCCCGCCAATCGCCGTTTTGTCGAGTATCTGCGTTTTCAGAACCTGGCCTTTGCCTATTCGCGATTTGAGCTTCCGCCGGGCAATGCCAACTCCAGGCAGGGTTCCGCCACCGTGCCCGCCGCCATCAAGTTGAGCGGGGCGCGTTTCTGTTCATTTCAGCAATGCCGGATCTCCAATCTCGGCACCTTCGCGTTTGATCTGATGAAGGGCTGTTCGGATATTCAGATTGCCGGCAATGAAATTGCTCATGTCGCGGCGGGCGGTGTCCGCGTGGACGGCGGCACGGAAAGTGAACCGCCGTGGGACCGCACCCGCAACAATCGCATCACCGACAACTGGCTGCATCATTACGGGCTGGATTATCCGTCCGCCGTGGGCGTGCTGCTGATGAATACCGAGGGCAATACGGTGGCGCATAACGAAATTGACCACGGCGGCTACACCGGCGTGTCGGTCGGCTGGGTGTGGGGCTACAAGCGCAGCGTGAGCCAGAACAATCGCGTCGAGTTCAATCACATTCACCACATCGGCGGCGTGCTCTCGGACATGGGCGGCATCTACACGCTCGGCGTTGCGCCCGGCACGGTTATTCGCAATAACCACATCCACGACGTGACCGCCAACCAATATGGCGGCTGGGGCATTTATCTCGATGAAGGCTCCACGCATCTGCTGGTGGAGAATAACGTGGTGCATGACACCAAGTTCGCCCCGTTCAACATTCACTTCGCCCGGGAAGTCACCGTGCGGAACAATGTTTTTGCGCTCGGCAAACTGGAGCAGGTCAGCCGTGGCCGCGTCGAGCCGCACAAGAGCGTTTACTTCGAGAACAACATTGTTTACTGGCGCGAAGGTGAGTTGTTCAGCAAGAACTGGAAGGATGTGCCTTACACATTCTACTCCACTCCGCCCAAGGGCAAATCGAAAGGCACGAACACTGTGACCAGCACCTTCGATTGCGATTGGAACCTTTATTTCAACCCCGGACAGAAGCTTGAGGAAGTGAAGTTCACCAAGGACGCCACCTGGGCCGAATGGCGCCGGCGCGGCAAGGATGCGCATTCAAAATACTCCGACCCGCTGTTCGTCGCGCCGGAGCAGGGGGACTTCACCCTGAAACCCGGATCGCCGGCTCTCTCGCTGGGCTTCCAGCCCATCGATATCAGCCAGGTCGGCCCTCGCCTTAAGCCCAGGTTGATTAACTCTCCCTAACGCCGGTCTGAAAATGACGCGGGTAACTGCGGCGAAGGATTCTGGTTGTGAGCAGGGCGGCGGAGTCGTAGCCTCCCCTCGCGTAGCGGCATCTCGGCCGAGCGCCGCCTGGTAACGGTGGGGCGAGCGTCCCCGCGAGCAGGCCAACCACTTGGTTCAACGCCTCATCCACCCGACTGAATTAGCCAACCACCCGTCAGCATCCAGCAACCGAACGGTTATTAAAGACAACCGCTCGGTTGTATTCACCAACCACCCGATTCCTTTTCACAACCGCTTGGTTTCATTTGCTAACCAGCCGGTTGACAGATACAACCAAGCGCTTTCTTTATACAACCAACCGATTGTCTTCTGCAACCGCATGGTTTGATTAAGCAACCAAGTGGTTATACTATACAACCAAGTGGTTGAAATCGGCTAAAACGTCAATTTCAAACCTAAAAGCATCAATAAACATCAGAAAAGCCTAAAAGAATGCGAAAAACAGGCTAGAGCCGAAAGCTTCAGCCTTGGAATGGTTCATTCTCCCCCTTCGGGGGAAGGCCAGGATGAGAGGGCGCGGTTCATGGGAAGTAAACCGGTGGGGGCGAGCCACCCAGATTAATAACAAGTAAAACAAAGGCAAAGGAATGGTAAAGTTTTGGATGCTCTATCAAGGCATTACAACAATTAGCCCTCTGCCTGGTAAAGAAAAGTGTGACGTTAAAGTACGTGGACGGCTGGCACCTAGGTTATACCAGTTTCTAGTTTCAAATTTCCCAATTTCGGCTTGGTTGGGTTCCGCCTCAACCCTCAGCTCTTCCACCTTGGCGACCTTGGTATCTTGGCGGTTTATTTAAACCCAGTTTTCGCTTCCCACTTTGTAATCCGTGTGTCGTAGTCCCGCGGTCCAGCATGTGGCGGACAATTAACCATTTTTTGTTTTTGGAAATTTTTCTGGACCAATTCCCATCGTCAAACGCCGCGTACCACCCCGCTTCAGTTCTACCGCCGCTTGCCACCGGCATGATCTTCGGCCACCATCACCTCACCCATGCGCCGCCACCTTTATCTCATACTGGCCCTCTCTGCTGCCATGTCCGTCACCCACGCTGACGGTACAAATGCCAATCGTGTTGCCGCAGTCATGAACACCTCCGGCTGTGTCGCCTTCTGGGATTTCGTGAAACGCGAACCGGATGGTGCGCATCGTTTCACCGCGCACGTTCCGGCGGGCGCGACCAATGACTTCGCGCTCGATGCGGGCAATTATGTGAAGGACTACTGGGGCGAAGGTCGTGAGGCGGCGTATGCCGATTTTCCATTGCTTGGGCGCGGGCCGTTCGGTGACGCCATTCGTATCTGCAAGGAGACCGACGCCACGTTTCGTCCGTTTCTCTTCGTGCCGCGTGCGCGTTTGCAGGATTCGCCCATTGATATCAAGGGGACCAATAAGTCAGTCACGCTCGTCGTATGGGCCATTCGCGAGAGCGGCAATCACGCGCTGGCCGGCATCTGGCATGAGGGCACCGACTTGAAGCCGAAGGAAACGGCCGTCATCCGGAAGGTGGAGCGCGGCCAGCGTCAATACGCTCTCTTTGCGGGGTTGAACAAAATTGGCAGTGCGTGCGGCCATGTTTCCGAAAACGGCGCCGGTTCTTTCCTCTACAAATACGCCCTGCATAAATGCAACTCCGGCGATGTCTCGCCCGAGGTGCCTGCGGATTCGCCGGCCGAGGTGCTCGATGCCTCGTGGCAGTGTTTCGCCATGACTTTTGATGCCAATCGTCATGAAATCACCGGCTGGCTCAATGGCACAGACACCGCCCGCTGGCAGGAGAATGTGCGGAAAGCCATTCCTGCCATCCACAACGCCTGGTTGCAAGGCAGCCTGCGCCGCCAGCCCGGCGCGCAGCCCGGCGAAGATCCGAATTTCCCGAAAGATCAGTTTTACAATCCGCCCGAGGATCAACCCATCACCACCAAATTGATTAGCGAGACCGCTGACGAGCGGGTGGAGTTGCAGGAATTCCGCTACACCCGAGTGAAAGTCACCCAGCGCAAAGCTACCGATGGCTCGTGGGCCGTCACCGGCCGGGACCTGGCCGATGTGCGGCTGAATCCTTGGTGGTATTCGCCCGACTCCATCTACACCCCCGCCAATGATGGCACCGGCGGTCCCTTCACCATCGGCCGCGTCATTCACAGCGGAAAATCCGTCGGCTTCACCGGCTGGATCGGCGGCGTGGCGGTGTTCAATCGCGCGCTGTCGGCTCCGGAAATTCAACGGTTGTCTGAAGTCGGCCGCAGTGCCCCGATTTCTTTTCCGGCGCAGTAAAACCCTTTTTCTATCATCAATCTCATGAAACGATTTTTCATCACCACTTCCATCCTGCTATTGACTGCGGGTCTCTGCCAGGCGCAGGAGAAATCATCACCGTCAACGGCAACGAATACCGCTGCCATCCGCGCCTTTATTGATGATGAGGCTCCCGGCTGGCGCTCGCTGGTCGCGGCGGACTTCGCAAAAGTGAACAGTGCCGACGATACCTGGTCTTGGATGAACGGCGTGCTGCATTGCACGGGCCAGCCGATCAGTGTCATGCGCACGGCCAAGGAGTTTGGGAACTTCGAGATGGTCGTGGAATGGATGCACGAGAAGTCCGCCGGCAACTCCGGGGTCTTCGTGTGGGCCACGCCCGCCTCCATTGATAAACTCACCGTGGCGGGCAAGCCCGGCCTTCCGGATGGCATTGAGGTGCAGATTCTCGATCACGGTTACACCGACCTGATGAAAGCCAAGGGAGCCAAGACTGACTGGTTCGGCACCGATGGCGATGTCTTTCCCGTCCGCGTGAAGATGACCCCTTTCCCGCCATTGTCGCCCAACGGCACCCGCAGTTTTCCGCGCAAGCTTCTTTCCAAAGGCTATGGCGAATGGAACCACTACTACATTCGCGCCATCAACGGTGAATTGCGCCTCTGGGTGAACGGCGAGGAGGTTTCCGGCGGCACCGCCATCGACCCCGCTCGAGGTTATCTTTGTGTTGAAAGCGAAGGTTCGCCAATTCAATTCCGGAAATTGCGGGTACGCGAGCTGCCGTGAGTAGGTGCTGGGAAGCATTCAATCCCGGGCAATCCAGTTCCTTCGTGTGATCCACACCTGATTAAACAGGGTTGCCACCGGCCTTGATTGATTTGTAAACTAAAAAAGACTTTTCCATATATGTTCCGAACATGAAAACCACCATCCCGCAAATTATTATGACTGCCCTCGCAATGACTGCCTGTTCCCAAGCGGCTGGCGCCACATTTGGCGACGACCTGGCGTTTCTCCAAAAACACACTCCGCTCATCGTGCTTAGCGATCCCGCCGGCCAGGCCAAGGTCGCCGTGGCGCCCGCCTGGCAGGGTCGCGTGATGACCAGTTCCGCCGGCGGCGACAGCGGCTTGAGCTACGGCTGGATCAACCGCGATCTCATTGCCAGCGGAAAACTTCAGCCGCACATCAATGCCTTCGGCGGCGAAGACCGCTTTTGGCTGGGGCCAGAAGGCGGACAATTCTCCATCTTCTTCGCCAAGGGGGCGAAGTTCGAGTTGAGCGATTGGTTCACGCCGGCGGCGATTGACACGATGCCGTATGAAGTCACTCAGCAGAGTCAGTCCTCGGCCACGTTCCGTGCGGGTTTTTCCCTGACGAATTTTTCTGGCACCCGTTTCGAGGTGGGCGTGGATCGGGCGGTGAATCTGCTCACCCCCAGGGAAACGGCGGCGAAGCTTGGCGTCAAAGTTGGCAAAGGGGTGACGCTCGTCGCGTATGAAACGGTCAACAAAATCACCAACATCGGCGAGCTGCCGTGGGAGAATAAATCCGGCCTGCTTTCAGTGTGGATTTTAGGCATGTTCAATCCGTCGCCCGCCACCACCATTGTCGTGCCCATCAAGTCCGGCCCGGAATCGAAGCTGGGCGCCAAGGTCACTTCGGATTATTTTGGAACCGTGCCGGCAAGCCGGTTGGTGGTGAAGGACGAGGTGATTTTCTTTAGTGGCGACGGTGGATTTCGCAGCAAGATCGGCATCAATCCCCTGCGCAGTAAGGCGGTTTTGGGCAGCTATGATGCTACGGGCAAGGTGCTGACCATTGTGCAGTTCACGCAGCCCGAAGGCGTGACCGACTATGTGAATGCGCTCTGGAAGATTCAGGATCAGCCGTTCAGCGGCGACGCGGCGAACAGTTACAACGACGGGCCCCCGGCTCCGGGCGTGAAACCGCTCGGGCCCTTCTATGAGCTGGAATCGTCCTCTCCGGCGGCGGCGCTCGCGCCGCGGCAGAGTTTGACCCATATCCACCGGACCTTCCATTTGAGCGGTTCGGAGGCATCGCTGGATGCGGTGGCCAAGTCGGTCTTGGGCGTCTCGCTGGCCGAAATTCAAGCGGCGCTTCCGAAATCGTGACCGCTGACATTTTGTCGTTGTTTTCTGCGGGTGGTGTCTGGCCATCCTGACATAAAACTCATTGCGTGTTGGTGGAAAGTTGGCACTTTAATGTTCGACCCCAAACTGATTTTCACGCCATGACTTCACTGACTCGGATTTTTACTGCCGCCACGGTAGGCCTGACAATATTCCTCTGCTTTTTGTTAGCCGCCACGGCGCAAGCTGCGTCCGCCAACCGGCCCAACGTTTTGTTCATCATGGCTGACGACCATTCGGCAGCGGCGATCAGTGCCTATGGCAGTAAGATTAATCAGACGCCGAATCTCGACCGTCTGGCGAGCGAGGGCATGCGATTCAATCACGTGTTCTGCGTCAATTCCATCTGCTCTCCTAGCCGAGCGACAATCCTGACCGGTAAATATAGCCACCTCAACGGCGTGCCGGCGTTTAACCGTTTTGACGGCTCCCAGCCGACGGTGGCTAAGCATCTTCAAGGCGCCGGTTATTATACCGGCATGATTGGTAAATGGCATCTGGGCGGCAGCCCGACCGGGTTCGACTATTGGGAAATTCTTCCGGGGCAGGGGGTGTATTCCGACCCCGCCTTTCTGAATGCGAAAGGCCGTCACGTCATTGAAGGCTACGCGACGGATATCATCACGGATCTTGGTATTGATTTCCTGAAATCCAAGCCGAAGGACAAACCCTTTTTCCTGATGCTGCACCACAAAGCCCCGCACCGCAATTGGGAGCCGGATGAAAAGCACCGGGCGATGTTCGCTGGGAAGAAAATTCCCGAGCCGCCGACCTTGCGTGATGATTACGCCACTCGCACCGATGCCATCCGCGAGTGTGAACAGAAAGTCTTTTATGATCTCACGCGGAAAGATCTAAAGCTCGTGCCGCCGGCCGATCTGGTCGGCAAGGAGCGGGTCGCGTGGCTCAAAGTCAAACCAACCGAAGTCGAGATTGTTGAGAATGGCAAGACCAACCAATTGACCGGTGAGGCGCTGAACTCTTGGAAATATCAACGCTATATGCAGGATTATCTCGCCTGCGTCCAATCGGTGGATGACAACGTGGGCCGTTTGCTGGATTGGATGGATCATAACGGGCTCGCCACCAATACCATGGTTATTTACACCAGCGACCAGGGATTTTTTCTCGGCGACCATGGTCTCTACGACAAGCGTTTTATGTATGAAGACTCCATCACCATGCCGTTTCTCATCCGCTGGCCGGGCGTGACCAAACCCGGCAGCGTGCAGAACGCCATGTGCATCAACGCCGATTTTGCGCCGTTGTTCATGGACGCTGCCGGTTTGAAAACTCCGCCCGAAATGCAGGGGCGCAGCTTTGTGCCGCTCCTGAAGTCCGAACATCCCGCCGACTGGCGAACGAGTTTTTATTATCGCTACTACCACGATCCCGGTGATCACAACACTCGCGCTCACTACGGCGTCCGCACGGAGACGCACAAGTTGATTTGTTTCTGGAAAACCAACCAATGGGAATGTTACGACCTCGTTCATGATCCGTTGGAATTGCACAACATCTACAATGATTCCGCCCAGTCAGGCACCGTGGCGAAATTGAAGACGGAACTTTTCCGCCTGAAAAAAGAATTGAAGGATGATGATCAATTCGCCAATCAGCTTCCGTCGCAGGGCGTGGATTAGCCTGATTTGATTTTATGAAATTCATTTTGGCTGCGGTGTTGAGCCTACTCCCTTGGTTCGGTTATGCCGCTGGGGCGGAGCGGCCCAACATCCTCTGGCTCGTGAGCGAGGACAACGACACGTTCCTGGGTTGCTACGGGGACCGGCTGGCGCAGACTCCCACGCTCGACAAACTCGCCCGCGAGGGGGTCCTCTATGAAAACTGTTTTGCCCAGCCGGTCTGTGCGCCATCGCGGTTTACGCTCATTTCCGGCATGTATGCCGTCTCCTGCGGCCCGGCGCAGCATATGCGGGCCCAAGGCAAGATTCCTTCGTGGCTGAAAGGCTTTCCGGCCTATCTCCGCGAGGCCGGCTACTACACGGCCAACAACTCCAAGACTGATTACAATTCTCCGATCAGCCTCAAGGAGGCGTGGGACGGATGTGATAAAAATGCTCATTATAGCAAGCGGGCGGCAGGTCAGCCGTTCTTCAGCGTCTTCAATCATGAGGTCACTCACGAGAGCTGCCTTTTTCCGGAAAAAGAGTTGCCGCTGGATTTTCCGTCAATGGATCCGGCCAAGGTGCGAATTCCTCCCTATCAGCCGGACACGCCGGAGATGCGCGCTGATTGGGTTCGTTATTACAATCACATGCGGCTTATGGACGAACAAATTGCCGCCAAGCTTCGTGATTTGGAGAAAGCCGGCCTCGCCGACAACACTATCGTCTTTTACTACTCGGACAATGGCGGAGTGTTGCCCCGCAGCAAGCGCTTTCTACAGGAGAGCGGCACGCATGTGCCGCTCATCGTCTACTATCCGCCGAAGTGGCGTCACCTCGCGCCCGCGCCGCCCGGGTCGCGCATCAAGGACATGGTGAGCTTTGTGGACTTTGCGCCGACAGTGTTATCGCTGGCCGGGGTGAAAATTCCGGATTATATGCAAGGCCGCGCGTTTGCCGGTCCCGCCAAAGGCAGGACGAACGAATTTGTTTTTATCACCCGCGACCGCATGGATGAGCGCTACGACATGATGCGCATGGTATCCGACGGGCGCTGGCTTTATATCCACAACTATCGTCCGGACTTGCCTTACGTTCAGCCGCATCAGTATATGTTTCAAGCGCGTGGTTATCAGTCTTGGGCACGGATGGCGCGTGAGGGCAAACTCACGCCCGCCACCGCGCAATTTTGGGGCGAGAAGCCGACGGAGGAGCTTTACGACCTGGCCGCCGACCCGGACAGCGTTAATAATCTCGCACGCAACCCGGTTCACCGCGATGTGCTCGAACGGATGCGCAGTGCGCTTAAGCAGCGGGTGTTGGAAGTTAAGGACAACGGGTTTCTGCCGGAAGGTTCCATCCTCGAAGGTTACGAGGCGGCGCGCCAGCCGGGCGCGTATCCGGTGGAGCGGGTTTTTGCGATGGCTAATCTCGCATCTGAACGTGAGGCGGCAAACCTGCCCGAGTTGATCAAAGCTTTGGATGATTCTAGCGAGCCAATCCGTTGGTGGGCGGCGCAGGGATGCGCGATGTTGCGCGGGAAAGCGGCTCCAGCCGAAACCGTGCTTCGCCAGCGATTGGACGATGATTCTGTCGCTGTGCAGGTCGCCGCGGCTGAGGCGTTGGCTCGACTGGGCAGGGCGGACGCCGCGCTCCCAGTGCTTGAGCGTTGCCTCAAGAACAGTCAGTCGCCCTGGTTTGCGCTTCAGGCTGAGAATGTTCTCGACCGTTTGGGTGAATCGGCGCGACCGGTGTTGCCGGCGTTGCGCGAGATGCTCCAACGCGTGGCCAAGGAGGAGGGCGGGAAAAACGCGTTCCAATACCAGCGACGGATTCTGGAACGAATCATCGCGGTGTTGGATGGCAAGGAGCTGCCGTTGGTGTATTCCGTTTTCAATTAACAGTGTTGCTTTTGACAGGGAATGAAACCTTTGTATGGATTGGGCGTCCAATAGGTATTCAACTGACAGGCAATACCCGATAAACATCTGTTCTTGATAGCCATGACGCATAAATTTGTTCTCCTGACCACGCTGCTGCTCGCCCTGCTGCCCGCATTGCCCGCGGCCGGGGCGAAGGTGGCCGCCAGCGAAACCCAACCCAAACACGGGGCTGACTCGTCATCCGGGACAAATTTGTGGCATGGCTTCCGCAAGCTCACCTTTTCCGTGTCTGGCCGTGATTGTCTGCTCGTATTCCCTTCAGCCCTGGCAGCGGGTAAGCCATGGATCTGGCGCACGGAATTCTTCGGCCACGAGCCGCAAGGCGATTTGGCCTTGCTCTCGAACGGCTGGCATGTGGCTTACATGGACGTCCAAAATATGTATGGCGCTCCGGTGGCGCTGGATCTCATGGATCGTTTCCACGAAAACCTGACCGGCCGGTTTCAGCTCGCCGCCAAGCCGGTGCTTGAAGGATTTAGCCGGGGCGGCTTGTTCGCCTTCAACTGGGCGGCGCGTCATCCTGACCGGGTGGCCTGTCTTTATGTGGATGCGCCGGTATGTGATTTTAAAAGCTGGCCCGCCGGCTGGGGCCGGGGCAAAGGCTCGACCAACGACTGGGCGCGTTGCAAAAAAGTTTACGGTCTCGATGAGCAATCGGCGCGCGGCTACAAGCTGAACCCGGTGGACAATCTGGCGCCGTTGGCTCAGGCGAAGATTCCAATCTTGAGCATCTGCGGCGATGCCGACGATATCGTGCCGATGCCGGAAAACACTTTGCTGGTCAAGGAACGCTACGAAAAACTCGGCGGCGAAATCAAAGTCATCACGAAGCCCAGCGTGGGGCATCATCCGCACAGTTTGCGCGATCCGCAGCCCATCGTGGAGTTTATTTTGCAGCATTCCTGCAATAACTAGAGCCATGAAACCTATTCTTACAATGCTCACCGCCGTGCTGATCGCGCCGCTTGCCGTGCTGTCAGCCGCCGACCCGCCAAAATCAGCCCAGCCCAATATTCTCTTTGCCGTGGCGGATGACTGGTCATACGGCCATGCAGGAGCCTATGGTTGTAAATGGGTTAAGACACCGGCCATGGATCGGGTGGCGAGTGAGGGGATACTGTTCACGCAGGCGTACACGCCTTGCGGTAAATGTTCCCCGTCGCGGGCATCCATCCTCACGGGCCGCAACCCGTGGCAACTCAAAGCGGCGGCTAATCACTGGCCCTATTTTCCTCCGGAATTCAAGTCGTTTGCGGAGGCTCTCGGCGAGCACGGCTACTTCACCGGCATGACGGGCAAGGGGTGGGGGCCCGGCACCGCGACGAATGTGGCGGGTGCAAAGCGCGAATTAGCGGGTCATCCGTTTCAAAAGCAGAAAACCCGGCCGCCCACCAAAGATATCTTTGATAACAATTATGCGGCGAACCTTACGGATTTTCTGGACGCGGCACCGAAGGATAAACCATGGTGCTTCTGGTATGGTGGATTCGAGCCGCACCGGCCCTACGAATTCGGCTCCGGCGTTGCCAAGGGCGGCAAAAAAACTTCTGACATTGATCGCGTGCCGGCCTGTTGGCCGGACACTGAGGCGGTGCGTAACGACATGCTTGATTATGCGTTCGAGGTGGAACATTTTGACCGGCATCTCGCCCGGATGCTGGCGGAATTGCAAAAGCGCGGACTGCTCGACAACACGCTGGTCGTTGTCACTTCCGATAATGGTATGCCTTTTCCGCATGACAAGGGCTATGCCTATCAGGATTCCGACCATTTACCGCTGGCCATCATGTGGAAGAACGGCATTTGCAAGCCGGGCCGCATCGTGGACGATTATGTCAGCTTTATAGACTTTGCGCCCACTTTCCTTGATGCCGCGGGACTTACCTGGAGCCAGAGTGGGATGGCTTCGGTTACGGGACGAAGTTTGACTGAAATATTTAAGTCGGAGAAATCCGGACGCGTGATTGCCGAACGCGACCACGTCCTCATCGGCAAGGAGCGTAACGACCTCGGTCGTCCGCATGACTGGGGCTATCCAATCCGGGGAATCGTGAAGGATGGGATGATCTATTTACATAACTTCGAAACCAACCGCTGGCCGGGAGGTGATCCGGGGACGGGTTTTAAGGATACGGATGCCAGCCCGACCAAGACTGCCGTGCTGAATGCGCAGACGATTCCAGAGCAAAAACATTATTGGGATGCCTGTTTTGACAAGGTATCCGCCGACCAGATTTTTAATCTGCGTCAGGACCTCGATTGCCTATCGAATTTGGTTATGACGGTTTCGATAACTCCCTTACAACAGCAACTTTTTAGCGAGCTGCAAAAACAAGATGATCCGCGATTGTCTGGCAACGGGTACATTTTCGATGAATATCCTTCAGCAAATGTTCGCGACCGTGGCTACTTTGAAAGATTCATGCGTGGTGAAGATTGGGACCGCAGCCGAGGCAACGGTTTAAATTTAAACAATGCTAGCCAGGAAATTAAATGAAACAAACCTTGGCTGTATTCGGCTATCTGCTGTTGATTCCATTGGTCGCACTTAATGCCGCCGATGCGCCATTCGCAAACAGCGGGGTGGTTGGTGAATTTGCTTTTGAAACCAGCGCGTTCATGAAACAAGTTGCGCATGCGGGGCGTCAGTCCCCGCCGCGGGATTGGCGGACACAGTCCGGCGCGATGGGCGTGAATGCCAGGTGGGAGACTAATAAGGCTTTGCCCTGGTTTATCGAGGACCAGCGCTTCGGCGGAGAATATGTGGCAGCGGGACTGGCCTTTGGCAACCAGGACGAGGTGCGTTGGGGTTTGAAGGTTTTGGACTGGGGCTTTGCTCATATGGATGTGGACGGGATGTTCAACCATCACGACTGCTATCACAGCGCTTCATTCTTCGTGGAATCCGCCGCGCGCGCGTTATTGCTCATCGAAGCCTCGCCTTGGCGTGCCGGGTTTGCGGATCAGGTCAACGCGCTCAAACCGAAGTTGTTGACCGCCGCGCGCTGGATGGTGCGCCCCGATGTGCATGCGTTGGTCTGGTCGGGTAGGAAACCCACGAATAGCAAGCTGCCCGGATGTCCATCGGAACTCCCGTATGCGCACCGCCGTTATCTGGATGCGGCGGCCATCGGCGAGGTGGGCTTGCTGTGTCTTGACCGGGAATTGATCGAAAAATCCGTTGCGTTCATCCGCAACGGCATCGCCTTTCAGCGATCCGATGGCGTGAATCCGGAGAAGGGCGGCTACGATTGCCACTATCAGGCTCTCGGTCTCGAGTATGCCTGCAGTTATTACCAGATGGTTGCTGACGATAGCCTGCGCGCCGAGATGAAGCCGAGGTTGGATCAGGGGTTTGCGTGGCTGGTGACGCGCATCAAAGACGATGGCTCCGTGGATGTCTCTGGCAACACGCGGACCGGCCTCGGTCAGGAAACCACGCGCAGCGGAAAATCCAAAGGCATCGACTATCGACACTTCGTCCGTAGCCTTTCGCATTGGGCGCAGCTTACGCAAAACCCGGTTTGGGATAACAAGGCGCGTCGGATTTTTGAGGCTGATCTTCAATCGAAAACCCGCTGATGACCACACTTTCTGATATATGAAAGCCAGTATGAATAAATCCAACTCCAGAAATGAAATGAAAAAGATAACGACCCTGACCCTCGGTATAATATTGCTGATGCCGTCGCTTGCGCTCCGGGCTGCCAATAAGGCGCTTTCTGAAATGGGCGTGGCCGGCAATTTTACTTTTGAAACCAGCGCCTTCATGAAAGAGACCGCCCACGCTGGTCACGCGGCACCACCGGCGGATTGGCGGAATCAAAGCGGGGCTTTGCGACTAAACGTCAACTGGGAGACCAACAAATCGCTGCCGTGGTTTATTGAGGATCAACAGCTCGGCGGGGAATATGTCGCAGCCGGCGTGGCGCTGGGCAACAAAGATGAAATTCGCTGGGGGCTCAAAGTTATTGAATGGGGTTTTGCACACATGGAAACTAATGGGCTTTTCAATCATAGCGACTGCTATCACAGCGCCTCGTTTTTCATCGAATCCACCGCCCATGGACTGTTGCTTCTCGAAGCCTCCCCATGGCACGCAGAATTCGCAGTTCAGGTGAACGTACTCAAATCAAAGCTGCTAGTCGCAGCGCGATGGATGGTGCAGCCTGATATCCACGCCAAGAACTGGCCTGATACCAACATGTTTCCCAAACTCACTGGTGAACGTCGTTACGGCCACCGCCGTTATCTGGATGCGGCCGCGCTCGGCGAGGCTGGCGTGTTGTGTCGTGACCGGGAATTGATTGATAAATCCGTCTGGTTTATCCGCGAAGGCCTCGCATTTCAGCGACCTGATGGTGTGAATCCGGAGAAAGGCGGCTCCGATCATCACTATCAGGCGCTCGGCCTCATGTATGCCTGCCGCTATTACCAGATTGTTGCCGAAGATGCCGTGCGCGCCGAGATGAGCCCAATGCTCGGCAAGGGCTTTGCCTGGCTCATCGCGCGCGTTAAGCCCGATGGCAGCGTGGATGCGACGGGTAACGCGCGCACCGGTTTCGGTCAGGAAAAGGCCAGGAATGGAAAACCGAAAGGCCTTGAATATCGCTTTACCTCGATCAGTCTCGGGCACTGGGCGCAGCTAACGCAAAACGCAGCTTTAGAATTCACCGCCCGGCGTGTTTTCGAGGCCGATCAGAGCATGCGGAAGCGTGGTGTGGAAATGACCTGGGACGGATATTGATGGGACAAACTGCTGCAGAATCTGTTGTGAAACCAATAACATTTCTCATCCTCGCCGCCCTGCTGCTGACTCCGCAGGCTGCGCTATGGGCGGCAGAAGCTAAACCAGGAGCCACGGTGCGAAATGATGCAGCATGGCTTCGACAAAACGGCACGCTAATTTTTCAAGACGCATTCGACCGTTCTTTGGAGGGCAATGGAATCAAGGCGATCGGCAATGGCTGGGAGAGCGCTACGGCGGATCGCGCGCCGAATATCAAGCAGGCGGATCTCGATCAAGGTGTCCTCAAGATCGCCAGCGACGGCAAGGCCGCCGGACATGGCGTTCACATTCATCACGACGCCGGTTTTGCTGATGGCGGAACCACCTTGCGGTTCCGTTTTCCGGGGCTGAGCAAGGGCGAAACCTTCACTCTCGGTCATGTGGATCGTGAGCTGAAGGGGGTCCACGCTGGTCATCTTTGCTACGCCATCCTCTCGCCGAACAGTGTCATGCTGAGGGACAACAAAACCGGTATCAGCGAGGAAAAACTCCGCGCGCGCCGCGCCCAATATCTGGAGCGGAAGGAAAAACTGCCCGCCGATCTCGACACCCTGCTGCAAACAAAGGAGAAGACCGTGCCATGGAAAGCGGATAATGAATGGCACAATCTCTCGCTCGTCTTCGAAGGCGATGAGATGCGCCTTAGTATTGATGGCCAGCTGATTGTCTCGCACCGCTCCCAAGGATTCGCTCACCCGTCCAAGCGCTGGCTTAGTTTTTCGGCGGCCAACACGGTGTGGATTAGTGATGTAAAAATCTGGAAAGTGAAATAAAATTTTTCCACCTGCACAACTCATATGAAACGCACCCCCTCGCTGATCATTGCCTTGCTGCTGTCACCGCTGGTCGTGATGTCAGCCGCTGACGCAACAAAATTTCCAGCCAAGCCCAACATCGTTGTCATCCTTGCGGACGATATTGGTTATGGCGATCTGTCGTGCTATGGCGCGAAAATGGTGCAAACGCCGAATCTCGACCGGCTGGCCAGTGAGGGGCGGCGTTTTACGGATGCGCATTCGCCGGCCGCCACTTGCTCGCCGTCCCGCCGGGCGCTGATGACCGGCCGGTATTCCTGGCGCCAGCTGGAAGGTTCAAGAATCGCTCCGGGGGACGAGCCGCTCACCATCAAGCCCGGGACGCCCACGCTGCCTTCAATTTTGAAACAGGCCGGTTATACCACCGGCCTGGTCGGTAAATGGCATCTCGGATTGGGTAACGCCGGCGGACCAGACTGGAACGGTGCGATCAAGCCCGGCCCGCTGGAAATCGGTTTTGACTATGCTTATTTTTTCCCGGCCACGGGGGACCGCGTGCCGTGTGTGTTCATTGAGAATCATCGCATTGTCGGACTCAATCCGGACGATCCGATTGCCGTCAGCTACCTGAAAAAAATCGGCAATGAACCGACCGGCAAAGAAAACCCGGAACTGCTGAAACTTAAATCCACGCACGGCCACGACAACACCATTGTCAACGGCGTCGGCCGCATCGGATGGATGACTGGCGGCAAAATGGCGCGCTGGAAGGATGAGGAGATTGCCGACACGTTTTTGAAGCAGGCCATCGCGTTTGTTGAACGGGAAAAGGATCACCCCTTCTTCCTTTATTACGCCACGCACAATATTCATGTGCCGCGCGTGCCGAATCCGCGCCATTCGGGCAAGAGCCAGTGCGGTATCCGTGGCGATTCGATTGTGGAACTGGATTCAGCGGTTGGTGATTTGCTCGGGACCCTGGATCGTTTGAAGTTGCGCGACAACACGCTGGTGATTTTTAGCAGCGACAACGGTGGCATCATGGATGATGGCTACGAGGACGTGGGCAATTTTGACCATCCCTGCAACGGTGTGCTGCGCGGCTACAAAGGCAGTTTGTTTGAGGGCGGCCATCGGGTTCCGCTCATCACGCGCTGGCCGGGGCATGTCAAGGCCGGAGGCGAATGCGATGAGCTGGTTACGCTGCTTGATTTGCCGGCAAGTCTGGCGGCGCTGACCGGCCAGGCGGTGCCGGCTGGCGCGGCGATTGATAGCTGTAATGTTTTGCCCGCATTACTGGGCCAGCCGCATGATCAGCCGGGGCGGGAAACCTTTGTGGCTCATGTGGGCGGGGTTGCCGGCAAAGTCCCGTTAGCCATTCGGCAAGGTCAATGGAAGCTGATTCAGGAAGGTGGTGCCCGCCGCAGCTACGGCGACGCCAACCCATCCCAGCGTGTTCCTCTGACTGAGGATGAGAAGAAACAGTTAAAACAACCTTTTCTGGTGGATCTGGTCGCTGACATAACTGAATCCACAAATCTTGCCTCCGCGAATCCCGGGCGTGTCGCGGAAATGAGAAAATCGCTGGAGGCCATTATAGCCCAAGGAGGTAACCAGCCAGTGTTAAAATCAGAAAATATAAAATGAAAATGCACCGCGCCCTCATCCTCACAGTTCTGCTCCTGTCGTTGATGACTGTTTTGCGCGCCGCCGGGCCGGTGCCGCAAATTATCGTCACACCCAGGCCAGCCGCCGGCCCCTTGTTCAATCCTGGCAAGGGTTGGTCGTTGCATGGCTTGCCGAAAGGGCAGGAGCAGGAGGTGCTACATTTTGCAGGTATGGGTGTTGGGCGTTTTGAATGGGCGAAGCTGGAGCCGCGCGAGGGTGAGTATGATTGGAAGCCGGTCGAGGAGATGCTCGCGGCTTGGGAAAATCTTGGGCGCGTGTGCAATATCGGCGTCATGTGCGCCAGCACGCATAGCCGGCAACCTGGCGGCTATGTCACGCCAAAGTGGGTCTTTGATGCCGGTGCGAAGAAACATGAGATGGATCTTGCCCCCACGATGAGCACTCAAGGCTCGCCGGGGCACAAAGTCGCGCCGGTGTTCGATGACCCGATCTTCCTCGCTAAGTATCGCGTGTTTCTCAAAGCTTTCGCCAAACGCTTCGATGGCGATCCGCGCATCGCCGTGCTTGACATCCGTTCCTATGGTAACTGGGGCGAGTGCCACATGAGTCCGTTCAAGGTGCCGGACATCGCCCCGGAAAAATTCCGTGAGCATGTGCAGATGCATCTTGACGCGTTCAAAAAAACACAACTCTGCCTCTCACGGAATAGCAACCTCGGTCACTATGGTCCGCTAAGGGAAATCTTCGATTGGGCCATACAGACGCAGCACATTGGTCCGCGGCGCGATGGGATTTGCGGAAACAGCGATGGCAAAGAAACCGCCATTGGCCTCGGCCTTGTGCCGGGCGTGTTCGAGTTCTACGGCAACTACGATATGATGAAGCAGTTGGGC
The DNA here is from genome assembly GCA_903922735.1 of uncultured Verrucomicrobia subdivision 3 bacterium. Classification (GTDB taxonomy): domain Bacteria; phylum Verrucomicrobiota; class Verrucomicrobiia; order Limisphaerales; family UBA11358; genus UBA11358. Next base: position 75,985 of record CAIXUZ010000012.1, read on the forward strand.
TGGTGGGATGGCATCAAAGACAAGCGGGGTTACGGGTTCCGCCTCGAAGAGTGCGTTGAAAACGGCCATCCAACCTGGGTTGATCTTGGGGGCGGCAAATCTAGTCTTCGTCTGCTCAACGAAAATCGCGCCCTTGTCGAGCGTCTCTCAAATCGCATCGGCTACCACTTCCATCTCGCCCGCGCTGCGTGGCCTGGCAAGATCAGCGGTCCGTTTGATCTCGAACTTACCGTTCAAAATCAGGGTGTCGCGCCCATCTATATTCCTTGTTCTGTCGCCCTCGCCTTGATTGACGACTCTGGCAAACGAATCGCCACCGTTTGGCCCAAAGCCATCCAGCCCAAGCAATGGCAGCCCGACCGGGCGACGAAGCAAGCGGCAACCGTGGATTTCAAGAACATCACCGCCGGCCGCTACCGGATGGCGCTCACCATCACATCCAAAGCTGATGATGCGAAGCCCTTTATCAAGTTTGGCACCGAACTGCCCGTCGTTGACGGCTGGTATATCTTGGGCGTGATTGAAGTGGCAAAATAACAGCGGTGTATTATGCCAGCGAACACCTATGATTAAAATCTTTATACCGTTCCTCACCGCCCTACTGCTGGGAGCGCCAGGCCTGCTCAATGCAGCGGAAGAAACAGCTTTCAATCCCCGCGTCTTCGGCGCGGCGGGCGACGGGAAGACCAAGGACACCGTCGCGATCCAGCGGGCGATTGATGCGGCGGCCAAGGCCGGCGGCACAGTCTTGCTTGATCATGGCGTGTTCTTGAGCGGCACGCTCCACCTGAAAAGCGGCGTGACCTTGCGCATCCAGAAAGGGGCGACGCTGCTGGGGAGTGCGGAGCATGCGGACTATCAGAAAAACCGCTGGCTGGCACTCATCGAGGCCCGGGACGCGCACGACATTGCTATCACCGGCGGAGGCACCGTGGATGGGCAGGGCGGACTTCTGGCTGCGGACGTGGTGCGGCTGATGAAGGCGGGAAAGCTCCGTGACGCCCCCGACAGCCGGCGCCCATCCGAACAAAACCGGCCGCAGGTGATCGAACTGGTGGACTGCGCGCGCGTCACTGTGCGGGACCTCACGGTGAAGAACTCGGCTTGCTGGGTGCAAACCTATATCAATTGCGAGGACCTCACGCTGGAGCGCGTGACCGTGCGCAGCACTTCCTATTGGAACAATGATGGCATGGACATCATGGATTGCCGCCGCGTGTCGGTGGCGCATTGCGACATTGATAGCGCCGACGATGGGATTTGCCTCAAATCCGGCGATCCGAAACGGGCATGTGAAAATGTCCGCATCGAGGATTGCACGGTGCGTTCAAGCGCCAGCGCGCTCAAGTTCGGCACCAGCTCTCGCGGCGGCTTCAAGCACATCACTGTGCGCGGCCTGCGGATCCATGACACCTTTCGTTCGGCTATCGCCATCGAAAGCGTGGATGGTGCGGTCATCGAAGATATCGACATCGCCGATGTGCAGGCAAAAAACACCGGCAACGCCATCTTTATCCGTCTCGGCCACCGCAACCAGGACGGCCAGCCCGGCAGCATCCGCAATGTGCGGATCCAGGACGTAAGCGTGGAGATACCCGCGACGGCTCCCGATGCGGGCTATCCTTTCGCCGGACCACCGGTGCGCGCGCCTCATAATATATTTCCATCCTCCATCGTCGGCTTGCCCGGCCATCTGATCCGTGACATCACGCTGAAAAACATTGTCATCACCACCGCCGGCGGCGCCCGCCGGGAGGTGGCCGAAGTGCCTTTGGAAAAACTGTCGCTCGTGCCTGAGCAGGCCGACCGTTACCCTGAATTCTCCATGTTCGGCGAATTGCCCGCGTGGGTTTTTTACGTCCGCCATGGGCAGAATATTGTCTTCGAGAATGTGGACTTTCATGCCGTCGCTGCGGATTTCCGGCCGGCGCTGGTGTTCGACGATGTTCAGTCGCCGGCACTCAATGCCGTGCGCATCACGCCGGCGGGTGGCCTCCCGGCGATTGTCACCCGCAATGTTCGCGGGATGAAGATACGGCCCTCACAGTCGCCAGAAGCAAAGCTGCTGGTTCGTGAAATTTCCTCAGGCGTAGACCAGAGGAATCCGATGGGCAAATAATCAGGAACCGGTTTGAGGAAGAAAAATATTTAACCGAAAACCGCGGCTTAGGTTGAAAGGTAAAAGTAGCTTTTGGGAATTTGCTGTGATGAAATGGAAACTTGTTAACACACGTTGAATGAGCCTCAGCCAGACTGAAATTATGAAGCATGCCCTCGCCCTCATTGCCTCCCTGATCACCCTATTTCCCGCTGCGCAATTTTGCACCGCCTACGACATCCGCATGGGCAGCGGGGAGACAGACTTCGCGCGTTACCGGGAATACGGCTACAACGTCACGCCGGTGGGCGATCTAGGAAAGCTCGGCACTTATGATGAAATTGCGCCGGGGGCCATCGCCGCGGACTCGCCGTTGCGCAAACAGATCGAGCGCAACCGCGTGACGTTCCGTCGGCAGTGCGACGAGGCGGCGCGCGCGGGCGTGCAGGTGTGCATCGGCACGGATGAGGTGACGCTGCCGCGCGCCGTCGTCGAGCGGTTCAAAAAGGAGATCGCGCGTGACGCAAAGAACGGCGTGTTCAATTTCGAGAGCGAGCAGTTCTGGGAAATCTATCGTGCCAAATATCGCGAAGTGCTGCGTGCCTTTCCCGCGATCAAATTCGTGATGATCCGCACCGGTGAGAACTACGCGAATTCGAAGACCAGCGATTACACGGGTCGGACGGTGAAGGAAAAGGAATTCGATGACGCCTGTTGCAAGCGCATGGCTCGGCTTATCAACGAAACCCGCCAGGTCGTCGTGGATGAATGTGAGCGCACACTCATTTGGCGCACTTGGGACCTTGGCAACGATGGTTTCCACGCGAATCCGCAGGTCTATGACCGCATCATCGCGGGCGTGACCGGGCGCAAAGGATTGATCTTCGCCGTGAAGCACGTACAGACGGACTTCTGGCGTTACAACGACTTCAATCCCAACATCGGCCGGGGCGGCGTGGACCAGATCATCGAGTTTCAATGCTCCCGCGAATACGAGGGCAAGGGCGCGTTTCCGAACTACCTCGGCGAGCTCTTTGCCGCCGACATGCGGCGTATTCACGACCTCGGGGTGCGCGGCGTGTGGATATGGGATTTTGGCGGCGGCGCCGCCGGGCCGAAGCTGAAGAACGACCGCTGGTCGCGCGCTAATATAGACGCGGCCGTACGACTCCGCGACCATCCCGAACTCTCGCCCCGCGACATTGCCGACGCTTGGGCCGCCAAGGAATTCGGCAGTAAGGCTGCGCCGAAAATCGCCGAGATGCTCCTGCTCTCCAGCGAATGCGTGCGCAAGATGGTCTACATCGAAGCCTACGCGCTGAAGCACAAAGGCTGGATGCCCAGCCGGGGACTCATGCGCGACGACCTCATCCGCGGCGAACGCCAGATGCGGCTGCACGGCGGACTCAATTTGATTTACGCCGAGACCAAAGATCAACTCGCCGCCGTACTCCAGGAAAAGACTGATGCCCTCGCGCTCGCGCGGCAGATGCTCGCGCTCTATGACAGCGCGCAGGCTGACATCGTCGCCGAGCGCGGCGATGCCGTGTATCAGGACGCCCGCTCGACTGTGCTCTACCTTGAATCGCTCGCCGAGGTGATGAGCCACTACATCCGCGGCATGTTCCTCTATTACCGTTCGCAGGAAACACATGACGCCAAGGGTGCCGCGCAGGCGAAAACCGAACTCGAACAATGGCGCGTCGCGTGGAGTCGCTATAATACCGATATTCCGAAACTTCCCGGTGCTGCCACGCTCTACCGTTCGCAATATGGCGAACAAACGAACGACCGCGAAGGCGCAATGACCGACACCTGTGAGAGGGCGTTGAAGAAACTCGGTGTAAAACAGTAATCAACCATGAAACAACCAATCGCGCTCCTCAACGCCCTGCTGCTGGCTCCGTTGGCCGCATTGCACGCAGGAGTTATTTTGCTGTGAATAGCAATGGTTTGGATATGCCATGCCGTTTTTTTATCGTTAAGAAACTGTAGCGTGCTGGCCTCAAATGATGGAAACTGAAGAATCAAATGAAAATTCATCATTTGAGTTTAGCATTTTTGCTAATGGCGCTCGAAATAGTGTTGGCGCAGACGCTTTACTTTACGAACAGCGTGCCGACCAATTGGACTGCGGCGTCGGGATCGCTTGCCATTTCCACCAACCACTACAAGGCCCCCGCCAATCTTCCGTCCCAGTGCCTGCAATGGAACTATGCGATCAGCGACATCTTGACTGTGACTAATCCCGGAATCGTGGCGGGGGCCGTCACGGACTATTATAGCAATACCTGCTCGTTGTGGGTCTATAATCCGGCACCGCTTACCAACCAGAGCCTGACTTTTAAGTTCATTGATGCTGGGGGGACGGCACAATACACCTTCAATTTTTATCTCAACTATTCCGGGTGGCGGCAGATCCAGCGGAGTTTCTATTATGATCCCATGGGCGGTCCGCACGCCAACGCCAATTTCACCAAGGTCGCCATCGTCGGTCCGACGAATATGACCGGCCAATTGTTCATTGATGGCATCATATGGGCGGGAGCGCGGTTCACTCGTTACCAGGACGGTCAGAACCCGGACATTGAAGGCCCAAATTCGGCCACCAATTTTTACCATTGTTTCTATGAATTGCCTCCGGACATTCCAACCCATGCGCCTACCCCGGCGGAATTGAACGATTTGGCAACGGCGCGTGCGGCCTGGCTGGCGGACAATGCGGGGAGCAATCCCGGCAGTGGCACTCTGGCAAGCACCTGGCAGTCTTGGAGCAACCTGAATATCGTGGCGAGCGGATCCAACCTTGTGAGCGTGGCGATCGCCCAGACGGGAATATGGTCATTTGAGAGTTGGATTGCCCCCTTGGGCCAGAGCATTTATTGGAGTTCCAACGTCACCAGCAGCAACCTGCTGAATCTATTCATTCGTGATCTGTGGGATCAGGGATTGGATTACAATAGCAATTTTGGCCCCTATGATCAGGCCAATGGCGCGCACTTTGATTATAGTTTTCGCAATACACCCGTGGCTTTCATTTTGGCCTACAAGAGTTATACCTCGGACTTCAAGCAGCATGTGTGGCAGATGCTGAACTGGTATTTCCGTCAGGGCCACTACTGGACGCAAACCTATGCTCCCGGACTGACCGCCGGCGGCTCGGATGATTATGTCTCCACCGACGATATTTATACCCAGATCAATCAGGAACTGGGGGCGGTCCTCTTTCTGACGCCGGATGACACGACGGCCATCCAATATCTGCGGGGCTTCAGTCGATTTCTGGGGCGATTTCTGGCGCCGACTCAGGGGACGGACGACGGTTTGAAGCCCGATGGTTGCGGGTTTCATCACTGGGGGCATTACAATCATTATATGTATGCCTTTCCCCAGGTCGCCCATGTGGTTTACAATTTCAACAACACGCAGTTCCAGATAAGTTCAAATGACTATCTGAATCTCCGGCTTGCCTTTATGACCATGATCCGGCAGGCGAATTTTCCGAATGCTGCACACCCGACCGAGGTGGGGTTCGGTCCTAATTCGCTGTCCGGCCGTTCTCCGTTCCAGAATTCTGATATTGTTATCGGCTATAATGACTTGCAGCGCTTGGGTGTGGTGGGCGGCCCCGTGCTTGGCCAGCCCGTGGATCCGCTGGTGGCGCAGGTTTACAACCGGGTTTTCGGAGCGGCTTATCCATACGCGGCATTCAACGGCTACGGGACGGATACAAATACGGGCTTTTACCAGTTCAACTGGAGTCCCGTGGCCGTTTATGCGCAATCCAATTGGGTGGCTTGCATGCATGGGATGAACAGCAATTTCTGGGGCAGTGAAATCCAGACCGGGGCTAATCTCTACGGCCGTTACCAGAGTTATGGCGCGTGCGAGATTCTTTACCCCGGTGGTGACGCCGCCAGCGGCTGGGGGTTGACGGGCTGGGATTGGAACAAGCCCCCGGGAACCACCACCATCCTGCTGCCGTGGGCTAAATTGTATGTGGACGAACCGCTCACCTATGAGATACATGATGATAAGAGCCGGTTGAATTTTTCCGGCGGGCTGGCATTCCGCGGCAATGGCATATGTCAAGGCGGCAATGGCGGGCTCTATGCCTGCAATTTTCAAGTCTATACCAACAGCTCGATGACGAATCACAATGGTTCGTTCCGCTGGCGCAAATCCTGGTTTTGTTTTACGAACAATGTCATCTGCCTCGGCTCCAACATCACCAACAACGACGCCGTAAATCCGACCATCACCACTTTGTTCCAAAGCCTGCTTTCCAACCCCGCTACGCCCACGGTGGTGAATGGAACCAGCGTCAGCACCTTCCCTTACGCTCAGACGAACTCTCTATCGTCCGCCGGCTGGTTGTTGGATGGATATAGCACCGGCTATTTTGTGCGGCCGGGAGTCAACCTGGTGTTAAGCCGCTCGCTCCAGACTTCGCCGGACCAGGCGGGTTCGGGGTCTTTTTCCTTCACGAATTACGCTACCGCGTGGATTAACCACGGGACGGCTCCCGCCGGTGCCGGCTATGAATATGTCGTGGTGCCATCCACCACCGCCATCGCCATGACTCAACTGGCCATCGCCTACACCAATCCCGCGGCTTCGCCTTATGCGGTTTTGGAATGCGACACCACCGCGCATGTCGTGCAGTGGAACCCGGACGGACGGATTGGCTATGCGCTGTTTGCCACCAACCTGCTGGCCGCCGCCGTCACCAACACCGGCCCCATTCGTTCTGTCAGCCTACCGTGTCTGGCCATGACCCAGCCGGTCAATGGCAACCTGGTCCTGTCGGTGGTCAATCCTGATCTGAACCTTGTCAACGATGTCAGCCTGCCAACCAATCTTACGGTGACTCTGGCGGGAATCTGGTCTATCGCTTCCGGTTCGACGAATGCCAGCGTCATAGCCGGCACGACCAATACGACGACGCTCCAGATTCAAATCTTCAATGGGTTTCCCGTGGAAGTCCTGCTGGCGGTGGCGCCCAACCCGCCACAAGGCCTGACTGTGATCATCGCGGCGACCAACCAGATTTTCCTGACCTGGCAGTCGGTGAGCAACGCAACCGGTTATATCGTTTTGCAGGGCGGGTCGGTGATTGCGACCGTTACAAGCACGAATTACTTGGATACAGGTCTTACTGCGGGGACCCTTTATACTTACACCGTAGAAGCCACCAATGCCGTTGGAATATCGCCTCCCAGCGCCGTGGCGACAGCGACCACGCCGATAGCTGGCGTGACTTTCCAGTGGGATGTCAACCCCGGCACTACTGGAGCGCAGGATGGTAGCGGAATCTGGGGGTCGGCGCCAATTGATTGGCTTTATGGCACGAACAATGTGGGTTGGTGCGATCAGAATTGGGCCGTTTTCGGCACCAATACCACCACGAATTGCACGGTGACTTTGGCCAATGACGTGGCTCCGACGGGCATCACCTTCAACCCGACCATTGGCACTTATATCATTACGGGCGGCAATACCCTCTGGACGACGAACGGGTTGAACCTCGTTGTGAACAGCAACGCCGTGATCAATACGCCCATCAGCGGCCCTGGCGGCTTGACCAAGAGCGGCACCGGGACATTGACCATCAGCAACGCCAATGCCTATGCCGGAGTGACCACGATGAGTGCGGGCACGCTGAACGTCGCCGGCAATGAGTCGGGGGCCACGAACTCCCTGTTGGTGGGCATTACCGCCAGCAGTGCGACGACGGTCAACCTCCTGACGAACGGCGTGCTAGTCGTCGGAACCGGCAACGAAATTCGGGTGGGCACCAACAGCTACGGAAGCAGTCAGGCAACAACTTTGAACGTCAACAGCGCGCTTACCAACAACGGGACGCTGTTTGTGGGCCGTCCGGGCGTGGTGAATCTCAATCCCGGCGGAACCTGGCTCCAGAACGGGGCCATGACCATCAGGAGCGCGGGAGGTTATCCGGCAACCCTGAATGTGCTCGGCGGTGCGTTCATCTATGCTGGCAGCAGTCCGGTCGTTTTAAGTCCCCCCGTGGTATCTCCGGCGGATAACGGGTATGGAAAATTGACGATTGGCGGCGGAACCTTCACGACGGGGCAGGGATTTACCAACAGCGCGGGCCCCAACTATACCGGCTATGCGCAGATTGTGCTGACCAATGGCGGGGCACTGGTTTTATCGGCGGACATTCCACAATTCACCATGTGGTTGAATACCAATTCCATCCCGAATATTTGGCTGACGAATGGCGGCGGGGCAATTAACACGGCGGGCCATTCCACCACCATCAGCAACCTCATCGGCGGGTCGGGGTCGCTGACCAAGTCGGGTCAGGGCACGCTGACCCTGTCCGCCACGAACACCTACACCGGTGCCACCACCATTTCTGGCGGTGCCTTGCAGGTCAGCGGCTCGCTTGGCACCAACACCGTTACGGTTGCCTCCGGTGCCGTGCTGGGGGGGGGCGGCAACGTTCTGGGCAGTGTCATCCTGAACGGCACGCTTTCACCCGGCGGCGTTGGCATCGGTGTTTTCAAAACGGGTGGCGAGACTTGGAACGGCGGCGGGGCCTTTCAATTTGGTCTGAACAATGCCACCAACAGTTCCGGCTGGGATTTGCTCGCGGTTACCGGCGCGTTAAATTTACAGGCGACCTCCGGCACTCCCTTCACCATCCGTCTGGTTTCGCTGACAGCCAGCAACACGCCCGGTCCCGTGACCGGATTTTCCGGTGCCGACAACTATGTCTGGCCGTTGGTGACCCCGACCGGTGGGATTATTAATTTCAACCCGGATCAGTTCGCGGTGGATGCCAGTGGTTTTAGCAACGCTTTCGCCGGCTCCTTTGTGGTCGGTACCAATGGCGGTGCGCTGTCATTGACTTACTCGGCGCCGTCGACGCTGCTGACCTCCGCAACTATGGTGACGGGCGGCCTGTTCCATATTAGTTTTAACGGCACCAGCAATCAGGGTTATCGGGTGGTGGCGAGCACCAATCTGATGCTGCCACTGTCGAGCTGGTCAGTGCTATCGACCGGAATCTTCGGCGCTAGCCCGGTTAATTATTCGGAAAATCCCACTAACTGCCAACGGTTTTACCGCATCGGCTCACCTTGAATTCCGCTTCCAAATGAAAATATTCCTGAACGCTGCTCTGATTATTCTGGGCTACCTCGCCAGCTTGCAGGCGGCAAATGAAACCAAGTTGCCGGCTCCGGTCATTCACCCGTCCACCGCCCAAGCCCAGCCAAAACCCAACATCATTTACATTCTCGTCGACGACGCCGGTTATGGCGATCTTGGCTGCTACGGGCAGAAGAGATTTACTACGCCGAACCTCGACCGCATGGCGGCGGAGGGGATGAAGTTCACGCGGCATTACGCGGGTTGCACGGTGTGCGCGCCTTCGCGTTGTGTGCTGCTGACGGGACTGCATACCGGTCACTGTCGTGTGCGTGGCAACGGTCCTGGCTTCGTGCCTGACACGGATTTGACCGTGCCGAAACTGCTCAAGAGCGCGGGTTACACAACGGCTTGCATCGGTAAATACGGCCTTGGGTCGCCGTTGCCGGTCGATGATCCGAATAAAAAAGGCTTTGACCACTTCTTTGGCTATGTGGATACGGCTCACGCGCACAATTGCTACACGACGTTCCTCATCCGCGATGGCAAGCACGTGCCGTTGGAAAACAAGCCAATTCCGGGCACGGAGAAAAGGCCCGGCATGGGCATCGCCGCCTCTGATGGTCGCAAACAGTGGGCGCCGCAGCTTATTGCCGACGATGTGCAGCGTTGGCTCGACGAACGCGGCCAGGAAAAGGACAAGCCGTTCTTTCTCTACTATGCGCTGAATCTGCCGCACGCCAACAACGAGGCGGGTAATGCGCAATCGCCGCTGGGTCACGGATTGGAGACGCCGGGCTACGGCGAGTTCGCGGGTAAAGATTGGCCGGATGTGGAAAAAGGCTTTGCCAGCATGATGCGATTCATCGACGACCAGGTTGGCGCGGTGTTCGCAAAGTTGAAGGCGCTCGGGTTGGATGAAAACACGATTGTCTTTTTCACCAGCGACAACGGGCCGCACGAGGAAGGGTTGCATCAAGTCGCGTTCTTCCAGTCCAATGACGGACTCACCGGCAAAAAACGGGACCTCACCGAAGGTGGCTTGCGCGAGCCTTTCATCGCGCGGTGGCCTGGCAAAATCAAAGCCGGCAGCGTGAACGAGCACGTCAGCGGATTTCAGGATTTCATGCCGACTGCTGCGGAGCTCGCGGGCGCGAGTGTGACGGCGACGTGCGACGGAATTTCATTTGTGCCGGCGTTGCTTGGGAACAGCCGCGCGCAGAAGCAGCATCCGTATCTGTTTTGGAATTTTCTGGAGCAGGGTGGCAAGCAATCGGTGCTCCAATGGCCGTGGAAGCTCATCCATCTGAACACCGGCATCGTGGACGCAGCGCCGAAGAACAAGGTCACAACGCCGAAGCCGATGGAGGTGCAGCTATTCAACCTGGCCGCGGATCCCACGGAGCAGAATAACATGGTGGTCGAAAACCCGGGAATTGTGAAGCATCTCGAAGCGCTGATGCGGGAAGCATGGCTTGCACCGTGATCCTGATTTTATGAAATACGTCCTCGTAATCGTCATTGCCCTGCTGCTGGCAACCTTGAGTTTGCTGCCTGCCGCCGCCGCGCCAAAGTCAGCGACAGCAGCGGAAGTCAAAGTTCCCCATCTGACGGCCAAGGAAGTGTTCGATTACCGGCAGCCGGTGATTTTTCAGGACGATTTTAATTCCCGCCAGTTTGGTAATTGGCGGTTCTCGGAAAACGACAACTATGAGATTCCTCGCGAAAACCCCGAACGGATTAAAATCGTGGATGCGCCCGGTTTGGGCACCGGACGTCATGCCGTGCGGTTTGCGGTGCGTCGCGCGCCGAACTCGTTTCGTTCGGAAATTGCGCTGCCCCATGAGCCGGGTTTTCAAGAGCGCTGGTATGGTGAGCGTATCTTTGTTCCGCAAGACTGGATATTTGATCCCAACCGGGGTGTGGACATCGTCATGCAATGGCACGCCATACCGGGCAATTGGCAGGCTACGTATCCAAATCTGGAAATCTCCATCGGAAAAACCAACTGGTTTGTCCGGCAAAGTTATGGCTCTGCCCAGACCAAGCCGACCCGCACGCAAAAGATATTGGATGATCCGGTTCAACCTAGTTCCTGGGTTTCGTGGGTGATTCACGCCAAATGGTCGGCAGGTGCCGATGGCTTGTTGCAAATTTGGAAGGATGGCAAACTGGTGGTGGATAGAAAGGGAACCAACGTCTATTCGACGATCGGGGTGGAATACACGCCTTATCTCAAAACCGGAATCTATCATCCGGAATGGAATTTAAAAACCCCTGAAAAACAAAAGGCTTTCGACAATGAAAACCCCATCGCGATAAACAAGGTTATCTACGCAACGGACATAAAGATTGGGAACGAGCGCGCCAAGTTCGAGGATGTTGCCCCTAAGCCTTGATGTAATTTACGGATATAGCTACAGGATTGTTTGCCGTGCCGGGGTGAAATAGGTAAGGTTCAAAGCATAATCTTTGAAACAGAATTTACTCATATCTTCACATCATGAAATCAATCTGCCGCATTATTACACATTTCATTCTCGCCCTCGCAATGGCGGCGCCGCTGGCTGCGGCTGAATCGAAGCAGCGCCTTGCCACCGGCTGGGAATATTATCAAGGTTCGCTCGGCAGTGCGTGGGAAATTTGGCGCGGCGATGCGGCGAGCGACAATGTCACATGGGTGCCGGTGACGCTGCCGCATTGTTTCAACGGTCGCGATGCGGTGGATCCCGACGTGCGCTATTATCAGGGGCTAGGTTGGTATCGGACGAAGTTGAAGGTGGCAAATCCATTTCTCAACGGGCGCACGCTGTTGCACTTCGATGGCGCGGGGCAGAAGTCGCTGGTGTTCGTTTACACCGAAAAAGTCGGTGAGCATCTCGGCGGCTATGACGAGTGGACTGTGGACATCACTGATGCGGCGGCGAAGGCGCTGAAGAACGAAGCGTTCAAGGGCGAGGTGCCGATTGCGGTGATGTGCGATAATTCGCGAGATGCCGAAAGTATTCCGTCCGACCTCAGCGACTTCAATCGTTACGGCGGTCTCTATCGTCATGTGAGTTTGGTTTATGTGCCGGCGGTTTCGGTGGAGCGCATGCATGTGGAGGCAAAGCTCGATGGCGACCATGCGGCGGTGAGCGTGCGTTTGCGGTTATTGAATCCAATGAAGACAAAGGACGAAGTCAGTCTTGAGTTTGAGGTTCAGGATCCGGCGGGCAAATCGTTTATCGTGCAAAAGGTCTCGCCCCTGAGCGAGCCGTGGACGGATGAGAAGCAGATATTTTCTTTTGTGATTCCGAAGCCCGCGCTGTGGTCGCCGAAGTCGCCCTCGCTCTATTGCATCAACGTCACGCTCAAATCAAAGCACGGCGGGCAGACGGTGTCGGAGCGTTTCGGCGTGCGCTCCGTCGAGTGGGTGGAGCACGGCCCGTTCAAGCTGAATGGCGAGCGGTTGCTGCTGCGCGGGACGCATTACCACGAGGATCACGCAGGCGTCGCGGCGGCGGTACCGGATGACGTCGTGCGCCAGACATTGACGATGATCAAGGAGATGGGCGCGAATTTTGTGCGCCTCGGCCATTACCAGCAGGCGCCGCTCGTGCTTGATTTGTGCGACGAGCTCGGGCTGCTCGTGTGGGAGGAAGTGCCCTGGTGCCGCGGGGGTGTAGGCGGCGATCGCTTTAAGCAGCAGGCGCGGGACATGCAGCGTGCGATGATCGACCAGCATTACAATCATCCGGCGATCATTCTTTGGGGGCTTGGCAACGAAAACGACTGGCCGGGTGACTTTGAAGTGTTTGATAAGGAAAAAATCCGGGCTTTCATGGCCGAACTAAATGACGCGGCGCACAAGCTCGATCCGTCGCGTCAGACCTGCATCCGGCGTTGTGATTTCTGCAAGGACATCGTGGACGTGTATTCGCCGAGCATTTGGGCGGGCTGGTATTCGGGCCGTTACACCGAGTATCGCGCGGCATCGGAGAAGGCGCTGAAGGACACAAAACATTTCTTTCACGCCGAATGGGGCGGCGACAGTCACGCGCGGCGCTACTCCGAGGAGCCGGAGAAAATGGTCGAAAAGGTTGAGACCGGCAAAGGCACGGCGGAAAAGGGCAAGGCCTACAAACTCAGCGGCGGCAAGGTGCGCATGTCGAAGGACGGAGATTGGTCGGAGAGTTACATTGTGAATCTATTCGACTGGCACCTGAAGGAGCAGGCGCAGATGGACTGGCTCACCGGCAGTGCGCAATGGATTTTCAAAGACTTTGCCACGCCGCTGCGCCCGGAGAATCCCGTGCCGCGCGTGAACCAGAAGGGCGTTGTCGAACGCGACGGCACGCCGAAAGAGGGGTATTACGTTTTCCAGAGCTACTGGGCCGACCAGCCGATGGCACACATCTACGGCCATAACTGGCCGGTTCGATGGGGCGCGGAGGGCGAGGCGAGGGAAGTGCGCGTTTATTCAAACTGCGGCGAGGCGGAGTTGTTCGTGAACGGCCAGTCTGCCGGTGTAAGAAAACGCGATGCAAAGGATTTTCCCGCGGCAGGACTGCGCTGGAATGTGAAATTGGACCAAGGTAAAAACACCCTGCGTACCGTGGCGAAGCGTGACGGAGTTGAAGTCGCCGACGCAATCAGCGTGGAATACCAGACCGCGAAATGGACCAAGCCATCCGAGCTCACGCTGAATGAAATCGCACAGGCGAATGGCATTGCCACGTTGGAAGTCCGCGTGTTTGACCGCAGCGGTGTCGCTTGTCTTGACGCGGCGAATAGTGTGCGTTTTGGACTTACCGGAGATGGCCGGCTGCTCGACAATCTCGGCACTTCAACCGGTTCGCGCGTCGTTCAGCTTTACAACGGTCGCGCGCAAATAAGCGCGCAACTCACCGGCCACAAGGTGAACATCAGTGTGTCGTCGGACGGAATGGCAACGGTGTTCAAGTATGTCACGAACAAGACGGCTGCGGTCGCGGGTGATTCGTCCGCGCCCAAGCTGGATTATGGCCAGGCGGGCGGCTTGATGAAGCTGACGCTCGACGTGGTGGCGATTGATCGCGCTCGAATACTAAAGGCGGCGGATGCGGCGCTGGCACAGAAACCGGTGACCATTACGGCATTTCCGGCGAAGCTAAGTGAAGGCGGGCTGAATGATTTTTATTCGAACGGCGACTATTGGTGGCCTGATCCCTCGAAGCCCAATGGCCTGCCCTACATCCGGCACGATGGTGAGGTGAACCCCGATAACTTCATTGCGCACCGCATGGCGGTGAAGACGTTGCGTGATTCCGTGGCTGTGCTGGCCGCCGCTTACAAAATCTCCGGTGACGAGCGCTATGTCACGAAGGCCGCCGCACTGCTCGGTGTGTTTTTCCTGGATGCCAAGACGCGGATGAACCCCAGCCTCAACTTTGCGCAGGCGGTTCCTGGCGTTTCGCCAGGGCGTGGCATTGGCATCATCGACACGCTGCACATCATCGAGATTCCCGCTGCCGTGAAGGCAATGGAGAAATCAAAAGCGTTTCCAGCTGAACTCGCAACGGGACTGCGCCAGTGGTTCCGCGAGCTCGCCGAATGGATGGTTGCGAGCAGGAACGGCAAGGAAGAGGCCGCCGCGAAGAATAACCATAGTGTCGTCTTTTATTTGCAGCTTGCCGTGTTCGCCGACTTTATCGGCGACGAAGCGAAGCTCGCCCTGTGCCGCAAACAATTCAAAGAAGTTTTCGTGCCGAAGCAGATGGCTCCCGATGGCGGATTTCCACTCGAACTCGCGCGCACCAAGCCCTATGGCTACTCGATTTTCCAGCTCGATAATATGACTTTGCTCTGTCAGGTTCTTTCTACTGAGGCAGACAATCTCTGGGATTTTGAATTGCCCGACGGTCGCGGTATTCGCAAGGCGGTCGCGTTTCTGTATCCTTTTCTGGCAGATAAATCGAAGTGGACGCTGAAGCCCGATATTCAGGCGTGGGAAGGTTGGCCTGCGCGACAACCAAATCTCCTGTTTGCCGGCCTTGCGTTCGGCGAACAAAAGTATCTCGACCTCTGGCAAAAGCTTCCTGCAGACCCTGTCAATCCCGAGGTGCAACGCAATATCGGCATTACGCAGCCGCTGTTGTGGCTCAAGTAGAAATATAACCCGAAGACTAAATTTCCGTTGATTGTGAGATTTGCAAAATGAATACAGCGGGAAAATTGATTGCTTTTACTGCCCTTTTACTGATGCCGCTGACAGTTGTGTTTGCCGGTGGAAAATCCGCTCCGGCGGGCAAACCTAATATCATCTTCATTCTCGCCGACGACCTCGGTTGGACTGACCTTGGTTGTTTTGGGAGCAGGTTTTATGAGACGCCGAATCTTGATCGGCTCGCATCGCAAGGCATGAAGTTCACCGATGCTTACTCGTCCTGCACCGTCTGTTCGCCGTCGCGGGCCAGCATCTTGACCGGTCAATATCCGGCCCGGTTGCACATTACGGATTGGATTCCGGGATATGCCCGGCCTAAAGCCAGGCTGCTGATGCCCGATTGGACGCAGTACCTGCCCTTGGAAACGATGAATATTGCCAAGGCGCTCAAGTCCGCCGGTTACGTCAGTGCGAGTATTGGCAAATGGCATCTGGGCGGGGAACAATATTACCCGGATAAACAGGGTTTCGATTTAAATATTGCCGGCACCCATGCGGGGCAGCCATCGACGTATTTTGCCCCCTACAAAATTGAGACCTTGCAGGAGGATCCGGATGGCCAGCCGTATCTTACGGATCGGCTCACGGCGGAGGCGTTGAAATTCATTGAGCATAACCAAGGTCGGCCCTTCTTTCTTTATCTGCCGCACTTTGCTGTGCATACGCCGCTCATGGCCAAGCCGGAGGTGGTGCAGAAATATCAGAAGAAAGTCGACCCGAAAGCGCCGCAAAATAATCCGACTTACGCCGGTATGGTTGAGGGCGTCGACGACAGCGTTGGGGCGGTTTTGCGCAAGCTCGATGAATTAAAGCTCGCTGGCAACACGATCGTAATCTTCACTTCTGACAACGGCGGATTGCTCGCGAGTGGTAAAAAAAATATCACGTCGAATGTTCCCTTGCGCGCTGGTAAAGGATCAGCCTACGAAGGCGGTGTGCGCGTTCCGCTCATTATCAAATGGCCCGGCGTCACCAAGCCCGGGAGCGTCAGCGCCGAGCCCGTGATTGGCGCCGACTTTTACCCGACGATGTTGGCTATGGCTGGCGCGGTCAACGACGCGCACCATGTTGTCGACGGTGAGAGCATTGAACCATTATTGCGTCAGGCGGGTGCGCTGAAGCGCGAAGCCATCTATTGGCATTATCCTCACTACCATCCCGGTGGCGCCAAATGTTATGGCGCAATCCGGGATGGCGATTTTCGCTTGATTGAATTTTACGAGGATTATCACGTCGAGCTTTACCAGCTCAAGGATGACATCGGTGAGCAGAAAAACCTCGCCGGAAAGCTGCCGGATAAAACCGCTGCGCTGCGTCAGAAATTACACGAGTGGCGTCAGCGGGTTGGCGCTCAGTTGCCGACGCCCAACCCAAACTATGATCCGCAGAACCCGGATTGAGCAAGCTGCTTAGGCCTGTTCCGTCTTGCGTGATTGAAAGAAATGAATCACGGCGGAAAGTTTTGTCGTGATTTTTTAATTTAAATCGGAAGAATCACAGGATGAACCTCTCGAAAAGCCTTGTCGCTCTTGCTGCATTCCTGCTGCTGTCGTGTTCAGTTAATGCTCAGGCAAATCCGGACCCCTCCCAACCGGTCGGGCTCCAGGCGTCCAGTCTGGTTATTCAGCTGGAGCCAAATGAAAAAATCTGGTCTGGCATCATCACGGATGGCCATAAAATGCCTTATACTTCGGGTTACCAGTTTGATTTTTATGCCGACAATCAGGGCAACCAGACCCAGCCCTTGCTGCTGGGCAATCAGGGCTTGTGGGTGTGGAGCGAAGCACCCTATGCGTTTGAGGTGGCGGCTGATAAAATCATCATTACCAAGGCCAGAGGCCTGGTGAAACATGGTCGGGTTGGGAGCAGTCTCGCCGAAGCCCGCAACTTTGGTTCGGCTGAGTTTTTCCCCCCTTCCGGTCGGACGCCCGACGAATTGCTGTTTGCCAAACCGCAGTACAACACCTGGATCGAGCTCACCTACAATCAGAACCAGGCGGACGTGTTGAAATACGCGCGCGCCATACTCGCCAACGGATTTCCGCCCGGGGTCCTGATGATTGACGACACCTGGCAGGAGAATTATGGCGTTTGGAATTTCCATCCGGGTCGCTTCCCCGATCCCAGGCGGATGTTGGATGAATTGCACCAAATGGGATTCAAAGTGATGGTTTGGATATGTCCATTTGTCAGCGCCGACCAATCCCGATTGGTGCATCGGCTCTTGAAGGATAAATGTTTTCTGATGCAGAAAAATAGTGCGAAGACAACTTGGGCGACCGCCACCGACCCCGCCTTGATCAAGTGGTGGAATGGATATTCGGCGTTGTTGGATTTCAGCAACCCGAAGGCGGTTCGCTGGTTTAATGAACAAATGGACCGGCTGGTCAAAGATTATGGCGTGGACGGTTTCAAACTGGATGCTGGGGATATGCAGTATTATCCGCCGGATGCGCTGAGCCATCAGTCGGTCTCACCCAATCGCCAATGTGAGTTGTATGCGCAGTTTGGGCTGCGCTTTCCGCTCAACGAATACCGCGCCTGCTGGAAAATGGCGGGGCAACCGCTGGCCCAGCGACTTCGTGACAAAAATCACAGCTGGGAGGACGTGCAAAAGCTGATTCCGCATATGCTCGCCGAAGGCTTGTTTGGCTACACGTTTTCCTGTCCGGATATGATCGGAGGCGGCGAATATGACAGCTTCCAGGATTTAAAGAAGTTCGATCAGGATCTGGTGGTCCGTTCCGCGCAGATTCACGCCTTGATGCCCATGATGCAATTTTCCGTCGCTCCTTGGCGTATTTTAGATGCCGAACACTTGGCGGCGGTGAAAAAGGCGGTGAATATTCGGGAGCAATTTACCCCGGAGATTCTCGCTTGGGTCCGCCAATCAGCCAAAACCGGCGAGCCGATTGTTAAATCGTTGGAATACGCTTTTCCTCATCAGGGCTGCGAGCAGATCAAGGACGAGTTTATGCTGGGGGACTCCATTCTAGTAGCCCCGCTGGACCGGAAGGGAAATACGCGTTCATTGGTGTTGCCGCAGGGTAAATGGATGAGCGACGACGGAAAAACCTTGGCTGGCGGCTCAACCTATTCTCTGGAAGTATCGATTGACCGGATTCCATACTTCCGCTTAATCAAATAAGGCGGCACAGATAGCTTTGCCGGAGCCGCCTTTTTAGAAAGCCGGCTGGGCGGGAAAATTGCGGCCGCTGGTGAGGCGGTGGATTAAAGTTTTGTCCGCCGGAAAACTTTTCCCATCTCCACCTGATCGGTCGGTTTTATAAGGATTTCATCAATGTTGACATGGGGTGGGCGGCTGGCAACCCAGACGATGGTCTCGGCGATGTCTTCGGCGGTCAGCGGATTCATGCCGGCATAGACATCGGCTGCTTTTTGCTTGTCACCTTTGAAACGCACGATTGAAAATTCCGTTTCCGCTAGTCCCGGATCAATGGTGCCCACGCGAATGCCGGTGCCAAAAAGTTCGTGGCGCAGCACGCGGGTGATTTGCAACTCGCTCGCTTTGGCGGCGCAATACGCTGAAGCCCCGGCGTAGGCGGCGCGGCCGGCGATCGAGCCGATATTGATGATGCTCGCCCCGGCGTCGCGTGGCAGCAGGGGCAGGGCGGCGCGTGTCACGCGGAGCAGTCCCAGGACATTGGTTTGCAGCATCGTCTCCCAGTCTGCGTCTTTCCCGGCCGCCACGCTGTCGAGGCCGTGTGCCCCGCCGGCATTGTTCACCAGAACCTGCAGTGGCTGGGATTTTAATTTGGTCTTTGCCCAGAGGATAAAATTATTGACGCTGGCCGTTTGGCTCACGTCGAGCTTGTGGAAAACGGCGTCGGCCGCCCCGGCTCTCTTCGCTTCGGCGGCAACCTTTTTCAACCGGTCCATACGCCGCGCGCCCAGCAGAAGTTTGGCCCCGGCCGCAGCGAAAGCTTGTGCCGTAGCCGCGCCGAAGCCGCTGGATGCTCCGGTGATGAGTACCCATTTGTTTTTTAATGAATAAAAGCGGGAATGGTTCATGCGAAATTTGGAGAATGGTGGAGCCTAGGGGATTCGAACCCCTGACCTTCTCATTGCGAACGAGACGCTCTACCAACTGAGCTAAGACCCCATCCACCAATTTGTCAATGACGTGCAGTTACTATGGCTTCGCATTTTCAGCATCTTCACCGCCCTACTGCGCCCTATTCTGAATGGTTTTAAAAACCACTCAAGCACGGGTGTGTTTAGCTGAATTGGCGAAAACCTTTACCGCTATCCGTCAAGCGGTTTTATTATGCACGCAAATAGAACAAGGGCAAGCGCATTCACCGCCGTCTCAACACCACTCTGCCGCCGACGCGTCAAGCGAGCGGCCAGGGAGAACAAATGTTTTTTACGCTCATGGAGAAACGAGCCGGTAGAATTCGGATGGGATCACCTGATTTACCGGCAGGGAGACCTGATTCGTCAGCGTTGAACCGGGCACAACCATCCAGTCATTCGTGTTCACACTGATGCCGCCAACCAACTGGTTCGTCTGCACCAGCAAGCGATAGCCCAAGTGGCCCAGCGGCCAGCTCAACGTCAGGTTCGTCCCGCTCAACTGGTTGGTCATGGTTGGCGGGCTCGTATTGGGCAACTGCTGCACCTTCACCGTATAAATCAACTCCGTCAATCCGTCCTGCGCCGTCACCCGCACCCGCACCACGTTCGTCACCGCCGGATTGGCGTTCAAGGTCAGCGCCGCGCTCGCCACGCCGGAGGTCAGCAGGTTGGTGGTGTTGCCGTAGATCAATCGGCTGGCGGCGGTCAGGTCGGCATTGATCACCGTGACGGTGGGTGCGTTGCTGTAAGCTTCTGTCGCGGTGTAATTGAATTGGTTGCTGCCAAAGCCGGGCGATAAGATGCCCGCCGGACTCAACACCAACGAGGCCAGATAGGCGTTGCTGGAATAATTCACCACCAGCAACGCGGTCAAATTCGTCGCCGCGTAGTTCGTGTCCGTCGGCGTGAAGGTCACATGCAGCGTGTTCGTCCCCGCCGGCAGTACCGTCCCGTTCGTCGGATTGTAATTGTAATTGCCCGGGATACTGGCGCTCGCTGCATTCTGGTTCGTCCCCAGCGCCGTCCCGTAGCCAATGCTCGCCGGGTTCGTCCACGTGATCGTGTAAATCCCCTGGCTCACCGTCAGCTGCCCGTTGCTGTAGCTGATGCTGTAGTTCGTCAATCCGCTCCCCAACGCGTTTGTCGCCGTGATCGCATACACGCCCACCGGCGCTGCGTTCGACGCCCCGCTGCTTGCCAGCGTCACGTTCGTCACCACGTTCCCGTTCACCAACCCGCTGCTCGTAAATTCTCCGCCGCTAAACGTCAGCGCCGTGTTGTAAACTTTGTTCGTCGTGTTCGCCGTGATCACCAGCGATGCCGGATTGACCACCAGCAGCGCGCTCAAATTCGTCGCCGCGTAATTCGTGTCCGCCGGCATGAAGGTCACATGCAATGTGTTCGTCCCCGCCGGCAGCACCGCCCCGTTCGTCGGATTGTAGACATACGTTCCGGTCACGCTCGCGCTCGCCGCATTCTGGTTCGTTCCCAGCGTCGTCCCATAGCCGATGCTCGCCGGATTCGTCCACACAATCGTGTAAATCCCCTGACCCACCGTCAGCTGCCCGTTGCTGTAGCTGATGCTGTAGTTGGTCAACCCGCTCCCCAGCGCATTCGTCGCCGTGATCGCATACACTCCTACCGGCGCCGTGTTCGACGCCCCACTGCTCGCCAAAGTCACGTTCGTCACCACGTTCCCGTTCACCAAACCGCTGCTCGTAAATTCTCCGCCGCTAAACGTCAGCGCCGTGCCATATACTTTGTTCGTCGAGTTCGCTGTTATCACCAGCGACGCCGGGGTTACTGTGACATTCACATTCGTGCTGGCTAGGGTGTAATTGGTTGTGTCCAGCGGCGTGAAGTTCACCACCACATTCGTAATCCCGGCGTTCGGCACATTCGTGGCCGTCACCAGGGCAAAGCCGCCCAATACTGGCGCCTGGTTGTTCGCATTCGTCGCCACGCTCCCCGCCAGGCTGACATTCGTCAGCGTCTGACCGTAGGTGATTGTGCTCGCCGTCACGGTCAGCACCGGCGTGGCCGGATTCACCACATTGCCGCTGACGGTGCTGACATTGGTAATGCTGGCGGCTCCCGCGCTGGCCATCACCACGAGGTTCGAGGCGTTGTAGCTCCCGGCCGTTGCTGTCGCGGATAGCCGGATATACACCGTCCCGCCTGCGCTGCCGCCGGCATTGGGGATCACGGTCGTGACACCATAGCCGCTGCCGTTGGTCGATACTTCAAAGCCGAGCGCTGCCGTGTTCGTGATGTCGGATGTCAGGTTCGCTCCCGTCACCGGGAAACTCTGCGCCGCCGACGCCAATCCATAGGTCGTGATGAAGTTCGTGAATGTGGTGGAACCGCTGAGGGTCGGGGAAATCACCGCTCCCGGAACCAGCAAGCTGCCGGGGCCGGTGATGAAGGGGGCGGCGGTGGTGCTGTTGTAAACCCCCGCCGGCAGGCTCACGCCATTCGTCACGAAGCCGGCCACCGGATTCGTCACCGAGAAGCCCAGATTCAATACCGCCCCGCCGGCCACGCTCACCGTCGAATTGGTGGCAATAGTAGGTTGCTGGAGGCTGAGGGTGCCCGCGCTGACAGTCGTGTTGCCAGAATAGTTGTTCGTGGCCAAAAGCATCAGCGTGCCGCTGCCGAGCTTGGTCAAACCGCCACCGAGGCTGCTCGCATCCTGCAGCAGCGGCAACACATTCGTGACCGTGAAGCCGGCGCTGTCGATGACCGCTCCGTTGGTCTGCACATAAACGGCCGCATTGATCGCGGTGCCGTTGGTGTTGAGCAAGTTGCCGTTGGTGCACGCCGTCAGCGTGCCGCCGCTGAAGTTTAACACCGAGTTGGTCCCGCCCAAAATGATGCTCGACACATTCGTCACCACGCCACCGCTCAACAACGTAAGGTAGTTGCCTGATCCGGAGACGACGTTTCCGCTCACCGTCTTCGCGCCCACCGTCAGCGTCGCATTGCTCATGCTCCACAGCGACTGCCCGCTGCCTCCGCCCACCGTCACATAGTTGTTGTCGCAATTGGTGTTGCCGCCGATATAGCTGCCGCCATGGCTGAACAACTGACCGCCATTGGTGATCACCAGCCGGTTCCCCACACAGTAAACGTCGTTGGACATGATGGTGCCGCCGCCGACATAGACGCTGTTCACATTCGTCACCACGCCATTGGCATCAATTGTCGCCAGACAGTTCGTGCCCGAATTGGGCCCCCCGGGTGAGGCTTGACCGCCGCCGACGATTAGGTTGTCGGTGCCGCGCGGGAAAAACACCGTGGCCTTGCCCGCACCGTCCGCCCCGCCGACATAAAGACTGCAGTTGTTAAAACCCTGACGGCCCACCGTCAGACCCATCGCAGTGATCTGCCCGCCGTTGGTCACCGTCAGGGTGTTGTTGTAGCCGTAAATGAATATGTTCACGTTGGTAATCTGGCCGCCCGAACCCACCATCACCGAGTTGTTGGAATAGACGGGGTTACCACTGCCTATATTCAGCCGCTCCATGCCGAAATTCCACGTCGCCTTCTGGCCGGCTCCATTCGTGCCTGCCACCAGCACACTGTTGGAACTGCCGCCGGCACCCACAGAGCCCGCGACGCCTCCACTGCCACCGTCGATACGGCTGAAGACCTGCCCGCCGTTGGTGACGATCAGCTGGTTGCCCGTCGAACCGACAGCCGTGCCCACTTGAATCTGCCCAGACGTTGCTTGCCGGCCCTTATTCGTCACAATCAAGGTGCCGCCGTTGATGGTGAGAATGTTGTTCGTTGCATTGCCATTGCCGACCAACAGCGAGAGCGCATTGGTGGCCACACCCTGCGACAGCACCGGCAGCCAGAGGACCGCGTTACTGTTGATGGTCATGGTTGCATTGTTCGCGGCGTTGCCCACATAGATGTTGGCCGTGGTCTGAGGGTTGGTCACATTCACAAAGTTAGTCGCCACGCTCATGATGAGGTTGGTGCCGCCGTTCATGGTCCAGCTGCCGTTGACCGTCCAGGTGGCGTTTGAGGCCAGCAGGATGCGGGAGGCCAGCCCGTTGTTGTTGGAGGTGATCAACGTCCCGCCATTAAAGCTGAAAAAGGAATTAGTCGGTCCACCACACACTACATTCGTCGCCAGCAATGTCTGTACCGTGATGGCGCTGGTGCTGTTGGATAAGACTAACGCGCCGATGCTTCCGGCTTGCGCTCCGACATTGAGCGTCGCCGGCGGCGAATTGATTGTGCCTCCGTCGGTTACCGCCAGCGTGCCGCCGTTGATTGTCGTGTTGCCCGTGTAGGCGTTTGGGTCCGTGAGCGCCAGCATGCCGGCGCCATTCAGGGTCAACGATCCGCCGCCGCCAATCGCGCTGCCTGAAATGGTGTAACTCGTGTTTGTCAAATTAGCCGTCACACTGCCCGGCGCAACCGTCACCGCATTCGTCACTGGAATGAGCGGCCCACCGCTGGCACTGTCATCGAAAATCACCGAATCGCCATCCATATAAAATGTATTAGCCACGCCAACGGCTGAAGTGTTCTTCCAGCTAAGGCTGGTGTTGGTGTCCCAAGTGCCGCCGCCTACCGCCCAATATAATGTGGTCGTCCCGATGATCAGCGTGTTGGTTGCGATGCCATAATAATTCGGATCAGTGACGGTGCCGATGACGGTGTAGCTGCCGGCATTGGTCGGCGCATTGGCGCTGATGGCGTAGCTCGCGTTGCTATAGGTCAGACTCACCGCCAGCCCGGGTGGCGTCGTGCTCACGCTCACCGGCTTGGCCGTCCCGTCATACGGTTGGCGCAAATTGCTCAAGGTGATGATCGCCACTGGTTTGGTTACCGTCACGGTTGTGTTGGTGCTGGCAATGGTGTAATCGGTCGAATCCAGCGGCGTGAAGATGACCGTCACATTCGTCGTGCCGACGTTGGGCATGATCGTCGGCGTCGTAAAGGAAAAGCCGCCCGCTACGGGCGCGTTATTGTTCACATTTGTCGCCGTGCTGGCGGCCAGACTTGAATTCGCCAGCGTCTGGCCGTAGGCGATTTGCGTTGTATTCACCGTCAGCACCGGCGTTGCTTGATTTACCACGTTGCCGCTGCCGGTGCTGGTGTTGGTGACATCGGTGGCCCACAAGCTGGTCAGTAGAACAATGTTGGAGGCATTGTAGTTGCCTGCGGTCGCCGTGGCTGACAGCCGGATATAAATGGTGCCGCTCGCGCTGCCGCCCGCATTGGCGAAGGTGGCTGTGTTGTCGTAAGCCGTGCTGCTGTTGGTGGAGACTTCAAAACCGGGTGCCGCCTCGACAGTGATATCGTTGTTCAGATTCGTTCCGGCAACCGGAAAGCTTTGCGCCGCCGAAGCCGTGCCGTAGGTTGTGATGAAGTTCGTGAACGCGGTTGAACTGTTGATGACGGGGAGTAGCACGCCTCCCACCAGCAAGCTGCCGGTGCCGGTGATATAAGGTGCGGCGATGGTGCTGTTGTAAACGCCCAGTGGCTTGCTGACGCCATTTAACACCAGCGCCCCCACTTGGTTGGTCACGGCAAAATTCAACTGTAAAACCGCATTGTTGGACACGGTGACGGTTGAGTTTTTGTCCAAGGTGGGTTGTTGGAGGATCAGCTTGCCCTTGCCCACCATCATGTTGCCGCAAGTGTTGGATCCGGTCAGCGTGTTCGTGCCTCCAAGTATCTTCACATCCAGCCGGTGGGTCTCGCCATTTTTGATGGCCCCGGCAAAGGTGTAACTGCTCAAACCGGAATTGATGGTCAGCACCGCGTCGCTGGTGGCGCTACTGTTGGTCACCACCGGCAAGCTTGTGGAAGCAGTCAAGCCGGTGATGGTCTGGTTGTAACCGGCCAGGTCCAGAACATTGCTTGAGCCGGTATCCCATTGCGCTCTGGCACCGGACGGCAAACAATTCGCCGCTCCACAAATCAGTTGCCCTCCGTTGTTGGCGGCACCGGCAAAGCCGAGGTAGCTCCACGTATTGCTCGTCGAAGTGATGATCCAGTTGGCGTTGCCATTGAAATCCAGCCTCATGTTCGGCGCATACACCGGCGCGGCCAGTTGGCCGAAATTTCCTGTATTGCCGCGCAGTGAAATCTGGCCGGTAAAATTTGAAGCCGTGATGGTGTTGGCGAAAGTCAGCATCGTGCCGGTATTAACCGGATCCGTATTCTGAAAAACCACGGTGGTGTTGCCCGCGCCGGTGATGGTGATGGGGCTGCTCAGGGTGTTGTTGCCACCGACGGCATTGATCAATTCCCGGCCGGTGGTCGAATCCATGTTGATGGCATTGGTGATGTTGATTCCGCCGCCAACCTGGAAGGTGGTGGAAGGACCGGTGGCCAGCGATTGCAAATTGACCGGGCCAGTGCCGAGCGAACCCGTGTTGGTGACGGCCAGATAGCCGGTATTGGTCACCGTCGTCCCGCCGGTGTAGGTGTTTGAGCCCGTCAGGGTCAGGGCACTGATGCTGCCTTGGATAACGCTGCCGCTGCCGGAAATATTGTTCGGCACCACCACATTATCGGGGCGGTTGAAAATCAGAACGCCGTTGTTGGTGATGTTGCCGCCATCCATGGTGACGGGGTAGATGCCGGTGCCGATTTGTAAGCCGCCGGCGGAAATCAGGGTGCCGCCGGTGTAAGTACTGCTGTTGGCCAGAATCAAAGTGCCGCTGCCCGCCTTGGTCAAACCGGATGCGCCTGCCACCACCGCGTTGATGGTTGCCGATCGGCCGGAGGCCAGGTTGCTGACGGTGATTTGTGGTGCCGTGCCGGCCAGCGTCAGCGTGTTGGCCGTCACGCCGTTGTTGTCCAGCATCCAGCTAGCCGCACTGGCGGGGACCGTGTCGCCAAATATCAGTGTTTGCAGCGTGCGCGAGGAATCCAAATGCACCACCGTGGGATCATTGGTGATGTTGACCGACTTGAAGTCCACCGCTGCCAGCGGCCCATCGCCGATCGCATTGTCCACCCAGTTTGTCGCCGTGCTCCAGTTCTGGCCGCTGGCTGTGGTCTTCCAGATGGCAGTGGTTGCGATGTCCGCCGTCAGTCCTCCAGGCGGAGTCAGGGAATAGTTCGCTGCCGCATTGCCCCTCAGGAAAAAACCGGTGACGGGAATGTTGGTGCCCGGACCGGCATTGGCAAAATTGCCCGAAACGTAAACATCCACCCCCGCCACGTCGCCGCTCACGACCCCGTTCAAAGTGCCGTTGACGAGGGCGACGGTGGTGCCATCGTATGCTTTGTTGCCAGCCGCCGGACTCGACAAGGTCAGATTCTTTGGCCCGACGGTTTGCGCTGACAAGGCGGCGGACACGCTGGGCAGATAAGTGTTGTCGCCGTAATAAAACGCGACAATATTCGAATGCGCGCCCACGGTCAGCGCGTTCAAGAGCGTGATGGTCACCGTTGCCGTGTTCGTCGCGCCGGTCGGCAAATTACCGGTGCCCAGGTCGGTTCCGAACTGTCCGCCGTCCCGAACAACTACCAGACCTGTGGCGTTTGTCGGTGAAACCGTCACATCAAATTGCAAGGCGTCCCCATAAGTGCTGGTCGAACCGGTGCCCGCGTGGCGGACCAGGGTGGTAGTCGAGGCGGGCGAAAGGATGGTATTGCCGACGGCGTTGGAGAAAACCGTGGAGGCGGGCGCGAGCGTGGTGCCACCCGCCGCAGCCAGTCCGCCGTAAATGGTGGCATTCATCATCATGGTTTGATCAGCGCCTATTGGTTGCCAGCTTCCGGCGTCCGTTCGATAGGCGGCGGAAACCACATTGCCGGCCCGGCGGAGGCGCAGCCAGCCCGGACTCGTGAACGAGGCATTCGTGATGGATAAAACCGGACCGGAATTCGTCGCCCGCCAAAGATAACGCACGCCGGAACTGCCGCTGAATCCGAGCACCGCACCGCTCGCGCCGGCATTCAAAGTTTCGCGCAGCGCCACGCCGCCGAGGCTCGTGGCGGACGTGTCGCTCTGCTGGTTGACGCGGGTGTAAATCTCCGCATCACCGGTGAAAGCGCGATGGACCAATACTCCGGCATCCGGCGTCGTCGTCAAGGCGTCGCCGCTGGTCACCGTGGTGCTGGGCGCTGCGCCACCCGTGGCATAGGCGGCGGCAGCGTTGGTCGCGCCGCTCAGCGGCGTCCAGATCCAGCCCGAGCCGATCATGCGCAGGAAACGCTCGTTGAACAGATCGCGGCTGTTTGAATTGGTGTCGCTCACTGTGAACATCTGCGGCAGGTAGTTGGTGCCGTTGACCATCCGGGAAATGACCGCACCCGAATTGGCATCGATCGTCGAGGCGAGCGGCGTGCCGCCGATCGTCACGCTGGCCGAGGCTTGATTGCCGTTGGTGGTTAGCGTGACCACGGCCGCTTTCACCTCATTGAGAAAATTGGTCACGGCCACCGCGTTGGTGCAGAGCCGTGCCGTGATGAGGGTGCCAACCACCGGACGGTTGGAAGCATAAATATTATTAAATATGGTCGCGGCTCCCTGGTAATGGTAGGCCACAAACCGCGCGGCCGCGCCGCCATCGAACTTGACGGCATACGTGGGCGTGTAGCCGGTCAGGCCATCTGCCCGATAAAACCGCGCGGCCATCACCGCATTTCCTTCCTGGATACCGACCACCGAGCCGCTGGTGGCGGCAAAGCTGGTGGCCAGATTGGTGTTCAGCACTATCCCATCCAGGTAGACGACATCAGCTTGGGCCGGAAAAACGACCGCGCTGGAAACGTTGGTATAGGGTCCGAGCCAGTTCGTGGCGATGTTGAAGTTGGGGGCCAGGGAGGCCAGGCCAAGAATCGTGCCCCGGTCTTGAACGTTCGCGGAATAGAAATTGAGGTGGTCCGGTTTTATGTGGCCGGAGCCGGTTTCGAGAAGTTTGATGGTGCCATAAGGTGAGTCGAAGGCGTCAAAGACCAGGCTGACTTGCGGCAAGGAGGAGGTGGAATTGAAATCCGCGGCGATGGCCTTGTCCTGCGTATTGTTGTAATACCTCCCGGAACTGCCGATGCAAAAATCCGGAGTGATGTAGTTGTAGCGGTCCTGGCCGGGCGTGTTGGTCAGCCCCCATACGGAGTTGATGATGCGGTTGGACCAGGAACTTCCCCAGGCTGCCACATCGAGCGGCGGCAGGTTGCCGTTTTCAACCACGTTAAGATAGTTATAGATGCCATCAGTAAATAATCCCAGCGCCGGCAGGTTGGTCTGCACCCCGGCGAAATAGTAGAAGTTATCCACCGCGCCCTTGCCATACATGAAGTCATAATCCCGGCTGTGCGAACCGCCCAGCCGCAGCTGTCCTTTGAAGAAGTTCGCCGACACGTCGGTCGCCAGATACTTGGCGAGCGCCCGCAACTTGTCCGCTGCGACCGTGTTGGTGACGTTATTGGCCGCTATGATCAGGTTGTCATAGGTCACAATGGAATACGTGGCGGAATCGTATTCACGTATGGTCTCCTGGCTCACCTCTGTGATCCAGCTGTCCAGTGCTTTCAATCCGGCATTGGATGAATTGGTATCGGACAACGCTTCGCCCAGCGTCAGCCAGTTGCAAATGCGCATCGTATAGATATTTGAATAGTTGGTGTTGACAGTGCGGCGCCGCGAGGCCGCGAGGCAATTGGTGATCATTGGCCGGATGCTGCTGACGTAGTCGGCACCCAGTTTGCCGGCATAGCGCTTCATCAGCGGCCCCAGCGGCTTAAAAGTGAACTCGAGGGCGTTTTGGTCAAGCACATTGGTGTCGGTATAGGTCCAAAACAATTGTCCGTAGGAACCGCTGGCGGGATTCGTGTTCTGCTTCGTGAACATCAGATTGATATACGATTGCGCCTTGGCCGCGGCGGTGACGGGATCGGGATAATCGAGCGCCAGCGCGTAATAGGCGGCTTGGGTCAATTGGGCCACAGTAATGTTCGTGCCGTTGCCCGTCAATTGGTAGTCGAGCGAATTGACCGAGCCAATCGCCTGATGGTAAAAAAGAAATGGCACATTAGCCGCGCCGGATACGGCGTTGGTGCTGGCGGAAAAAACAAAATTATCCAGCGCGAGACCTTGGGAACCGGGCAGCGAGTTGTTGGGATTGTCGAAACGGATCCAGAGATCCGTTCCCGGCGCCCAGGAAAAACCGCCCACAATGGCCGTGATACCCGCTGTGCGGTTCGAGGCCACGGTTCCGTCCAGGGCAAAACTGTTGCTGCTCGTCACCGGCGAGCAGAAATTTAACTGACCGTTGCACTGCCAGTGGGCATTGAGGTCGCCCAGGTTGGCAGGGGTGGCCATTGTGAAAGCGAACGTCAGCGCATGCACCGCCGCGCTGCCGCAGCGCCACTGCTCGCCATCGAAGGTGATCGTGAAGGAATTGTAGGTCACGGCACTGCTGTTGTGCAGCCGCAGCCCCACCATGACGTCACCGGAAGTGTACGAGTAGGAATAGAGTCCCAGTGCACGGTTGGTCGAGCCGGTGATACCGTAATTATGCAACACCGTCGAGGTGGTGCTGGTTCCGGGGTCGAGCGTGATCGTGCCGGGGGGCGAATTGGATGCGCTGATCCAGGCATACCAGCCGGGCAGCGTCGAATTGTCCGCCCAGGAAATCGAGGTGCCGGTGGCCGGCAGGGAGTCAAAATTTTGCTGGTAGCTCCCGCCGCTGTAGTTCACTTGCGCGGGGGTTTCGCAGCTGCCGCCCAGCCAGGCGCAGATAAGTGCAGTTAGGCAAACGGGATTGCGCCAAACATTGGAAGAAAAAGGCATGAGTTTATGAAATCATTGGTCGCGAATATTCCTTAAAAGTATGCCATCACCGTCAAATGAGCAATCCGGTTTGTTCTGGTATCCGGTCCGTTCGATTAATTGGCGGGAAATTTAACTAATTCCAGTGCCCCAACTTCAATTTGCGGCCATTCTCTGGCCGGTTTGAAAAACCTTTTTCTGCGGCCATGCTCGGCGTATTCTTCCTGAAGTGAAGCGGCGAAACTCATTTTTGATTGCCTGGCTGGCCTGGTTGTGTTGCGCGGGGCGGGTCCCGGCCGCGGATTCGCCGTTCGTGGTTGACGTTTGGGGCACCGCCGCCGGGTTGCCGCAAAGTTCGGTCATCGCCCTCACCCAGACCCGCGAAGGCTACCTCTGGGTGGGCACGCTCAACGGTTTGGTACGGTTCGATGGCAATTCCTTCACCCGTTTCAATGTCAATAATACGCCCGGCCTCACCGACAACCGCATTATTTTTTTATTCGAGGACCGCCGGACCAATCTCTGGGTTGGCACCGAGGGTGGCGGCCTGTGCGCCATTAAGGACGGCGTGGTTAAAAACTTTGACGCGGGTTCTGCGCTGGGAAAAATCACCTTTGCCTACGAGGATGAATCGGGAACCATCTGGTTCAGTGCGGCGGATGGGAAGTTTCTTTGCTGGAAAAACGGGCGTCTGGAATCCAATCCGCAAATCTTTTCCGCCCAGTTGTTTTACCGCGCGGCGCGCCTTTCTGTTCCCGGCCGAAACGGCGTGGTTTGGCGGTTGCAGGGCGGCCGGGTGGAGAAACGCCGCGGCGCCCGTTTGGAAAAATCTTGGGACGCAACCCCGTGGGGCAATACGCATGTGTCGGCGGCGATTGAGGACCGCGATGGTAATTTGGCGGTCGCAACCCTGGGCGCAGGAATGTTTTGGCTGGACAACGCAGGCGACTGGCGGCCGATTGGATTGGATCAGGGGCTTTCGCATAACACCGTGCTGGCCGCGACTTTTGACCGGGAAGGCAATTTGTGGGCCGGTACCGATGGCGGCGGTTTGAATCGGATCCGGAAAAAATCTTTTACGGTGCCGGCCGGCTTGCATCCTTGGGTGGCGCAATCCGCCGCCGAGGACGCTCTGGGCAATCTTTGGGTGACCTACAATGGCCAGGGACTTTCCTGTTGGCGCACCAATGCCGCGATTGATTATGGCATCGGTGCCGCCGGCAACGCCTGGTCGGTGCTAGTGGATCGGCGGCAACAGGTTTGGGCGGGCACGCGCGGCGAGGGATTGTTCCGGTTCGCCTCCAATTATTTTCAACCGGTGGCTGGTTTGGATAAAATCGGACGGCAAATCTTTGCCTTGTTTGAAGCTCGCAACGGAACCATCTGGGCGGGTGGACAAAATGGCCTGGCCGGTTTTGATGGCGCTCAATGGCGGATCTTTTCGTCCAAGGATGGTTTGCCCCCCAATTCCATCCGGGCGTTCGCCGAAGATGCGGCCGGAACGCTTTGGATCGGCACCGAGGGTGGCGGGTTGTTTCGCCTGCGTGACGGAAAAGTTTCCAATGCCAATGCTCCGGTGAAGGATGTTTCCTGCCTGCTGGTGGATCGGGATGGCGTCCTGTGGGTCGGGTCTTCCGGTCACGGTTTGGCGCGCTGGCAAAATGGAAAATGGAGCGTCTGTTCCACCATCCATGGCGGGTTGGTCAGCGACAGCATTGGTTATTTGCTGGAGGATGATGCGGGCAATCTGTGGCTGGGTTCGTATGAAGGTTTGTTGCGGATCAGCAAAAAATCCGTGGCGGATTTCGCTGCGGGCGCGGTCAAAACCATTGCCTGCCGCACTTTTTTCACCCGGGAATGTTCCGCCGGTGCCCAGCCGGCGGCGGTTCGCACTCACGATGGTAAGATGTGGTTTCCCACCATCGGTGGCTTGCTGTCCGTGAATCCGGCGGAGCTGAATCCCAACCCCAATCCGCCGCCGGTCGTCATCGAGTCCGTGGTGGTGGATGGCGTGGAACAAAATAGCAATCGGCTCGTTTCCCTTGCTCATCCGTCCGTCACGCTGACGCCGGCCAGCGAGCAGTTGGAAATTCATTTCACCACGTTGAACTTTTCCGCGCCGAAGGGCGCCCAGTTTGGCGCGCGTTTCAAATTCCGGCTGGAAGGCCGTGACAAAACCTGGACGGACATCGGCGGCGAACGGGTGGCCCATTTCAATAAAATCAACCCCGGCCGATATTTGTTCCGGGTCATCGCCTGTAACGAAGACGGCGTGTGGAACGATTCGGGCGCGACGCTGGCCGTCACCGTTGAGCCGCCCTTCTGGCGCACGTTGTGGTTTGTAGCGGCGGCGGTGCTGTTGTTGCTCGGCGCGCTGGCGGGAATCATCTATCTGCTGTCCACGGCCAGGCTGAAACGCCAGTTGCGCGCGGCGCGGCAGAAGGAATTGATCGAGCGGGAGCGCGCCCGCATCGCCCGCGATTTGCACGACCAGCTCGGCGCGAATCTGACGCAGGTCACCTTGCTGGGCGAGCTGGCTCAGACGGACAAGCATTTGCCGGCGGAGGTGGAGCTGCACGCGCAGCAAATCATCGAGACGGCGCGCGACACGACGCGGTCGCTTGATGAAATCGTCTGGGCAGTGAATCCGGCGAACGACACGCTGGAAGGGCTGGCCAATTACGTCTGCAAATATGCCCAGGATTATTTTGAGCTGGCCGGCGTGAGCTATCGCGCTGGGTTGCCGGTGCAATTGCCCGCCACCCCGATTCCGCCGGAAGTGCGCCACAATGTTTTTCTCGCCTTCAAGGAGGCGGTGAACAATGTTGTAAAACACGCCCATGCCACCGAGGCTCGCGTAAGCTTGTCGTTGGTGCCGGGAAAATTTATCCTGACCGTCGCCGACAATGGCTGCGGGGTTGGCGATGTTTCTGATAAGAAACTGCGGAATGGCCTTAATAATATGCGCAAACGCCTGGCGGACATTCGCGGAGAGTTTGAACTTTTGCCCGGCGCGGGCGGCGGCACCGTGGTGAAATTCACGGTTTCGCTCGCCGCCAAATAATTTATGTCCATCTCCGTTTCCATCGTCGAAGACAACGACAAGCTGCGCGGCACGCTGGCCAAGGTGATTGGCCGCGCCGAGGGGTTCCGCTTTGTCAGCGACTATGCGAATGCGGAGGATGCCATCGCTGATTTGCCCAAGGCGAAGCCGGATGTCGTCTTGATGGACATTAATCTGCCGGGCATGAATGGTGTGGAATGCGTTCGTAAGCTGAAAAATTTGATGCCGCAGTTGCAGGTGATGATGCTGACCGTTTACGAGGACACGGCAAATATTTTCAACGCCCTGGCGGCCGGTGCCAACGGCTATATGCTCAAGCGCACGCCGACGAAGGAGCTCGTTGAGGCCATCCGCGAGGTGCATCGCGGCGGTTCGCCCATGACGACGCATATTGCGCGGCTGGTGGTGCAGTCGTTTCAAAAACCGGTCGCGCCGGCGCCGGCGGCGGGCGAGGGGTTGGCCGAACTTTCCGATCGGGAACAGCAGGTGCTGGATTTGCTGGCGCAAGGTTTGATCTACAAGGAAATCGCCGAAAAGCTCGGCATCAGTTACGAGACCGTCCACACTTACATCCGGCGCATCTACGAAAAATTGCAAGTGCGGACCCGCACCGAGGCGGTGGCAAAATTTCTGCAGCGGTGATGTGGGTTGGATGTTTTCCCCCTCTATTGTCCGGCCTCCAAATAGGCTTGCAACTCCGTGCGGAGGGAAGAAAATCACGCAAATGAGTAAAACCAGTTCATCCAAAACATGAACAGCAAAGCGTACTGGCAGCGCCGCTTTATGAATGCCGGCGCCGGTGTAAGCCGCCGCCGGTTTTTGGGCGGAACGCTGGCGGCCACGGCGGCATCGGCTTTTTCACCGTTGAATATTTTGTCCGCCGACACCCTGTCGGCGCCGGCCAGCCTGAGCGGGGTTAAGCGCAAGATTAAGCTCGGCATTGTCGGGCTGGGAGGACGCGGAAGCTGGATTGCCGGGCTGTTTCAACAGCATGGCGGTTATGAATTCCATGCCGTGGCTGACTATTTTCAAACGGTGGCCGATTCCAAAGGAGAATTGCTCGGCGTGGACCAGGCGCGCCGGTTTTCCGGGCTGTCCGGTTACCAAAAAGTCATCGAGAGCGGGGTGGAGGCCATGGTCATCATTGACGTGCCGTATTTTTTCCCCGAACAATCCCGGGCCGCCGTGGACGCCGGCTTGCATGTGTATTTGGCCAAGCCGGTGGCTGTAGATGTGCCGGGGGCGTTGGCGATTAGAGCAGGCGCAAACCTGGCGACCCAGAAGCAGCGTGTTTTTTTCGTTGATTATCAGATTCCGACCGACCCGGTGAATCAGGAAGTCGCGCAGCGCATCCAGGAAGGCGGCCTTGGAAAGCTGACGCAAGTGCAAACGATGGGATTCTCCGCCGGTCACGATGACCCGCCCAAGACCGCCACCATCGAAAGCCGGTTGCAACATCTGATCTGGGACAATGACATCGCCCTAGGCGGCGATTTTATCGGCAACTTCGACATTCACGCGATTGATGCGGCCTTATGGGTCATCGGCCAGAAACCGGTATCCGCGATGGGCGCATCCCGGATTTGCCGGCCTGATCCGCATGGCGATTCCCACGATGTTTGTTCGGTGATTTATGAGTATACCGATGGGTTGGTGCATAATCATTTTGGCCACGCATTGCGCGATAATTCCGACGGCACGCTGGCGGCAAACTTTCATGGTGCGGAAGCCAACGCCCAAATCACGTATTGGGGCAAAGCCTTCGTGCGCGGCGGCCCGAAGCATTACGGCGGCGGCAAGGTGGAAAATCTTTACACCGCCGGCGCGGTGCGCAACATCGCCACGTTTTACCAGAATGTCACCGCCGGCCGGTTTGAGAACCAGACGGTTCCCCGCGCGGTAGACGGGGTTTTAACCTGCGTGCTTGGTCGCGAAGCGGCGGCGCGGCATGCAAAAATGACGATGACCGAACTGCTAACGCAGAATAAAAAACTGGAAGTGGATCTTACGGGGTTGAAGGCGTGAATAAAAAAGGCCTGCGATTACCAGCGGACCTTACGCTGTGCGCACGGGCATGCCGGCCAAAACCAGAGACTGCCGGGCGGGGCGGGACGCCGAAGGGCGAGCGGTTTGTTTCTGGTCCGCAGGTTTTGTCAGTATTGACGGGGTAAGGTCTTTCATTCTGAATAGCGCCGGAACAATACCATAATGCAAATCATAAAGGTCTTCTTGCTCCTGCCGCTTCTGGCTCTGCCCGCGCTGGCGCCGGCTCAATCCCAGGACGCGACCGACGGTGCCGCCAGCCGCGTTCGCGTTTGGGCCATGCCGGCGGATGAGCCGGCGTCCCGCGATTTCAAGGTCGAGGCGAACGGGCAGCCGGTGTTTGTCTGTGTCACGCATGTGGCCCCGGCCGATGACAAGCTTCGCTGGAAAGCGATGGATGACAAGGCGCACACGGCCGATTATTTCGCCATTGCCTCTTTTGCCGGCTTTAATATGCGCGGGCCGGTGAAAAATATCTGTGTCACCTATCGCGACGAAGTGAAGCAGGCAAAGATTCTCCCCTCATCCTATGGCGTGGTCCCGCGCATCCATGGCCGTCAGGTCACGTTCGCGCTTGATCATCCCGCCAATCTGACCCTCGAAATCAACGGCGATACGACGTCTTCACTGCATCTCTTCGCCAATCCTTGGGAGACCGCGGTTCCCGACGCCAAGGGCCCCAACACCATTTATTTCGGTCCGGGTATGCACGTGGTGACCAATACCATCAAGGTGGCGTCCGGCCAGACGCTTTATCTGGCCGGCGGAGCGGTGCTGCGCGGCGTGGGCAGCTACGGACCGATGGTGCAAATGAAAGGTAGCCATGTCGCGCTCCGCGGACGCGGCATCATTGACGGCAGCCAATGCCCGAGACACGCCGGCAATCTTCTCTATGTCCAAGCGGACGATGCCACCATCGAAGGCGTGACCCTGCGCGACGCCGGCACCTGGAACGTGCCCATCCGCCGCAGCCGCGGGGTGACGCTCACCAACGTGAAAGTCTTCGGCTCCCGCGCCAATTCCGACGGCTTCGACATTTGCAACAGCACGGACGTTACCGTGGAGGGTTGTTTTTTGCGCACCCTGGATGATCTCATTGTGATCAAAAGTGATAAAGGGCAGGGGAGAGTCCATCACATCGTGGTGAAAAATTGCGTGCTCTGGAACCAGGTAGCTCACGCGCTGTCCATCGGAGCCGAACTCCGCGAGAACGTGGACGACGTGCTGTTCGCAAACTGCGATGTCATCCACGACATTGGCCGGGAATGGACCCTGCGCATTTTCCACTGCGATTCGGCCACCATCAGCCATGTCCGGTTCGAGAACATCCGCGTGGAGGAGTCGCGCCGATTGATTTCCCTGTGGATCAACAAGGCCGTCTGGTCGCGCGACCTTGAATATGGCCGCATCCAGGACGTGATCTTCCGGAATATCCAGGCCACGGCCGCTCATCCACGGGTCGAGCTGATGGGCTTCGACGCCGCCCATGGCATCGCCGGCGTGACTTTTGACAACGTCGTTATCAATGGCCGGCCACTGGCGGCAGACGGGATCAAGACCAACGATTTCGTGAGGCAGGTCACCGTGAAACCCTGAAGGCCAGTCTGCCGGAAATCCGCCCGCTCGACCTTTGACATTCCTCGCGCGATATGGTTTGCCGACCACCGTGGGCAATTTATTCAAAATGGTTCATTGGTCATGACGGGTGGGGTTTGTGCCACCAACCACTTCAACAGGTAGGCGTTTGCGGAAGACACGGCGACATATTCTTCCCGTGTATGCCAGTTTAATTCGCTAAGTGCGCCGTAGGTGTGGCCGTCTGTGAAGCGCGCCTGCATTTCCAAAACCTGTTCGCTGTGCTTTATCTCCCAATTGGCGGCGCGCTGTTTAAGTGCCGCATCTTCGCCGAGCGCCGCGATGACCGCATCGGCGTAGGCAAAATGATCGCGCTGGCTCGTCCCCCAATCATTTCCTTGCGGGCAATAAACATCCGCCGAGTCTGGTTTGAAAATTGTTCCGCCCGGCGACAAAACCATCCGTCCGGCTTTCTCCGTTCCGGCGACAAACCACAAATCCGCCAGCGCCCGATAGGGCAGTTCCAAATTGAAGACCGCCGCCGCGGGCAAAGGCCGGCCTGCCAGGCCGTAGAAACCAATCGGGCTGAACTCGCACAGCCCCGCAATCATGTAATCCGGGTGGATGCGGTCGTGGTTAACACACGTCCCATCCTCGTTCATGTTCGAGCCGGGCAGCCATTCAGCTAGCGATTTGCCGTGATAAAGGTTCGTCCGGTTCACGTCCGAAGGCCGCGCCTGCGACGACAACCACAAGGCGACGGCTTTGTTCATCCACCGAGAATATTGCGGGTGGTGCGGCATCATGGCGGTCGCCGCCACGAGTAGCGAGGCGTCCCAGGCATTTTCCTCCATGCCTGTGTCGCCTGGGCTGATGATTTTTCCAGCCCGATCTCGGTAGGTTTTGATTTTGCTTTCGCCTTTGTTTGTCATTACCCATGCGGCTTCACTTTCGGTCATTTGAACCAAATCACTGCGTGTAATGTTGTCCAGTTTGTCCCACAGCAGCCAGCCGGCCATGTCGGTGTAAGCCGCCCAAGCCGGAGATTGCCAGGCTGAACCCCAGCCATTGGTGGAATTGGCGCGATGCCGGTGCACCATCGAACGGACAAGTTGAACGACCCTCTTCTCGGCATCTGGCGCAGAAACTCCGGTCGCTTTGGAATGGTAAAGTCCAAGCCGCAACGAAATCGCCAGCCCTTGTGCTTCAGAAGCTGCTGGGCGGATATCCTTCTCGGCAGTTCCTTTGAAATCGAGATAGCCATCGGATCGAGTTTGGTTGAATCCTTTATTGGTCCACCACACGGTCAAAGCGTATTTATTCGCGTTGAGCAGGATTTTTCCAAACCGCTCTGCTGCGTCGCTGGTAGTCGGCAGGCATTTGAACTTTTCCCAATCGATTGGCGTGATCAAGCCGGCTTTTCTGGCGATTGGCGCGGGTGGTTCGTTCGCATGGACAGCCAGACCATGAAAAGCCAGAATGAGCGAAAGCATGACGCTGCGGAATTTCATGCGCTAATTTTTGGAAATTCAGGCCGCAGACACAAGCCGGGATTGACCGCGTTCACCAGAACGACGCTCCCCCGTTTGACATTCCGCGCGCGATTTGGTTTGCTCCCAACGAATTCAGGGCCTGCCGGACAAAACCAAGTCCACTGTCGGGGATGAGCCGGCCGCGCCGGATAAAAAATTACAAACCAGGCTCACGCTGGGCCCAGGCAGGAAACCCTATGGGAAATATCAGTTCAAAAATCTAACCCCGGTGGCGTGGGCCAAAGAACATTCCCTTGTGAAACATTCGATTCTGTATCCTGCGGTGCTCGAGCACGCGGCGGCGTTGATCGGCAAAACGCCGTGGGAGGTTTCTCGCAGCGCGACCTTGCTTGCTCAGGCGCATATCCGGGCGCACGAAATCTATGCGCACTCACCTGTGGTTTGCGGGATTGATGTCTATCACGCCGAAGTGGAGGCGTGGGGGGGCGAAGTCCGTCCCCAATCGCATGCCCAAACCCCGGCCCTAACTCGGCCTCTTTTCGAAAACGTCTCGGACATCTTGAATTTGCCGGCGCTGGATCCAGAACACAATGGACGATTCCCGATGTTCTGCGCAGCGGCGTCTGCCATCTCCGGGAAATTCTCCTGCGAGGTTCAAGTTCCGGTCGGCGGGCCGGTTTCCCTCGCTATCGGATTGCTCGGGTTTGAAAACCTTCTATTGGAATTTGCGGAGTCCACCGCCGCAATCGGCGCGGTCATTGCCTTTCTCGCCCGGCATCAAGCCGGGCTATGTGCTAAACTTATTGCCTTGGGATTCCGGCCGGCCATCTATGAATCCGGAGCCGCGCCGCCGCTCGTTTCGCCGGAGATTTTTCAAAGGATTGTGGCGCCGGCATTGAGTGAAGTATTGCAAGCCGGCCGCGCCGCCGGCCGGCCGCTGACCTGCATCATTGGCGGGAATGTGGCATTGATTGCAGAGGCCATGCTCCGTTGCGGCCCCGGCTATGTGATATGTCCGGCCGAAACGGATCAGGTTGCGTTTATGCGGGCAGCTTTGAAATTCCCGGAAATTGCGGTGCGGGTCAATATGCCTGCCAGCGTGCTGGCTTCCGGCGATCGAATGGCGATTAATCGGACCATTGACCGGCTTCTGCCTTTGGCTCTCGATCATCCGCGGGGACTCCTCGGAACCGGGGTTGTGCCCTTTGATTGCCAGCCGGCATGGGTCCTGGATGCGCAACGTTACGCCGGGCAACGGATAACTGAGATAGGCGGGCGTTGAGCCGATCCCATAGTATTGTGCTATTTTTTATTCTGCTGTTTTCAATGGAGCCAATGCGCCCGATGCGTTGAATGTTTCCCGCTATCCGCTTTGCCTTCGCTTCCTTCGCGATCATCGCGCAGCTCCAGGTAAAGAAATGCAGGCTGCATTTGATTTCAGATATCTGCTTTCAACTTTCTATTTTGGTCCCATTTTCAGCATGTAAGCGTTACAGCGTTTTATCTTTTGTTTTACGATGTTCGCCCTCTGCTTAGCTCAGGTCTCAGTAAGTTTCAGGTTTGATTTTTTCCGTTTTGCTGCTGGCTTTGTGCCCTTTGTTCCTTTGTTGTGAAACTCGATCTCAGATTTTTTTTGTTTCGTGGTTTAAAAAGGCTTCCATTTCCCGCTTTCCCCAAACCCGTCAAATATTTTTTTCAACTATTTTTTCGTTCCGGTTCGTGATCTGGGGGTCTCTATTCGTACCTGTTCGCAAGCCGCTTGCCGGCTTGCAAATATTTGCCAAACCCCGTGCTAAAGTTCGTCGCCATGAAAACGATGGGTGCCCAACCTCAATATCAAACAGATGTCACCGCCTCGCTTCCGTCGGCAGCGCCCCTTTTTTCTTTCCTCTATCTTTCCGCCGCCCGTTCTGAAATCTCTGTAACCGTTGTAGTGTCGAACCTGTGGCTCGACCGCAACGTGGCTAACCGATGAATTCCGGCCACCGGTTGGACGCTACTCCGCACTGCGCGCAGCTTGTGCGGAGATTTCCTTCTGGGTTGTTGTAGCGGTATCTCGGCAGAGGCCGCCATTGGATGTTGAATGTTGGATGTTTTCTGCTGCTTACCCGCTTTGCCCCTTTGAGCCTTTGTGTTTAAAAAAAGACAGATTTTAGACCGGAAAAAGACCGATTTTGGATGCTCTATCAACCACTTGCAACAATTGCCCCACAGATTGGTCAGGTTTCCCGCAGATACGGTCTCCAGAGAAATTCAGCCGGTGGCGAGGAGAGCCCACGGAAGTTCCCCGCTCCCAATGCCCAATGCCCAGTGCCAATGATTAATGCCTAATGAATGTTTTCCGCCTCATTCCAGACTCCATCTTCGGACCCGCCGCCCCCGCGCGCACCAGAAAA
Organism: uncultured Verrucomicrobia subdivision 3 bacterium; assembly: GCA_903922735.1. Classification (GTDB taxonomy): domain Bacteria; phylum Verrucomicrobiota; class Verrucomicrobiia; order Limisphaerales; family UBA11358; genus UBA11358. Next base: position 116,814 of record CAIXUZ010000012.1, read on the forward strand.
AGCGCGACCAAAACGTCAAAATGGGACAAATCGCGACATTGCTTGTGTAGCTTGTTATTCCACTGCGATTTTCAGCCCGTATCCGCTGCGCTGCCATCCTTGATTGGTCGGTTGCTGCTGCTGATTGGAATAGAGAAAGCTGGCGCGGAAAAGAGGAAGTAAATCGCCGTTGGCTTTTCCGGTTTTGCCTGTTAGTTTTTTCCGCTCATGTCTGAAACCACCAGCGCGCCGCCGCCGCCCTCCAAAGGGCAGGTTTTCCTGCGCCGCCTGGCGTCCACGGCGGTAATGTGGACGCTCATTCTCGCGGCCTTGTTTTCCGGCAACCGGTTTGTTTCCGACGGCGTTTTCATATTGCTGGTCGCGTTGCTGGCGCTGGCGGGGTTGGTGGAATTTTACGGCATCGCGGAAAAGCGCGGCATGGTCAGCTTCAAGGTTTCGGGTGTGATCGGCGGGCTGTTGCTGATGGTGGGAACGTTCCTGAATCTCACCGGCCGGCTGGGCACCTCCGGTTCGCCGGCGCGGGTGAATGATTTTGAAACCAGTTTTCTCATCCTGTTCGTGCTCGGCCTGTGTGTGCGGCAGTTCGTTTCTAAGCGCAACGTGGCGGGCATCACCGCCATTGCCACGACTCTTTTTGGCCTGATGTATGTGCCATGGCTGCTGAATTTCATCCAGAAAATCAGCTTCTTCCCGTTCCCGCCCGGCGCGCCGGCGGATGCGGGAAAATATTTTCTGCTCTACTTCATCCTAGTCACCAAGTTCAGCGACATGGGCGCTTATGCCGTCGGTTCGCTCATCGGCCGGCACAAAATGATTCCGCGCATCAGTCCCGCGAAATCGTGGGAAGGTTTCGGTGGCGCGATTTTGGTTTCGACGGTGGCCAGTCTGGTGTTCGTGTATTGCTTCGGCGCCAAATTGGTTGGGATGAATTATATGCATGCCGCCATTCTGGGCGTGGTGTTGAGCGTGGCGGCCGTCATCGGTGATTTGATTGAATCGCTCTTCAAGCGCGAGGCGGGGGTGAAGGATTCCGGCAAACTGTTTCCCGGCATCGGCGGCATCCTCGACCTGCTGGACAGCCTGTTGTTCAACGCGCCGCTGATGTATCTCTATCTGCGGCACGTTTTGATTTCATGAGCCACAGATGGACACAGATGAAACACAGATAAAGGCCGGGGAAAAAGACTTTTCGCTCCAGCCTGCTGGTTGAAGATAAAATCATTGTTGAATTGAAGACCGATGCAACCTATCAATCCTTCCACGAAGCCCAATTGCTCAACGAACTTCGCGGCACGGGAATTAAGCTGGGTTATTTGATCAACTTTGGCCGTGAAAAAGTGGAATATAAACGGATGGCCTTTTAGTCCCAATCTGTGTTTCATTTGTGGCCATCTGTGGTTTGAATAAATTTTGAAAATGAAAAACGTTGTTTTACTTGGGTCCACCGGCAGCATCGGCACCAGCACCGTCAAGGTGGCGGAAGATTTGCCGGATCAAATCCGCCTCATCGGCCTCGCGGCGGGCGGCAATTCGGAATTGCTGCTCGAACAGACCCGCCGGCACCGGCCCGCCGTCGTTTCCATCAGCGATCCGGCGAAGGCGAAGGAACTGCAAGCCACCCTCGGCGTTTCCACGCAGGTTTATTACGGCAACGAAGGTTTGCTCAAACTCGCCACGCTGCCCGCGGCGGACATTGTTTTGATTGCCATTGTCGGCACCGCCGGACTGCAGCCGGCCCTCGCGGCGATTCGCGCCGGCAAGGACATCGCGGTCGCATCAAAAGAAATTTTGGTGATGGCCGGCGAAATCGTGATGCGCGAAGCCAAAAAGCATGGCGTAAAAGTGCTCGCCGTGGACAGCGAGCATTCCGCGATTTTTCAATGCCTCGATGGCAAGCCAGGTTCCTCCGTCCGCAAGCTCTGGCTCACCGCCAGCGGCGGGCCGTTCCGCAGCCAGACCGACTGGCCCAGGGAGAAGTTTTCCGAAATCACCGTTGAGCGAGCGCTGAAACATCCGTCGTGGGTCATGGGCCGGAAGGTGACGATTGATTCCGCGACCCTGTTCAACAAGGGGCTGGAGATGATTGAGGCGCGTTGGTTGTTCGACATCGAGATGGGTCGCGTCGGCGTGGTGGTGCATCCGCAGAGCATCGTGCATTCAATGGTGGAATTTGTGGACGGCTCGCTGATCGCGCAGCTTTCCACGCCGGACATGTGCCTGCCGATTCAATATGCGCTGACGTATCCCGCCCGGGCCGCGAGCGAGCGCGTGCAGACGGATTTTCCCAAGATCGGCACGCTGACCTTTGAGGAGCCGGATACGGAGCGCTTCCCGTCCATTTTGCTCGCGCGCCGGGCAGGGGACACTTGCGGCACGCTGCCCGCTGTTTTCAATGCGGCGAATGAAGTCGCCGTCGAAGCCTTTGTGAACCGTAAAATCAATTTTCCGCAGATCACCGAAACCGTCCGCCGCGTGATGGACGCCCACACCGTGGTCGAGCATCCGACGCTGGAAAAGATTTTGGAGGCGGATGCCTGGGCGCGGCGTGAGGCGGCGCGGTAAGGTTTGCGGTAATTTTCTTCCGTGATATAATCTCCCGAATTTGACATGACTTTTTTGCATTATCTGTTTATCGCCTTGGAAGTGGTGCTGGTGTTCAACCTGCTCATCGGAGTCCACGAGCTTGGCCATTTCCTCGCCGCGCGCTGGCGCGGGCTGAAGGTCGAGCGCTTCGCCATCTGGTTCGGCAAGCCCATCTGGAAGAAGAAAATCGGCGACATCGAATACGCCCTCGGCTGGATTCCCGCCGGCGGCTACGTCTCGCTGCCGCAAATGGCCACGATGGAAACCATCGAAGGCAAGACGGATGA
>CAIXUZ010000013.1 GCA_903922735.1 uncultured Verrucomicrobia subdivision 3 bacterium
AAATAAAAAAGGCGATTCCAAGAATCGCCTGTGGATCACCGTTTTGAACGGCGATTAAGAATGGGAACATCTGACTGCGGCGAAATGCGGAACAGCTTGGGTGGCGGCTGAAACCGCACCGGCTTATCAAACCGCGTCTTAAAATCCCGCATCGGCTGGTTCATGATGACGACCGCCGAACATTCGTTCACCCGCAGGACCCGGCAAAACTGGTCGCTGATCTTGATGACATCCCCGGCCCGTAACCGGAATGGATATTCCACCAACTGCCAGATGATACCAAATTCAGTCTGGTTCGGGTCGTGACCATTTTGCCGTTTTGCCTGGCTATGCGTGCTCATAAGCCGAAGTCCTCCATCGTCGCGGCAATACCGTCCTCGTCATCGCCCAATAGCTCGACGATGCCGGCTTTCATGGCAGCCTTGTCGGGATCAGGTCTGGCGTCCTTGGGACACGCCGGGCAGCGCAACACATTGAGGATCGAGCCGCCGAACTCATAGCCGACGGCGCGAAACTTTTCGCGATAGCGGTCGAGCAACTTGACCTGCGGGGACAACTGCGCCCACGCCTTCGCCTCGGCGTGGGACAGGTCGGTTTCGTAAATGGCGTCGTGCCGCAGGTGATAGACATCCCACGGTTCGCCACAGGTGGTGCAATGAACATCCATGATGAATCTCCTTTCTGGTGTGTGGTTTTAGTTTTTGAATCCACCCTGAAGCGTAGGACACCATCGTGAATCTGCGGAGACGTGTGGACTTGCCAGAACTGGCAAGAAAAAGCCCCGGCCAAAATGGTCGGGGTTGTTGTTATGAAGTGACACTTTCCAACAGCGGCTCGCGCTCCTGCTGGGAATGCAACACGCGCTCAATGTCCTCGGAGGTCAATATCCATTCGCGGTGTGGCAGTTCGGCGATCACCGCCCACTTGAAGCGTTGATAAAAGTTCAACGCCTGCTCGTCGTCGCCGCAATGGTCGGCCAGAATGGCCAGCGCCAGTTGAGCTGGGCCACTGCCACCGTAACCCCACTCGAACCCGGTCGGACTGTGATTCCACAAGTCCAACCGGGGATTGAGCCGGCGTCCGTCCACGGTGACCTTGACGACATAACCTTGCCGCCGTCCTGCGTAGCGTTTCATAAGACACCCTCCATGAGTTGCTGCACTTCCTCCGTTGTCAGGTGTTCCGGCTCCATGTCGGGTTGACTGAACTGATGCACCCGCACGAAACAGAACTTCGATAGGCGGCACGCGATGTCTTCACGTCCCGCTTGGCCCGCTTCGTTCTCGTCGAGCATGACGATGATGTGGCTGTGGCGGTTCGTGTGCTGCCGGATCAACTCCTCCTGCGCGGTGGACAGGGTGGCGCCCATGAGGGCCACCACCTTGCGACAACCGTGCTGATGAAGCTTCATCGCGTCGAAGAACCCTTCCACGATGACCAGTGGCAGATCGGCCGGCTCTTTGATGGCACGGTCGATATTGAACAACTCCTGCGACTTTCGGAATCCCGGCGGCAGCTTGTATTTGGGCACACCTTCCGGTGGGGCACCAATAAACCGTCCGGCATAGGCGACGACTTCGCCCTTGGCGTTATGGATCGGAATGGCGATGCGGTCGGCCATCATGCCTTTGGAACAAAAGCCGATGCCGAAATCCACGATGGTTTCCGGCGTCAGCCCGCGTTGCTCTGTCAGATACGGATGCGTGCGCTCCAGTTTATCCAACCGGAATTTCAGCGGCGCATTGGGCAGTCCTTGCGGACGGCCATCATCTCCTGAACTTTCTCCCTTCGCCGCTGGTTTGGTTGCCGGCTTGGATGCTGGTGCCGACGCTTTCGGCTCGGCAGGTTCCGCTTTGTCGTCGCTGGCGGCCATGGCCTCGGGATCAAGGTTGAACCATTCAATCGCTTTCAACGCGGCGGCATGGACGCTGCACTTCTCCATCTTGACGATGAAGTCGAGGGTGTTGCCGCCATGTTCGCAGTCGCTGAAACAATTCCAGAGGTTCTTGGTGGTGCTTACACGGAATTGCGTGGGATTGCTCCCCTTGTGGATCGGGCACGGCCCGTTCAGGCTGTCACCGGTGCGTTTGAACTGATCGAGGATGCCGTAGTGCTGAAGCAATTGCTCCATGGTGATGGCCGCTTTGACGGCCCGGAAGTCAACGAACTTGGTTTTAGACATAATGATTCTCCTGTGG